>CAYQDM010000061.1:0-2645 GCA_964416305.1 uncultured Acidaminobacter sp. | reverse complement strand
GCCCAGCCCCTTGCCAAATTCGTCTGCTTTTGACATACTTAAACAAATGATGCTTTTTAAATTACTCAAGTCCTCAGGAGGTTCCTCCATGACCTTAAACAAACCCGTCATCTTCGTCGCCACCGCTGCCTTTCTATGGGGACTCATTGGCTTGTTTGGCACACTCCTCAGCCGAGCCGGGATCACCTCACTGGAGATTGTCTCCATACGCGCAGTCTTTTCCGGCGTATTCCTGACCCTTTATTGGCTCATTAAAGACCGGTCCGTCCTGCATGTCAGATTCAAGGATCTGAAGTACTTCGCCGGCACCGGCCTCGTGAGTTTTCTTGTCTTCAACTATTTCTTCTTCACCACCATGCAGCTCACCAACATCTCCGTCAGTGTGACCCTGCTCTATACTTGCCCCATCTTTGTCGTTCTGCTCTCCAGGCTGTTTTTCAAGGAGCCGCTTACCACCTCGAAATGGACCGCACTGCTCCTGACCCTGTCCGGCTGCGCATTGGTCACCGGTCTCATAGGCCAGCCCCTTGATGAAGTCCCCGTCACCGGCATCCTCACAGGACTCTGTTCCGGCCTGACCTTCGCCCTCTTCAGCATTTTCAGCAAACTGGCCCTCGCCAAATATTCCTCAGCAACAGTGACCACCTACACCTTCATTGTTGCCTCTATAGGCATCCTCTTTATAGTCCCGCCGGCGTTCTTCGCAGAGATTTCTGTTCAGCCGGCAGTCCTGCTTCCCGGACTGGCCCTCGCGCTTCTTTGTACGGTTGTTCCGTTTCTCCTCTATACCCGCGCCGTCCAGTCCCTGGAGGCCGGCCGCGCCGCACTGATCACCACCCTGGAGCCGGTTGTCGCCGCGCTCCTTGGCAATTTTGTCTTTGGTGAAGCCCTTGGAGTTTTGAAAATCGTCGGTATTCTCCTTGTCGCCAGCGGTGTCCTTCTCGTACAACGTTCGGGTGCTTCCGGCACGCTCACCGAAAACGCCTCATAAAGGTTAAAGGTGCAGAGATTCAAAGAGCCCCAAAAAAAACTTTTAACTTAGAGCCTTAAAACGTAAAAAAGCAGAGCCCCTGCCCGTCCGCGTCAATCCCTTTCGCGTCCGAGCAGTCGCTCTGCTTATTTTTTTAGCCGATGGTCTCACTGCTCAGAACACAAAGCAGCCACATCATCCAAGACCACAGCTACATTATCCTGAATGACCAAATCCGCCTTGTTGTCCAGCGGGGTCGTGCTCTTGTTGACGAGAACCAGCCGCCCGCCGGAGTAGCCCCTGACGAGACCCGCCGCCGGATATACCACCAGGGAGGTTCCGCCTACAATCAGCAGATCCGCCTGATCCACCGCCTCAGCGGCTGCCTGGATCACCTCTCCCTTGAGCGGCTCCTCATAGAGCACCACATCCGGCCGAACGGTGCCATGACACTTCAGGCATTTAGGAATAGCCCCCTGAGCCGCAAGGATAAAGCTGAGGTCGTATTTCTCTCCGCAGCGCACACAGTAGTTCTCATGGACCGTTCCATGGAGCTCGATCACAGCTTTGCTGCCTCCCAGCTGATGGAGTCCGTCTATATTCTGGGTGACCACCGTGACATCCAAGCCGCGGCTTTCCAGTTCTGCCAAAGCCGTATGGGCCCTGTTAGGCAGTGCGTCCGGATTGAGAATCTGTTCAAAATAATATTTAAAGAACACCTCAGGATGCTGTAAAAAAAACGAGCGGCTCAAAATAGTTTCAGGGGGATACCCATAAGCTTCGACCGCCTGATACAGGCCTTTTTCACTTCTGAAGTCCGGCACGCCGCTCTCCGTGGACACCCCTGCGCCTCCAAAAAAGACAATATGGCGGGCTTCTTTAATCCACTGTGCGAGCCTGGCGGCATCCCCGGACAAATGACTGCTGTCCCGGATGATTTTCATGGGCTGATCCCACCGTCCCTTCGCGCTTGTTTTTCTGACACTGATTATTTAGAGTCTGAGCTTTCGGATGTCGTCTTTGAGTCTCGCAATATCCGTCAGGAAATCCTGGATATCATGCTCATGTTCGAGCTCATCATTGAGAATCTGAGTAGCCATTTGATAAGTCGCATGGTCCTTGCCGTAAGTAAATTCCGCGATCTCGTTGTATCTCTGAATCGCGCAGCGCTCACCTCTGAGATTCTGCTCAAGCACAACTTCCACATAAGGGTCTACCGGCGCTTCATAGTCACACTCTGCATGGTCATACCACTTTTTAGGATCGAGGATTGGCGTTCCGCCAAGCTGCAGAATCCTGTCGACGACTAATACTGCGTGACCCAGTTCCTGTGTCGCGTGAAGAAGGAGTTCAGGTTCAATTTCACTTCGCATTGGACCTTCCAGCATTCTTGCGCCAATCCAGTATTGGTAATAGGCGAGCCACTCTTCCGCAAGGGCGGAATTGAGCATAGCCAGCAGTTTTTCTACATCCAGTTTGCTGATTTCAATAGCTTTGTTTCCCATTTGAGGCACCTCCAGGTTGTTTTGTGACACATATACGTCTATACCCATTGGCTGGTGGAAGTATCCCGAAGAATTGAAAAACTTGTGCCTTGTAAATACCGAAACTAATCAAAACTACTCGCTTGAGCCTTAAGGCTCTTCGAAAAAGTCTGCCAACTGCTTTTATTCTC
>CAYQDM010000060.1:0-3659 GCA_964416305.1 uncultured Acidaminobacter sp. | reverse complement strand
ACAGATGAGCGATTCATCCCATGACTGAAGTCACGGGTGTTCTCGCCACACTTATAAATATCTGTATCACCAAACCAAATATGAGAATCAACTAAATCCAGATTGGAGTACTTTTGTTTCGAGAATGATGAATCTATATGAGAGTTTGTAAAATAAAAGCCCGCACATTCCACGCTGGGATGTGCGGGCTTTGCGCATTATATGTTCGGACACGAATCCCCCCAGAGCCCGCGGCTGCCGCCGCAGGCTCTGGGGGGATTCGTTTTCCTTTAAAAAAATCGTAGCGACAACAGCAGCTGACGCCGCCATTGTCGCTTCCTTTGAATTATTCCCCTACATACTCTTTAACCGCAGTCAGTACAATAAAGCCCGGACTGCCTTCCACCGGATCTCTCCACGAGACATCCTCATAAGCGAGATGTCACGTTTCGCAGAAATTGCCTTCGGCGTCATAGGCGAAGCTGTCGGAGACTTTGTAGCGGTTATTTTTGAAATCGATGTGCCACTGCTGTTCATCTCGAACCGCAGTGCCGGGGTTATTTTTGTAGTCTATTCGAACCCAGACGTCGAGGATTTCGTCGCCCTCTTCGTTGATCCAAGTGTCAATGGAGGCGGGTTCGAAGCTATAGTCGCGCCACGGGTCTGACCCTGCCGGTTCAAAGATTTTCTCTATGGCCTGCGGGAGAGTTGGTGTTATCGGGGTTTCTGTTGATGGTTCAGGAGTCGCCGGAGTTTCTGCAACAGGTGGTGTGACAGGTGGTTCCACTGCCGGTGCACATGCCGCGAGGGTTGTTGCGGCGGCGAGGAGGAGGGTTAAGGTGACCATCGGCAGAAACATCTTTAGTTTTTTGGCTTTTTCCATGAGGTTTCACCACTTTTCTTGATGGGGTGTTAAGCTGGGTTTTATTAGATGATACCCATTCTCAACTGGATTATAGCAACACTATACCCCAAGGGTGAAATAAATACAATTAAGAAATGATTAACGTTTGATGAGCATGAGCCACTGGTCAATGGTTTCGAAACCAAGGCGGTGGTAGACCGAACCGGCGCGGGGGTTGTCGTAGAAGAGGCAGAGGGTTTTGCCTTCCGCGAGGAGGTCGCGGCAGAGGCTGGAGAGGCACTGGCTCATCAGGCCCCGGTCGCGCATGTCCTTGCGGGTGGCGACGCCCACAATCATGGCGGAGGCGGAGTTTTCGGCGGCGGTCTGGGAAACGGTCAGGAGGCGGCCGGTGGGGTCTTCGATGAAATAGACGCGGGAGGCGCCTGTTTCAATGTTTTCGCGCATTCGCTGCTCGGTGGTGGTGAGGGAGTCGCTGAATTCATCGATTTCTTTGATGAGATCGAGGATGCGGGGGGCATCGGCTGGTGCAGCGATTTTGATGGTCTGGGTTTGATTCTCGGAGTTGAGATGGGTGGCTTCGGTCAGTTTGCAAAAATAGGTGACCTTTTCGATATAGGTTGGCTCTGGGCGCTCCAAGGCTTCGGTGGCTTTGGCTAAGGCCTCCTGGACGCTCCGAACCAGGGGCAGACGGCCGGAGAGCATTCTGAACTCGGGGTCAGAGAGCATAATGTTGGCGAAGACGGCCGGATTGTAGTGATTGTTTTTGAAATACGGGATGTAGTTGCTTTCGTAGCGAAGGAGGACAGCTTGGAGGTGATCTGTGTCGGCCTCAAAGTCGCCCCAGAGGGTTTGGAAAGTTGCGTCGAAGCCGAAGCGTTCAATGTCGCCTATGGCGAAGAGGTTGATTTCGGGTTCTTCCAGGAGGAAGTCCAGGGTGGTTTGGCGGTCGGCTTCGGTGAGTCTACGAATCATGGGAGGGACCTCGCTTTCGTGGGGATGGGTTGGGCGTTTGGATGTGATGTGTGTGGAGGTTAGGACTTGAGGCTAGGGCTTGAGGCTTGGGTTTGAGGCTTGGGCTTGAGGCTTGGGTTTGGAAATTATCCCGTATGGGTGAGCTCGCTAAATAGTAACCGGGGAGCTATTTCTTCTGACTTTGTTCTTTTTCCCTGTGCAGAGGGATTTTAAACGCTTCTGGGATGCCAAAAGTTCTTAATTTTTCGATGAGGTGGTCATCAAAGGCATAGGCGGCGGTGGCGCGCTTGATTTCGATGTCTTCTTCTGTGAAGGTTGCGATTTCGATGCCACGGCAATAGAAGGTGATGCCTGTTGGGGTGGAGGCCCGGAGGGTGTCTTGGCCTTGGTCGTGATTCTGAGCGTTGTTCAAGACGGTGGTCAGGTCGCCGCGGCTCTGAAAGTGGAAGCGATCGAGGTTGTCGATCAGGCGTGCAGCGTAGGTGAAGCTGTCTGCGGTAAATCTGAACATGGCGCTGGCCCAGCTGTTGCCGCCCTGGACGCGCTTGTAGCGCGGGGTTGGTGATGGTGCTAAGTTTGTGAAGTCAGCGGACTTGATAAGGGTTGTTCTGGACATGAGAATCTCTCCTTGGATTGGGATTTTTTTTGGTGGAGTAACGACTTATAGAGTTTGGGGGCTTTAAGAATTATTCGTTGAGGTTTGTTTTTTGGCATTGGCGCCTTGGGGTGGACTTAAAATAACAAAAAAATAAAAAAACCTCTTTCAAGCAAAAGAAGTTAGGTCATGTGGGCTCCCTCCTTATCGCTTTCAGCTGGACCACCTTGCTTTAAAGCAGGTTGGCGCAGGGTCATAGAGCTGAACCTCTACCCTGACTCTTGATAAGACTGTTTATGAAGTTTTGAGTGGTGCGGTGGTATGGTTCAAGCATAGCATAATTATGAAAGGAATGGAAGATGGGCTTTGGGTTTGGATTTGGGTTGGGGACGCGGACAACTTCAGGATTGGGGACGCGGACAATATCAGGATTGGGGGCGCGGACAACTTTCAACTCAGCAACAGGGACAGGTTTTGAAATTGTCCCCGACACATTTAATGTTTATTTAAGATTTGGGGGTATGAATGGATCAAGATTTCTATTATGTCACCATATGACTCAAAGTCGATCTGCTGCCCTGCCCTGATCGCGAAAGGAGAGTCCGTCATGACCGTAAAACCATTACATAGATCTTTGCTCCTGCTGCTGATCCTCACCTTCCTCCCCCTCCTCACCGCCTGCGACATCAACGACGGCCCCGAACCCGGTCCGGACGGCGTCACAAACGCCACCGAAAAAAGGTATCAGGAGCTGGAAATCCGCGAATATGAAGGGATGCGTCTTGATCCTTCCATAGGCCCTCGAGACAACTCAATCAGCGGCATTCAGCAGGTCAACATAGAAAACTACGAGTTGACAGTCACCGGCCTGGTCGACACACCGCTGACTTACACCTATGACGAGGTACTGGCCCTGACGGCCTACGAGCGGCTGATCACCCTCCACTGCGTCGAGGGCTGGGATACCACGGTGCTGTGGGAAGGCGCAAGACTTGCGGATCTCATCGAGTCCGCCGGGGTTCAGCCGGAAGCCGTCACGGTCATATTCCACTGCGTCGACAACTACACGACCTCCATGCCGCTGGAAACCATACTGGAGCGCGACATGCTGCTGGCTTATAAATCCAATGGTATCCAGCTCCCAGCGGCCCTTGGTTATCCTTTTATTGTCATTGCGGAAGACAAGCTGGGCTTTGAACCTCCCATGACTCAAGTCACGGGATTCCTAAGAACACCGTTCTAACGAAC
>CAYQDM010000059.1:0-5377 GCA_964416305.1 uncultured Acidaminobacter sp. | reverse complement strand
ACAACAACTTAGGGCTTGATCCGCCAACCTCGTTATGAGTTTGCGGGAATCCAGGATTCAGGCTTTTCCGATGGTCAGGGTCGCTACTCCACGACAACCGCCGTTCCGGATGCAGTCACCATCAACATGTTGCCAGCCTGGCCGAGGACCTCATAGTCAATGTCCACGCCCACTATGGCATTGGCACCAAGCGCGCCGGCCCTGCGTTCCAATTCCTGCATGGCTTGATTTCTCGCATCAATAAGTTCACCTTCGTAGGACCCGGATCGTCCGCCAAAGAAATTGGTCAGCCCCGCCGCAAAGTCCTTGATAAAGTCCACCCCGGAGATGACCTCTCCAAAGACAACGCCTTTGTAAGCTGTAATTTTTTTACCTTCTACACTTGGGGTCGTAGTCACAATCACTGACGCTCAGCCTCCTAATTGTTGTTTACTCAACGGTAACGCTTTTGGCTAGATTGCGCGGTTTATCCACGTCATTGCCTCTCGCCGATGAAACATAATAAGCCAAAAGTTGAAGCGGAATGATGGACAGAATAGGCGCAAGCTCATCCATGGTGTTCGGGATATAGAACACTTCACTGGCGTACTTCTCGATCTCAGTCCGGCCTTCCTGGGCAATTGCCACGACGTGGGCACCACGGGCTTTGACTTCGAGCATGTTGGAGCACATTTTCTCAAAGAGGCGTTCTTGCGTCGCAAGCGCCATGACCAGCGTCCCCTCTTCGATTAAGGCGATCGTACCATGCTTCAGCTCACCTGCTGCTATAGCGACGGAATTGATATAGGAAATTTCCTTGTATTTTAGGGAGCCTTCGAACGAAGTTTCAACATCCACGCCGCGTCCCATGAAGAACACAGACGTATTGTCCTTTTGGAGGTCTGCCATAGCCTTGCAGACGTCGGCGTTTTTAAGCACTGCCTCGACTTTCTTGTCTATGACCTTTAGCTCGTCCAAAATTTCATGATATTTTTCCTCTGTCATTTTTCCGGTCAGTCTGGCCATATACAGCGCAATCAGGTAAAACGCGATCAGCTGAGTTGTGTAGGCCTTCGTTGAAGCAACCCCAATCTCAGGTCCTGCCCAGGTGTAAAGTACATCATCACTTTCACGTGTCACAGAGCTTCCCACCACGTTGACAATGCTCAGAATTCTGGCGCCTTTTGCCTTGGCTTCCCTAAGCGCTGCCAGTGTATCCAGCGTTTCACCTGACTGCGATACAGCTATGAACAATGTTTTGTCATCAATAAACGGCTCTCTGTATCTGAATTCCGACGCGACCTCCACACTAACCGGAATGCCCGCGAAGCGCTCAATGGCGAATCTTCCGACCAAACCCGCGTGATAAGCGGTGCCGCATGCAACAATATAGACACGGTCAAAAGCTTCAATCTGCTCTTTTGACAACTTGATCCCGTCGAGCAAAATGCCGTCTTCCTTGTCCAGTCTAGGAAACAGAGTGTCGCGAATGGCTTTCGGCTGCTCAAAGATTTCTTTCAGGGTAAAGTGCTCAAAGCCTTCCTTTTCAGCTGAATCAATATCCCAGGTGACCTGGTAGATGTCGCGCTTGACTTCGTCACCCTTTTCGTCCCAAATGGTTACCTTGTCTTTGGTTAGAAGAACGGTCTCGCCATTTTCAATCAAGTAGACGTTTCTTGTATACTTAAGAAGCGCAGGAATATCAGAGGCGATATAATTCGCGTCTGTTCCAAGGCCAACAATCAAAGGGCTGTCTTTTCTTACAGCAACAATTCTGTCAGGCTCAAATTGGCAGATAACCCCCAACGCATAGGCACCTTCCATGATTTCCACCGATTTGTTGACCGCCTCAAGAATGTCTCCGTCATAATAATAGTCGATCAGATGCGCTATGACTTCTGTATCCGTTTCGGATTTAAACTCATAGCCTTTTTCCTTTATAAGCCACTCTTTTATTTTCATGTAGTTCTCAAGAATTCCATTGTGAATGACAGAAATCGTTCCGCTTTGGTTCAAATGCGGATGCGCGTTTGGTTGCGTTGGCGCTCCGTGTGTTGCCCAACGGGTATGACCAATGCCCACATGTGCTGAAATGGGCTCTTCATTCATCAGGTTTTTAAGCCCTTCAAGGCGTCCTTTGATCTTTCTGACTTTTAGTCCCTCGCTGTCAATGACAGACAGTCCGGCTGAATCATAACCCCGATATTCCAAACGCTCCAGGCCGTCCAGCAAAAATGGGACTGCCTCCTGACTTCCAATATAACCTACGATCCCACACATAATTTTTTTCTCCTTTTTTATGTTTTTGGCATCGCACAAAAAGAAACAGGACACTGCGACAGAGTCCCAATAAGAATCATTTTATACCGTCCCATTCCATTTGTCCTCAGGATCACTCCTAAGCTTTGAGAATGTCTTCGGTCACGGCTGACCGCGGGGCATCCGCCGAAATTTCGATAAACCCCGTCCTCGTCAACTGCCAGTCCATTGAGACATGACAGCTCTGGCGCTTTAATTTTACATCGCAGTTCCACCCAATTTACGGCTTTCCACCCCTCCTTTTTGCCGCTTCTCTTTGTATCGATACTCTTTTATTATATCATTGTTTGCCAGTGGATGTGTAACAAATTAGGAAATAAGTAAATTTACGCTGTACGCAGCGTCTGTTATTCCTTTTTAGCCGTAAAAATAACAACAGCGCTTCAGATTTGAAGCGCTGTTTATTATAAGTATTTTTGCCGATGGTCGCGGTTCCAAATCCCCTTCAGACCTATGCTTTTCCCAGCCTGGTCTCTATGAGGCTGACAAGCTCAGCTGCATACTTTTCAAGCAGCGCCTGATCGTCGCCCTCAATCATCACACGTACCAGAGGCTCTGTCCCGGAAGGCCTGATTAACACTCGGCCCCGGCCATGAAAAGCAGCCTCAACTTCTTTAATTCTCGTGGCAATCACTTCATCCGCCATGTAAGTATGTTTAAACTCATTTTCGATCTTAGCGTTTTTTAACACCTGAGGATAGACCTGCATCACCCCTGCCAGCTCAGACATTTTCTGTCCGCTTTTTTTGAGTGCCGCCAATAGCTTTACAGCTGTCATCAGTCCATCACCAGTCGTGTTGTGATTCAGGAAAATGATGTGTCCAGACTGCTCGCCACCAAGCACATATCCATTTTCACGCATGGCTTCGAGAACATAACGGTCTCCCACCTTCGCGCGAAGCGCCTTCATGCCGCGTTTCTCAAGTGCTTCTTCAAAACCAATGTTGCTCATAACCGTACTGACAACTGTCTGATCCTTCAGCATATTGGCCTTCTGCAATTCAATAGCGCATATCGCCATGATTTTATCGCCGTCCACTAAAATGCCGTTTTCATCCACAGCCAGACAGCGATCTGCGTCTCCATCAAATGCGATACCAGCATCATAGCCCCCGTTTTTGACGATTTCACCAATAACCTCCGTATGTGTTGATCCGCAGTTCTTGTTGATATTGATACCATCCGGAATATGATGAAACGCGTCTACTTTTGCGCCTAAAGCCCTTAACGTCGTCACTGCGACCTCAGAGGAAGCGCCATTGGCGCAGTCGATCGCAATGTGAAGACCTTCAAGATCTGTGTCGATTGTCGAGGCGACGAACTCAGAATAGAGATCATTGGCCTTGTACACTTCAGTCTTTCTGCCAATTTTAAGCCCGCTAGGCTCAATTTCTATATCTTTGCCATTCAGAATATAATCCTCAATTTCCTCTTCAATTTCGTCAGAAAGCTTGAATCCCTCAGAGTTAAAAAACTTGATGCCATTATATTCTGCAGGATTATGAGACGCGGAGATCACGACACCCGCATCCAGCTTCAAATGTCTGACTAAGTAAGCAATTGCCGGCGTTGGCACCACTCCAACCTTGATGACATCACACCCTGCGGATAAGATTCCGGCTATCAGAGAAGATTCCAGCATGTCCCCTGATACTCTGGGGTCTTTACCAATAATCAGCCTCGACTTCGCGTGATGATTCTGCTTTGTGAGTACGTATGCCCCGACTCTTCCAAGCTTATAGGCAAGCTCATTGGTCAATTCAACATTTGCGATCCCTCTAACACCGTCTGTACCGAATAGTTTTCCCATAAAATGCTCCTTACAGTTTTTTTAGACCGAAGCTGCTGTCTTTGGCTTCAATGGCCTTCTTATAATCCTGATACTGATCAAACTCCCCAAGTGGCGCGCCAAAGACAATTCGCTCAAGGCTTCCCCGGACACTGGAGAATATGTCTCGTGTTCTGTTCCCAAAGTCCTCTGGATGCTCAGCGTAGAACCTGTTCAGCATATTGAGTATGCCACGCGCCTTTTGTCGGTCATAGGAGCGGTCCAGGAGTTTTTCAATGTCTCTGAGACTCGTGGTATTAATTTCAATGTGCTGTTCTGCCTGATCCAGGATCATCTTCATGTATCCAACCAGACACGCGTCACCAATACAATTGCTGCAAGCCACCTCACCCTTGCACAGCAGCTCAACTTCATTTCTGAGCGTACCAGCAAAAATTTTGAGCGCCTCTGCCCTTCTTTGAAACTGCGTTTTCTCAATAGCAGCGAGTTTGCGTTTGAACCCGGTTAGTCTGAAGTAAGACAAAACTGCAATGCCAAGAATCAACGGCATCCAAAAACTCCATGTCCATTCGGATGTCAGCGGGCTCACGAAGAGCTTCTGAAGGCCAAAGAACATGAACACTGCAAAAGCACCCGATTTGAGATAAATCTCTTTGATTTTGTCACCAAGTTTGATCCCAACGAGAATTCCGATCAGGCTCGTCAACACCATACCAGTCACAGTTCCCGCTAAAATCACCAAAGGCCACTGAGCCCCTGCCGATAGCGTCAGTGCGGTCAATTGTGTCTTATCGCCAAGCTCACCTAAAAAAAATGCCAGAGAGACGGTCAATACTGGCCCATAGGCAGCCTTGACCTCCTCATCCTCGGATTCCTCCGCTTGAAGGGACCAAAAGGCAAAGAATACAAAGAGCAACCCAGCAATCAACTGCAGCCAATCCATAGGCAGCCAGCGGCCCAGCAGCGTACCAAAGGCTATGGCAAGACCATGATTCAGCGCAGCACCTATTGCCACCCCTATCAGAATCTGGCGAATTTTAAACTTCGTCGCAAATGCCATAGACAAAATTTGAGTTTTATCGCCCATTTCAGCTATGAAAATCAGGGCGGCAGCCTGGAAATACTCAACAAACAAAAAAATTCCCCCAACGTAAACAATTCATCAAATCCGATTATACCACAAATTGAGGTTAGGAAGAAGGTGTCAGCGGCTTACGCCTATCAACCCCGCCTTCCTCCTGACTTTAGGATTTTCGAACCCAAATAGCAACAAACATTTGCCCTGAAATC
>CAYQDM010000058.1:0-5590 GCA_964416305.1 uncultured Acidaminobacter sp. | reverse complement strand
ACTTTTTATTTCAGAATTTTGGGTTGTACACTGTTTAGTTTTCAAGGATCGAATGGAGGTCACTTTTGAATCAATTTTCCGATTCAATATCTCAAGTGACTTCTTCAGTTTATCATCGCGTTTTTACCAAGTCAAGTCATTTTAAATCTTTTCTCGTTCGCGACGACTTCTCCATATTACCCAAGAAACCAAGCTGTGTCAACCCTTTGAAAGAAGTTCTAATTTTCAGATTTTTGTTTTGGACACCTTCGATTTTATGTTAACCTACTTTGCATTCTTTTCTTCCTTTAATGAGTCTAAAATCACTGCCAGTTTTTCAAAAAACAGATCTATCTCTTCATCCGTAACATTGAGCGGCGGAAGGACGCGAATCACGTTTTCGCCTGCCGGGATCAGCAATAATTTATTTTCAAAAGCCACAGTGTTGAATGATTTACAGTCGATCCCAAGCTCGATCCCAATCAAAAGGCCTTTTCCTTTTACGCTTTTGATGATGTGACCATCGGCTAAAGCAACAAGTTTTTGAGTGATCTTCTCGGATTGTTCCAGAACATTGGCCAAGAAGGCTGAAGACGAAATGAGCTCAACGCCCTTCAGTGCGACTGCCGTTGCCAGCGGGTTCCCGCCAAATGTGGAACCATGATCGCCCGCGACCAGAACGCTGGCTTTTTTCGATGCGACAAAGGCGCCAATTGGAAAGCCGCAGCCAAGTCCCTTTGCGAGGCAGACGACATCCGGCTTGACACTGGTGGATTGGAATGCATAAAAGGTCCCCAAGCGGCCAATACCGGTCTGGACTTCATCAAAGATTAAGAGGACGTCGAGCTCGTCGCATTTGGCTCTCAGGGCATTGAGGTAGTCATCAGAAATTGAGTTGACGCCGCCTTCACCTTGAATAGGCTCGACTAGAATGCCACAGTAGCTGCTGTCCAGAGCTTTTAAAGCATCGATGTCATTTGCAGGAAATTCATAAACTTCCGGGATCAGCGGTTTGAAAGGCGCCTGGTACTTTTCCTGTCCTGTGACGGAGAGCGCGCCCATAGTACGTCCATGAAAGCTATGGGACAAATGAGCCAATTTGACAGCACCGCGCTTCTTACCATATTTTCTGGCGAGTTTAATGGCGCCTTCCAATGCTTCGGTACCACTATTGCAGAAAAAGACATCCTGCAGGACACCTTCTGATAAATCAATAAGGGTCTTGGCAAGTTTGAGCTGAGGTTCATTCCAGTACAAGTTGCTGATATGCATCAGCTTGGCGGCTTGTTCTGAGATGACTTTCGCAATTTCGGGATTCCCGTGACCAAGGGCATTGACAGCGACGCCGCTGACGAAGTCCAGATAGGCTTCACCTTTAGTGTCCCAGAGCATGGCACCTTTTCCGTGATCAAAGATCACGTCAAATCTTCCATAAGTCGGCATGACGGCTGCTTTGAACGGATCACTGGCAGGGCTTGAAGCAGCTGTTTCTTTTATAGTCTCATCAACTTTTACATTTTCCATGGTGGTTCTCCTCATATAATAGATTTGCAAGGAAATAAGTGTACTTTTCTGAGGTAATAGCCTTGCAATCTATTGCCTCTTTTTTATTGGATACTAAAGTTTTGGATACTAAGTTTTGCATACTATTTTTTGGATAATAGGTTTTGCTTAACGTTCGATCATGGTCCCTATGCCGCTGTCTGAAAACACTTCAACCAAAAGGCTGTGCGGCGTCGAGCCATTGAGCAGATGCACGGAATGAACGCCGCTTTCGATGGCATTAACGGCGCAGGTCAGTTTAGGGATCATGCCGCCCTTGACGGTCTTCAAAATTTCTTTTGCTTCATCCAAATTCAGCTTGCTGACAAAGCTTGCGGGATCCGGGAAGTTTTTATAGACACCGTTCACATCTGTCATCAGGATCAATTTTTCTGCTCCCACAGCTGTGGCAACGGCTGAGGCGACATCATCCGCGTTCAGGTTGAAGGTCTTCCCATCCTTGTCATGACCAATGGGAGATATAATCGGCGTATACCCGCCGGACATCAGCAGATTAATCAGCGTAGGATCCACCGTGGCGACTTCACCGACGTGACCAATGTCGCCATCCACAACCAACTTCTTGGTGGCCTCGAGCCAACCGCCGTCTTTGCCGCTGATGCCGACTGCTTTAATCCCGCCGTTATTCAATAAAAGAGTCAGTTCAGTGTTGATTCTCCCAGTCAGAACCATTTCAACTTCTGTGATGGCGGCATCTCCGGTCACTCTATACCCACCGACAAATTCGGTTTCAATCCCCATTTTGTCCAGCCTTGCGCTGATCTCTTTTCCTCCGCCGTGAACCAGCACAATTTTCATGCCGACCAGGCTTAATAGTACTATATCCTGAAGGATGGCGCGTCTGCCTTCAGGCGAATCAGCCAGGCTGCCGCCAAGCTTGATCACAACGGTTTTATCCCGAAACCTTTGAATGTACGGGATCGATTCAATTAGTGCAGATACAAATGCAGACATTGTATAACCTCCTATTCGATCACAAGAAATGTAAGAAAGTAAATATATTATACACAACAATGTATATTATTTCAAATTTTTCTTAAAGGTTATTCGCTGTTTTATGCATATGATTTTATAAAATATCAACCTAGGCATTTCTTATCATTGAGTATGGCACCCTACTCTCAGGAAATTCACAAAACATTTACGCCGTATTCGGACAATTTCGATAGTTGAGGTTTTTGCATATGCGAAAGCACGCCTACACTTACAACCTTCACATGAAAATGAGGATAACGCCCAATCAAAACTGGATTGTGCACGTTTGAAAACCTCTGTCTTACTTATTGTATCATTTTTTCTGAATTGTTTATGTATTGTTTCTTCTGCAATTCTGATTTTTGGGTATCAATCGGAAGAGTACTTTCTTTTAATGCTATTCCGTCAAACAAACTGAATACCCCAGTCTGAATCAGTTCTCCCTTTAATCGCCTTTTAGGCATATGGCTGCAGATCTTGAGATGGAATTGATCTACTTATTATTGAATTGTTTTTATTTTTTGTGTATAATTATCCTTAATACTTTTTATGGAGGTTTTGTTATGAATGTATGTGTTGTAGGCGCATCAGGTTACGCTGGTCAGCAGCTGGTAGCGCTACTTATGAATCATCCACATGTTGGGAAGGTATTCTTAATGGCTTCCTCGACTGCAGGTGCCCGTTATTCTGATTTGAATCCGGCCTTTAAAGGTCGGATGGAAGAGCTTCTGCTGCCGGCTTCAGATCTACTGATTCCCGGTTTTGTAAAGGAGAACGACATTGGTGCTGTGTTCCTGGCATTGCCGCACGGGGCATCCATGCCTTATGCGCAGTTTCTGATCGAAAATGAGCCCGAGGTGGGCATTATTGACCTGGGTGCCGATTTCAGAATTCACGATGTTGAAGTTTATAAGAAGTGGTATGGAGATCACTCCTGTCCGCAGTATCTGGAACGCTTCGTCTATGGGCTTCCCGAGGTTCATCGCGATCAAATTGTGGGTTGCAGGACCATCGGCAATCCAGGGTGTTATCCGACTTCCATTCTGTTGGCACTGATCCCTGCACTGAAAGCCGGCGTCGTCGAGACGGATCGAATCGTCGCAGATTCAAAATCTGGGATGAGCGGTGCCGGAAAGACTGCAGCGATCTCTTCGCTGTTCACGGAGGTCGCGGAAACAGTGCGGCCGTACAAAACTGGCAAGCACCGCCATACGGCTGAAATTGCACAGGAGATGTCCCAGGCGGCCGGCGGTGCAGTTGGCCTCCTGTTCGCACCTTCTATAGTGCCAATGAGCCGCGGAATTCAGTCTACGGTCTACGCGGCGGTCAAGCCTGAAAAACTCGAATGGGCCAAGACGTCAATTTTGGACTATTATAAGGAATTTTACAAGGATGCGCCTTTTGTCAGGGTTCTGGATGAGCAGCCAGAGACACGCAACGTGAGAGGCAGCAACTACTGTGATGTCTGGGTGACAATTGATGAAGAAACGTCGACATTGGTGGCTATGGGCGTCATAGACAATCTGGTGAAAGGTGCCAGCGGTCAGGCAGTTCACAATTTTAATCTGATGTTTGGTTTTGAGGAAACAGCGGGCATAAATATGATGCCGCTCTATCCGTAAGAAATTTTTTCTTGTTTATAGATTTCAACTGCATTAAAAATCCATTAACCTGAATTTAGGAGGTTCACACTTTATGAATGATCAACTATTGGAAAATGTTTCGGTCCCGGGGTTTAAAGCTTGCGCCCTATTCTGCGGCATCAAAAAGCAGAATAAAGATTTAACTGTAATCACCTGTGAAAAAGGGGCCGTCGCAGCGGCAGTGTTCACGACGAATTTGTCAAAAGCGGCTCCGGTCATTGTCTCCCAGGAAAACCTGAAGCAGCCGCTGGTGCATGCCGTCGTTATTAACAGCGGAAATGCAAACGCCTGTAACGGAGAGCGGGGTCTGAACGACGCTAAGCGCACGGCCGTCAAAGCCGGTGAGCTTCTCGGTGTTTCTCCCTCCTCTGTGCTGGTCTCTTCCACCGGGATTATTGGTGTGCCGCTTCCGGTAGAGAAGATCGAAGCGGGCCTGGAGCAAGCTATGCCTCTGCTGAAATCAAATGGTCTTGCCGAGGCTGCTCAAGGTATTATGACGACAGATACCTTCAGAAAGTTGGCAGCGCAGTCAGTGTCACTTCCTGAGTCCGGTGTGACGGTCCAAATAGTCGGCTTTTCCAAGGGCAGCGGCATGATTCACCCAAATATGGCGACTATGCTCGGGTTCACATTGACAGATGTCAACATTGAAAAGGATGTGTTCCAGAAGCTTCAGCAAGAGTCGACAGAGGTGACCTTCAACATGATCTCTGTAGATGGAGACACCTCAACCAATGATATGTCACTGGCCCTGAGCTCATGTGAAGCAGGAAATCCGGCACTTCGACCAGGAACTAAGGATTACGAAGTCTTTAGAGAAGCCTTCATTGACGTTCAAAGAACGCTGGCCAAACTGATCGCCAAGGACGGCGAGGGCGCTACCAAGTTGATCCAAGTCAAGATAAACGGCGCCAGAACCGAGAAGGATGCCCGTCTGCTCGCTCGAAGCGTCACAACGTCTTCCTTGGTCAAAGCAGCCATCTTTGGCCGCGACGCGAACTGGGGAAGAGTCCTCTGCGCAATGGGGTATTCCGGCGGCATGTTCAATCCAGATACAGTTGATCTTTATTTTGAAAGTGAATTTGGCAGCATTCAGCTCATGGCGAAAGGCGCGGGACTGATTTTCGACGAAGAAAAAGCGCTGAAGATCCTGGAGTCCAGCACCATAGATATAGTAGCTCAGCTTGGAGAGGGCACTGCGTCAGCGGAGGCCTGGGGCTGTGACCTGACCTATGAGTATGTGAAAATTAACGGCGAATACAGATCCTAGTGTATCATTCTGTTAATATCTATACGGATGTATGTTTAACCCGCTGGCAGAAACCAGGCTTAAACTCCATTTTATAAAGCATAGTTATTTTAGGAATGTTATACTAAAATCAAAACTACCCGCTTAGCGGGTAGTTTGCTCAGCCCTATAAGGGCTTGTT
>CAYQDM010000057.1:0-6537 GCA_964416305.1 uncultured Acidaminobacter sp. | reverse complement strand
GCCCTTATAGGGCTGAGCAAACTACCCGCTAAGCGGGTAGTTTTGATTTTTTGAAACTCGGTGTCAGCAGTTGTCACTTATCAACCCCCAGTTTCCAAAGAAAAAGAGTTAAAACTTTAGCCGATGGTCACGGTACCCCAACCATCGGCAAAATGCCCGTTCAGCCGAGAGCGGGCTCTGTTCTGCACGGGATTTTTTTGCTGACGTCTGTTGGATGTCGCGGACGTGCACCTCGCTTCGCCTTCAACCACGCTGCACGGGCATCTCATTATTTGTGCACGTCTCAGTTTTCAGAATATTTAAACAACATATTGACGTTCTCATAAAATTCGACTACAATAAACACAATCAATATATAATATATAAAAAACAACAAAAATACAAAATTGCAGCAATCAAAACACAGGACACCCAACAACTCACACAAGGAGTGATCACCATGCATTACGGAAGCCAGTCCATGACCGGAAAGCTGAAAACCGTGCTGATCAAGCATCCCCAGGCGGCATTCAAGGATCAAGGGACTCTGAACGCAGACGCCGAGCCCTTTGGATACATAGGCGCGCCGGACTTCGCGACGGTTCTCGAGGAGTACAAGGTCTTCGAGGCAGCGCTGCAGGCTGAGGGCGTTGAGATGCTCTATCTGCCGGAGGAAAGCAGCGTGGGCCTCGATTCCATCTATGCCCATGATCCGCTGAAGGTCACCGAAAAAGGCGCCATTTATTTCCCGATGGGCAAAGCCCTAAGAGCCAAAGAAGCCGCGGCCACCCGCAAGTTTCTCGAGTCAAAAGGCGTGCCGACCCTGGGCGTCATTGAGGCGCCGGCGCAGATTGAAGGCGGCGACGTGGTTTGGCTGGACGGGCGCACGGTGGCCATTGGACGGGGTTACAGAACGAACGATGCTGGGATCGCCGCGTTTCGCGAGCTGACACAGGGCATCGTGGATGAGATCATTGTGGTGCCAATGCCCCACGGGGACGGCCCGGAAGCGTGCCTGCACCTCATGAGCATCATCTCCATGGTGGACCAGGACCTGGCTGTGGTCTATTCCAAGTACATGCCGGTGTTTTTCCGGGAGCTGCTGCTGAGCCGCGGCATGACTTTGATTGAGACGCCAGATGATGAATACGACTACCTGGGCACCAACGTACTGGCTCTCGCACCGAGGGTTGCCGTGATGGTGGAGGGCAACGACACTGTCAAAAAAGGCCTGGAAGCCTGCGGGGCCAAAGTCTATACTTATCCGGGCAAAGAGGTGTCCTACCGCGGCACCGGCGGCCCGACATGTTTGACCGCACCCATCTGGCGGGGATGAGAAACTCGGTGTCAGCGGCTGTCG
This sequence comes from uncultured Acidaminobacter sp., assembly GCA_964416305.1. Lineage (GTDB taxonomy): Bacteria > Bacillota > Clostridia > Peptostreptococcales > Acidaminobacteraceae > Acidaminobacter. The sequence goes on along the minus strand of CAYQDM010000057.1, from coordinate 5,198 downwards.
CCTATCAACCCCAAGTTTCATAAATCCCTGGTTTCATATCTACCCCAATTTCCACATCCAAACGAAAGGGGGCAAATCACCCCGTGTCAACGTCACCACAAACCGCAAACGCCTCCGGTCACCCCATCGTCACCCAGGAGGCAATCCTGAACATCTTTTTTCCCTACGTGGCGATCAATTCTGAGTCGGGCACATCGGCCGAGAACGCCGCCAGCGCCTTTGTCCACCGCCACTTTAAGGACAATCCTTACTTTCGGATCAATTCTGACCACTTCGGTCTTCACAGGATCAAAAATGACCCCTTCGACCGCCAGGTCGCCTGGGCACTGGTCAAGGGCCGCGGAAGAAAGACCGCTGTTTTCATCCATCACTTCGATGTTGTCGAAATCGAGGATTTCAAGCGGCACAAGGCTTATGCCTTCCATCCTGAGACACTTGAAAAATCACTCCTTGAAGATCCGGATGCCTTGAGCCGCGAAGCCTATGAGGATCTCAAATCAGGTCAATGGATCTTCGGCCGCGGCACTGCCGACATGAAGGGGGGCGGGTCGGTTCAAATGGCCATCATGGATGCCTATGCCAAGCTCGACGCCTTCGAAGGCAACCTGCTTCTGCTGGCTGTCTCCGACGAGGAGAACCTTTCCGCCGGCATGCGGGCCGCAGCGCCGCTGCTTCAGCGGCTCCGTCTGGAACACGATCTGAAGTACGTCCTCATGATCAACTCGGAGCCCCATCAGCGAAAGTACCCAGAGCGCGGGATGCTGTCCGGTGGATCTATTGGTAAAATCCTGCCCTTTGTTTATGCGAGGGGGATCCTGGCCCACGCGGGTAAAAGCGCGGAGGGGTTCAACCCGGTGCACCTCCTCAGTGAGATCGTGCGCCGGACGGAAATGAATCCGGAACTGGGAGACTACCGGCCGGAAGCCGGGGAGATGTCCCCACCGCCCACGTGGCTCATGGCCCGGGACAGCAAGCTGACCTACGACGTGTCCATGCCGCTGACGGCCTTCGGCTGTCTCAGCGTACAGCCCCTGACAAACACGCCGGACAGGATCTCCGGGTATCTGCTGAACACCGCAAAAGAGGCGGCAGAGGAGGTAGCGGAGCGCGTCAACCGCGCGTCTGACCTGTTTTGTCAGCAGACCCACCGACCTCGGCGGGAGGTCAAGTGGCAGCCCGTGGTCCTCAGTTTTTCAGAGCTTGTGGCTGAGAGCACCCGCCGCTACGGCGAAGGCTTTACGGCCTATTACAAGGCTGCCTTGAAAAAGGCCAATGAAAAGCTGACCGCAGGCGAGGCCAACAATGCCACCGCCACCTGGTCCCTGCTGGACGCGATCTTCGAGTACATAGGCTGTGAACAGCCCACTGTGGTCATAGGCGTCGTCCCGCCGTACTATCCGAGTGTGTCTCATCTGGACCGCCCTGAGTACCAGCGTTTCATTGAAGAGATCACCATAGAGCTCAATAAACTCACTGCCGTGAACTACGACCAGCACTATGATCTGGAGGCCTTTTTCACCGGCATTTCAGACCTCAGCTACGCCGCATTGAAATCTGATGAAATCACCGCCCTGGAAGAAGCCGTGGCCGACCAGATGCCGCTGTACGGCGACTTTTATTCAATCCCGTTTACGGAGATTGCCCGAAATGCCATGCCGTGCCTGAATATTGGGCCGTGGGGCAAGGATTTCCACAAGATCAGCGAGCGGGTCCTGAAGGCGGATTTGCTGGAGCGCACGCCGGCTATGATTCTGAAGGCGCTGGAATTGGCGCTGAGGGAGTAAGGGCAGGGGGTGGCCGATGGTTGACCATCGGCACAAAAGCCCTGAAGTTTCTGGACAGAGAGGTATCACAACCCATTTTAGGAGGGCATCCACCATGTTTAAGCACACTATTGTTCGCAGACCTGCAAAATCAATGACAGAAGGCATTACATCAGCACCGGAGCTCGGAAAGCCGGATCATGCCCTCGCCCTCAAGCAGCACGACGCCTACATTGAAGCCCTGAAAGCCTGCGGCGTGGACGTCCTGGTGCTGGAGGCCCTGGAGGACTTCCCGGATTCCTGCTTCGTGGAGGACGTGGCGGTCTGCACCAGAGCCTGCGCCATCATCACGAACCCGGGCGCGGCATCGAGAAACAAGGAGAAGGATTACATTGTCGACGCGGTCAAGAAGTTTTACGCTGAAGACCAAATGGCCTACATCCAGGCGCCGGGGACCCTCGATGGCGGCGACGTCATGATGGTGGGGGACCACTTCTATGTGGGCCTCTCTGAGCGCACCAACGCTGAAGGCATTGCCCAGTTTACCGCGGCGCTGGAAAGGTACGGCATGACATGCGAGGCTGTGGAGATGAAGGAAATGCTGCATCTCAAGACGGGTCTGGCGTATCTTGAGAACAATAACCTGATAGTTGGCGGGGAATTTATCTCATCGCAGGTGTTCGAAAAGTTCAACAGACTTGAAGTCTCTGAGGATGAAGCCTATTCCTGCAACTGCATCTGGATCAACGACAATGTCATTGTGCCGGCGGGCTATCCGAAGACCCAGGCTAAGGTTGAGGCGTTGGGGTATAATGTGATTGTGGTCGATACGTCAGAATTCAGAAAGCTCGATGGCGGGCTGAGTTGCCTGTCGTTGAGGTTTTAGGTTTAATGATGGTGACGCGGACGGTAATGTAAACGCAATATAAAACACAATGATCGTTTATTATTCATTCTCCGTGACAATCAACTTCTCTACCCGCACCGCAATCATTTTTCAAAGGAGGAAAAGCATGACACAGGCAACGATCGAGTATATCGTATGGGAAGTTCTTTGGGGAACGCCGCTGATTGTGACGATCCTGGCCATCGGCATCTACCTGACGGTTAGAAACGGATTCTTCCAGTTCCGCTTCGGCGGGTTCGCCATGAAGGAGGCCATCAAAGCCTTCACCGGCGGCGGCAAAGACAAGAAAGACAACGCTGGCGTCATCTCCTCCTTCCAGGCCATGAGCGTCGCCCTGGGCACAACGGTAGGCGTCGGCAACATAGGCGGCGTCGCGTCGGCCATTGCCATAGGCGGACCGGGCGCCATCTTCTGGATGTGGGTCGCCGGCGTCCTCGGCACCATCATCAAGATGACCGAAATCTCCCTGGCCGTCCACTACCGGTCCCACAACGCCGACGGCTCCGCTTACGGCGGCCCGAACTATTACATGAAAAAGGGCATAGGCCTCCAGAAAAAAATGCAAGCCGTCGCCAAGTTCCTCAGCGCACTGTTCGCCTTCGGCTTCCTGGTCGGCTTCTTTATCAACATTCAGATCTATACAGTGGCAGAAGCCATCGCCACCACCTTCAGCTTTGACATGATCCCGGTGGCCGTTGCCTTCACCGTCATCCTGTACCTCATGATCTCCGGCGGCCTCAAGGGCCTCGGGCGCATCGCCGAATTCCTCGTGCCATTCATGATCGTCTTCTACTTGGGCGCCGGACTCTTCATAATTTTTAAGAACATCGCCATGGTCCCAGAAAGTCTCGCCCTCATCTTTGGAAGCGCCTTCACCGGCACCGCAGCGGTAGGCGGCTTCGCGGGCGCCGCGTTCTCCCACGCCATCAAAACCGGCATGGCCCGCTCCGTCTTCTCCAACGAAGCCGGCTGGGGCTCCGCGCCTATGGTCCACGCCTCCGCCAAAGTCGACCACCCTGTCAAACAAGGCATCCTGGGCGTCTTCGAAGTCACCGTGGACACGCTGTTCATCTGCTCCATCACCGCCCTCGTCATCATGGTCACCGGCCAGTGGAGCTCCGGCCTCTCCGGCGCTGAGCTGACCCTGACCGCCTTCGAAACCGGCATCGGCACCGCCGGCCGCATCGTTCTGGCCTTCGGCACCTTCCTCTTCGGCATCACCACCGCCAGCGGCCTCTTCGCCCAGATGGAAGTCGTCGTCCGTTACCTGATCGGCGATTCCAAGCAGAAAAACACCATCCTGAACATCTACAAGTGGACCTACCCGCTCCCGGGCCTCGCTCTGGTCATGATCGCCGTCTACTACGCGTTCCCGGGCACCACCGTCTGGCTTTTCTCCGACATGTCCACCGCCCTCCCAATTTTCGCCAACGTCGTGGCCCTGGCCATTCTGAGCCCGAAATTCTCCGACCTCCTCAAGGACTACAAAGCCCGCTACATGGGCATAGGCAAGGTCGACCCGAACTTCAAAGTCTTCTACGAGGAAGTCCCAGAGGTTGTTCAGACATCAGAAGACAGGGAAGAGGCTTAATTTTTGCCGATGGTCACCCAATCAAAAAGGAAGGGGATCGGACAACCCCCTTCCACCATTCTCCAATAAATGAATCAGCGTCACTTAAAATAGACACTTGAAATGATCAAAATTTCAGTGCTATCTAAAGTGACGCTTTTTTATTAGCAAAAACCGCCTCAATTGTACCAGAATAATAGTTGTCAAAAAAGGGAATCTTCAGGTCAGATCTGGCAGTCATTTCGCTGTATTTTACTTAAATGGGTCAAGCCTCCATTTTGATTTCAGAGTCTTCAAACCGACAGTAATCCCAGCGTCAAACCCGTCATAGCCTGCCTGAATTTATTCTGATAATCTTCTTGACCGTCGAGGCTTTGTAAAAGCGGCATATAGGTCATGTAAACAGAATTGGACAAGTGTGCCAGCTCTTCTGCAGAGCGCCCATTAAACTCCGGAATGCGCTCCATCAGCATTTTGAACATTAAGATAAAGCCATGTCTATTTTTGGCGAGGTTTGGATAGTCTTCCGGACTCACCTGATAGAGCATCATAGCATGAAGATCCTCTCGTTCCCATAATTCTATGCAGTAGTTCCAGATATGATCCATACTCAGCGGCTGACCATGTCCAAAGTGCTCCAGATAAGCTTTGGCATGGTTGCATACCGGCATCACCAGTTCTTTTATTAAGGCTTCTTTATTTTCAAAATGATTGTAAACGGTTTTTCGCGCCACATCTGCATGCAAGGAAATTTCCTCAAGTGTCACGCCGAGGGAGCCTTTTTCACTGATGAGTTTAGCCGCGACGCTAAGGATATCATGATGTAGTTTGTCTCGTTTCTTAATTGTCCGTGAAGGTATAGGCTCGTGCATCCTGATCACCTTTCTTTTTGCTTGATTGTTAATAAGTGTGGCGAGAACACCCGTGACTTCAGTCATGGGATGAATCGCTCATCTGT
>CAYQDM010000056.1:0-8229 GCA_964416305.1 uncultured Acidaminobacter sp. | reverse complement strand
CCGAGCGCGTAGTGGACTTGCACCACCAAGTTATCGCCCATGCCGGGCGCACCAATAAAAAACGGTTCATGTTTTGCACAGCGCGCAAAACATGAACCGTTTAAACCAGTTAAAAAATGAGGTTTACTCTATTTATTAGTACCAGCCGCGAACTTTCATTGCGTCAGCAATACGCTTGATGGACATAACATAAGCTGCTTTTCTGACGTCGATGTTGTATTTCTCTTTGATGACGATGATGTCATTGAAAGCTTTGACCATGAGTGCTTCTTGCTTCTCTTGAACTTCTTGGAAAGACCAGTAGTAGTTCATGAGGTTCTGAACCCACTCGAAGTAAGAAACTGTTACGCCGCCTGCATTTGCAAGGATGTCAGGAATCAGGAGAACGCCTCTTTCGTAAAGGGCTTTGTCTGCTTCAGGCGTTGTAGGGCCGTTAGCGCCTTCAACAACAACGCGAGCTGTAAGTTTGCCGACATTGTCCATAGTGATGGAGTTCTCAAGAGCGCAAGGTGCGAAGATGTCGCATTGAACGCCGAAGACTTCGTTTCTGTCAAGTTCAGTTGTGCCATGTCCGAAGCCGGTGATGAATCTGTTAGGCGCGTTGAGTGAGTATTCCATGAGCGCTTCAACATCGATGCCGTCTTCTTTGAAGAGCGTGCAAGAGAAGTCGGAAACTGCGACAACTTTAATGCCAAGCTGGTGAGCGAAGAGTGCTGCGAAGCTTCCAACGTTGCCGAAGCCCTGGATCGCAACTTTAAGGTCGCTCAGGTTCATGCCGAGGTATTTAGCAGATTCTCTCATCATGAGAGCGACGCCATAACCTGTAGCTTCGTTTCTTGCAAGGGAACCGCCAAAGTTGACAGGCTTGCCTGTGATGACGCCTGGAACGTTTTCGCCTCTGAGCTTGCTGTATTCGTCAACCATCCAAGACATGATCTGGCCGTTGGTGTTGACGTCCGGCGCAGGAATGTCTTTCTTTTCGCCGATGATTGGAGAAATCGCCGTGATATAAGCACGGGACATTCTCTCGAGTTCGCCTTGGGAAAGTGTAGCAGGGTCAACTGTAATGCCGCCCTTGCCGCCGCCGTAAGGAATGCCTACGACGCCGCATTTGAAGGACATCCACATGGAAAGCGCTTTGACTTCATCATAAGTAACACCTTGGTGGAAACGGATGCCGCCCTTGGCAGGACCAACTGCATCATTATGTTGGGATCTGAAACCTTGGAACATACGGACTGTGCCGTCGTCCATCTTAACCGGGAAATTAACTTCAAGCACTCTGAGCGGCTGCTTCAGGAGTTCGAAAACTGCTGGTTCTGCACCGAGAACTTCACATGCTGCCTTGACTTGTTGCTGGGCGATTTCAAATGGATTTAACGTTTTTTCTGCCACTTTATTGGCCTCCTTAAATCTTGTTATTGTGAAGCTCGCCAGAATCTTGTTGGTGACATGCGCTGACCTTCCCCTGGACTTGCGCCTTCAGAAGACTGGCTTGCTTAACTACCCAGATTGCGATTGCGTATAGCAGTTTCGACCATATTATAAAATTGTTGATTCGTCACGTGTTTTTCATTTTTTGTAGCGAAATTGAATCATTAATTATTAAAATTCATTTATTGTTATAATTTAAACATTCTCACACTGCCATTTTAACACATCCGCAGACAGTGTCAATACATGGTTTCGGTCTGAATTTTCAAACTTTTTATGTAGACCAAAACTTTGATGACCTGTATTCTCGTCATCTCTTCAACGGCCTCTGCCACATGCTGCTGCACCGCTGTTGCAGTCTCAACCATACGGTAGGGCGGTTTAAGTTCCAATTCCACGTGAATCTCAAGTCCGTCGCCCAACTCAATGACTCTGGTTTTATCGGCAGAGTGCACCAAAGGAACTTCTTCAGAGGCATATTCTGCGATCTGCGCGAGGACCTTGTTGGACACGCTGAATTTTCCCAAATAGCTGAAAGTTGGTCTGACCACGGTCTTCTCACCGACCACCGTCGATTGATCCCGCCTGCGGATAATGGTCTTGACTGCGTCCAGGAAATAGCCGCTGAAGTCCCGTTTCACTTCGACTGAGGGCAGTGGAATGATGTGCTTCCCGAACTTCGCCCTCTGATTTTTCGCCATTTGGATGTCATCAGGCGTCGACACGTCCTCTATTCGAATCCATTCGTCGATCCCGTGCAGACCAAGATTTTCCGCAATGTTCTCCACCATTCTGTCAGAGGTTCCCAAAATCATTAAGTTGCTCGGCTTCAAGCGCTCCAGAGCCTCCCTGACCTCCTGCCGATGGTCGCGGTGAAAAAAGATCGCCCGCTTCACCGCCGCCATTTTAGTATCTTCACGTTTGGCGGATTTTCCTGCGAGTCGTTTTGAATCGCCAATCAACAAACCATCGTCAATAATATACTGAATGCCATAATCATGGGCCACGTGCATGGCCTGATGACTCTTACCTGTTCCACTGCTGCCAACGAGTGCATAAACTTTCATTATCACCACTCCTGAAGAACCCGCGTCACTTGGCTCTAATATAACTGCGCTGCCTGACCACGGCATTGTTTGACCCTGAAGTCACTTTTATTATATCAGAAAGTCAGGGCTTCCGTTTATCTGAATCTTCAATATTATGTTCACCTGTGGATCAGGAGCGCGATGATTACAATATAATGATAATCATTTTTGATTAGTTAGTTTTCATTGTTTTTTGCCTTTTTTCATTGCTATGAGTATCCTGATATAGATATAATTTCGATATCGTCGGTTACCCAACCGGCAACTACATATTTGAGGAGGATCTCCAAATGGCATATGTAATTAATGATTCTTGTATTTCTTGCGGCGCTTGCGAGCCTGAGTGCCCAGTCAGCTGCATCACTGCAGGTGATTCCATCTACGTTATCGACGGTTCAGCTTGCATCGATTGCGGCGCTTGCGCAAACGTTTGCCCGGTTGACGCTCCAAAGCCTGAGTAAGGTATAGAGCAAAAAAAGTAAAGCAGTGGGAAACAGGTGCAGTGGAAGTCGGTCTCCGTCTTCCAAGTTGCTGCCTTTTCCCGCTGCTTTTTTTCTTTTAGTCGTGCAGATCATACTTCCCTACAGTCAGCTGATTCATTCGGCTGAGGAACTTCAGAACCGCTTTCTGTTCATTGACCGTCATTTCTCCCAGAACGTAGTCCAGGTAATCCTTCTCAAGACTCTGCCAACTTTCGAGTGCACGGATTCCAATGTCATTCAGCCCAATACGGCGAATCCGCTTGTCCTCCCGGTATACGGCCTTTTCAACCAAACCGAGTCTTTCCAGCCGCTCCACACTCCTGGAGACCAAGTCGCGGCTCAGATCAAATCGCTCTGCGATCTCCTGGATGGAGAGTGCCTGACGCTGAAGCTCCTTCAAAAGCCACAGTTCAATCAGAGTCACTTTATGCTGTTGGTTGTCCAGAGGAAATGACATTCGGTCGTAACGCAGGACTTTCGACATGATCTTCTCTATCATGCGCTCTATTGAGAGTCTATAAGAATTCATAGCCCAGTCCTAGCGGCCCACAATCAGGGCTTCGCCCATGCCGCCGCCAATACAAAGCGTGGCCAGGCCCAATTTGGCATCTCTTCGCTTCATTTCATGAAGCAGAGTGACGAGAATTCGAGCGCCGCTGGCTCCAATTGGATGGCCAATGGCAATTGCACCGCCGTTGACATTAGTTTTATCTGCCGGCAGCTGAAGCTCTTGCATGACAGAAAGCGCCTGAGAAGCGAACGCTTCATTTGCTTCAATCAAATCCAGCTGTTCAACTGTCAGCTGTGCTTTTTGAAGTGCTTTGCGCACCGCCGGAACTGGACCGATGCCCATAACCGACGGATCAACGCCAGCTGAGGCAAATGATTTGATAACTGCCAAAGGTGTGAGTCCAAGCTCGTCCGCCTTGTCTTTGCTCATCAACACCAAAGCTGCCGCGCCGTCGTTGATGCCTGATGCGTTCCCTGCTGTAACCGTGCCATCTTTTTTGAACGCAGGGCGCAATTTGGACATACTTTCAAAGGTAGCGCCTTCCCGAATGTATTCATCTCTTGAGAACAATACAGGATCGCCCTTTTTCTGCGGAATTGGAACCGGAATGATTTCCTCGTCAAATCGTCCGCTTTCGCGGGCTTCGAAGGCACGCCGCTGGCTTTCTGCTGCGAAGACATCCTGTGCTTCCTTTGAAATCTCGTACTGAGACGCTAAATTTTCAGCAGTGACCCCCATGTGATAATCATTAAAAGCACACCAAAGCCCATCATTGACCATGATGTCATAGGTCTTGCCGTCACCCATGCGCTGCCCCCAGCGTCCGGATGGCAGCAGATAAGGTGCCATGCTCATATTCTCAGTACCACCAGCTATGACGACGTCATTTTGGCCTGCCATAATGCTGAGCGCAGCCATGGACACCGTTTTAAGCCCCGAGCCGCAAATCATATTGATCGTTGAAGCAGGAACACTGTCCGGTAATCCAGCCTTTAGAGCCGCTTGTCTGGCGACGCCTTGCCCATAGCCGGCTTGGAGTACACAGCCAAAGAGCACCTCGTCCACGGATTCAACGGCTACGCCAGCTCTGGCAATCGCTTCACGGATGACAAGCGCGCCAAGATCCATAGGTGTAACGTCTTTTAAAGAGCCCCCGAATGACCCCACCGGTGTACGAACCGCACTGACAATGACAACTTCTTTCATAAGAATCCTCCTCATAGATCGACCCCATGTTTACCCAATCACATTATACACTTATTTGTTCGAATGTTAACGATTCGTTATTTAATTAACAATACCTATGCTTTAATGACGGCATTGAGTGTGGTAATGGGTGTCCGACACCCGCTTCCTCCAGCAAAAAAAAAGCCCGGCATTCGCCGGGCATTCCTATGCTTCTCAATTATTGCTCTTTCACAAAATAGGTCAGGGTCAGCAGGTTGTCGATGAGATGGACGTTTTCCACGATAACATCATCATCCACTTTGAGGTCAACCGGCGCAAAGTTCCAGACCGCCTTGATCTTGCATGCCATCAGAGCGTCTGCGACGTCCTGAGCACCTGCGCGGCTGGTGCATATGTAGGCAATATCAATAGGGGTTTCACTGGCAAAAGCTTTAAGATCGTCCATGTCCCGAACTTCAACGTCGTTGATTTTCAAGCCGATCACCTTTGGATTAACGTCAAAAATACCTACGAGATTGAAACCGAATCTTGCGAAACTTGCGTAGTTTGCAAGTGCCTGACCAAGATTACCGGCACCTATGATTATGGTGTTATAGGTTTTTGTCAGACCGAGAATTTTTCCGATCTCAGTATAGAGATCCTCAACGTTGTATCCATAACCCTGTTGTCCGAAGCCGCCAAAATTATTAAGGTCCTGACGAATTTGGGATGCAGTGAATCCAATGATCTCACTAAGTTCTTTCGAAGAGATCCTCTTGACATCTTTGTCGAGCAATTCTCTTAAGTAACGGTGATATTTAGGCAGTCTTCGTATAACGGCCATTGAAATGTTCTGATTTGATGTCATAGCTCTATCCTCACATCCTTTTAACTCTTACGAAAAATTATACCATTCATAAGATCCATATGTCAATTTAATAACAATTCATGTTGTACGCCTAATAAATATGTTCTTTTTGATCATGAACGCTTTACCATCGGCGGGACTATCTTTTTCCGTGCTTTTTTTAGCATCCAAAGCTACGATGCTGCCGAATATGTTAAAATGAAGTTCAAGAACGATAGACCAGAATGGAGCGGTTAGTTTGATAGCTTTATCATGCAACGGTTTGACAAAATATTACGGTGTTGACCGTATCATCGAGGACGTCTCCTTTACCATGTCCCAGGGTGATCGAGTTGGCTTGATCGGCCGCAATGGCGCCGGCAAGACGACACTGTTCAAAATTCTGACAGGGCAAATCACCAGCGACAGCGGCACGCTTTACCGTGCTAAAGATACTGAGATTGGCTATCTGGAACAGATCGTGCCCTCCTCCAGCGCACAGACCCTCCTCGATTTTGCCATGTCAATCTTTTCTGAGATGCTTGCCCGCGAGGAGGAGCTTCGCGCGCTTGAGCATGACATAGCGGATGCTGATCCAAGCGAGGAGATCGTCAATGAAAAGCGGTTGGAGGAGTATTCACATAAGCTTGAGTCATTCGAAAAAGACGGCGGTTATACGTTTAGAAGTGAAGTCAAGGGTGTTTTGAGAGGTCTTGGCTTTGAGGAGTCAGAGTTCGGAAGAGATCTGAATGAGCTTTCGGGTGGGCAGAAGTCACGGCTGAGCATCGGCAGACTTCTCTTGAAGAAGCCTGAGCTGCTCCTGCTGGACGAACCGACGAACCACCTGGACATCGATGCCTGCGCATGGCTTGAAAACTACCTGAAGAGCTACCCGGGCACCATGATGATCATTTCCCACGACCGCTATTTTCTCGACCAGCTGGTCAATAAAATCTACGAGATCGAAAACGGCAAGCTCACGGAATATCCGGGGCTTTACAGCGACTATGCCCGGGAGAAGCGCAAGCGGTTTGAAATCGAAATGAAAGCCTATGAAAAGCAGCAGCGCGAAATCGAGCGACAGGAGGATATGATCCGGCGCTTTAAGCAGCACGGGACGGAAAAACTGGCTAAACGGGCGCGAAGCAGGGAAAAGCTCCTTGAAAAGGTGGAGCGCATTGACAAACCAACTGAGGATCACCGTCGAACGCGGCTCAACCTGACCCAGCGGACTCAGAGCGGCGAAGATGTCCTGGCGGCTGAGGGGCTTGCGAAGTCCTACGGCGGCAGAAGCATCTTTAAAAACGCCGAGCTCTTTGTTTACCGCGGGGACCGGGTTGGACTGATCGGTGCGAACGGCATAGGCAAGACGACGCTTTTCAACATTCTCTGTGGTAAAGTCGAGCCGGACAATGGCTATTTCAAATTGGGCCACAAAGTCGAGGTTGGTCTTTATGACCAGGAACAGTCGAATTTGAATCCCGTGAACAGTCTGTTGGAAGAAATCTCTGACGCTGACCCCAAGCTGGATCTGACAGAAATTCGTACTTTACTGGGCGCGTTCCTTTTCTTTGGTGATGACGTCTATAAACTCGTCTCACAGCTCAGCGGAGGCGAGCGCGGCCGATTGTCACTGTTAAAGCTCATGCTCTCGGAAGCCAATCTCCTGCTGCTGGACGAGCCTACCAATCACTTGGACATCCAGTCAAAGGAAGCACTGGAGTCGGCGCTGGAAAACTACGAAGGTACCATTATCACCATTTCGCACGACCGCTACTTCCTGAACCGGCTCTGCAACAGACTTGTGGAACTGAAGGCGGACGGCACCACCCTCTATCTTGGCAATTATGATGATTACAAAGAGAAGCTCGCCACCAATCAAAAGTTGGAAAGCGAGCCTGATCAGACAATGGTCAACAAGACGCGCCAAAAGGAAGAGCGGCGCAAGGAAAAGGAGAAACTCTCTGAGGAACGCGCTAAAAAGCGCGACCTGCAAAACCTCGAAGTGAGGCTGCACGAGCTGGAGAACGAATTGCACGAGATTGAACAGAAAATGTGTGACGTCAGCATCTCGCAGGATCATCAAGCCCTTCTCACCTTGACAGAAACCAGCGAAAAGCTGAAGGCGGAGATTGAAGTTCTCTATGAGCGCTGGACCGAGCATCTGGAAGAGTAGGTTGGAATTCAGTTCCCATGATGCGTGAAAAATCAGTTCAGAAATGTTGCACATTTGACTTATCACCAGTCTGGACAAATCGTTGCTGTGGGCTATAATAGAATAGTGATCTGTGGGCGGTTAGACCGCCAACCATCGTATGAGGAGGCACCCGAATGTTTGAAATGATAAAAAGTATCATTGAAGATCAGCTGGCAATTTCAGATCCTGACAAAATCACCCTGAACACAAACCTTAGAGACGATCTGGATGCAGATTCTCTTGATGCAGTGGAAATCATCATGGCGGTCGAGGATGAATTCGACATTGAGATCCCGGATGATATTGCTGAGCGTTTTCAAACAGTGGGTCAAATTGTTGAGTACCTTGAAAACGTTAGATAATTATATTTAAGAACGTGGAATAACCCGGCTGTAAAAGCCGGGTTATTTTTTTGAGTTTCACGCTTCTCTGCCGTTTGAACCTGTATCTCCTGAGTTTAGGACTTTAAAGTAAAAAAACCACTTCAAACGTTGAAATTTAGA
>CAYQDM010000055.1:0-9756 GCA_964416305.1 uncultured Acidaminobacter sp. | reverse complement strand
GCGCGTAGTGGACTTGCACCACCAAGTTATCGCCCATGCCGGGCGCACCAAAAAAGGATGCCCAGTTTTCTCGGAAAACCGTGCATCCTTTTTAATTGTCAGATCAAGCATGATTTTTTGCTTTATAGTGTCATTTCTGACCCTGAACCAACAGACCGATTTAGCATAATCTTTTAGAAATCTCAGTTCAAAAGAAAGTTTAACCTGCAAGCAAATTTCAGGCTTAAAATCCATTTTTATATTTCACAGTTATTTTGGGAATGTACTACTACGACTGAAAAACCCTTTCGCGAAGCTGTCCAGGCACGATCAGCGCTATGACCGTATAGAGCTCAAGGCGGCCTATTAACATGAGGAAGGATAAAAGCATTTTGGATGGCATGCTAAAGTTGGCATACGTTTGTGTTGGTCCAACGAAGTCAAACCCAGGACCAATATTGCCGATGGTCGCTGCAACCGCACTCGCGGCACTGACCAAACCATGGCCTTCAAGGGAAATTAAAATAGTGCCCCCTACAAAAGTTACAATGTAAAGCGCAAAAAAGCTCGCAATACTCACATTTATGTCGCCCGACAAGGCTTTGCCCCCAATGCGAATTGGGATCATGGCTCTTGGATGATAGATCTTGGAAATTTCCCGCCTGATCAGTTTGAACAAAAATAGAATCCGGATGATCTTGATGCCGCCGCCCGTGGAACCTGCACTAGCGCCGGTAAACATCAATAAAAACAATATGCTTTTGCTGAAATCCGGCCACACATCAAAGTTTGCTGTGGCATAACCCGTTGTTGTAATAATTGAGTTTACCTGGAAGAAAGAATCCCTGAGCGCCGTCCAGGTGTCATCGTAGACACTGAACCTCAGATTGAGGGTTATTGCCAGAGTTGCCATCAGGATGATGCCCAGATATAATCTCAGTTCTTCGTTTTGGAAAATCTCATGCCACTTGCCTTTAAATGCCTTGTAATATAAGGAGAAGTTCACGCCGCTGAACATCATGAAAAAGGCGATGACGAGGTGGATATAGGTGCTGTTGAAAGCGCCTATGCTGGCATTTCTGGTCGAGAAGCCCCCTGTACCGACAGTCCCAAAAGTATGGAGTGCGGCTTCATATAAGGACATGCCGCCCAGTTTCAGAAGAATGATCTCTATGAGTGTGATCACAATATAGGTCGTATAGAGGATGACTGCTGTATCCTTCATTCGAGGCGCAATTTTATCCGCCGTTGGACCCGGGGATTCCGCTTTAAACAAATGAAAGGTTCCGGAGCCGAGGGTTGGCATAAAAGCCACTGTAAAGATCAGAATTCCCATACCACCGATCCAGTGGGTCAGTGAACGCCAGAACAGCAGTCCCTTTGGCAAAATCTCAATGTCCGTCACGACCGTGGCACCTGTTGTAGTAAAACCAGACACGACTTCGAAAAAGGCATCAACAAAGCTCAGGGAATCCGACAATACAAAAGGCAGCGCGCCGAACACCGAGAAAACCACCCAACCCAGTGTGACTATGGATAGACCTTCACGAACTTTCATTTTCTGTTTCTCTACCTGGATTCTGCCCATGACAAAACCCGCAGTCGCAGTGATCGCCACGGTTATGACAAAAGCGCGAAGATCGCGCTCGCCAAGGCCGAGAGCGATGAGCAGCGACGGCATCATGAGCGCCGATTCAAGAAACAGCAGTTTTCCGAGGACCTTTAGTACGATTCCATAGTTCACGGAGAAGACCTCCATCATTTGGTCGAATTAATTGTTGAAGCGCTTCCACAGAGGAATTCAGGCTGAAGATGACAAGCCTGTCACCCGAGTGAATCACCGTCTCGCCATTTGGAATGATCACCTGATGATTATGCAGGATCGCGCCAATAATAATACCTTTTGGTAATCTCAAATCCTTAATTTTCTCGTTCACGCAATCGAGATTGTCATTGACGATGACTTCAACGACCTCTGCCTGACGTTCCAACAGCATGGTCACAGAGACGATCAAACCGCCCCGGACATATTTGAGCACTTCACTGACCGTGATATCAATAGGGTTTAATGAAAAATCGATATTCAGCTTGTCTATAAGATTGACATAACTTGAGCGGGAGATCTTCGCGATAGTTTTGTCAACACCTTCTTGCTTCGCCATGATCGCCATGAGCAGGTTCTGTTCATCATAACCCGTCGCACCGACAAAAGCATCCATTTGAGCCAATGATTCCTCTTCAAGCAGCTGAAGATCAGTGCCGTCGCCATGGATCACCACTGCTTCAGGCAGCTTGTTGCTCAAATAAAAACAGCGGTCGCGATCCTGCTCGACTATAACGACGTTGACATTATTGTGAAGCAGCTGGCTGCCGAGATAGAACCCAATATTGCCGCCGCCGAAAATCATGACATCCTTTACAGGCCGGACATCCAGACAAAGTTTGAAACGCTTGACAAATTCATTCAAGCGGTGGGTTTTACCTATAATATAGAGCAAATCATCCGTCTTCAGCGTTGTGGATCCGTCCGGAATTAAAATTACGCCCTCTCTCTTGATGGCTGTGATGAGCAATCCTTCAAAATTTACGAGTTCCATTATTTTCTTGCCGACCAGATCAGGAAGCTGATTGACTTTGATATCCATCATGGTGACTTTGCCCTTGGCATAGTCACCCGTATGGAAATGGTAGCCCTTCATTAAAAACCTAAGCATTTCATGGGCTGTTGCCAGGTCAGGATTGACAATGTGATCAATCCCCATGTCCTCTGTCAAATACTCTTTTTGTCGAATATATTCAGGATTTCGGATCCTGGCTATAGTCCGCTTAACCCCAAGCTTTTTCGCAATTGAGCAAATAATAGTATTGGCTTCATCAATCCCCGTCACAGCAATCAACATGTCGTAGGTTTGAATGCTGAGTTCTCTTAAAGTTTCCATGTCGAGGCCGTTTCCAAGGATCGCCAGGACATCCAGATGATCCTGTACACGTTCGACGGTTTTGGGGTTAGTGTCGACCAGGGTAACGTCGATCTGTTCGTTCATCATGGTTTCGGCAAGCCGGTAACCTAACTTTCCGGCACCTATGATCATGATTTTCATGAGAGCCCTCACCTTTCCGGATTATGCTTGAAGGCTGCAGAACAAAATTTCTGCAGCCTGAGTCAATACCAATATTAAACTGATGCTGATAAATCGATGTCATCATTTTACCATACTGCCATACCAGTGTCCAATGATTACAGTGCCATTTTATAAATTGCCTTGATATCCGCTGCTTCGAGCTTTCTGTATCCTCCGAGAGCACCAAAGAGGGTGGCTTTATCTGTCATGAGGTCAAGCTGATCCTCAGGCAAATCTGCTTCTTTAAAGGATTTTGGCAAACCCATGTCTGTCAGGAATGCTTCAAATCTTCGAATCCCTTCGTTGGCAATCTCTGCCGGATCAGCAAACGCCTCTTGAGAGACCCCAAAAACGCGCTGGGCAAATTGAACGAACTTTTCAGGCCGCTCAGCAGACACGTATTTCATCCATGCAGGGAAGATGATTGAAAGCGTCACACCGTGGGTCGTTCCATATAAGGCAGTGATTTCATGGGCAATTCTGTGACTTGCCCAGTCCTCTAAACGGCCAACACCCAGGATGCCATTGTGGGCCACTGTTCCCGCAAGCATAATTTCAGCCCGAGCATCATAATCATCCGGATTTTTTCGAAGCTTGTAGGCGTTTTCTATAGTCGCCTTCATGACGCCTTCACACATCAGGTCCGTCACATCCACGGGTGTGGTTGTTGTAAAGTAGCGTTCGAAAACGTGGGATAAAATATCCATGATCCCGGCGAAGGTCTGTTCCTCCGGCAGGGTCAGCGTCAACTCCGGATTCAAAATTGCGAATGCCGGCCGAATCAAGTCCGACTTCAAACCACGCTTCATCAGACCTTCCTCTTTTGTCACAACGGAATTGGGACTGGTCTCACTGCCGGTTGCCGGAATTGTTAATATGACGCCCAGAGGCACACACGATTCAGGTTTGGCTTTTCCCATAAAAAAGTCCCAAACATCTCCCTCGTAATTCACGCCAACACCAATAGCCTTCGCAGAATCAATGACACTTCCGCCGCCAACCGCCAGGATCAGATCCACCTGGTGCTGGCGACACAGTGCAATACCCTCCCTGACCAGAGACAGCTTTGGATTCGGCTCTACACCGCCAAGCTCTACAATCTTTACTTTCTTTTCCTTGAGGATGCCCACGACCTGGTCATAAAGGCCACTCCTCTTGATGCTTCCGCCACCAAAATGAAACAGGACAGTCTTGACATCAGAAGCTATTTGCGCTCCAAGATTCTCGACGGAATTTTTACCGAAAATGATAGATGTTGGACTATAGTATTTGAAATTCAACATGGATTCTGTCGCTCCTTTGCTTTTGTGTTGATCCAGCGGACACTATGTCTCGAATCATCACTGTATTGTGTTGAAATTGTATTGAAATGGAATTCCATTTCAAATCTGCTTCAATCTTACCACGAACTGTTTTAAATAATCAACGCTTCAAAAAAGAGGAAGAGAAGACCATATACTGTTGGCCTCCTCATCTATCTCTTTTTTACAAATACAAATTAGTCAAAACTATAAACCATCAGGAACTTTTCCACCATGACCGCCTTACCGGCTTCATCCATGACTTCCACTTCTCCAAAAACCCAGGTCTCGAGTTTCGCCGGGTCAACACCTGCCTGGATGAGAGGTTCCGGGTTCAGGACAAAGACAAGGCTTTGTTCTGAGTATAGTGCCTAAATGTGGAGATTTGATGATTCTATTGGCAGTCTGATCACAATTTGTGTTCCGCTTCCGAGTCCCTTGCTGCCAATTTCAATTGTTCCGCCATGAGCCTCAATAATGGTCTTGCTGATGGTCAGACCTATACCCGCGCCGCCTGTTCCCCGGCTTCTGGAAGGATCCACACGGTAGAATCGCTCAAAGACAAAGGGCAAGTCTTTTTCGGCAATACCAACGCCGGTATCCTTTACCTGAATGAGGGCTGTGCCGCCCTCTCTTCGACAGTCAATCTCAATGCTGCCCCCTTCAGGGGTGAACTTTATGCTATTGGCAAGGATGTTGACCAGGACCTGGCTGATCTTGTCGCGGTCACCACTTAAGACCATCGGCTGATCCTCTTTTTTGGCGCAATTGACTTTCAAATCTACAGATTTCAACGCTGCTTGATTTTTATGAAGGTCGGCCTGTTGAAGAACAAGCTCAGCCAAATCAAACGGCTTCTTATGCAGAAGGTTCATATCATGTTCCACGCGGGAAAGCTGTTCCAGATCTCCCACCAGACGCTGCAGGCGCTTGATTTCCTCATGACACAGGGAAAGCCTGTATTCGTCCGCTTTGAAGATTCCGTCCAGCATGCCTTCCAGATGGATTTGCACCGTCGACAGCGGTGTTCTCAACTCGTGGGCGACGTCCGAGGTCAGACGCTTTCTCAGAATAGCCTGCTGTTCGAGAGTCTGCGCCAGATGGTCCACACTCTTGGTCATGGTATCGATTTCCAAGGTAGGCGTACGTGTTTCCACGCTGCCGATGCGCTCATCATAATGCCCTTCAGCAATCCTTTGAGTTGCCGCCGTAACGCGCAAAATAGGGCGCGTCAGCCTTTTGGACATGAGGATTGCCACACCCGCCGCTGTCAGGAAGCTGATGATCCCCGCAGCCAGCAAAATTCGATTCAATGTATGCAAAAACTCGAGGTCCGACTCCAAATAGTAATACGGCCCGAAGAATCCAATCTCAACACTCCCGACCTTTTGGCCATCCACTGTCAACGGGTAGGGGATCTCCACATACTCCCCCTGCCACTGCGGATAACGCGAGCGCATATTCTCAGAAATCTGATTGAGCATGAGATCACACATCATGTGATCCATGGCGCGCGCGCTAAAAATTTCATCTCCCCGCAGATTTTGGACCCGGATGATCAGCCCCTCACCTAAGGCACTCATGCCTATGGTCTCGATCAGCGCCACATTCCATTCATCTTCAGACTGATACAGCTTTTCGATCTGATCGACAATTTCCAAGTGTCTGTTATCGATTTTACGCGTCACGTAATCCTGGAATTGCTGCTCTAAAAATAAATTGGACAACAGACTGATTAGTCCTACCGCGATCAGTGCTATGGTTATATGCGACACGACCATTCGTGTTCTGAGCTTTGTGACAAGCTTATTCAATCCACATCACCACCAAAACGGTACCCTATGCCGTGAACAGTCTTGATATACTGCGGGGCTTTCGAATCTGTTTCAATTTTTTGCCTGATGTTTTTAATGTGGGAATCAACGCCCCTGTCAAAGCCGTCATAATCACTGCCCAAAGCAATCTCAATAAGCTCTGCACGAGTGAATACCTTTCTGGGATAACAAGCCAAAGCGAGTAATATTTTGTACTCATTGGGGGTCAATGATGCTTTTTCTCCGGATTTCCATATTTCATGGGCCAGCGTGTCTATGACGAGGTCTCCATTTTGGTAGGACATCCGGTTTGAAAGCAGCGTAGGATCTTCCGAGCTCCGCCTGAGCAGTGCGGCGATCCTGGCAACCAACTGTCTCGGACTAAAGGGTTTAGTGACATAATCATCCGCGCCTAATCCGAGACCATTGAGCAGATCCTCTTCCTGGGATTTGGCAGTAAGCATAATGATGGGAACCCGGGACCATTTGCGAATAGCCGTACATACTTCTTCTCCCGGGAGATCGGGCAGCATGAGATCCAGGAGTATCAGCGCCGGCTCTTCACGCCGCGCCAAATCAATGCCACTGTTTCCATTATAGGCTGCAATGACGTCATACCCGCTCGCTGAAAGATACTCCTTGATGACCTCCGCAAGGCTTGCCTCATCTTCAATTAGCAGAATTTTAGTCTTCCGCGTCATAGTCTTTGCACTCCTTTGCCCATCACCATTTCCATATTTTTGCTGACTCGGGCTTCATTTCGTGTTGCTCAATGAATCCACCACCAAAATCTCACTTCGAATCATCCCCATCCAGCAAGAGAATGGGACTACACCGGCTTCGTCCGGAAGAAACTCGATCCAGTTGTCTCCGACTGTCAAAGGCTTTTGAACATTGAATGCCGGGATCTGTACCGCGTCATTACAGGCGTTGAGTGAGCCCTCAGAGGCTTTGATATTGAACTTGACCGGAATGCCCTTCTGCACGACAATGGGTTCATAATAACCGGGATGAAGTTCAATGGTGACGGTTTGAACACCTTCCTCAACCACAGCGATCTGTCCATAATCCTCAAGAGTTGCCATCTCGGTTTCAGACACGCCTGGATCGAATGAAATGCCCGCGAGACTCAGTCCCCTGCCCGTCATAATGACACCCAGCCCTAAAACCATAACCGCACTAAGCCTGAACAACTTCTGAGATACTGACCTGCTGATCAGCGTACTTAAAAAGCCCATTCCAAACATCAATGGCACCGTACCCACGCTGAAGGCAAACATAGACAGTGCGCCGGCGGCGAAGCTGCCTGTGCCCAGAGCGTACAGCTGCATGGACTGCAGTGGTCCGCAAGGCATAAATCCATTTAGAAGTCCGACTAAAAATGGTTTTTGAGATTGCTTTTGACGGTTAAATCTATTCTTCAGAAATGCGGGCGGGCCCGGGATCAGTTTGCCGGCCCAAGAGCCGGCGCCCATCAAATTAAGCCCCATCAGGATCATGAAAGCGCCTGCCACAATGGTTACATAGCCCTTGACGCTGTTGTCGAAACCAATGACTTGTCCCAGCATGCCGACAATACCACCGAGGAGAGTATAGGACACAACACGACCGGCATTGTATTGAAGGCTGGGTTTCATTGCGGTCCTATGACTGCCCTTATGCAGAACCAGTTCCTCACGTTGAATGCACTGTGATAAATTAATTCCGCCGCACATAGCGATACAATGGACAGAGGTCATCAGTCCCACGAGAAAAATTATGCCATAGCTTGCTCCGGATGTTATTTCTGGGATCAATGTCAACCCGGATATTTTTTGGAGCATCCAAAAGAGCACAAAGATCAAAAGGACCAAAATTATCCCCTGACTATTATTCCAAACTTCACTTTTGCCCTCGTTCATTTCACTATGTTCACTCAGCCCACTGCCTGTTTGGTTTCCCACAGGGACCACCTTGTATCCGGCAGTTTCAATTTTATTTTTAATTTTTTCTTCTGTAGTTTGTCCCAAAATATAAACAATCTGTACGCTACCTTTTTGCCGGTCTGCCTGCACAGAAAGAACGCCCTGCAGGCTGCTCAAATCACTTTCAATTATGATTTCACAGGCACTGCAGGTCATGCCGTCAACTCTGAAACTAATCTTTTTGTGTTGGTCCATGCGCTCACCCCATCATAACCATACTCCGCCAAAGTGTTTACAACCATGATCCCCAGGAAACCAGGATATCTGATGATCCATACCGGCAGGGCTCAATTCTATCAAAGACCTGTGGAGATTATGTGGAGGCATCGCTTAGGCAACAAATGTCAGTTCAGGCAGCTAGTACGAGATGCCAACAGGATGCTTTCACCGAGAACACGAGTAGTCGATTTCGGCCTGGTCATTAAAATTCAAAAATTTGGTATTCATGGTCAAGCAAATTTAAGGTAAGCAGTCTGCCTACCAGCGGCTCACCTTTTTCCAGCAACAATTTCAGAGTTTCGCTGACCTGAATGGAAGCCACCAGGGCAGGCGTAAAGGAAGGATTCCCCAATTCAGTTTCTATGCCCTTTTCAGCCGTTTCCGGGTAAAGTTTTGAAAAGACGCCGGATCCGGGCATGATGGTTGTCACCTGACCATACCATCCCGCTATTGCACCGTGGATCAATGGGATCTCACATGCTGAACAGGCTTTCTCCAGTATTCTGCGCGTCGAAATGTTATCCAGGGCATCCACGACCACATCATGGCCGGCAATCAACGTCTCTGCATTGTCTTCTCTTAAAAAGACGGCTTTGGCGACGACCTCCACTTCTGAATTCACTCTTTGAATTCGGGTCTTTGCAGCCTCTGCTTTTGAGGACCCTATCAGCGCTTCTTCAGACAACAACTGACGGTTTAGGTTTGTTTCGTCAAAAACATCTCCATCAATGGCCGTTATTTTTCCTACGCCCATGCGAGACAGCATTTCGACAATATACCCACCCAGGCCTCCGCAGCCCACGACGCAGACCCGTTTCTCCTTCAAAGCTGCAATCTCATCTTGTGTCATCAGTTTCATATTTCTTTGATAGCGCTTCTCCATATCTGTCCATGCCTCCCAGTTTCAATAGTCCGCTTTTATAGGTTAACCTCCGGCCAGCATATGAATGGCCTTAACGTCATCTCCGTCATGAATGGACGTCGTTTCGTATTTTTCTGCCGGTATAAACACACCATTAATTTTGACTACTATTTTCGCAAAGATATAATTTTTTTCTTTAAGCATGCTTGACACAGTCATGCCCTCCGACCATACCATAGGCTTGCCGTTCACTTGAATCATTACTCTCACCTCTCTACCCTTTTTAGTGTACCTTTGAATAATCGATCCTACAATAGCAGTTCCACGCATTTAAGACAAAAAGAGGCGATCGCTCGCCTCTTTAAGAGTTTGGATAAATGGTGACACTAGTGTCCAGTAAACACTAAATCTAGCCTTGAAGCGGCGTGACCACTTCAAGCACTTCAGGCAGATCCATGCCAATCTCCCTGAGATACGCTGCTGTAGGGACGCCCT
>CAYQDM010000054.1:0-10239 GCA_964416305.1 uncultured Acidaminobacter sp. | reverse complement strand
TATTGGAAACAGAAAATATTTTATTTGGAAATTTTAGTTAGGCGGAATATGAGTTGGAGATGACGCACATCAACCTGGAAACCAAGGAACTCTGCACTGAGACAAACCTGCAGAAGCTGAAACCTTGACATAACGACCCCGGAGGAAGCTAACTTGACAACACTAAAAATTGCTATGCTGCACCTTAACGCCATTGCAGGCAAACTGGAGCATAACAGGCGACTGATCGAGCGCGGTGTCGATACCGCCCTCAAGGCAGGTGCGACATGGATCATTACACCGGAAACCGCCGTCAGCGGGCTGCAGTTTTCCCATTTGATTGGCACCGCCTGGATTGAGCCACAGCCGGATGCCTGGTCGCTGGACCTGGGCAGGCGCGTGAGTGAGGCGGATGCCTATTTGTTCCTTGGTCAGCCTGAACGAGGCAGTGATGGACTTTTTTATAATACAGTTTTTGTGCTGGGTGGCGGTTATGGAACCATCGGCAGCCAGAGGAAAATGATTGTGCATTCGGACGGCTGGTCGAGCTTTGGCGAGGAAATCAAACCTGTTGTCATTGACCAGATCAACGTAGGCATCATGATCTGTGCGGACGCCTACACCAATAAAGTTGCAGACGGGCACCTCGCTCAGGGGGCGCAGGTGCTGGTGGCGCCAAGTGCTTGGGGTCCCGGGCTCTACGGACCTGAGGGCGAGTGGGAGCAGCGCTCCAGGGAAACGGGGCTGCCGGTGTTCGTATGCAACCGGACAGGGGAGGACAAAACCGTTAAGTTTTGGGAGGCGCAGAGCATGGTCATCCACCGGGGTGAGCGGCTTCTGACACACAAGACCCGGCGCTCCGAAGCCCTGATTTTCGAATGGGACTTTGAAGCACAGAGTTTGGTTTCAAAAGACTTTGAAGTAGTTGCGCTCGAAGAACAATAATGCCATGGAGGCGATCAAAATGACCCATCACGCAGCGGATCACGGACCTATCAGTTTTACACTGAGACAGTTTCAGAAAAGTGACCTCGATTGGGTCATAGACCGACATGACAAGCTCTATTCGGAGGAACAGGGTTTTGACGATACCTTCCGACCTTACGTGGAAGGACCGGTCTACGACTTTGGAGCCTCAGCGATCCCTGAGAAGGAAAACCTTTGGGTAGCTGAGGCCTGGAAAGGCACAGGGTCGGAAGGCATCCGAGCCGGTATGATCGCCATTGTCCGCGTGGATGACACTACGGCTCAACTCCGGTGGTACCTTATTGAGCCCGAATTCCGCAGCCTGGGACTGGGCCGGACCATGATGCGCACCGCTCTGGATTTTACGAAAGCAGCGGGCTACAACAAAGTATTTCTTTGGACCGTCAGCCAACTGGACGCTGCGCGCCACCTCTATACAGATTTTGGCTTCCGGATTACTGAGATCGAGACCCACGACATCTGGGGGAAGGTTCAGACTGAAGAACGGTGGGAACTGGCACTTTAGTCGGTTTGGTTCAAAAACAGCTTTGCATCTATGCGCATTCAGGCGAATTGCTGAGGGGCAGAAACATCAAGTGCCCGTCAGCAGCAAGATAGAAAAACTGGCCAGTAAAACAGGCAGCATCGACGGACAGATAAGTAAAATGGACATCTTGTTTCTCATAAGCGCCTAAAGTGAAGCGCACCCGTGAGTTGGTATCACTAAACTTACATAAAGAAGGAGAAAAGAGCCATGAACGTCGTCAAGCTTATCCGGAGTTTAATGCTGCTGCTCCATGTCTTCGTGGGCGTGGGCGCTTTCGCAGGTGGTCTTGGAGCCATCCTCAATCCCTTCGCACCGGGAGGCGCAAGTGTGGAACTGCTTAAAACAGGTCCCTTTGAGACCTTTCTCATCCCCGGGATTATCTTATTCACGCTGTTTGGACTCTGTAATCTCGCTGCAGCCGCTTGGCTTTTGTCACACTGGAAGCAGCCGAACCGCGGCGCCCTGATCCATGGGTACGCCTCTGGCATCCTGGGCGCGGGCCTGATCATCTGGATTGTCGTCCAGTGCCTGATGCTTAGAATGATTTTGCCGCTTCATGTCATAATGTTCTGCGTTGGTGCCGTTCAAGGACTGTACGCTTTGAAGCTCCTTTGGGAACTAAGCGCGTTTCCGGTCAGTCTGGTCAAACAGGTGCTGGGCGGTTCGAAATAACTAATTTAAGGTGCCCTCAGAGAATCGTAAACTGCCAGGAACAACTTAAGGATTTCTCTTGAAAGGGCATCTTTTTCCAATTAAACACCTATTATGAAGGAGACAGGCAGGTGAGTGCATGAAGCATTGCGCTTCGAATGAACGGATCACATCTAAACCAAAGTTCCAAATAGGGAAGCGGACACTTTGGCTCCTCCTGACGGTCACCCTTGCCACGGCTTTTTTAGGTATTTTGCCGATGGTCTTCGCCACCGGAATCCCATCCAGAGCCACTGCCCAGCCCCACGCGCCCGTTGCCCAGGAAACCCTCGAAGCCATTGAAAACCTTAATGCTGAAGAACTCACCCTGTTGTCTGAGCTCTTCGAGACCGCCTCGCAGATCGATCAACTGGACGTTGAAATGGCCGTAATCCAAAACGACATTAAAACCCTTGGCGGTCAAATTGAAGAGAAGCAGTTTCAGATCAATGAAAGCGCCCAGGCCTATGGCACCGTCAGAGACACCCTTGGTGGAATCCTGAAGTCCCAGCAGCGGGCGGGCGCGGCCTCCAACCTCGAAATTATTCTCAACGCCACGAGTCTCAAGGATCTGCTCAGGCGCCTTAATCTGCTCAGGGAATTGTCCCGCAAAACAGATGGCCTGATGCAGGAGACCCAGGCCGCGCGCCTCAGGCTGGAGGAAGAAAAAGCAGCACTTTCGGTGCTCTTTGCCGCGCAAAAGGCAAAAGAAGCTGAGCTGACAGCGACCCTGCGAAGCCTGGCTGAAGCACAAACCACCCTTGAATCCCAGCTCCAGGCCTTGGCCTCAGACCGGGCTTTTTATGAGGCGAATCTTAACAGACTGGATCAGAGCTGGTCAGCCTTCAAACCCGTCTTCACCGAAGCGGTCACCGCACTGTCAGAGATGCTGGAGTCAGGGGATGTCCCAGCTGGAACCGTTGAACTTGAGTTCTCTCCAAGCGGGGTTAAAGGGCGGATCACGGAAGGCAAATTCAATGCAGCGGTCAGCCAGCGGCAGGACCTTCCCGAGCTTCGCTTTGACTTTACCCCGAATGGTGTTCTCATGACCTTTGTCAAGGATCAGGCTGAGCTTCAGGGGCATTTCGAGATTGTGGATGAGCGTCTGCTGGCATTTAAAGTTGAAAGCGGTACCTTTCAAGGCGTCTCCATGAGTATAGCCGCCCTTGAGGATCTGGTTTCAAGGGGCACTTTGACCTTTGACTTATCAGGTACTCTGGGCAAAAGCACCCTTCGCCGGATTGTCCATGAGGATGGGGCAATTGCGCTTACCATTGACATTAAACTATTCTAGGAGGTGTCCCGTGATTCATGCCGAAAAAGCCAGTCTGGTCTACCGAGATGGGACACAGGCCTTAAAAACCTTCGATCTTCACATTCCAAAAGGTGAGCTGGTCTATATTACCGGTCCCAGCGGTTCGGGCAAGACCAGCCTTTTAAAACTGCTGATGGGCATTGAATTTACCTCTACAGGCACTTTGGAAGTACTGGGCCAGCCCATGCTGCAGCATCATGAAGCTGCAATCCGAAGGATGCGAACGCAAGTAGGACCTGTCTTTCAGGATTTTCGCCTTTTAGAGGGTCGGACCGTCCTGGACAACGTCCTGCTGGGCATGCGTTTTTTGGACATCAAGCCCCATGACAGAAAGGTAAGGGCCGAGGAAAGCATTCACAGAGTCGGGCTTGACCATAAGCGCCATCATCCCATCAACAACTTGTCCTGGGGTGAGTGCCAACGCGTGAGCATTGCCAGGGCAGTCGCCCGAAACCCTATTCTGATTGTTGCAGACGAACCCACCGGCAATCTGGATAAGGACAACGCTGTCCACATCCTGCGTCTACTGGAGTCCTTCCGTTCTCCTGAGACTACAGTGGTTATAACGACCCATGCGACGCATCTGATGACCACCGGCCAACCGCTCCTCCATCTGATCATGGAAGCGGGACAGATGACGGCAGAAAGGCGGGATGGAGATGTCTAAACTGCTGAGCAACTTGGGCTACGTCTTTCAGGAAGTTAAAACCATCTTGAGGCTGAACGGCATTTCCAGTCTCCTGTCTCTCCTCAGTCTGACCCTGATCTTTTTCGTGGCTGTTTTGGCAATGAGCAGTTGGCAAATCAGCACCAGCCTGGTTCAGGCCCTTGAAAACGAGGCGGAGATCAGCGTTTATTATGACGCGGCCCGCGTTGAAAGCGGCGATCTTGATTTGTCCAACCTGATTTCACAGATTGAGTCTGCCGATGGTACCCTGTCCGCACTCCCCATCAGCGCCGAAGACGCCTACAAACAAATGTCCGGCATTTTAGGCCAGGACGCTGCGGTTCTGAACCACTTTGACGAAAACCCCTTTGAACCCTATTTGGAAGTGGGTATTGATCTGAACAAATTGTCTGAGGTGATTGACGAGATCAAAGTTTATGACGGTGTGATCTATGTACGGGATAATCAGACGGTGCTTGAAAAGGTGGCCGCCATTGCAGGCGTCGTTTCCGGGATTGGGATCTTTGTGGCCCTGGCGGTAGGACTGGCCACCTTGATGGTCACCTCCCACATCATTCGCGAAGGCGTCCATTCCAACCGTGAACAGATAATGACACTGAAACTGCTTGGCGCTCCAAACGGATTTATTTATCAGCCCTATGTCATGGGTGGCGTGCTCTTGACCACTTTGGCAGGGGTGCTGGCTGCCGGACTCTTTTTGTGGTTTGTGAGGGTTGTCAGCACAGATCTGGCGGAGGTCATAACTTTCCTTCCGCCTGTCAATGTCTCTGACCTGATTTCTATGACTTTGTGGGGCGCGGCAGCGGCGAGTTTTGTCCTTGGCCTGGCCGCTAGTCTCCTTGGCCTCAGCATGATCCGAAATCATGGGATGCGGGTGTAATATATGAAAGGAGTGGACAATAATGCTGGATACCAATCTTAAACATCTTGTGACAGCCAAAGAACTGGAGGATACAATCAACGAGAATGAAAATGTCATGGTCTGCTGCGGACGCATGGGTCCTATGTGTATTCCGGTCTACGGCGCTATGGAAAGTCTCGAAGGCAAGTACCCGAATGTAGCGTTCAGAGATATGGAATTTGATTCACCGGAAGCCAAAATTATCAAAACGCTCCCTGAATGCCGCAATTTCAGAGGGCTGCCATTTACGGTCTATTATAAGAATGGCAAAGTCGTCGCCGCAACGGCGAGTATCCAGACAAAAGACCAGATTACCGAGATTTTGGATAGGGAATTCAAATAGAAGCAGTTGACACCACAATGGGAAAGGAAGTCCCGCCTCTGCTGGCAGCTGCAGCAGGGGCGGGACTTCCTTTCCTTGTATTTTTATGCTAAATTGAGATAAAGATTAATGTGCCAACCCCATAAAACAAATCTGCACAGGAAAGGTTGATTTAAGTGATATCCAACAAAATGATGGAACAAGTCTCAAAGAGCTCCGTGATCCGCGCTATGTTCGAGGAAGGCAAACGCCTCGCCAGCCTGTATGGCGCAGAGAACGTCTATGATTTCAGTCTTGGCAATCCAAATGTCGAAGCGCCGGAAGAAGTCAAAAAGGCGATCATTGAAATCCTCCAGGAGGAGAAACCTGCTGCCATCCATGGTTATATGAACAATTCCGGCTATGAAGAGGTTCGGGAAGCTATCGCTCAAAGCTTGAACAAACGCTTTGGAACGGCTTTCAATGCAAAAAATATTCTGATGACTGTAGGCGCTGCAGGCGGATTAAATGTCGTTTTCAAAACGCTGCTCAACCCTGGAGATGAAGTCATTACCTTTGCGCCATTCTTTGGAGAATACAACAGTTATGCCTCCAACTTTGACGCTAAGCTGGTCGTCGTTCCTCCGAATACAGTTGATTTTCAGCCGAACCTTGACGCCTTCAGCGATCTGATCACAGACAGAACAAAAGCCGTGATTGTGAATTCACCCAACAATCCAACGGGGGTTGTCTATTCAGAAGCGACCATTATTAAGCTCGCTGAAATTCTAAATGAGAAGCAAAAAGCTCTGGGTACCAATATCTACATAATCTCCGACGAGCCTTACCGCGAGCTTGCTTATGACGGCGTAGAGGTCCCTTATCTCACCCAATATTATGCCAACACAATAGTGGGTTATTCTTACAGCAAATCGTTGTCGCTTCCAGGTGAGCGTATTGGCTATCTGGTTATGCCAACTGAAATGGCGGATTTTGAAAACTTTGTCTCCGCGGCGAATATTGCCAACAGGATCCTTGGCTTTGTCAATGCTCCTTCTCTGTTCCAGCGCGTTATTGCCAAATGTCTGGATGCCCAGGTGGATTTAGAAGGGTACAACAGGAACAGGGAACTGCTCTACAATAATTTGAAGGCATTTGGTTATGACTGCATCAAGCCTGAAGGCGCTTTTTACATGTTCATCAAAGCACCGGTAGCAGATGATAAAGCGTTTGCTGAAATGGCGAAATCCAAAAATATTCTTTTGGTGCCTGGAAGCGCCTTCGGTTGCCCTGGCTATGTCAGGATCGCTTATTGCGTCGCTTACAGTACCATTGAGAACGCGCTGCCAGGTTTCAAAGCCTTAATTGAAGAATGCCATGCTTAATTCTGTAAAGGCTTAGAATACTTAAAACTTTTTTTTCTGCGTCGCTATAGGAGGTCTGTGCCATGATCCGGGACATGATGGACTCAAATGAATATCAGCTTTGGGAGGGGAAACCTGAGAAGGTGACCTATATTATAGGAAATCCAGTGATGTATGTCGTTGCTCTAGTATGGGGCGCTTTTGATTTCGCGTTCATAGGCATGATGTTTGGCGTGGGCGGTGGTTTG
The DNA here is from genome assembly GCA_964416305.1 of uncultured Acidaminobacter sp. Taxonomy (GTDB): domain Bacteria; phylum Bacillota; class Clostridia; order Peptostreptococcales; family Acidaminobacteraceae; genus Acidaminobacter. The sequence continues at coordinate 3,240 of CAYQDM010000054.1, read as the reverse complement.
CCGATGGGTTTTGGACTGTTCATGATCCCATTCTTCCTGCTGCATTTGATGCCGGTCTGGATCGCTGTGGGCGGGCCCATCTACAGAGCAATCAACTGGAATTACATTCACTATGTATTGACGGACAAACGGATTTACATCCAGTCCGGCATTATTGGACGGGATATCAACGTGGTAGAGTTCATGGCGATCAGTGAACCGGAAGTTAACGTAGGTCTGATAGAGAAACTGAGAGGCTGCGGCACTATTCGCCTGACTCCGGGTGTCTATAGAGACAGGCAGGGAAATCAGCGGACCACAAATAAAGGTGCGCTGCTGCATATTGAGGATCCCTATAATGTTTATAAGAGGATCAAGCAAATGTCAGTGGACATTAAGAGCGACATCCATTATCCAAATGCGCTGAGGCCGGAAGAAAATCCTGGCTACAATACAAAGTACGAACCCAAGTAATGTCGTTGGGTAAAATATTACTTCGCCAAAGCATAAATCCAGGTCAGGGGAGGTCGTCTTTTCTATGGAATTTTTGGAACGTGTCAAACTGAACCGCAGTTACCGCGGCTTCGATCAAGAGAGACTTGTGAAGCGTGAAGAGCTGGAGTCTCTGGTCGAGCTCGCAAGATTTTGCCCTTCAAGCATCAATTTCCAGCCTCTGAAGTTTTATCTCTCGTGTGATGCCCAGACGAATGCTGTCATACAGCCCCTGACGGGATGGGCGAGAAGACTGCCGCATTTGAATCTGCCTCGTGAGGGCCATAATCCTACAGCCTTTATTGTCATTTGTGCGGACAAAAATATTGCGCCTAATCCTGAGCGATTTATGAAAGATGTTGGCATTGTCGCTCAAACGATGCTGCTAGGGTCAATTGATCTGGGTCTCGGCGGCATCATGATAGGCAATTTCAGCGCTGCCAAGGTGTCGGAAGCGCTGCAGCTGGCTGACCACTTGGAGCCTGTATTGATCGTCGCCATCGGCAAACCGGATGAGGAAGTGCGACTGACGGAGTTGCCGGAGGGCGGGGATATCAGCTACTCACGGGATGAGCAGCATGTGACTTATGTGCCGAAGCGACCTATGGATGAGCTCTTGCTTAATAAATAGACTCATGACATTGGGTGAAGGGATAACAAATTTGCCAGGTCCGAAATGACTGCCCTTTGATAAAGCAAAATGCAAAAAAACGAACAACCCCAGTTGAAAAACCGGGGTTGTTTTAATGTGCAGAATTAAAATTTGTAGTTCTTCTAGCCAAAGAAGTTCATGAAGGTAGTGATGATAGCGGCATTGAAGAAGTCGATGAAAAGGCTGCCTACCAACGGCAGGATGAAGAAGGCGACAGGGGATGGACCAAAGCGGCCTGTGATGGCTTGCATGTTGGCAATGGCATTAGGTGTTGCACCCATACCAAAACCGCAGTGGCCGCCAGCGATAACCGCAGCGTTAAAGTCGCGCCCCATGATATTGAAGGTGACAAAGTATGCGAAGAGTGCCATGAGAGTAGTTTGTGCGACAAGCATGACGACCATTGGAACAGCGAGTTCTGCAAGTTCCCACAATCTCAGGCTGGAAAGGGCCATGGAAAGGAACAGGGAGAGGGCAATGCCGCCAATCATTTCGATTTCAACTTCTGGTGTCTTCCAAGTCTTCTTGATATCAGAGATATTGCGCATAATGGCAGCTGCGAACATGGCGCCAATGTAGGACGGGAAAGTCATGAACTGACCGATAAAAGCCGAAATGACGGTGCCAATCCCCATAGCGAGGATGATTTGGATAGTCGCGGAAGTGATCGTAGCTGGAATCAGCTGTTCTTCTAAAGGTGTAGATTCGAACTCCGGATCTTCGTGCATTTGAGGGTAATCAGCCATTTCAGTATTTTTTATGTTAGCACCTGCATCAGGTTCAAGTTTATGCTTTTCAATAAGGCGTTTCGCAATTGGTCCGCCAATCATGCTGCCCATGACCAGACCAAAGGTTGCTGCAGCCATAGCAACGGACATAGCGCCTATTGCACCTCGATCTTCAAAGAGTGGCGCGAACGCACCGGAGGTTCCATGGCCGCCGGTCATAGGTGTTGAGCCGGTCGCAAGGCCGATCAGTTCGTTTAAGCCAAAGACTTTTGCGAGGCTGACGCCGAGAACATTCTGTATGACGACGAGCACGACAGCAACTGCCAAAAATGTGAAGACTTTAACGCCGCCTTTTTTCAGGACGCGGAAACTTGCGGTAAATCCAACGGTAGTAAAGAAGGCTGTCATTAATACACTTTGAAGTGTGTTGTTAAATACAAACGCAAGAACGCCGGTCTGTCTAAGAACGAGTGCGAGAATTGCGAACAAAAGTCCGCCTATGACCGGAGCCGGGATACAGTACTTTTCGAGGACGCTGATTCGTTTTCTGAGGAATTGGCCAATGAGCAGGATGACTGTGGCGAAGGCCAGAAACTGGATCATATCCAGATTAAGTGCCAACATTCCGATTTCTTGATTCATTTCGAACATGTACATACCTCCTGAGATTTAGGCTTGGAATGAGTGCGTCTTACTTAATATATGTAACAATAATGACGATGGCTCATTATAAAACGCGCCTCACAAAATCGCACAGCATTCTACAAAATGTAACAAAAATATTTTTCATTCTTTTGTAAACTGTTTGAATATTCAAGTGTATGCGTAAAAATATTAAAGATCCTTCGTTTTTCACTCTGTGTAGAAAGGTGAAAAGCGGGTATCATCGAAATGATGTGAAATGGTTCTTGTTGAACAATGCAGCGAAAAGTCGCAGGCAATACACCTAAGGAGGATGGTCGGATGAGAATTATTATGGGGATTTTGATAGGTCATAGAGAAGAGGAAGCCCTCAATGTTCAGGAACTTTTAACGCGCTACGGTTGTTACATCAAGACTCGCCTGGGCCTTCATGATACGCCTGGTGAAGGCACCTGCAGCTCCAAGGGGTTACTGATTCTCGAATTTTTGCCTGGTAACGAAAAGGAAGTGGACGCTCTTGAAGTCGAGTTAAAGAAGCTGGAGTCCTTTGTCGTTAAGCGCATGGAATTCTGATGAAGAGCAATATGCCGTTACGCACCTGTAACGGCTTCTTTCATAGGCCCCAGCGTCAAGTTGTGAAAGTTTGCAGTTCAATGGCTGCAATAGGCTTTTATTAAATATCCGCGCACACCCGTGACTTCAGTCGTGGGTTAGCGGCGCCTTGTGTATAGTTATGAATTAAACTGA
>CAYQDM010000053.1:0-10429 GCA_964416305.1 uncultured Acidaminobacter sp. | reverse complement strand
ACCTCATTCCTGACAGGCGTTTTGAATCGGGTCAGTTTATCTCACTAAATGGTGTATTCATAAGGCACTTTATGATGATAATTAAAAAATCACGAACGCATAAACCAACATATTCCCCCTATTGTTAGAGCAATTATGACGGTCAACGTAATGTAAACGAATGTCACTAAACCTGTTCTATTATTTTTTAGGTATTCCTGGTCTTCGTCCGAAATCATCAACTTGTCTGAATTAATCTTTCTTAGCTTCTTTATATAAGAGTTATGACTGATGAACTTGGCAATTGAAGAAATTAAAACGAAGATTTCAGCTACCAACATTAGGATTAAAAGTATTCCAACTGACTTATTGGGGCTGAAAACATCAAAAACTTCTCCCTGCGCAAACAAGACTCCATACATGCCAGCAACTAAAGCCACTATCAAAGCCAAAATTGCATTTACAACGTTGGAGAAGGACTCAAAGTTTTTTGAGTAAATATCAATATACTCAGCCTTAAGAGTCTTTTGTGTCTCGAAATATTCTGTAGTTCTCCCTGAAACAATCAACCTAAGAATATTATCGAAAATTTGAATTAACTCTGATTTGCTTTCTTCGTCAAAAGATTTAACGCTATCCTCGGAATAGTGTTTGGCTATCGCTTCTCTTACAATATTACGCTTTAATTTTGCATCAACGGATTTTTGCCCATCTGATGTGATCCATTTGTAGCACGAATACCAAAAATTATTATTCATAGACTCGACATCTTGCCAAGTAAATCTAAATTTTTTTACATTGTCTTTTGTGAATATTTGAAACTCAAATTTATTTAGGTTTTCGTCTGATGCAATCACTCTGTCTGAAATCGCCATTAAACTTAGAAATTCTGAAAGAAATCTGCAAAAGGGATTACTATTACCATTATGATTTGACAGGTAATAAAAAATATCTGGGGGTGTTGTTACTGCAGCTTTTTTTAAAGACCCAACATCAAGAATCACTGTTTCCAATAATTCTTGATAGGTATGCCCTAAATCATCTGAGTATGTCACAGGCTCAATATCAAGAATATCATCCCGCTTGCCTATGGTAATAGGAATTTTCCCATTGCCGATTTTTTTCTCGTAATACTTGAACAGTGCAACTGGATGTGTACAACTTTGAATGAATTGCTCATCACAAATAAATAAATTACTTGCTGATGGATATATCGAAAAAGCATCGCCTCTATCTATATGGGTTCTTAAGGCTGTTATATTTTCCCCATTGCAAAATGGATTGCATCCATTTAAATGCATAATAAGATCATCAGACACTTGATCATCCAGCTGTAAATTAAGTTCGGAAGTTGACCATGAACATTTCAATTTATCACCTCATTTATTTAAACAGCTGACGAATATTTGCCCTGTATTCTTCAGGCACTTGGATTTGTATGTAACCATCATCAAATGATATCTTTTGAGCTCTGATTGCAACTTCAATATTTATCGCTTCTATTTTTAAATCCGGACTTATCTCTATTACAGTTTTGAATTGTTGTCGGGCGAATTTTTTGTCAATTTCAAAAGATTCATCTAGAAAATCCAAAGCCTCCGTAGAAAATATGTCTTCAATTTTTTTGAAAGATAGACCTTCCGATTTGATCGAATTATTAATCTCCTCCAACCATTCATCTGGCTCGAAACGTGATTCTGTTAAGATTTTCTCACGCATCAAATCGGATATTGTTTTTCGTAAAGTGCTATCAGTGATCTCCCTAGCCACCAACTCATCTGACTTAATTTTAGCAACTAGATATTTTGTATTTTCCTTGTCATCCCTTTCTCTTTCCAAATGCAAGAAGTCATATGCCCAGTAATTTGCTACTTTTCGATTTTTGTCTATAACATTAATCGTTTTGTTTAAAATTATTGCAGCCTTATAGTATCGTCTATCGGTCATAAATGCACTTTTCAGTTCGTATGTGAGCTTATCAATGCTGCTTGTCTCTTCAAGTTTTAGCAAAGTTAGCTTGCCTTTTTCATGTTTTATTATCAGAATCCCTGGGGTGATTCTTTTGTGCCTTCTTTTAGAACCATCTTTCTCTTCAACTAACTCTGCTTTTAATAAGTCATTTGCGAGACCGCTTATAAATGTTTCATATGAGGAGTCCACTTTATGTAAGTCTAAATATTTGTCTCTAAGAAGGTTTATTTTATTGGATTCATCATCGTCAGATATTTTGAAGTGTTGAATTTCTCCTGGAAGCCCGTTTCCGCTGTGACCAAGAATTGAATCAATTATCTTATCCAGGTTTGAGATTTTCTTCTCATTAATTGTTGTATCACGTTCACAACTTTCAGTTATGTTAAATACAAAATAATTCATAAATATCCCTCCCAAAATGTTAAATCCTCATTATTTAATGGACTTACTGATCAGACCTCGTAATAGTAGGCCTAAATCAGGTATTTAACTAAACACAAATAATAAGTTGGTTTACACATAAATCTTATCAAAATATGTAGATAATTCATACATATTTCTGGGAGATATGGATTTTATGTCAAACGTAAATTCGGAAAATTTGAAAAGAAGGAGGTAAAAATATTTGAGTACCAATGTAATAGCCATCGCCAATCAGAAGGGCGGAGTCGGCAAGACCACCACCTGCACCAATCTGGGCATCGGATTGGCCACCGAAGGCAAGAAGGTTTTGCTTGTGGATTGCGATCCCCAGGGCAGCCTGACGATCAGCTTGGGTCATTCTCAGCCGGATCAACTGCCCGTGACACTATCCTCTGTTCTAGGTAAGACCATGAATGAAACCGCGCTTTCTCCCCAGGAAGGCATCCTGCATCATCCTGAAGGTGTGGATCTGATGCCAGCTAACATTGAATTGTCTGGACTTGAGGTCTCGCTGGTCAATGTGATGAGCCGGGAAAAGATCCTAAAAGATTATCTTGACGGTATCAAATCTGGCTACGACTTCATCCTACTTGACTGTATGCCTTCCCTTGGCATGCTGACGGTCAATACTCTGGCTGCAGCAGACAGTGTCCTGATTCCTGTCCAAGCCCAGTATTTGTCCGCTAAAGGTCTGGAGCAGCTGCTTCAAACCGTCAACAAAGTCCGCAAGCAAATCAATCCCAAATTGAAGATCGATGGCATCCTGCTGACTATGGTAGATAACCGGACGAATGACGCCAGGGAAATAAGTACCCTTTTGCGGGAAACCTATGGAACCAAGCTGAAGGTGTTCGACTCGTCCATCCCCCACTCCGTGAGGGCGGCAGAAACTGCTTCCTATGGGAAAAGCATCTTTGCCCATGATCCCAAGGGTAAAGTAGCAGAAGCCTACAGAAATCTGACGAAGGAGGTGATGAAGCTTGAAACCCAGCGGCAGAAATCTAAATCTGACCTCTTACGATGAGATCTTTCAGACTGAAGAAACAAGGATCGAAGCCTCACAGGAAAAGGTCATCGACATTCCTCTTACACAGCTTCATCCATTCAAGAATCACCCCTTCAAGGTGACAGATGATGAATCAATGCTGGAGACCGCTGAGAGCATCACCAAGCACGGCGTCCTGGTACCGGTCATCGCCCGTCCCCGTGAAGAAGGTGGATATGAGTTGATCTCCGGCCACCGGCGCAAGCGCGCCAGTGAGCTGGCCGGTAAGGAGACTCTTCCTTGCATTGTCCGGAATCTCGACGATGACGCTGCCACCATTATCATGGTTGACAGCAACATTCAACGTGAGAACATACTGCCCAGTGAGCGCGCCTTCGCTTACAAGTTGAAGTTGGAAGCTCTTGATAGGCAGCTTGGTCGACCGCCAAAAGAAAATGTGGGACAAGTTGTCCCTACTTATTCAGGCAAACGTTCCACTGAAATTATTGGTGATCAAACCGGCGAAAGCTATAAGCAAGTCCAACGCTTTATCCGCCTCACAGAGCTCGTACCTGAGCTATTGGATATGGTTGATGCTAAAAAGATAGCCTTCAATCCGGCTGTTGAGCTTTCCTACCTGAAACCCCATGAACAGGTCCAGCTGATGGAAGCCATGGACATGGAGCAGGCTACACCTTCCCTGTCACAGGCTCAGCGCTTGAAGAAGTACAGTCAGGACGGCAAGCTGACCTTTGATGTTATGACCGTCATCATGTCTGAAGATAAAAAAGGTGAACTGGATAAAGTGACGCTCACCGGTGAGAAGCTCAAAAAGTATTTTCCTAAATCCTACACGCCCCAGCAGATGGAAGAAACCATTATCAAGCTACTGGAAAGCTGGTCGCGAAGACGCCAGCAATCACAGGAACGGTAATTCCCCTCCGAAGTGCTTCGATGCGAAGCGCTTTTTTTATTCAACCGGTCGAAGGGAGGGATGCAAATGGCTGTATTTCGAGTTGAGAAAACGAGGGATTACACCGTTATGGCAAATCATCATCTGAAAAACAAGGATCTGTCGCTGAAGTCCAAAGGGCTTCTATCTCAGATACTGTCACTTCCGGAGGGCTGGGATTACACACTCAAGGGGCTTTCCATGATCAACCGGGAGAGCATCGATGCTATTAGGGAAGCGGTCCGTGAACTGGAACAGGCGGGCTACATAGTCCGAACCAGGGAGAGAAATGAGTTTGGTCACCTTAAGGGTACAGACTACACGATTTATGAAAAGCCTCGCTTGGCTACAAATTATTCAGAAAACATGGAACCTATATCGAAGAAGCCAGTATTGGATAAACCTATGTTGGAAAATCCAATCTTGGAGAATCCAGTGTTGGATAAACCTACGTTGGAAAATCCAACGCAATTAAATACTAAGAAAACAAATAAAGATCCATTAATGACTAAGGGATTAAGTAAACATCCATCAATCCCTGATCAATCAAGAGAAACCACGATCGAGAAGGATGAGATTGGATTGGATGCTCATTCCATCAAGGAGTCCATCCAGGAGAAAATCGAATACAAGTTTATTGTTCAGCGTTATGACAAAGATCGTCTTGATGAAATCGTGGACCTGATGGTGGAGACCCTCTGTTCCAAGCGAGACTACATCACCGTTGCCGGGGATGATTATCCTGCATCATTGGTCAAGGAACGGCTGCAGCGCATCGACAGCACCCACATCGAATATGTCTTTGAGTGCCTGGATAAAAACACCACCCTCATCCGGAATATCAAGAAATATCTGCTGACAACGTTATTCAATGCCCCATCCACCATCGATAGCTATTACACAGCGCTGGTGAAGCATGATCTTTACGGACCAGGTTCCCACTTTTACGAGGATCTAGGGAGCCTTATTAAGCCCGGCAGATAAGATGGGGTTTATTTTCATGCAAGTTTTGCAAATCAAATTAGCACGATAATCAAATTTCAAAGTTTCATCCGGCCAAAAGAAACTGATTCAAAAGTTCATCTTTTCTGAAAGGAGTTACTCAAAATGAAAAGACCTCTCGCCTATATCACCGCTTCATGGGGCGTTGATCCAACTGAAAATACTGAGATTGCCGCCAAATACAGCAGGAAGGTATTCGACGCTGGCTATAATCCCATCTGTCCTATCCTTATGCATTCAACCTTCATTGATGACGGCATTCCCCAGGAGCATAAGGACAGACAGGATATTGAGCTTGATTACCTCAGACGCTCCAACGTCCTCGTAGTCTGTGGATCTCGGATCGACGAAGCCGTGAAAAACGACATTGCCATTGCTGAGCGCTATCGCATCCCGGCAACCACATTAAGTGGCATCCTGACCGTTAAAAGCCACGGTCAGAAGACCCCCAAATAGCATAATTGCTGATTATGCACAAAACATGGCTTAAAAGGAATGTTTCGTGCAATTTCAAAAAAAGAAAAGGAGAAAAAATCTATGGATGTATTGATTGTTGAACCTGAAAAATCGCCGCGTATGGCCAGTATCACCGGTGATCTGAACTCTCTGCAGCAGGTTGTAGGCGGCTACATCGAAGCCGTCTATCCCTATGATGACCCGGTTGCCATTGTCTGTCATGAAGAAGGCAAGCTCATCGGACTCCCCCTTAACCGAAAACTTGAGGACTACGACATCATCGCCGGCACCTTCATCGTCTGCGGGCTTGGCGAAGAGGATTTTGATTCCCTATCGCCTGAGCTGGCCGAAAAGTATCGCGAGAAATTTGCTGATCCTGAGATCTTCATGAAGATGGGCAGCCGCATCGTCGCCATACCCATCAAGCCTAAGGACGAGCTGCATGTGGCCAAACCGAAACAGAAGTCCACGGAACCTGAGCTCTAAATCTTACAGAGCTTTACGAGTTTACTTATTTCATGCTAAAGATACGTATTTTTGTAAATTGGATTCACCAAACCACGAAAGGAGGAATTTTTCATGCAGGAAGAAGTGGAAAACAGGACCGTCGCCCTGGCTGTCAGTACTACCCGAATGACCGGACGTGTTCTGAAGGCTGCACTCATCAAGCTATTGGCTGAAATGAAGAAGAGCCGGGACAGTCCGCCACAGATCCCCCACGGCAAGCAGTCCGTAAAAGAGCTCATCGGTCAGAATGCCGGTGTCTCCAACATTGAGATCACAGATAAAAACATCAAGTCCTTTGAACAGGTCGCCAGAAAATACGGCGTTGACTACGCCCTCAAAAAGGACACAACCGGAGAGAAACCCAAATATCTTGTCTTCTTCAAGGCCAGAGATGCCGATGCCCTCACCGCGGCCTTCACAGAATACACGGCGAAGGTTCTCAAGAAGGACAAGCAGCCTTCCATCCTGGAGCAGCTTGCCAAATTCAAGGCTCTGGTTCAGACCAAGGTCATGGACCGGGTGAAAAACAAAGATAAGGAGCTGACGCGATGAATATAAGAATCAAGCGGATGCTCCTTTTAAACCTCCCCTACGTTCTGATTGCTCTACTTGCCACGAAGCTTGGAGAGGTCTGGCGATATTCTTCTGGACTGAATGTCTCCCAAAAAGTGTTGCATCTCATGGACGGCTTTGCTTTAGCTTTCCAGTCCCCCTGGCCAAGCCTGCTCCCACAGGACCTGATCCTGGGCATTGTGATCGCTGGTGGCATCAAGCTAGCAGTCTATGTAAAAGGCAGGAACGCCAAGAAGTACCGCAAAAACATCGAATATGGCTCAGCCCGCTGGGGAAGACCTGAGGACATCAAGCCCTTTATCGATCCATCCTTTCGTAACAATGTCATCCTCACGGAGACGGAGCGCCTGACCATGAACAACCGCCCCAAGGACCCCAGGCTGGCTCGAAACAAAAACGTCATGGTGGTGGGTGGTTCCGGATCTGGCAAGACGCGGTTTTGGCTGAAGCCAAACCTCATGCAGTGCCATTCCAGCTATGTGATCACCGATCCCAAGGGCAGCGTCGTGGTGGAATGCGGACAGCTTCTACTGCGGGAAGGCTATAAGATCAAGATCCTCAACACCATCAACTTCAGTAAATCCATGCACTACAATCCCTTTGCCTACATCAAGAGCGAAAAGGACATCCTGAAGCTGGTGACGGCCCTCATTGCCAACACCAAGGGTGAAGGCAAAGCCGGAGACGATTTCTGGGTGAAGGCGGAGACCCTTCTCTATACCGCCCTCATGGGCTACATCCACTATGAAGCTCCGGAAAGCGAGCGAAACTTCACGACGCTCATCGAGCTCATCAATGCCTCAGAGGTCCGCGAGGACGACGAGGACTTCCAGAACCCGGTGGATCTCATGTTCGCCGCTCTGGAGGAACGTGACTCGGAGCATTTTGCAGTCCGGCAGTACAAGAAATACAAGCTGGCTGCCGGAAAGACCGCCAAATCCATCCTCATCAGCTGCGGGGCCCGTCTTGCACCCTTTGATATCAAAGAACTCAGAGACCTGACGGCCTATGACGAAATGGAACTGGATGCCTTGGGTGACCGGAAAACGGCGCTGTTCATCATCATCAGCGATACAGACGATACCTTCAACTTCCTGGTTTCCATGGCTTACACGCAGCTCTTCAATCTGCTGTGCGACAAGGCAGATGACGTCTATGGCGGACGTCTGCCTGTGCATGTGCGCTGTCTCATTGATGAGGCGGCGAATATCGGTCAAATTCCCAAGCTGGAAAAGCTGGTAGCCACCATCCGAAGCCGGGAGATCTCGGCCTGTCTGGTGCTGCAGGCCCAATCCCAGCTGAAAGCTCTCTATAAGGATCACTGCGATACCATCATCGGCAATATGGATAGCACGATCTTTCTGGGCGGTAAGGAGCGCACCACATTAAAAGAGCTTTCTGAAACCCTTGGTAAGGAGACCATCGACACCTTCAACACCGGGGAAAGCCGAGGCCGTGAGGTTTCCCACAGTCTGAACTACCAGAAACTCGGAAAGGAGCTGATGAGCATCGACGAACTGGCCGTACTTGACGGCGGCAAGTGTATATTGCAGCTGCGCGGGGTACGGCCATTTCTCTCGAGCAAATACGACATCACCAAACACCCCAACTACAAGTACCTCTCCGATGCGGACCCGCGAAACGCCTTCAACATCGAGAAGTACCTGTCCACCCGTCTCAAGCCCAAACCGGATGAAATCTATGAGGTCTACCACATGGATCTGTCCAACCAACCCGAAGCCGCCGAATGAGCGGCTTTTTTCATCTCAAAAATCAAAAATAATTGGAGGTAATTTAATGGAATTCTTTAACAGTGCAGTAGATGTACTACAGACTCTCGTCGTCGCTCTCGGTGCGGGCCTTGCCATCTGGGGCGTCATCAACCTTCTGGAAGGCTACGGTAACGACAACCCCGGTGCCAAGTCCCAGGGCATGAAGCAGCTCATGGCTGGCGGCGGTGTGGCCCTTATCGGCATCGTGCTGGTGCCGCTGCTCTCCGGCCTCTTCGGTTAATCGGGTAGTAAGCGATGGATAGCATACTCGACAAAATCACCGAATGGCTGAAGACGATGCTTGTAGAAGGCATCATCACAAATTTGTCGGGGATGTTTGATAACGTCAATCAGCAGGTTGGCGAAATCGCAGGTGAAGTGGGACTGACGCCGGCGGCATGGAATGCCGGCGTCTTTTCCATGATCCGCAACCTCTCCGAAAGCGTCATCATCCCCATAGCGGGTGTGATCCTCGCCTTTGTGATGACCTATGAGCTCATCCAAATGGTCATCGACCGGAATAATCTTCATGACCTCGACACCTGGATCTTCTTCAAGTGGATCTTTAAAACCTTTGTGGCTGTCCTTCTGGTCACTCACACCTTTGATATCGTCATGGGCGTCTTTGACATGGCTCAGGCGGTGGTCAATGGTGCATCCGGCGTTATCTCAGCAGACGCGTCAGTGGATCTTGCCACTACAGTCGCAGACCTGCAGACCCGGCTTACCGCCATGGAGCTTGGTCCACTCTTTGGACTATGGTTCCAGAGTCTGTTCATTGGCCTCACTATGCACGCTTTAAGCCTTTGTATCTTCCTCGTCATCTATGGTCGAATGATCGAGATCTATCTGGTCACGTCGGTGGGACCCATCCCCATGGCCACCATGGTCAACCGGGAATGGGGCGGTATGGGACAGAATTATCTTCGTTCCCTTTTGGCCCTGGCCTTCCAGGCTTTTCTCATCATGGTCTGCGTCGGTATCTATGCCGTCCTGGTGCAGAACATAGCCACGGAAACTGACATCATCAAGGCCGTATGGACCACCCTGGGCTACACGGTTCTGCTCTGCTTCACCCTGTTCAAGACCGGAAGTCTTGCCAAATCCATCTTCAATGCCCATTAAGCGAAAGGAGGAAAGCCTGTGGCCTATGTCCCTGTACCGAAGGATCTGACCAAAATCAAGACCAAGGTGATGCTCAATCTCACCAAGCGTCAACTGATTTCATTTGGCAGCGGTGCTCTACTGGGCGTTCCGCTGTTTTTTCTTGCCAAACCCCACATGAGTGTCAGCACGGCAGCACTGCTCATGGTGATGTCCATGCTGCCGTTTTTCCTGCTGGCCATGTATGAACGAAACGGTCAGCCCCTGGAAAAGATCCTCTATCAGCTCATTCAGAGCCGATTCATCCGACCGAAGAAGCGGCCTTATCGGACCGACAACTTCTATGCCGCCGTAGAGCGGCAAACCAATCTGGACAAGGAGGTAAAAGCGATTGTCCACCAAGAAAACCATCCAACGAAAACTCAGCCGCGAAGAAAGAAATCGCATTGAAAGCGCCATCGCCAGAGCCAAGCGTGACAGCAAGGTTCCAGCCACAGCCCAGCAGACGATCCCTTACCTGCGCATGCATCCCGACGGCATCTGCCAGGCAACGGATGCTCTATATACCAAAACTATTCAGTTTCAGGACATCAACTATCAGCTGGCTCAGAACGAGGACAAGACGGCCATCTTTGACGGTTGGTGCGATTTTCTCAACTACTTTGACAGCTCCATCCGCTTTCAGTTCTCTTTCCTGAATCTGAG
>CAYQDM010000052.1:0-11193 GCA_964416305.1 uncultured Acidaminobacter sp. | reverse complement strand
GTCTAAATTTCAACGTTTGAAGTGGTTTTTTTACTTTAAAGTCCTAAACTCAGGATCCGATTATACCACAAATTGAGGTTAGGAAGAAGGTGTCAGCGGCTTACGCCTATCAACCCCGCCTTCCTCTTAGACCACTTCTCCAATTTAAACAGCCCGGGGATCCCCGGGCTGCTTAAATCACAACTATTAAGCTCTTTGTGCCTTGATGAATGCTGCGCCGCGCTCCAGTGCCTCTTTGTTGAGCGGCACCAAATGGGCTTTGCTTTCACCGAAAACCTTTTTAAAAGCCTCAAGAATGCTGCCTGTGTCAACAGGCTTCGCCAATTCAATATAAGCGCCCAGCATAACCATATTGGCAATTCTAGGGTTTCCCAGTTCGTTGGCAATTTCATTGGCCGGTATATAGTAAGCACTAACGTCCTCGCGCTTTACTTTCTTGTTGATCAGCGAGCTATTCACCAGGATCATGCCGCCCGTCTGAACGTGGCTCTCAAATTTATCGAGAGAAGGCAAATTCATGACAATTGCAGCAGTGGCATCATTCGTTATAACCGGTGAACCTATCATTTGTTCAGAAACAATCACGTTGCAGTTGGCTGTGCCGCCGCGCATTTCCGGACCATAAGACGGAAGCCAGGAAACCTCTTTATTTTCAATCATGCCCGCATAAGTCATAAGCTGACCCATAGACATGACACCCTGACCACCGAAGCCTGCACAGATCACTTTCTCATTAATCATCCTACTTTGCCTCCTCTGGTTTTCTGAAGTTGCCAAGCGGATAGTACGGAATCATGTTCGCCTGGAGCCACGCAAGAGAATCCACCGGTGTCATGCCCCAGTTCGTAGGGCAAGTTGACAGGACCTCAACAATTGAGAACCCTTTACCTTCAATCTGACACTTGAAAGCCTCAAGGATTGCCTTTTTCGCCTTTCTGACGTTAGCTGGCGTATCAACGGAAACGCGTTCAACGAATGCCGCCCCCGGAATGGTCGCCATCATCTCAGCGACCTTGAGCGGAAATCCGCAGGTTTCAGCGTCTCTGCCGTATGGCGATGTGGTGGATTTTTGACCTACCAAAGTTGTCGGTGCCATTTGGCCGCCAGTCATGCCATAAATGGCATTGTTGACAAAGATTGTGGTGATCTTTTCTCCACGGTGCGCCGCGTGAATGATCTCTGCTGTGCCGATCGAAGCTAAGTCGCCATCTCCCTGGTAAGTCCACACGACATTTTTAGGATGAACGCGTTTTACCCCGGTTGCGACCGCTGGCGCCCTGCCGTGGGAAGCCTGGTGCATATCGCAGTTGAAATAGTCGTAGGCAAGCGCAGAACAACCGACCGGGCAAACCCCAATCGAATCATCCAGTACGCCAAGCTCTTCAAGGGCTTCAGCGACGAGTCTGTGAATAATCCCATGAGTACAACCCGGGCAGTAATGGGTCTGAACGTCTGTTAAACCACGAGTCTTCTGAAATACAACCGCCATTACTTGACACCTCCAAGCATTTCCTTGATCTTGTCTGCTATTGCATCCGGCTCAGGGATCATACCGCCCGCTCTGCCATAGAACTCAACCGGAAGCCTGCAGCTAGTCGCTAACTTGACGTCGTCTATCATCTGCCCCATTGACATTTCTACGACCAGCAAACTTTTACAGGACTCGGGCAATGATTCAAATGCGCGATCCGGAAAAGGCCAAAGGGTTTGAGGACGGATCAGACCCACTTCAATCCCTTCTTTTTTAAGAGATTCTATAGCGTTCTTGGCTATGCGGGAAGTTGTGCCATAGGCAACAATGACAACTTGTGCATTGTCCATGTTGTATGACTCAGCTCTTGCCTCGTTTTCTTTAATAGCTTTATATTTTGCCTGAAGTTTCACATTGTGCTCTTCAAGCTTGGCCGGATCAAGGAACAGGGAGTTGATGATATTAGGGCTCCGCTTGCCTTTTGTACCGTCCGTGGCCCAGGTTTTTTCAGCGAGTTCATATTTGGACGCATAAGGTTTAAATTCTACAGGCTCCATCATTTGACCTATCATACCGTCACCCACGACCAAAACCGGGTTTCTGTAGAAATCCGCAGCATCAAACGCTTCCTGGACCATATCTACCATTTCCTGAAGGTTTGCCGGAGCGTAGACCAAAAGCTTGTAGTCACCGTTGCCGCCGCCGCGTGTCGATTGATTGTAATCCGACTGTGCCGGCTGAATACCGCCAAGACCAGGACCGCCGCGCATAATATTGACTATGACACAAGGCAATTCTGCGCCGGCGATATATGTAATCCCCTCTTGCTTCAACGCAATCCCCGGCGATGAAGACGACGTCATAACCCTTGCACCTGCCCCGGAAGCCCCATAAACCATATTAATAGCCGCAACTTCGCTTTCAGCTTGAACAAAAACGCCGCCAGCCTTTGGAAGCTCTCTGGACATATATTCAGGCACTTCATTCTGCGGTGTAATCGGATAACCGAAGAAATATTTGCAGCCCGCATTAATCGCCGCCGCTCCAATTGCTTCGTTGCCCTTCATCAAAACTTTTGCCATGATGGATCCCTCCTTGGTAGATTAGACCATTTCTCTCTCAACAGTAATGACCAGATCCGGACAGATCGTGGCACAGTTCGCGCACCCGATACATTTATCCTTTTCAGCCACAGATGCCGGATAATAGCCCTTGACGTTGATTCTGCTTCGATCAAGTGCAATGATTTTGACAGGACAGACCTCAACACACAATCCACAGCCTTTGCAGATATTTTCGTTGAACTCTACGTGTCCTTTAGCTTTTGCCACGCTGATTCCTCCTCATTATCCTAATCCATTTAATCTACATCCAAGCTTCTCTCATATATAACTCAAGCGGTAGGATGTTGCCCGCCAAAGACTTTGGCAGCTGCTCTGCAACTGCTGCAATTGCGCTGACGTATCGAATTGGCAGTCCGGTATATGCAGAAACCTCCAGGACCAGTTCCTGACCGTACATGACATCCTGAACAGTCGTTTCCCTCAACATGTGCGTATTGTTTATGAGTCCAGTGACTTTTACGCCGATGGTCGCTTCGATCCCACGAATGTGGTCCATAACACCCTGAAGATCTTTCGTCTGTTCGCGATTTCTATTGATCACACAATACATGTCATATTGTCCAGGCTTTAAGTGATGCCTGAATTGCGCAACCGCTCTCGCTCCAATTGCGTCCCCTCCGACATCCAGCACCACATTCGTATCCAAATTTTCAAGGGGTGCGAAGATTTCAGCTGAAATCATTGGAATATCAATATTCGCGTTGTGTCCCCTTGCGCTGCTGATCACATGGATCCCGTGCTTCTCCAGCATCTCTGCTTTCTCTCTGGATCTGAAGTATGGATTGACAATGTCGAGATCTGCCAGCGATGTCTTCAATCCGGCTTGGGACATAGCCAGAGCATAATTAACCGAGAACTCTGTTTTGCCGCTGCCATAATGACCAATGATGACCCGGATTCTGTGATCCGCGAGTAGCGCACTTTGCAATTCTGTCACATCCTTCACTTTAAAGGTACTGCTTAGGCTCTTCTTCTCCATTCAGAATCCTCAAAGCGCCTTCTACAAGGGCAGTCATTTCGTCTTCTCCGGGATATTTCTTGACCGGTGCTATGAATTGGACTCTCTTTTCGATCCAATTGACAAACCGTTTATCATAAGCTATCCCACCGGTTATGAGAATCGCATCGACTTCGCCCTTTAAGACTGCTGCGCAGCTTCCAATTTCCTTGGCCACCTGATAGGCCATAGCCTCATAAATCAGCTCCGCTTCCTGGTCACCTGCATCAATGCGATCAGAGACCTCTTTTGCATTATTGGTTCCAAGGTAAGCGACCAGACCACCATTTCCGGTGATCCTCTTTTTAATTTCACTCTGAGTCATTTTCCCTGAGAAACAGAGTTTGATCAAGTCACCAACCGGAAGACTTCCGGATCTTTCAGGTGAAAACGGACCTTCGCCATCCAACGCGTTATTCACATCTATGACACGGCCCTGTTTGTGAGCACCTACAGAAATCCCTCCGCCGAGGTGTGCGACGATCAGGTTGAGCGTATTATAATCACGGCCAATTTCCTTTGCAAACCTGCGTGCAACAGCCTTCTGATTGAGCGCATGGAAGATTGAAATCCTCTGAATTTCAGGTATACCGGATATTCGGGCAATCTCTTCCAACTCATCCACCACGACAGGATCTACAATGTAAGATGGAATATTGAGCTTGGATGCGATTTCGAAAGCCAAAACGCCACCCAGATTTGAGGCATGCTCGCCCAGTACACCCAGCTTTAGATCCTCAAGCATGTTGTCCGATACGAGGTAGGTACCGCCCTCAATTGGCTTCAACAGCCCGCCGCGGCCGACTACCGCACTCAGCTTTGTCAAATTTATTTCCTTCTCATTCAGCACGTCAAGAATGACATTTTTTCTAAATTCATATTGGTCAAAAATGTGCGCGTATTTCGAAATTTCTTCATTTGAATGTCTAAGTGTCGTTTCAAATAAGCACTTTTCATTTTCAAAGATAGCGATCTTAGTAGACGTTGAACCTGGATTGATTGCTAAAACTCTATGTGTTGACATCAAATCACCTCTATTTCAATGCTGCCATCAACACACCCAGTGCGATGGAGTTTAGTTTCGAATCATCGTCATCCGCACGGGAAGTTAACACAACCGGCGCTTTTGCGCCTACAATAATACCGGCGCTTCTTGCCCCTGCCAGGAAAGTGAGTGCTTTGTACAAGACATTTCCGGCTTCAATGGTCGGGCACATCAAAATGTCGACTTTACCGCCCATTGGATCCTTGATGCCTTTGATCCTTGCTGCTTCCTCAGAAACCGCATTGTCAAGGGCGAATGGACCGCCAACTTTACAACCCTTAATGATGCCCTCTTCATTCATTCTCACCAATTCAGCCGCGTCCAGCGTAGCAGGCATTTTGTCATTGACCTTTTCTTTTGCACAAATCACACCGACATTCGGAAGCTCAATGTCCAGCGCTTTCGCCACATCCAGTGAGTTTTCAATAATCATTCGCTTTGTCTCGACGTCCGGTGCAATATTCATTGCCGCATCAGTTACAAACAAAAGCCTTGGGAAATTTGGAACGTCGAATACAGCCACATGACTCAAGGCGTTGCCGGTTCGAAGTCCAACTTCTTTGTTCAAAACGGCTTTCAATATTATTGCGGTATCTACCAGACCCTTCATGACAAGGTGAGCCTTACCGCTTGATACCAGTGCCACCGCTCTTAAAGAGGCTTCCGCCAGATCCTGAATATCTTCGACCTCATAATTTTTCAAATCAATACCTTGTCTATTGGCAATGGCTTCAATTTCTGCTTTATTTCCAACGAGAATTGCCTCAGCGATCCCTGCTTTTCTGGCGTTTTCTACCGCCAACAATACATCCTCATCCTGGGCACAGGCAACGGCTAAAGTTTTAGGTCCCCGCAACTTGGCAGCCTCGATAACTTCGTCAAAGTTCTTAATCACCTAGTTCACCTCGTTTTCATATAGTTTCGCAGTCTCAATTTTATCCAAAACTCTCAAAGCACTTTCGTTTAAAGCTGTCATTTCATCCTCACCCGGTTTGATGACTACAGGTGCTATGAACGACACGTGAGAAGTGATTAAGTCAGTAAGGTACTTAGAATACGCCACTCCGCCCGTCAAAAGAATCGCGTCCACACGGCCTTCAAGGACTGCGGCCATAGCGCCTATCTCTTTGGCGATTTGATATCCCATGGCATCAAATATCAATTTCGCTTGAAGATCACCAGCCTCAATGCGCTTGATGACCTCACGGGCATCATTGGTTCCAAGATATGCTACCAGTCCGCCTTTATTGTTGATCTTGGCCTTCAATTCTTTTTCCGTGTAGGCACCTGAGAAACACATTTTAACCACATCGCCAACCGGCAATGTCCCCGCCCGCTCAGGTGAGAAAGGACCCATTTCATTGGCATTGTTGACATCCACAATTTTGCCCTTGACCATAGGTGCGACTGAAATGCCACCTCCAATGTGCGCTACGATCAAATTCATGTCCTTTAAGTCTTTCTCCTGCTCTTTTACATACCGATGCGCGGTAGCCTTAATATTTAAAGCATGAACCAATGACTTGCGTTTAATCTCCGGTATTCCTGATATACGAGCCACTTCATCAAATTCATCCACGGCGACCGGATCCGCAATATAGGCCTTAGCGCCCGCTTTCTTCGCTATCAAGTCCGCAATCAGGCCACCAAGATTTGATGCATGTTGCCCTTGAATTCCAATTTTCAAGTCTTCCATCATGGCATCCGTAACTTCATAGATGCCGCTAGGCATAGGTTTAAGCAAACCGCCGCGTCCAATGACTGCTCTAAGGGCGTTCAGGCTGTAACCCGAGTTCTGATACCAGGAAAGTATTAATTCCGTCCTGAAATCAAACTGATCTGCGATATGTTCATATTTTGACAACGCCTCAGCTGAGTGAGTCAAGTTCTCCTGAATGATCAATTCATTCTCTCTAAAAACGGCAACTTTTGTCGAAGTAGATCCCGGATTAATTACTAAAACGAATTCTTTTATCAAACTCAGTACCTCCTTTGGCATACACAAATATAATACGCAATTCCCATGCCAAAAAATATTAAAAAGCCAGCGAGACCGTACTTTTAAAAGTACTGGTACCCCTGGCTTTCAGGCGTTTCACCGGACGCTTTTATTTTCACAAGATTTATAGGAAAAATTTGTGCAAAATTCAGCATGCAATATTCTGCATTTCGTGATTTTTAGTGCAATTTATTGCACTGCGTTTAATTCGTGTGTATGATTTCTTCGCTTTGAAGCTGATACTTTTGAATCTTGTAATACAGGGTTCTTAATGATACCTCCAAAAGTCTGGCTGCTTGCTCTCGATTGCCCCCTGATGCCTCCAGT
Source organism: uncultured Acidaminobacter sp. (assembly GCA_964416305.1). Taxonomy (GTDB): domain Bacteria; phylum Bacillota; class Clostridia; order Peptostreptococcales; family Acidaminobacteraceae; genus Acidaminobacter. The sequence continues at coordinate 4,230 of CAYQDM010000052.1, read as the reverse complement.
GCCTCAAAGATCGCTTGTCGTTCTGCTTTTTCAACAACCTCTGCCATAGTTGCTGTTGGATGACCCGGCACACTATGAGACACTTCTTTGGTTTCTGAATGAACCTCCGGTCCAGAAAAATCAAGATTTGGCAAATGGCGTTTTAGAATAGTCGTCTCTGTTATTTTCATATTTATTAATGCGCGCCCTATGAAATTTTCAAGTTCTCGAACATTTCCAGGCCAATCATATGCCAGCATCACTTCCATGGCTTCATCAGAAAGGTCGCTTACATTCCTGCCAAACTCCTGATTGTATTTAACTATAAAAAATTCAGCCAGCTCTCTCACATCATCCTTATGATCCTTTAAAGGTGGGATCGAAATTGGAAATACGTGAATCCGATAATAAAGATCCTTCCTGAATCGCCCCTGCTCCACTGCCTTCTCCAAATCGAGGTTTGTTGCTGAAATTACCCTGACATCAATAGGGATGGCTTTTGTTCCGCCGACACGTACAATTTCTTTTTCCTGAAGCACCCGCAGTAGTTTGGTCTGCATGTTAAGGCTAATTTCGCCGATTTCATCAAGAAAAAGTGTTCCACCGTGCGCCCGCTCAAACAGTCCCTTCTTTCCACCTTTGCTCGCACCTGTGAATGCGCCTTCTTCGTAGCCAAACAATTCACTCTCTAAAATGGTTTCACTTATGGCAGCACAATTCACTCGCACAAACTGAGAATATTTGCGCTCGCTGGCATTATGAATGGCATGTGCAAACAATTCTTTTCCAGTTCCGCTCTCTCCTCGCAGTACAACGGTCGCAGGCGTAACTGCTGCAAGTTTCGCTTTTTCGATTGCGTTCATGATCGTACTATGTTTACCCTTTATATCTGAGAAAGTGTACTTCGCTTCCAGATTGCGGATGAGTTGCTTAGCCTGATCGAGCTCTAAAATCAGCCTATTGATTTCGGAAAGGTCATGAATCACTGCAACACTGCCGCGCAGTGCTTCCCCTACCATAATGGGCGCGGCTTCAACCAAAACCTCTTTTCGGTTGACGCCGACTTTCAGCCGCGCGCCTTTCACAGCTTTACCCGTCGCCAATACTTTTAAATGTACACTTTCACCCTCGCTGAAGTCGACAGTGCACATTTTACCAATAACGTCTTTACTCGTGTAACCTGTAATATGGGTGTAAGCCGGATTTATCATGACACCAATGCCATCTTGATCGACCACCGAAATCGCATCTTGGGTTGAATTGAAGATTGCCTCCAGCATTCCCCGGATTTCTTTTAGATTTGTAATCTCCTCAGCGAGTTCCTGAACTTCAGTAATATCCCTGAAAACCGCAATCGCCCCGACAACTTCCCCGTGTTCATTCATCACCGGCATTCGATTAGTAATGATTGTGATTTCGCCCAATGGCTGCTTCTGATTCAGCTCGCTGAGTCCGGTTTTTAGAATCCAAGGCAAGCGTGTATTTTCAATAATTTCATCGACCGGTTTTCCAATGGCACTTAAAGGGTTCTTTTGAGTCAGCAAACCGGCCGCTTTATTGAATAACGTTATTCTGCCCTCTCTATCCACCGCGATCATGGCATCGTGAGTGGAGTCCAGTATCATTTCAATTTCACGTTCCATGACTTATTTCATCACCTCCGGGTGACTCTAACCAACAGCGTTTCAGGTGATATTTCCACCGAATCATGTGATCCCTCAGAAAAATATTTTAAGGCCAGCCGATGGTCACCCGCCTCAACACCAGCCACATCCACAGATAATTTGAAATTATCTTTATTAAGCCCTTCGACAACGCTCTTGGCGTCACGTACATAGGCTACAAACACATTACTCGCAGGACTGAGCACTTCATAATTCATTTCAGGATCCATATTTTCAATAGTGATCTCATCCGAAGTAAATTCCAGTGACCCTACCATCATAGGCTCAATATGGAGTTTAACGTTGATGGTCTCTTCAGCAAATGGTGCCGTAACGCCTTCCGGAAGATTTAATGCAACTTCCGTTTCAAAAGTTTCGGTCATTCCCGACAAGTCAATGACTTCTGTATTCACTTTCTCTATAGTCGAAATTAATGCATCTTCACCGCGAATAGTGACCAAAGCCGGAAGAACTTCAGTCTTTACGAGCTTGTACTCATTGCCTACCGCCCCACGCAGCGTTACCTCAACCGGTATGTTTGAAAGTCTGAAAACGCCGAGTTGAGCGGTTACGTAACTTCTGCCGAGTTCAACACCATTAACGGCGTTTCCATCCAGATCTATCGCTGTAACAGGAATCTCTTTAATTAATTGATTTGAAACCTCAGTAAGGTCCAGTTCGCCACGAAGTGAAGAGATATTGTTGACAAGACTCTCAGGTCCTTTGACCAAGATCTCCTCCGGAGCCACAGACAATTCACCGGCTGTGTAGTTCTCTGCAATTGTTCCAACATAGTCTATCTTTACGGTTTTCGCTACTTCGACAATTCGATCCAAAGAGATCTTAATGGAATTCATCGAAAGACTCTCAATAGTAACATTTGATACAAATATTTTTGAACTCAGCATGACGTTGTTAGTTCCCTTTTGAAAACCTTCAAGGTCTGCGGTTACCAGCAGATCATTTGATGTCACTTTAATGACTTCGCTTCTTCGCCCTTTAAGTTTGACATCCACATAGAATTCTTTCTCACCCATCATGACTAATCCTTGATTCTGTGCGTTTTCGATGTTCAACAATTCAACTTTTACATCCGGAATGGTTTTTACCATTTCAGGATTCACTTGATCCATGACATAGAGCCAAAAAACGACGGCGAATAAAATCGCTAACAATTTGGGCGTGATATTCCTCTGGAACTTAGAATATTTGGGACTTTGCTTCCACCTGTCAATTCTTTTTAATAAGTTCATGATTTAACCTCCAGCGCCGCTTCATAATAGCTGGCTGTTCTTCTTCAGAATAGGCTTTCTTGATGACACTCGTTAACGTATTGGCATCCAAATATCGGGACAGCTTCCCGTTTAAAGCGACAGAAATAGTCCCTGTTTCTTCAGAAACAATGATTACCAGCGCATCCGACTGTTCAGCTATTCCAAGCGCAGCCCTATGTCGCGTACCTAGCTCCTTGCTGATTGTTTGATTAGCCGATAATGGCAAGAAACAACCGGCTGCAAGAATCCTGTCCTTTCTGATAATGACCGAGCCATCATGAAGCGGTGTATTAGGTATAAAAATATTAATCAAAAGTCCACTTGAAATTTCAGCATCAATTTTTACGCCTGTTGATGAAATCTCATTTAATCCAGTTTGTCTTTCCATAACAATTAAGGCACCAATCTGCTCTCGAGAAAGGCTGACCACTGCGCTTACAAGTTCGTGGACTGTACGATTAAAAGCTTCCTCTTGCTCTTCAGCCATTTTAGCGAAGAAAATTTTGTTCCTGCCAATATACTCTAACGCTCGTCTTAACTCAGGCTGAAAAACAATAATCAAAGCGATTAATCCAAGTGTCATAGTATTAAGTAATATGAAATGAACGACATACAATTTTGCCCACTCTGACAGTTTCATGATGACCAGCAGCACTACCAAACCTTTGATCAGTTGTTCGGCCCTGGTCTCCCTAATCAACATAAATATTTTATAGAAAACATAGGCTACTATAGCAATATCTATAACGTCCATAATTCGCATACTTGCGAAAATATTAATGATCGAATCCATAATGGACACCTCACTTTGTTTGCATTACTTCTAGTATACAATAGTTTTGGCAACTTTCAAAAAATAAAAAAACTGGGTTAAACCCAGTTTTAATAAATTGTGGTGCCCAGAGCCGGAATCGAACCAGCGACACGAGGATTTTCAGTCCTCTGCTCTACCGACTGAGCTATCTGGGCATATGGTGGGCCATCAGGGACTCGAACCCCGGACCTGCCGGTTATGAGCCGGATGCTCTAACCAATTGAGCTAATGGCCCACAATCTACGCATTTCTCTATGAAATGCATATATTTAAAAGATGGTGCGTCCGGAGGGATTCGAACCCCCGACCCACGGCTTAGAAGGCCGTTGCTCTATCCAACTGAGCTACGAACGCATATGGAGCGGAAGACGAGATTCGAACTCGCGACCCTCGCCTTGGCAAGGCGATGCTCTACCTCTGAGCCACTTCCGCATATAAAGGTAATTGGTGCGGGTGGAGGGACTTGAACCCCCACGTACTGGACACTAGATCCTAAGTC
>CAYQDM010000051.1:0-11676 GCA_964416305.1 uncultured Acidaminobacter sp. | reverse complement strand
TAAAGCTCTTTAGAACCCCCGGTAGAACCGGGGGTTTTCGTTTTACAATAAAAAAGACTCATCCGGAGGATGAGTCTCATAGGTGTAAGCTTATGTCTCCTCCCTTCGCTGGCATGATCCAGAGCAGGTGATATGGGTCGGAACTCACAGTTCCCTCTCAGCCAGTTTACTGACTCCCCCGTACATCTTCGTTTCAGTTGTCGTTGTTTAAAGTTTCGATCATATTTGCAAAAAGCTTTTTCGAACACCAACATCATAAGCCTTGATATTTGATTTGTCAATCGCGTAAGTGAAAACTTGATTCATGACAAAGGGCTCATACCCGGTTTATGCGGTGGGCTTTCTTCTTCGGTTTCGCCTGCGGTTCACTACAGCGGATGGCTCTGCCTGAACTGCGGCTTTTGGTGCGCCATGACGGCTGTCTGCCTTGGCCCTCTGCTGCGCTGGCTTGCCTTGATGCTTTTGTTGCTGAGGACGCGGCTCAATAAACAAGTCGTCCTTGACTGTGGCGTCCAGAGGAAATGGGTGCTCTTTCACCTCAGGAATGCGTTTGCCGATGGTCTTTTCAATATCCTTCAGCAGCGGCAGCTCCTCCACATCGCAAAATGACATGGCGATTCCGCTGAGGCCCGCCCGGCCGGTTCTGCCAATCCGGTGAACATAGGTCTCCGGAACGTTTGGAAGGTCGAAGTTGATGACATAAGACAGTTCATCAATATCGATCCCTCTGGCAGCGATATCCGTTGCAACCAGGACCCGAATGGCGCCTTTTCTGAAATTCTCCAGTGCGTTTTGACGGCTGTTCTGACTTTTGTCACCATGGATGGCCATAGCGGAAATATGCGCTTTTACAAGCTCCCGTACCACGCGGTCAGCGCCGTGCTTGGTTCTGGTAAACACCAGCACAGACTCCAGTGCCGGATCCTTCAGCAGATGGATCAGCAGCTTTCGCTTGTTGGCTTTGTTGACGAGGTAAACGCTCTGGCTGATCGCCTCCACCGTCACGACCTCAGGTGTCACAGACACTTTGGCAGGGTGCTTCAGCATGGCATCTGCCAGGGCTGAAATCTCCTTTGGCATGGTCGCGGAAAACAAAAGTGTCTGCCGCTCAGAAGGCACTTTAGCGACAATCCTTTTGACATCGTGAATAAAGCCCATATCCAGCATGCGGTCTGCTTCGTCGAGAATCAGAATCTTGACTTTGTCGAGCTTGATGATGCCTTGGTTTATGAGGTCGTTCAAACGTCCAGGCGTTGCGACCAAAATATCCAGGCCGTCCTTGATCATCTTTTCCTGAGGACCCTGAGGCACCCCGCCAAAGATGACGCCGGTCTTCAAATGAACGTGACGTCCATAAGCATGGAAGCTGTCCCGGATCTGAATGGCCAGCTCGCGGGTAGGCGTCAGGATCAGAGACTGTATGCCGTCATGCTTCTTCCCGGATTGGGATGAAGCGTTTGTAAGACCTTCCTGCTTCATTTCAATGATCCTCTGGAGCGTTGGGATTGCGAAAGCGGCAGTTTTCCCCGTCCCAGTCTGGGCACAGCCGAGTACGTCTCTCCCGGTCAAGATCAGCGGAATTGCCTGGTCCTGAATCTCCGTAGGCTCAACATAGTGTTCTTCTTTAATTGCTTTGAGAATGGCGGGCATGATGCCCAATGACTTAAACTTCAATCTAAAAACTCCTTTGTAATGGCCTTTTCCCTATTGTGTAGAATTTTTTGGTAAAGGTCTAAACTACATTGTATGTTATTCGAGCCATTCTGTCCAATTTTTGATTTGGGGCAATAGGCTGTCGGCCACGCGGACAGCTTTCAAGTGAGTGCCTGACACCGAACTTGAGTGAGTGTCTGACACCAAAGTTGAGTGAGTGCCTGACACCAAAGTTGAGTGAGTGCCTGACACCAAACCAAAAACGGGGCCAGAGGTTTGTAACATTTCTGTAACATTCAACTCGACAGTGCATGAGTTAAGAATGAAAGATTTGTCACAATCTCGGCTGCACCATTCGCACACAAAAAAAGAGTCGCTAAGAAGCGACTCAAAATATGGGGGATATTAATCAGTATTATTAGTTTAAAGCACCATCTTTTTCGATTTCTTCAAGGAGTGTACCAGCAAGCTTCAGGTAGTTGTCCCATGCTGCATTTCGAATAGTAAATCCACTTGATGCATAGTCGCCGGACTCATCCGTTGAAGGAAGGCCATTCAGATCCAATAAATCCTGTGTTTCGACCACTTTTGCATTCAAAGCATCCATTTGAATGTTGAAGCCAATGCGCGACGGTTCCTGGTATTCGACACTCTCGTATTTGGATTGACGATAGAACGCCTTCAGCGCAGGGTCCTCAATTTCTTCAGGTGTATTGGCGAAAATTTCGTCATACCTTACTGATGTGATTTTGCCATTTTCAATGACGACTTGAACAAAGCCTGTCAAACCACCGCCAAGTTTTTCTGCAATGCTGTAATATTTTTTTGCCGATGGTTGATCCAGTAGCGGCGCCAATTTCTCAGCAAGTGGGATCATGGATTGGTTTACACTGTTGGACGCGCCCGAAATTGTATCAAATTCGCCGGTGACACGCTGCTCCTCGATCATCTGTTTTTCAACAGCAACCACGCTTTGTACCCAAGCAGCGCCTTTTTTGTCACCCATACTGAAATTATATTCCGAAAGCCGTTTAGGCACATTCTGAAAATATCGCTCATAATAATTAGGGCGTGTCATTTCATTAAACTCTATGTAAACCAATTTATCATCCTGTTTAACGATTTCAAGGATTCCCAGATGACCTTGACGGAAACGTTCTTCAGTTGAATAGTAATCACCTTTAACAATGCCAAGCGGCGGCTGAATATCCCATTCGAGTTCTGCTTGTTCGACTTCAGTGGAAATTTCCGGGGCAGGTGTGCTGACCGGTGCTTCTGTATTTTGTTTTTCTGCCGTGCCACAAGCCGTGAGATTGAATACAAGTCCCGCAAGCACCAACAGTTTAAACATTTTTGACTTAAATACCATGATGAGCCTCCTTCAAGATTTTCGTATGATTTTGTTATATATTTATCATACTAAACACTTGAACAAGACCGAAGGTTCAAAACACGGCTTTTACCCTGACAATTTACGGGTGTTCTTCTGACGATACTGTGTGGGTGACATTCCAAATTGTCGTCTAAACAACTTAGAAAAATATTCATCACTATAGCCTAACAGTTCGGCGATTTCATAGGTTTTTAGTTCGCTGTCCGACATAAGCCCCAAGGCTCTATATAATTTTACTTTAGTAATATAATCTCCAAGTGTGATTCCTGTTTCACGCCTAAAAGTCTCCGCAATATAATTTTTTGTCAGATAAAATTCCTTGGCAATTTCCTCCTGAGAAGCCACCGCCTCACAATGAGTTAAAATATATTCTTTAATTTTACTTATGAGCGTGTGTCCCTGATCCCATGGATCCAGGATATTTAGAATCTCAACGAGTCTCTCAAACCTATTTTTGACGATCCAAAACAAGTTTTCAAAAGCCTCTTGATCAGAACAGTCAAAATTTAACTCTGTTTCATAATCAAAGAGCATTAAATCGCGGCTGTTTAAAAAAAGCGGGAGCCAATCCAATGATTCTGCCAACTTTGAGCAAATCTCCTGACAACTCTTTTCAAGAACCGCTCTGGTTTTGATTACATCGAGATCCAGGGCTAAATAGGTCTTCCTTATCATATCCTGAAATAAATCACTTGCATTCAGTCGTTGACTGGTGAGTGACTCAATGATTTCACGAATCTGTCCATCAGGATAATAAAGTGCCACCGTCTCAGTAAGTCTTGCTTTTAACAAATTGACTTCTGTATCTCGTGCTTCTAATGACTCCAAATGCTTTCGAACCCTTAACAAGAGCGCTGCCAGCAACCGCTCATCCACCGGCTTCAACAAATAGTCAAAGATCCCATGATGAATAGCTTCCTTCGCTAACCCAAACTCACCATAATCCGATAAAAATACAACACAAGGCACCAAGTTTTCCTGTTGTACGCTCTTGAGCAATTCAAGTCCATCCAGAACAGGCATACGAATATCTGATATAAGAAGATCAAATGACTGATGCCTCAACTTCCGAAGTGCCTCTTGACCATCACTCGCCTCATCGGCAATCTCAAATCCAGTAGAGCTGCCCCAAAGCGGCAGCCTTTTAATCTGTCGTCGAAAGATGGGCATATCATCCACAATCATCACTCGATACATGTCGTTACACCCTCCTTTCCAACGGCAGGCTTATACACGCTGATGCACCTTCCCCAGCCAATCCTTCCAGTGATACGGTTCCCCCGTGCTTTTCAATTAGTTTCTTCACCGTGGCCAACCCAACGCCATAGCCAGCAAAATCCTCTTTTCGATGTCCCCGTCCAAAAATTTGAAAAAGTTGCGCTTTCGAAGCCGAATCAAACCCCACCCCATTATCCTGGATACAAATTTCCAAACAATCATCCTTTTCAATCGAAGAGATAATGATTAGAGGTTCTGACTGATGACTTGAAAACTTAATGGCATTATCCAATAGATTCATAAAGATCTGACGCATCATAACACGATCGCCAGTGATCACAGGCAAATGTTCAGAGATCTCGACCTGAACCCTATGATCAGATCCTGATTGAATTAATGTCTTGATACAATCCTCAACAAGATCATTCAAATGGATGATTTCAACCTCAAGCGGCGTCTTGGCCATGACTGAATATTTCAGCAGGTGCTCAATAAGCACAATCATATCATCAACCAAAGTCTGCATTTCCTTCAGCATTTCCAGGCTTGTATCGGTTAATTCTTTGAGATTGTCTTCTTTCAGCATGGAGGCATATACCTGAAGCGCTCTCAGCGGTGACTTTAGATCATGTGAAACCGTATAGGCAAAAGACTCAAGATCAGCTGCAGCTTCTTCTAGTTTTGCAGTCCGCTCTTCGACGCGCTTCTCCAACACTTCATTCAATTTTAGGATCTCATTATTAGCCATTGTCAAAGCTTGCTGTTTATTCTGCAATTCGACCTTTGAAGCCAGTGTTTTTTCGACAAATCGGACTGTGATCCCACCTACAATTGAAAACAGGAGTCCTGACAAAATTAATGTTATCTGTGTTTCATCATGTCTGCCCAGGAACCAGACGGAGATCGATTCTCCCCGAACAATGACCTGCTGTACAAATAACAACAGCCAGGCGAAAACGAGACCACCAAAAAACATCAGCGACATGATCAGGGTATTGCGCTCACTGCCAATACGAACCTCAAGATCCATCATCCGTCTGACGAATGGAAGCTGTAGCAGAGCATCAGCCAATGCCAAAAATACGAATTCGACGACTATACCTTTGACAGCAAAAATCACAATCACTTCGGTTGACATTGAATTTAGTGCATTGGGATAGAGAAAACCTCCATTAAACTTAAGCAAAATTGGAAATAGAGCGAGATAGAGCCCCATTCTGAACACACTGTAAATCATCTGCAGCAGATAAGGATTATAGCGCAAAGCTTTAGAATTTTCTCTGTGACGCACTCCCCATCCTTGAATCTGAATCCATAACCCATACGCTATTGCCGGAACCAGTGAAGCCCATCCGTTATAAGGTCCCAGTATAAATGGATAGATGATCACACCTCCGAGAAGCAGACACACCATGCCATAGAATCGACCCCAGGCCAGAGTAACAACCATCGGCAAAATCAAACTCCACGGGAAGTTAATCGAAAATTCATTAAAACCGAGGCGTGTGGAAAAAAAGATCCCAGCCAAGCTGAAAAGACCGATCAACCAAGACAGTATTAATTTTTTGCGTTCAAGTTTATAATTTTTCAACATTTTTCCTCACCCAAAAATCTTTTGCTCAGATTCTGATCCAATAATCTCATTATATACGTTTGGCCTAACTAATGGCTAAAAATTCGCCGGGCATCACTTGGTGACGAGATAAAACCGAACTCGGGAATGGTAATATTTCCACAATGCACTTCCCCTAAAAAATCAGGACCATCAGGAAGTCTTTGTTCGACATCCTGAAGGTCCCAATTTAAGCATTTCAATGACTTAATTCAAGGCTTTTTCAGTTTCTATTTCTATTCCTATTTCTATTTCTATTTCTATTTCACCGCTTCAATCAAATAAGACGCCACGTAGTCCTCCGCCTTGTGTCCCGGCGCCCATGTGGAAATCAGTTCACGGCTGTTGTCCTTGGGCACCAACCGGATCTCTTTGAAGCCAGCTTTCTCCATAATAACCCTTAGATCCTCCACATACTCCGCGCCGCCTATACAGCTGGCCACCAGCCTCAGGTCCTCACGCATGCTCTCAGGGATCACGGCAGTGGCTACCACGTCTGATGCCGCGATGCGTCCCCCAGGCTTCAACACTCTATACGCGTCTTTAAACACCTGCTGCTTGTCCACTGAGAGGTTGATGACACAATTGGAAATAATCACGTCCACAGACGCATCCGCAACCGGCAGATGCTCAATTTCTCCCAGCCTGAAGTCCATATTGTCAAAGCCTGCCTCATGGGCGTTTTTGCGCGCCAGCCTGACCATATCCGGTGTCATGTCGACGCCAATCACATAGCCGGTCTCTCCCACTTTGGATTGCGCGAGGAAGCAGTCAAAGCCACCCCCGCTGCCAAGATCCAGAACGACCTCGCCGGGCTTCAGTGCTGCAATGGCCGTAGGGTTTCCACAACCCAGCGCCATGTTGGAACCTTCCGGAGCCTGGCTCAATTCATCTGCCGAATATCCAATGAGCGCGGAAGCATCCAGCAAACTTACAGTCGAAGTGCCACACCCGCATCCGCTGCTGCAGCAGCCACCATCGGCACCCTGTTTTAAAGCAACCGCGGCATAATTCTTTTGTATGTGTTCCCTTACTTCTTCCTTTTTATGCATAACATACCCTCCACTTAAATCTTAAATGACACTCACCCTTATAGACGCTGCGGCGCAAAAAAGGACGCAAAAAAAGACGCCATTCCCGCGTCTTTTTCAACATTTTTTTCCCGGCTGATACTTCTGGAAATCAATGATGTTGCCACAGCGGTCAAATTCAAGCCTGCAGCAGTCCAGCATCATGTCCTTCAGCAATTTCCTGGCCCTCTGGACTCTGGATTTTGCGCCGGACACCGACAGCCCCAGCCGCTCGGCCAGCGCCTTCTGCGTCAGGTTTTCAAATTCGGTGAGCAGAATGGCCTCCCGGTACTTCTCGGGCAGCTGCTGGATCATGCCCGTCAGACAGCCCGCCATTTCTGCATTGGCATTGCCGCCGCCCCCTGCCTCTCCTTCTGCCGATGGTTCCAAAACCCCCTCCACACCTTCCGCCAAATCCTCCGGAAGCGCCGCAAAGGTCTTTTCGCTTCGGTAGTAGTCAATTATGACATTCCGGGCAATCTGATAAACCCAGGCATGGATCTTTTCCTGATCCATCAAGGTATCCAGTTTAAGGCTGATTTTGACAAAGACCTCTTGAAGCAAATCCTCCGCGTCATGGGGATTGGCCACGCGCCTCGCAATAAATTTTTCAAGCGGCTCATGAAAGTTTTCCCACAGACAAGTCACGCAGGTGCCAGCCATGTCATCACGCCCTCTTCATTTTAATCATTACGCTGCTTCCTCTTCTCTGATCTGCATAGGATTTTTCCGGAGTGCGGCGACGTAAAGGAAAGGATACTCTGTTTTTAAGTACAGGATATACTGGATCCATTCCGCCACAAGGGCTTCATAGGCCCGACGCAGATCGTTGGAGAGGTGTTCAATATCGATTGGATCGATTTCACCGAAAGGACCACGGATTTTCAATTCATCCGCCACATGAAAGACTGCCCAGAGCATATCCGTAAAGGAATCGTGCTCAAGCAAGTTGGAGTTTTCGAGCATACTCAGAAGAGGTGCCTTATAACCCTCCATGACCAAAGCCAAATCTCCGAGTTTTGCCGGATCCGCATAAAAATCATAAGGGTAAGCACTTTGAGTGCGTTTACCAATGAACAAAGACTTCTCTTTTTTCAAATCCGTAATTTTGAGCCTCTCACATAGGGCGGCGTTTTCCCGGTTGAATTTTCCAATTTCAAAAAGCAGCGTTGTCCCGGTTTCTGAGAAAAAGGTGCTGATGATAACGTTGACTTTTTTTACTTTCTTACGCTTTTCAGACAGACTTAGAAACCGATTGATCACCAGTGTGACAATCAGAACCTGAACCGGTACAAAAGCCAGGTCCTGAAGCAGGTAGAACAGGGTTTCGTCGCTTCTTTGAAAAATTAAGTATTGTACACCATAAACAGCTGCAGACGCAACTATGAGGATCATGGTCAGCAACAGGTTGTCTCGCAGTTTTAACAGCAATTTTATTTCACCCTTCTGTATAAGATTAAATGACTTACAGCCTCAGACTTCAATGACGTGAAGTGAAGTTAATCTATTCTAACACAAGGGAAAAAGGAATTAAACCGGTGCAAGGAAGTCAAGGTCATCACGCCTTCCCTGCACCGGCTTCACTTTTGAGCTATTTATGCCTGCCGCCTCTTGAATCTGCCCTATGGATCCTGCAAGCCATCATAATGACCACAGACCTTGGCTCAAAGTCGAACTCATAATGCACAGCCGTCATCTTACACGGCTCCTCAACGATTTCTTCTCCTGCCGGCAGAGCGGTATTGACTGCCATCCGCCACTCCAATCCCAGCGGCAGGGCGGGCAGCATCACGTGCCTGGACTCCCAGTGCATGTTCATGCCAACATAGATGATCTCGTCTTCCTGATCCTCCCCCGCCTCTTCTGCCTTGCCCGCAAACATGACTCCCAGATATCGTGTCTCAAGGTCATCCGACAAATTCCATGGCTCCAAACCATGCTTGCTGACATAGGGGAAGCCGCATTTAGCCTGACCTGTACTGTCCCGCAGATTCGGACAGCGCTTGCGCAGCGCAATCATCTTCCTGAAGAACTCATAAACATCCCGGTTCTTCTCAAGCAGTGTCCAGTCCAGCCAGGAGACCTCATTATCCTGACAGTAGGCGTTGTTGTTTCCATATTGTGTGTTGCAAAATTCATCACCGGCAAAGAACATGGGCGTCCCCTGGCTGGCCATCAAAACCGCGCAGGCATTCTTGATCAGGCGCTTGCGCAGCGCCATGACCCCAGGATCCTCCGTCTCCCCTTCCGCACCGCAGTTCCAGCTGTGGTTGTGATTCTCTCCGTCGGAATTATTCCAGCCGTTTGCTTCGTTATGTTTTTCATTGTAGCTGTATAGATCATATAACGTGAATCCATCATGACAGGTGATGAAATTGACCGAAGCATTCTTGCCGCGGTGCACCGGATCGTAAAGATCATGGGATCCAGCGATCCGTTCTGCAGCCGCCTCAGCAAGACCTGCATCCCCCTTCAAAAATCGCCGCAGGTCATCCCGATACCGGCCGTTCCACTCCGACCATCGCTTCCAGGATGGAAAACTCCCCACCTGGTACAATCCGCCGGCATCCCAGGCTTCTGCAATCAGCTTGACATTCGCCAAAATTGGATCATAGGCCAGATTCTTCAATAGCGGAGGATTGTTGCTCGGGGAACCATCCTCATTTCGCCCCAAAATCGACGCCAGATCAAACCTGAAGCCATCCACCCTGTACTCCGTTACCCAATACCTGAGACAATCCAAAATCAAGCGCTGCACCACAGGATGGTTGGCGTTCAGAGTGTTTCCAACTCCACTGAAATTATAATAACGCCCATCCGGGGTCAGCATGTAATAAACGTTGTTGTCAAGGCCCTTGAAAGAGATGTACGGTCCCCGTTCATCCCCCTCGGCTGTATGATTGAAAACCACATCCAAGATGACCTCGATGCCATTTTCATTCAGGGTTTTAATCAATGCCTTGAGTTCTTTTCCCTCCTGATTGTATTCCACACCCGCTGTATAACTGGTATTTGGTGCGAAAAAACAGACGGGGTTATATCCCCAATAATTTAAAAGTGTGACCCCGTTAACCTCCCGCAGGTCTCTGCATTCGTCGAACTCAAAGATTGGCATCAGCTCCACCGCATTGACGCCGAGCGCCTTCAAATAGGGCAGCTTCTCCATCAGACCGTCAAAGGTACCGGGATGCTTCACACCGGAGGACTCATGCCTTGTAAAGCCTCGCACATGCAGCTCATAGATGATTAAATCCTGCATAGGAATCAATGGCTGCTTGCAGTTTGCCCAGTCAAAGCCATTGGTCACCACCCGGGCTTTATAAGGCTCCTCAACACCTTGCCGCTGCCCCCAATTACTCTGTCCGGTGACCGCCTTTGCAAAAGGATCCAGCAACAACCTGGTCTTGTCAAAGATCAGTCCCTTTTCAGGCTCATACGGCCCATCTACCAAATAAGCATATTCGAAATTCTCAATGTCCAGCCCAAAGACAATCATAGAAAACACATTGCCAATTCTATAGGGTTCCGGGAAAGGGATGACCACAAAGGGTTCTTTGCAGCCTCGTTCAAACAAGGCCAGACTGCACGCTGTGGCCTGCTGGGAGTAAATGGTGAAGCTTACCCCCCCAGGGACTACCACTGCGCCGTTTTGAAGAAAAAAGCCCGGCCGGATTTTGTAGTTTTGATAGGTATCAATCGGCACCAGCTCTTTCCACACGAAATGGTCCATACCGCTGGATTGCCTGATCTTCTTTACTTTGAAGGTTGCCACGCGCTCACCCCCGCTTCCTGATTCGTCCGCGTTGTCGCTGACGTTTCTTTTTATATTAGTCAAACTTCCCCACTTCAGCCTCCGTCACCCGCAGATGTCTGCCACCGCTTTTCAGGTCGACGATCCAAGCTTCCGGGATCCACTTTTCTGTGATCCACCGCCCGAGGTTCAGCCAGCTGCGGCAATCGTCCAGGATCACCGAGTCCCCCGTGACGACACCTTGAGCGCCCTCGAGCGCCACATCCGCGTTTTTCACGAGCAGCACTTCTATGGGGATGTCCCAGGCCGTCCCCTCTTCGAGGATCAATTGTCCAAGCCGCCCGGAGTTGGACACCGGCGCATCCAAAAAGAATTTGCCGATGGTACCCCGAGTACCCCCAGAGCCCGTCCCACCAGCGCCAGCGCAAGGCGCGTCTTGTCCACAATGCCGTAGGTCCCCCTCAGCCCCGCCAAATCCCGCAGGACCCCATCCCGTCCCAAAATCAGAGGACTGCCCGAGAGCGCCACCTCAAGCAAAATGATGAGATTGAACCCGTCAATGTTCAGTGGGGTGTGCTGGGCCGCGACCATCGGCAGCATAGTCTCTGCTCTGTGGCGTTGCTGACGGCAAGTCGCCGCCGCCCGCTGAAGCGCAATCCGCTGCCTGGCCGTCAATTGGTAATGACCGCCCACCAGTTCGACCACTGACTTAAGCTTATAGCCGCGGTCGAGCAGCCAAACGATCTCGTCGAGGGCTGTTCTGAGCAGCGTCACCGAATTCTCTGAAAAGCACACTGCGTCCGACGGATCAAAGCCCCTTCGCGTTGATTTGAGTGTCATGGCAGCCCTTCTTTCACTAAATGTCAACTTGTTATTCCTTATATTACCCATTTCGTCTAATTTCATTACAAATTGCGGCATTTAAAGAAGGCGTCATCGATATGCCATCAGCCTCAGACATCGCTTTCAAATTTAAGCT
>CAYQDM010000050.1:0-12245 GCA_964416305.1 uncultured Acidaminobacter sp. | reverse complement strand
CCATGCTCTTTCTTGTATTCCCGCACGAAGAGCAGGATCTTATGACCGTTTTCTCTGTGGTGGATGTAGCGCTGGCCCGTCGGGCTCTCCACGCTGGTTGTGCTCTGGCTTTGCCAGTGGAACAGCGTGCTGTTGATGGCATAGTCCTCATACATGGTTGACGGCGAAAAGTCCTTCTCCGACTTGTTCAGGTTGATCAGGAACAGATCCAGCTTCTGATCCTTCAGGTATTTGACGCCCTCCCTGAATTCCTGGCTTGACCGCTCATCAAAGGCCCCGAGTCCTGCCATCAGCTGGTCCCGCGTATAGGCGCAGTGCAGGTCTAATGGGCACTCGAAACCCAGGACTACGGACTCATCGACGAATTCAATTTTATCGAGCAGGTGGTCGCAAATTTGGGCGATTTCTTGGGTGAGGAGATCATCAGCGGAGAAAATGGTTTTTAAGGCGTCCTTATAGCCCCCATGCCCGTTTTGACCCGGGTGCTTCTGGAAGAAAGTATAGTACAGCATACCCTCCAGCCTATTCTCGAGTAAGTTGGCCGATGGTTCCCTTTCCCACCCCTTCTCCTCAAGATACTGCAGGATGAACCGGAGAAACCGCCTGGAATTCAGATGAAACATACTCTTGAAGCGCTTGACGACACTGAGGTAGTCGTCTGTCGCTTCAAAGCCCTCAGGGCTTAGCAGGGTAAAGAGACTGCGTGGGGTGCCGCCAGAGCCATAGAAGTCGTAAAGGGAGAGCTTATAATGCTCAAGAAAAGCGGCTAAAGTCAAAGGCTGACCGGTGTCGGCCTCGAAGGTCCGGACTTTTTCGCTCAGGAAGCGCGCGTTGAAGGTGACCTGCTTGAGACCGCGCAGGACGTACTCTTTGGCCATTTTCTCAAACTGAAGGTAGCAGCCACGGGGCAGCTTGAAGACATTCTTTTCGATCTGATGGACCAGGGAATGACGGCTCTTTTCGAAGACAGCCCGGTATTTTTCTTCGAAGCGGGATTGGTAGTTCTTGTGGGCTTGGCCTATGAAGTCCAGGACGGTGAGGTGCTCTTTTCCAGGACTGAGGCGCAGGCCACGGCCGAG
The DNA here is from genome assembly GCA_964416305.1 of uncultured Acidaminobacter sp. Classification (GTDB taxonomy): domain Bacteria; phylum Bacillota; class Clostridia; order Peptostreptococcales; family Acidaminobacteraceae; genus Acidaminobacter. Next base: position 11,166 of record CAYQDM010000050.1, on the reverse strand, counting down.
CTGCTGAAGGAAGACGGTCAGGCTTTCGGTGGGTCGCAGGAAGAGAACGGTGTTGAGGTCCGGGATGTCGACGCCCTCGTTGTAAAGATCTACGGTGAAGAGGAAGTTGAGGTGACCATCGGCTAAACGTTTTTGAGCATTGTCACGAGTGGCTGAGTCTGTATCCGAGAGGACGACTTCCGACTTTAAGCCCCGCCTCTGGAAGTAGGCATTCATATGTCGGGCGTGGGCCTGGGATGCGCAGAAGCCTATGGCTTTGACCTCGCTCAGATCGTTCAGATATTGCTCGACCTTTTGGTAGACGAGGCTGGCGCGGTGGTCGTTGGCGGTGTAAACCTTGGTGAGCTCGTGCTCGTCGTAGCGGCCATTCCACTTCATCTGGGTATAATCCACGTTGTCTGCAACCCCGAAATAGAGAAAGGGCGCCAGGAGCTGGCGATCGATAGCCTCGGGCAGTCGCAGCTCGGAGGCGACGAAGTGATCAAAATATTGGAAGACGTTTTTACCATCCATGCGCTCCGGTGTGGCGGTGAGACCCAGGAGGATTTTGGGATTATAGTGAGTGAGGAGTTTCTGGTAAGAATTCGCCGCGGCGTGGTGAAACTCGTCAATGATAATGAAGTCGTAGAAGTCTGATGTCGTATGATTCTGAAAAGCTTTGGAGTTGAAGGTCTGGATGCTCATGAACAGGTGATCCAGCTGAGTGGGGTCTTGACCGCCGTAGAAAGTCTCACCAAAATTTTGGTCTTTGAGGATGACTCTGAAGGTCCTCAGGCTCTGATCCAGAATTTCCTTTCGGTGGGCAATGAACAGGAGGCGCGGGCGCTTGACGGTTTTGTGGGCGGTGTTTTCTATGCTTCTTGAGAAACGGGCGTAATCAAAGGCAGAGACCACGGTTTTTCCGGTACCAGTGGCAGCGATCAGGAGGTTTTTGTAGCGGCCATGGACCTCGCGCTCCGCTTGGAGATGGTCGAGCATTTCTCGCTGAAACGGATGTGGCGTGATGTCAAATAGGAGTTCTTTATGTTGAGGTGTCTGCTGGTACTGCTGCAGCGCTGTTTTGATGCGGTTGGAGATGAGTGGGTCATCCAGGTTGATGGTTTCAAATTCCGGATCATTCCAGTAGCTTTCAAAGGTTGCTTGGAACTTTTTGATGATCTCGAAAGCGTCGCGCTCGGACAACTTGACGTTCCATTCAAGACCGTTGGTGATGGCGGCTTTTGAGAGGTTTGAGGAGCCTATGTAAGCGGTAGAGAATCCGGTTTGACGCTCGAAAAGATAAGCTTTAGCGTGAAGTCTGGACTGGTCACTGTTGAAGGACATTTTGACATCAATTTGTGGGATGTCGCTCAAAAGCTTAAGGGCTTTGTAGTCGGTCGCCCCCATGTAGCAAGTGGTGATGAAGCGGACTTTGCGGTCTGGGCTTTGGGAAACGAATTCTTTGAGCTCTTCAATGATCAGAAGTAGGCCGCTCAACTTGATGAAGGACATCAAAATGTCAATCCTGTCCGAGGTCAGGATCTCTTTTTTCAGCTCGCTGACCATGCTCGGTTCAATGGTGGCGCCGGTGAATAGTGAGCTTTCGGAAATGGGTGTCACCGGTCTTAGGGCTGATTTTTCTTTTTTGAGTGCACGGATCGTGTTGATTTTTAAGTAAAGTGACAGCAGCATTTCGTGCTGCTCACTGATTTTGTAGTTTAAGAGGTCATCCTGTTTTGATACTTGTGCGAGCAGTTCGATAACTTGATTGCAAAGTGACACCTGATGTGCCAAGGCTTCGCTGTCATCACTCTCGCCGCCCTTGGTATTCTTAGTTTCTCGCACTAGACGAAGGGCTCGGCGGATCACCTGTCCGGTATATTTGGACAGAATGAGATAAGCCTCTTCCGGGTCTATTTTCTTGGTTTCCTTTTGGTACTCCTGGAGCATTTCGAGCTGAGACCTCAGCGCTTCAGAAATCACTTCTTCATATAGACCTGATACTGGCACCATGGGCTTAGGACACCTCCGATTAACTGCACTTACATCATTCGAGATTATTTCCAGGAATCCTGCAAGAAAATTGGAAAATTTAGTGTCTAATATTGTCGAATGGAAAAAATGGAAGGAAGGTGGTGTGGATTGGTTGGGATCAAGGAACCATCGGCTAAAAGCCTTTTCTTTACCGAATATTTATCTTTTCAAAACCGTACAGCCACTCAATTTTGGTATATGATGAGTGCATACCAAGTTTCAATTCCAAATTTCAACAAGAGAAGGTGTCAACCATGAAATACTGCGCAACATGCGGCACTGAACTGGCTAATGATTCTAGATTCTGCGGTAAATGCGGTGACCCCATTCCAACCGAATCCATTCGAAAAGACCTGTCACTACAAGATTTAGTGTCGAATAAAAACCTGAGCAGCGGCACAACTGCTCTGAACCAAAGCGATAAGAACCCCCGAACGAATATCAGCCGTTACCTGTTTCTGTTGTTCTGGATTTTCTTCTTTCCTTTTATGGTGTTGAGCAGGCTGGTGAACAGCGAAGTATTGCTGCGTCACTTTGCGCGGAAAAAGGCTAAACGAAAAAGAAATGGTTGAAATGAAAGCAATTAAGAACTTGAGGACCGGTACTTCTGAACTTCAACACTTTGAAATCGCTATGCAAAAGAGACAAACCGCTCACTCCAAGTTGAGGTGTGCGCGGTTTGTCTCTTTTTGTTTGGAAAAATGATTCTGGCGCATTTCAAAGCTCTGTCATACTCTCAGCTTCTGCCATCAACCGCTTCACCACCGGCCAATCCGCTGGCGCCCAGTCCAAGGTATCGAGCTGACTTGGGGGCAGCCAGACATAGTGGTGATGGTCGTTGCACTCAATGGTTTTATTGGTGATCTCGCATATATAGCAATTCATGGTGATTGAAACATCCGGATAGGTGTGATCCACCGTCATGTAATAGTGGTTCGGCTGGACTCTGAGATCCAGATTCAGCTCTTCTTTCAGTTCCCGGGACAAAGCCGCTTCCATGCTCTCCCCTGCTTCTACCTTGCCGCCGGGGAATTCGTATTTTAGTGAGATATAGTCGCGCTCACTCTCCTTGCGCTGCGTGCAGAGGATTTCGCCATTGTGCATGAGGATGGCGGCGGTGACGGTCAGGTGCTTCATGGGTGTGGGCTCCTTAAGGTGTGATCTTGGGCGTGGTGGTGTGTGGTGTGACCATCGGCATAGTATCACCTGTCGTTGATTTTTGGCTTCATATAGGTATTCGGACGGATTCATTTGCCAATATAGATTTGATATAGGTAAAAACTCTTGTTTTCTACTTATGTTTGGCTGGAGGCTTCTTTGTCATTTTGAAATTTGTCAGGGATACGCTGCCTCTGACCACTGTATTTTCAGACTGCACCGTGTATCCGAGTTTTTCAAAAAATGGCCTGGCCGTTATGGAGGCGTAGGTTTTATAGGAGTCAATGTTTTCATTTATTGTCCTTTGCTCCAGCGCTTTGACCAGTGCGGTTGCGATGCCGTTTCCCTGATAGTTTTTGTGCACATAGAGCCTGTCGAGATGGCCCTGATGGTCCATATCCGCAAAACCAACAATGATGTCGTCCATTTCAGCTACCAAAGTGAGGTGTTCGAGGAAGGACCGGTTCCACGCTGCCAGGTCAATACTTCCTGTTGCCCAAACCTCAAGCTGCGCCGCCGTGTAGTCCCTGGCGTTGATGGTATGAACCGTATCGTAAAAAAGCTGGGCTAATGCTGCGCAGTCGCTCGGGTTGTAGTCTCTGATCTTCATATTGAAACCTCTTAAGGTTTATTTTGTTTTCGGCAGGGCAGCCTAATTCATGTGACTTGCCGGCCTTATTTTACTACCCGCGAGACCAGCACGCCTTTACTGTCGTAAAGGGCTGCCGGATCCGTTTCGGAGTTATTCCACATATTTTGGGTGGTCCACTTGAGGTCGCCAGTGGCATCACCGCTGGCAACTTTAACCGAGGCGCCGGCTTTTAGGAGATAGTTCGGGAAAACGTAGATCTGATTGCCTTTCTCCGAGACCAGCTTGTAGCCTTGCAGATTGACGTCTGCTGTGGTCGTGTTTTTGATGGTCACCAGCTCGTTGCCCTTTTCCAGCAGGCTTATAATGATGCCGTTGGGTGACAGAGTCCCCGGGGTGACTGATGTAGGGGGTGCGACCGGCGCTGTAACTGGTGCAGTTAATGACGTCGAAGCCGTGCGTGTGCCCGGCAGCCAGGCGGCGGCAGTAGGGACTTTATCGAAGGTGATGCTGATGCCGTCGCTTTTCGCAATGACGGTGCTGAGGAGGTCGGTTCGGTAAAGCTTCACATTCATTGAGGCCAAGCGGTTTAAAACCGTCTGGTGAGGAAGACCATAATCATTGCCCTTCCCTACGCTGATCAAAGCGTATTTGGGCGACACAGCATTTAGGAAATTTTGACTGGAGGTGTCTTCACTGCCATGATGGGCAACTTTGAGTACTTCCGCGTTGAGCAGATCTCTAAAGCTTTGGAGCATCTCATTTTCTGAGAGCGTCCCCGCATCACTGGTAAACAGGAAATCGTTGACACCATCTGACAACTTAAGAACAATGGAATGGTTGTTCATGTTTATATAACTGCCGTTATTTGGTGCCAGCACCATAAAGGAAGACTTTCCAAGCTCATAGCTTGTGCCAGCGGCGGGGACTTTCGGCATAATTCTCTTGGTTGAGAGCGCACTTGTGAAGCTTAAAAAGGTCGGCGTGTCTTCTATTACGTTTGGCATGATTACATTTGAGACGTCAAAGGCTTTCACGACACTGTCCAACGCACCAATATGATCTACGTGGGGGTGTGTCGCGATCAGGTAGTCCAGGCGAGTGACGCCTTTGGCTTTAAGATAATTGACTATAACCGCGTCGCTGAATGGCGTGCCGCCATCAATCAGCATTGCCTTGTCGCCTTTCTTGATCAGTGCGGCGTCCCCCTGGCCAACGTCAATGAAGTGGACTTCGAGTATTGGATTATCGCCTCTGAGGCGCATGGCTTTGTAGAGCATGATCAAGGCTTCTTCCCGGGTCGCGGTACCTGCCGGGTCGTAGTTGTTGGCGCCGACGCCGCTCACAACGCCGTTTGTTTTGGCAATGTAGACTGAAGATTTTGCCCAGGACTGGATGACGGCATCATCCGTAAAGCGATTGGCGTCTGCGGGCTGGAATTTTATCTTTGACGCTTTGAACAGGTTCACGAATAGGGTAGCCAGCTCGTCCCTGCGGATTTCGCTGCTCGGGCGGTAGCTTCCGTCCTCGTAGCCGCTGACAATGCCGGCATTTTTCGCCGCCAGCACGTAGGGGTCCGAGGTGTCGGTGAAGCGCGCCTGACCGGCTTCCGGTGTGGTTCCGGTGTAATAGTTGTAGAGAGCGACCGCAAGGTAGGCGAACTCGCCGCGGGTGATCCGGTTCTGATAACCGTCCAGCAAGCGGTTGACTTCAAGCTCAGGCTCTGTGATCACAGCTTCAACATAGGGCTCTGCCCAGTTGGACGGCTGCGCTGCGGCATAGGCGTTTGTGGGTATGCAGAGAGTGATGGATATGAGTAAGAGCATAGTGACAAGTAAAGATTTACGCATGGTGTTGCCCCTTTCTTCGAACAATTGTGCTGGGATTTGAGTGACTAAAGAATGGGTTTTGGCTGGATCATTGTGATGAGGAGAAGCGCCATTGTGTCAATTTTACCATTTTTGAGGGAAGGAGTGACATAATAATGAAGAAAACCATCGGCAGAGGCACTTGAAGCTTTTGAAGGGCTTCCAGGGCTTTGCGGATGGTTTGAGTTTTGAAGAACATTATTTTTCGACAGTTGAGCCGAAGTACTTCTTTCTTAGGATGGATTTACTCCACTTCCGTCTTGGGAGTGTCTTTACAACAGGATTTTCCGTGATCTGAACGGCGCATCATGAACATCATGCCTATGTGGAGCAGCGGGCACAGTAAAAAGGCTAAGCTGCTGTATTTTGCGGTATTGACGCCAAGGGCGGGAAGTAATAGGATCGCCGCAATGGGAACCAGGCAGACGACCAGCATCATCAGGCCGTGGCGGTGATGGCCGTGCTTTCCTTGCGGTCCCTTCTCTTCTGAATCGTGCTCAATGTTTGACATTATAGTTTCCTCCAATTTGGCTGTTTAATAGCGAGTTTGGCTATGATCTTTTTGGAGATGATTCTTTTGGAGATTATCTCTTCCAGTCTTCAAAGTATACAGCGTTCGCCGTTAAGAATTCGCCTGAAATGGTGATGAACTCGCCATCTTCGTTTTTGACATCCGGCATGACCGGGATTGGATTACAGCCGCCCTTAATGACTTCGATGTCATCAATGTTGAACACATTGCCGCAGTTTTGGCACACTAAAGTGCTGCCCTCTTGTACATAATAACCTTGTCCGGAATTATAACAGACCTGGCATGTGTTCAGGGCGGTTTTTACTGTGCCGCTGCTGTCCTTGACCGCCATGACCTCCATGTAGGTCTCGCCTGCTTGGTAGGGATAAAGCGTGACTTGTTCTGTGACATCCGCGACGGCGAACTTCAAATTGCCGTCCTCGAGGATGGCTTCCCCCAATGTGGCGGTCGCGACCTGCGCGTTACTTTCGGCTGCCGGCTTCAGGAAACCGGACAATACCGGGCCGCTCAGTACAATGGCTGCTACGAGTACCGCTGCAATGGCGATCAGCCATATGCTGGACTTTCCTTGATGACTTGTTTTTGAATGCTTTGAATTTTCGTTTACTCTCTTCATAAGTTAATGAAGCCTCCCTTCTATCTATTGGGATAATAGCATCCATTTGTGGTGAAGTTATGGAGCAGGGGCAGGGAATTTGGGTTGGGGACAATAGACCAAAAGCCGCGCGGACAAGTTTCAGGTTGGGGACGCGGACAGGTTTCAACTTAGTGACGCGGACAGGTTTTGATACGGTGCCAGAGCCTACGAGAATGATTTTCAAGAAGACGAAAAAACAGCCGCAGACAGGTCGTTTAAACCTCTGCGGCTGTTGTCTTTTGACTCTCTAAATCTCTTTTAAATACTCACTTTTTCTAAACCTATACCTTAAAAAGACAATCCATCCCCAGGACAGGCTCACGGCAGGAAGCATGGCGGTCAGCACGGCTTCAAGGGGCGGCACCTGGGAAAATTTCAAAGGACCAAAGAAGACCATGAAAGTCACCACCAGCATACCGAGCAGGATCGCGCGTTCTCCGAGCCTCCGAGGCGGGGTGAGGAAGACCTTCTGAACATCCACTGCCACTTGCTTTTCAGATGTGCTTTTTTGTTTCTTGCCTTTAGGTTCCGCTGTCGCTGCCATAAACAAACACGCTTCCTTTCTCCTTGGAAGGCGGAGCCTTCCTTCCTGGTCCTTAAAGCATGGACCCCACATAACCTTCCGCTATCTCAACCAGCCGTCCTGAATGAATCAGGGCCTTCAGGAACTCCATATGCGGATAGAGGAACTGATCCTGGGAGGACACTGGAATGTGTTTCCCTATTTCCTTCAAAATTGCGGCAGTTACCGAAGACGGCTTGACGCCTGGATCCAGGAACTGATGGGCCTGGTAGACTGAGAGCAGCTCAATCGCCAGGATGTACTCCAACTTCTCCGCGACAGACAACGCTTTTTTTGCGGCGTTGTAGCCCATGGCCACATAGTCTTCCTGACCGCCGCAGGTTGGAATGCTGTCCACAGAGGCGGGATGAGACAGGATTTTCATGTCATTGAGCAGCCCTGCCTGTGTGTACTGAGGAATCATAAGCCCGGAATTGAGTCCCGGATTCTGAATCAAGAACCACGGCATGCCGGAGAGATGCTCAGTGATCAGCCTGTAGTTGCGTCGCTCTGACATTTTTGCCAGTGTGGTGGCGGCTATGGCGGCGGAATCCATCGCGAGGCCTACGTAGGAGGAGTCGCAGTGGCAGCCGGACATGGCGTGACCATCATCACCTTCAGGCCAGATGATGGGGTTGTCGCTGCAGGTGTTCATCTCTTCCTCAACAGTCCGGATGGCATCCTGGATCATGCGTTTCACTGCGCCGTGGAGCTGCGGCATTGCCCGCAGGGACAGCGCGTCCTGAAGGCGGTGGCCTTCGCTGGCTTTAATAATTTCGCTGTCCTGAAGCAGCGTCCTGACATTGGCAGCAGTGTTGCCCTGCTCCGCGTAAGGCCTGGCCTGCATCAGCCGTTCGTCAAAGGCCTTGATATTGCCTTTATTGACCTCAAGAGACAATGCTCCTATGATGTCCGCGCTGAGGGTCGACGTCTTCATGTCGTACACCGCGAGGGCGGCAAGGGCTGTCGGGCTGGTAGTCCCGGAGATCAAGGCCAGACCTTCTTTGGCGCCCAGGACAAAAGGATCCAGGCCATGCTTATGCAGGACCAGCCTCGACTCCACGGGGACACCGTTTTCGAAGATCTTTCCGAGTCCAATGATCGCCATCCCAATATGCGCCTCGACGCTGAGATACCCGACCGAACCTTCCCGGGGGGCGAACGGTATCAGATCCAGATTGAGCATGAGCCGGATTCTTTCCAAAAGCGCCAGACTGACACCGCTGTACCCCTGCCCCATATTCTGCAGCATCATGAACATAACCGCCCGGGTCTGTTCAATGCTGAGAGGCTCTCCCACTGAAGTCGAGTGGGACAAAATGATATTTTTCTGAAGCTGCGCTGTTTCTTCTTCTGAGATCACGCGGTCACACAGCGCGCCAAACCCGGTGGTGATGCCGTACATGACTCTGCCTTCGCGAATCCATTTTTCGACAAGCGTTCTTGAACGGTTGACCCGCTGGCAGTAGGCATCTGAAAAGATCACCGCAGCCTGATCTCTTGCAACTGCGACCAAAGCCTCTAAAGTCGCTGTGCCTCCTAGTTCGACACAAGTTGGATTTTCATTTTGTGCATCCGCGTCCTTCGCCAGGTTGCCGTTTTGTTTCAGTTCAGTTCCCATATAATTCAACAATGTCGTTCCTCCAATGTCTGACGTTTCACTCTGTCCGGTACCCATGCCGTTTTATTTCACAATCTCATCGAAAAAGAACATCTTGACGGCAGAGATGACTTGAAGGACAAAGATAAAGAGCACCATGGTACCGCCGGCCGCGGCCAGATATTTGACGCCGTCCACGCCTTGAGCACCACCTGCGTAGGCGACCATGAAGAAGGCGATCGCGCCTATGGAAAGGCCCCACACCAGCTTCTGCCAAGTCGGCGGTTCTTCGTCGTGCTTCATGTTTTCAGTACAAAGAGAAGCGATCGTCCGAGTCATAGAATCCGCAGCTGTGGAGAAGGACAAGACCAGAGTGATCATGACAATCGGGATAAAAATCATTCCAAGCGGCATGTGTGCAAGGAATGCCCATAGTCCAGAAACCGCACCGCTTCCCTGAATGGTGCCAATCAGGTCCAGCTGCCCTTCCTGCTGCCAGAACAGCGCCGTCGAGCCCCAAACGCCAAACCAGATGATGCTGAAGACAGATGGCAGGATCCAGTTGATGACCATGAATTCACGAATAGTTCTGCCATAGGAGATGATGGCCAAGAAAATGCCCATAAGCGGCGCGTAGGCAATCCAAATGGCCCAGTCGTAGAGCGTCCACCACATGACGAGGGCTTCGCCGCCGACCTCGCCGGCATCAAGTCCCCAGCCCCAGAAGTTTTGAAGCCACATGGACAACCCGGCAGTTGACATTTTAAGCATATAGAGGGTTGGTCCGACAACGATTAATATACCGAGTAAGATGTAAAATACTTTGGCGTTGATATCTGACAGATGCTTGATGCCTTTGTCGAGACCCATGAGAGAGGATAAAGTAAACGTCGCTGTGATGATGATGGTGAGGACCAGCCAGACCATCGGCCCCTGCTCTATGCCGAAGGCGGATTCAATGCCGGAGCCGACCAGCGCGAGGCCGGCGCCCAGTGAAGATGCGAGGCCAAGGGCTATAGCGAGGAGTGAAAGTGTGTCAATAATGTTGGCCCAAACGCCTTTGGTGACTTTTTCGCCAAACAGCGGCACCAGGGAGGCAGTGACGGATAACGCCTGTTTGCGGTTGAAGTAGACATAGGCTATGACCAGGCCGCAAAGGGAGTACATGGCGTAAGGGATGAAGGTCCAGTTGTAGAAGCTGCGTGCGATAGAGAAAATCGCCGCGGTCGCCGTGCCCGGCTCAATGCCGGTTTGCGCAAGCTCGCCATAGATGTTGCCAAAATAGATGATGGGCTCATTGGCGCCATAGGTGACGACGCCGGTGGCGATTCCGCCGGTCAACGCCATAGCGAACCAGTTCATGAAGGAATACTTTGGCTTGGCGTCATCACCGCCAAATCTGATCTTGCCGAGCTTCGAAAACGTAATAATGGAAACCAGGATAAGTGCGACAATAGAAATAATTTGGTAGAGCCACCCGAAGGTTCTGAGGGAAAACAGGAAGTTGTTCAGTGCGACTTCAGTCAGCAGCGCATTGTTGACGGTCCCCAGGATGGCAGCTCCGCCGACGACCAGGATGGACGGCCAGAAAACGCCCTTTCGGATCCCTTGCTTCTTAACCTTTTGGTCAATTACGGATTCAACAGACATTTGAAACCTCCTAAAATTTATTTGGTACCCTTCCAGATTGCAAGCCTCGTGCCAAATGCCCGTAATTGACTGAAATTTTAAATATTATTGGCCCAGAGCTTGAAATGGGCGGCTTCCGGAGGTGTCGTAATCTGTGCATCTTTCAAAGATATTCTGCCGATGGTAACTCGATGCGCAAAATTATTTTGCGCCATTTTTTGGTTTTAAAATGCATGAAGTCGAGGAAACGCTGTCACTTGGACTATTGCTTCCAAGTGGAAGCGGGGGTGAATAGGCGCTTGACGTTGACACTGAGTGCCACTTGGACCCTACTTCTTACCATATAAAAAAGTGCCAATATTTTTGGCACTTTGGTGCAAATAAATTTTGCGATCGATCACCTATCAAGGTTTCAAAGCTTCAAACTTCCGAATTCTGTACTGTAGATTCTGGCGGCTGAGACCGAGGGCTTTAGCCGCCTTTGAAATGTTGCCGTTCGCACGGTCCAGGGCTTCTTGCACGACGTTTTGCTCGTAGGCATCCAGTAGGTCGTTGAGGGTCTTGGCGCTTGGGGGGAT
>CAYQDM010000049.1:0-12956 GCA_964416305.1 uncultured Acidaminobacter sp. | reverse complement strand
GTAACAAGCCCTTATAGGGCTGAGCAAACTACCCGCTAAGCGGGTAGTTTTGATTATGGAATGAAGCGGTTGTGGAAGCGGGGGTCAGCGGCTTACGCCTTTCGTCCCCCGCTTCCACTTCCTTTGGAAGAAGGCGCTGGCGCGCCTTTTGTTGCACGTGAGATACATCCTCGCAAGCTCTGGCACCGAATTGAAACCTGTCCGCGTCACCAAGTTCAAAGTTGTCCGCGTCACCAAGTTCAAAGTTGTCCGCGTCACCGAGCTTCATAAAATAAAGGGAGAAGGAACAGCGCCAAGCGCCATTCTTTCTCCCAATTTTGTGTTCAACTTAGCGATAGTGCTATTTAAATACGACTCAGTGTCCCTCACACATAGCTTTCAAAATCTCTAATGCCCTCAGCCAAGGCTGCGTCATCATTTCTTCATGCTCCGGCAAGACTTCAATGGTGACCCGAAGATCAGTGCCGTCGTCAGTCGATTTGAAATAGTAATTTTCGAACGCCGGAGCCCAGGCTTTGGCGTCTTCGCTTTCAGTATCCTCTATGCCTTGATCGACGAACCCGAGCATCAAGATGGATATCCGCTCGTGAAGTTTGTTCTCAGCCACTTTAGCCACCATGCCTGCCCCAGTGGGATTCAGGAAATAGATCTTTGAGCCTTCTTCCCAAGTGCCTTCATAATAAGAGCCCTCTTCGAAAGTGCTGGTCCACTGACGGTAAGTGTCAGGACCGAGCATGGTTTCCCAAACTAAACTTACCGGCGCGGCAATGGTCGTCTTGAATTCCAGTGTCTTCATTTCTGATCCTCCTCCGGGTTAACTTCTTCCATATAAACGACTTCCCACAAGTGTTGATCCGGATCTTGGAAACTCCTGCTATACATGAAGTCATAGATTTGCGGGTCATTGTAGTAGGTGGCACCTGCCGCAAAAGCCTTGTCGACCAGAACATCCACAGCCTCCCGGCTTTCGGCGGAGAGGGCCATAATGACCTCGGAATAGACTTTGGTATCCGGAATTTCCTTATGGGTGAAGGACTTGTAGAAGTCCTCTTTCAGAAGCATGACATAGATGGTATCCGAAATCACCAGGCAAGCCGCGTCGTCATTCGTGTAGACCGGGTTAAAGGTCCAGCCTAAGGCTTGAAAGAAAGACATGGAGACTTTTAAGTCCTTAACCGGCAGATTGACAAAAATCATTCTGTTCATGTGGAACTTCCTCCTCATATCATAGTGGAATGCACAGTTGTAACAATATAATTATTCTTTTTTGGAGAATTTGTGCTTCTTCTATGTAAAAGAGGAGGTTTAATTTAAAAAATATATACCCCCAACGGAGAGCGTTAGTCGCATTTAAATGAAAATTGTTATCAATCGATTTCCTGCTTGTCTTTCAGCAGCATCATGCGATGCTCATGGTTGATGCTGAAGCCATTGATCATGATTATCAAGATATACACAAAGTTTAGAAAATGAGGAAAAATTACAGGGATCTCTCCGAGGTAAAGTCGCGACCTGTAGATGCCTACAAGCATCACCATTAAAACCGTGATACCTGCAACGATTTGTAAGAATTTTTTTTCAAAAATGAGATCCAGTCTTCTTTTGAACATTTTGCTTAAAATATAAATCACCAGCACAAAAACTAAGCCCGTCAGAAAAAGGTCTTTCGTTAAGCCAGCGGGATTGTCATCCACATAGAGTCTTGGGATCGTCGTCGTTATGAACAATGCTGTGATAAGAGAGGTTTCGTAATAAATAATTTTACCCAGGCTGATGACCAATTTTGGCAGTCTGTAGAGGATAAATATAAAGACGAGACTTACAAACATCTGAATGACAGCTATACAAAAAATGATGCTCGCTATCACTACATTAAATGACAATTCTTTCATAAGATCCGGACTTCCCGGATCATAGGCAATTCTGCTGATGTTTGAAAATAGAAATGCCGCCAGAATCAGTCCGAAAAATCCGGCAAACAGAATGCCAATAACTTCAGAAGAATCTCTTTTTTCGTACTCAATCAGCAAGTAAATACCGCTAAAAGAAAAACCAGCAAGAATTCCGGCGAGATTTGCATAATTACTGCTCATGGTTGTTATGTCATACATAGTAACACCCCTCATTATTTCATTGGTTGAGGCCTCATTGTCGGATCAATAAGAAGGATAATCTTCGCTCTTATTTTTCTGCACTGGGATGGTGGCGCATTAACTTATGAATATACTCTCGCATGTAATTATTATTCTCACATGACACTGGATAAAACAGGTTTTGAGATAAGTTTTAGTATTTATTTTTTTGATTCACCAATTCGCTTTTAAGGCTGCTTTCAGCTTTCGAGAATATACTTATCCAAAGACACAGTTTGCGGGATCAACAGCCTGTCGACCAAATCCGCAGCAGCTGTTTCAAACAAAAAACTTCACGGAAGGTGACAACGCATGAAAACGCAGCCAGTCATAAAACACCTAAAACACCTTAATCAAATAAAACACAGGAAAAAGCCCAGCCCATCAGTGTTGGCACTGCTTCTAATCGTTGTTGCCGGTATCTTGACGGGGTGTGTCCAAGCCCCGGATGGCACCGCCAACACAGACAAATCAGATAACTCAGCCAATACTGGAGAAATCGTCACAGAGCTGCCTTTCGACTCAGCCCCGGAATACGCTGAAAAAATCTTTGGCACCGACATCATCACCCTGGAAATCCTCACAGATGAAGAGGACTGGAACACCATGCTGGACAACGCAACGGATGAGGCATACATCAAAGTGGACGTCATCATCAACGGCACAACCTTTAAGGATGTCGGCATCCGCCCTAAAGGCAACTCCAGCTTAAAACAAGTCGCTTCCTCTGACAGCGACCGCTACAGTTTCCGAATCAAGTTTGACAAGTATGTCGAGGGCCAAACCTGCTTCGGCCTGGACCAGCTGGTCGTCAATAACATGATGGGCGACAACACCTACATGAAGGAATACATCTCTTACGACCTTATGAAAACCATCGGCGTGGAAGCGCCATACTTCGGTTTCACCGACATTTCCGTCAACGGCCAGCCATGGGGCTTATACCTGGCGGTTGAACTTTACAATGACAGCTATGAGACAAGAGTATTCGCAGACACCTCCGGCGTTCTTTACAATGTAAAGATGAGCATGGGACAGGATCAAATGCCAGGAGCGGGGAGGAGGCCGATGGTCGTCGATCCAGCATTGGACAAACGACCATCGGCAGGATCTGGAGCGTCTGAGTCTGAGTCAACCACCACAACACCTTCAGACACCCCGTCCTCCGCAGTTGATCAGGCTACAGGCATCGTCACGTCCAACGCGCCAGGTGACTTCCCCGGCGGAAAAGGCGGCAACATGGGTGCCAGGAACGGCGGCAGCCTCGCCTATACGGATGACGACCCCGAAAGCTACAGCGACATCTTCGACAACGTCGTGGGCGAAGAGGACGCCGCGGCCAATCAGCGGGTGATCACTGCCCTCAAAGCCCTGTCCGCCGGCACCGACCTTGAGACCTGCCTCGACACAGATGCAATTCTCCGCTATCTGGCCGCCCACACCGTCGTCGTCAACCTGGACAGTTATTCCTCCACCATGGCCCAGAATTATTATCTCTATGAGCGCGGCGGTCAGATCACTATTCTGCCGTGGGACTACAACCTGGCCTGGGGCGGTTTCCAGACCGGCGACGCATCATCTGTGATCAACTTCCCAATCGATACCCCGGTCAGCGGCGTGGCTATGAACGCCCGCCCGCTCCTGAACCAGCTGTTGTCAAATGAAAACTATTTGGCACAGTATCACGATCATCTGAACACCCTCATCCAGAACTATTTTGCCGATGGTCACTTCACCACCAAAGTCCAAGCCCTCAACACCCTGATTTCCGACTATGTGAAAAAGGATGCCACGGCATTCTGCACTTATGAAGAGTACAAAACGGCCGTTGAAGCGTTCATTGAGCTTGGGAACTTGAGAGCGGAGAGTATTCGCGGCCAGCTGGATGGCGACATCCCGAGTACAATGGAAGGGCAGAAAGCTGATCCGTCTTCCCTGATTTCGGCAGACGATTTGAATTTGCAGGATTTGGGGTCTATGATGGGGGAGAGAGGAAAGGAGAGTGCTAACCAGGAGTTAGACTCTAATAGCCCAAGATAAATAGAAAAAATTAAAAGCCAGAGCGACGATGCTCTGGCTTGCAATTTGTAGATAAAAAGTTTTCTGGCGACTTTTTTTAAGTCATTCGGCAATAGATTATTTCTTGAATTATGGTCGATTGTGATCAGTTGTAAGTACCACAAATGTTATTAGATGTGATCTATGTTATACTGTTTGTTTGAGAATTCATCAAGAATAAAATTTATGAACGTCTCTGCTAATTTAAATTTCAAAAGTTCCTCTTTGTAAAGCATCACTGTTTTTTGTGTCATCATGTCACCATTTGGCCAAATGATAGGTGTAAAACATAGATTTCTTTTTCCTGTGGTATGTATTTTTGGAACTACCGTCCAACCTAGACCATGTGAGGAGAGCTGAATGCAGGTTTCAATTGAGTTAACCCGAATAATTTTTGATGGTCTTTGTAATTTTACTGCTTCATCCCACCATTTCAAGAACTCGGATTCTGATTTTGTAATGGTAGCGGAGTCATCCAGAATCCAAGACATGCTTGCCAAATCGGAGAACTCGAATGAATGATTTGTTATGATGCCATAAGGCTCTTCAGTGAGAATATGCTTCTTTCCCGTCCACTCAATATCCCCACGCCTAATGATGATATCAATGTCTTCTCCGATTTTCTTTTCGGATAGTTCCATTGTGCTGGCCCCGGTAAAAAATTCAATATTTGCATTGGGATATCGATCTTTAAAGGCCTTGATAATGGGCGCCATATTATATTTGGCAAATGTTGTGCTGACGCCTAGCCTCAATGTGCCATCAAAGGCATCATCCATATCCACGAGATCTTGCTTAATCTGATTGAGCTGTGTGATCATATCTTTTGAATATTTCAAAAGATGCTCACCCTGTGGCGTGAAGATGACGCCGTTTGAATGTCTGAACAAGATCTTTGTATTGAACTCTTTTTCAAGTTTGTTGAGTCTATAGGTCAATGACGGTTGTGAGATGAATAATCTTTCGGCAGCTTTTGTGATACTGAGTTCCTCAGCAATAGTTTTAAGAATAATCCAATCATTGGAATTCAATTATCTCACCACCAGATCTCATTTTTCTGATCATACCTTCAATAAAAAACTAAGTCAAATAGCAAATTGAAAAAGCCATAGAATTTTTCTATACCCTATGATTTATTTTTGGTATTTCTAATTGTTAAGAATTTGTATTAATATTGGCATTGAAACCAGCGTACGATGGTTTTAAAAAAGTTTTGGGAGGTTATTATGTCAACGGCATCGGTTAAAAAACAATCTCCGCGACCATCGGATAATCAAAAGAAAAAACTCTTCAAAGTACCTCATACATTTGTAATTATTTTGTTTATCATATTGTTTGCAACACTCTTAACATGGTTTGTTCCTGCGGGTCAATTCGAGAGAATTGAAAATGCTTTAGGAATCAAAGTAGTCAATCCTGAGTCTTTTGAAATTATCGAACAGGCACCTGTCAATCCGTTAAAGATACCAATGTACATACTAAATGGTTTAATTGATTCAGCAGACTTGTTTTTCCTGATTTTATTATCAGGCGGTGCTTTCAATGTTATAACATCAAGCGGAGCACTTCAGGCGGCGGTTGGAAAAGTAGCAAATAAATTTTCAACTAAAGAGTCGATATTCATTCCATTGCTGACACTGTTATTTGGTTTGATCTGTACGACCCAGGGCGTGAATATGTTTATTGGTTTTGCACCGGTTACTGTAATGATCGCCAGGGCGATGGGCTTTGATTCAATTGTTGGTGTCGCAATCATTCTTCTTGGTGGTGCAGTTGGATTTTCAACCGGAACTTTAAATCCAAGTACAACGATTGTAGCCCAAAAGCTTGCTGACCTTCCGCTTTATTCAGGGATTGAATACAGAGCATTCTGTTTTATCGTCTACATGGTTATTACAAATATATTTTTGATAAAGTATGCAAAATCGGTTAGAAAAAACCCTGAGCTTAGCCCAATGTACGATCTTGATCAATTAGACACTTCATTTAACAATCGTGATTTAAACTCTTTTGGCGAGATGAATTCGCGAAACTGGTTAGTAATGGGGACCTTAGTCGGCACTCTGGCCGTTATAGTTTATGGCGGCATAAAGCTTGACTGGGGATTGGTAGAAAGTTCTGCTGCATTCTTATGGCTTGGTGTCATAGCAGGCATTTTTGCCGGATTTGGTCCTTCAAAAATTGCAGGATGTTATGTGGATGGTGCAAAGAAGATGGTATCTGCAGCCATGATAATTGGTTTGGCCAGAGCGGTTCCTGGTGTGTTATCGACAGGAAAGATCATCGATACAATTGTATTCGGGCTGGGTAACGTTTTAGCATCACTGCCTTATTTCGTGCAAGGGATCGCGATGTATATAGCAAACAATATCATCAATGTGTTTATTACCTCAGGCAGTGGTCAGGCTGCAGCAACCATGCCAATTATTATTCCGATTTCCGATATGGTGGGATTAACACGTCAGACATCAGTTTTAGCTTATAATTTTGGAGATGGATTCAGCAATTACATTTTGCCGACTTCTACAGCATTGATGGGAATCCTGGGCGCAGCCAATATTCCGTATGACCGGTGGATGAAATTTATGTGGAAGATGTTTCTGATTTGGATCGTGACCGGTTCAGTCCTTGTCTTGATCGCTCAATTCATTAATCTGGGCCCTATGTAAAGCATCAAAAACGTTAAGATGGAGGTAATCATGAAGGAGTTGCTTTTTTCAAGAATTGATCAGCAGCAAGAAGAGTTAGTGCAGATCGCTGATTACATTTTTGATCATCCGGAAATTGCATTTCAAGAAGAATTGGCATCAAAAAAACTAACTCACTTTCTTGAAGAAAGAGGTTTTAAAATTGAACTCGGGCTAGGTTCGCTGCCGACAGCATTTAAAGCTGTATATGAGAATGGTGTGGGTGGTCCTTCAATTGGTTTGTTGTGTGAATATGATGCCTTGGAGGGATTGGGTCACGCGTGTGGCCATCATATGCAAGGTCCCAGCATTATTGGTGCGGCAGCGGCCATTAAGGAACTTATTCAAGATAAACCTTATAAATTAGTCGTGTATGGTACCCCTGCTGAAGAAGGGGGCGGCGGCAAAATCATTATGCTTAAAGAAGAGAGTTTTAAAGACATTGATTTAGCACTCATGATGCACGGCGGCCCGGCTACACAGACAGATATCAAGTCATTAGCAGCAGTGAGTTTAAAAGTGTCTTTCAAAGGAAAAAGCGCGCATGCAGCTTTAAAGCCGGAAATGGGTCGCAGTGCCTTCGATGCACTCTTGTTAACCTTTCAGGCAGTTGAGTTTCTGAGAGAACATGTCAAAGAGGACACAAGAATGCATTATACAGTAACAAATGCAGGCGGACCCAATAATGTTGTGCCTGAATATGCGGAAGGATCGTTTAGTTTAAGATCCTATAATTCAGCTTATCTTGATCATGTCGTTGAGCGGTTTGAAAACATTGTAAAGGGCGCTTCATTAATGACGGAGACTGAATATAAAATTGAGACTGAAAAACGTCTTGAAAGCAAGGTTCCCGTCCATAAACTCAATGACCTTTTAATGAGAAATGCTGAGCTAATTGACGCACCAACGCGAAAACCTTCCAGAGAAAAAACGGGTTCAACAGACTTTGGAAATGTGACCTATAGCCTGCCTGGTGCTTGTATTAGGGTAGCTTTTGTAGACGAAGACGCATCTTCACATTCTATAGAGTTCGTTGAGAATGGTAAGTCTGAACGTGGTCACCAAGCTATCATTTCAGCAACCAAAATTCTGGCAGGGACTGTTTATGATTTGATTCATACACCTCAAATGGTGGATGACATAAAAAATGAATTTAAGGCTACAAAAGCCAAGATGGCTCAATGCAAAAATTGAAGAAATAAGCCGTAATTATTGCCAACGTGATTCAAAAGGCCAGTGCATAATGTGCTGGCTTTATTTTGTTTTCAAATTGATAACTGATGACAATCATGTAAAATATAATGTATTTGCACGTCCTCTATGACTCGACCATGCCTGCCCGTAAATTCTGACATAGGTAGTTTAAATAGTTGGACTATATTACATCAGGAGAAATAAAGGTTAGTCACATCCCAACAGGGTGTAGGTCAGCGCAAAAACAGGGGACTTGATAGACCAAAATTTTATCGTCCGCGTCCCCCTAATTTGAGAAGTTAATTAAGCTATTGAATGTAATACTAATTAGTGATAAAATAACATAAAATGACGTAACAAAGAATTTAATAGGATATAGGTAATCTTATAATAGTATTCACGTGGCCTGCTAGAAACAAGAGAAATTTTTTTGCGCATATATTACTAATTAGTTGTAATATGAAACTCAATTCTATTTTACAATACATCACACAAGAAACAACCATTCACACCTTGATAAGGCAGGGGATTGTCATTGACGCGACACTCTAAAAATCACATGGGCTTTCAATGGCTCATCGACCAATTGCCCCCCAAAAGACCACTAAGGCTTCTGGATGTCGGCTGCAGTGTCTGTTTTGAAGGCGAAGCGCTTAACAAAGCAGGCATTGAATTCACCGGCATTGATCAGGACGAAGGCTCAACTGAATTAGCTCGATCCAGGTTTCCGGACAATAACTTTATCTGTATGGATGCCTTGCGATTCGATCCTGAAAATGAGGCCTCCTACGACGTCTTGTTATTCAGACGCCCTGATCTTTCGGTTCAACCTGATCAATGGCAGCGCATCCTAAATAGAAGTGTTGGATGGCTCGTGACAGGTGGAAAAATCTTTGTCACAGCACCTGGCAAGATTGAGGCCTCAATTGCCCAATACATGCTGACTCATGCGGGCTATGTTGAGATAACTATTGAGAATACTGAAAATGAAGAGGAGAGCATAGTTATGACTGCCAGAACTGATGAACAAAAAATAAAAGAAGAAAATATCCCTCAACTGCCCAAAGGCGTGATTCTCTGGCAAGACGAACCGGCGCCAATGTGCGACATCACTACGGGACTTTGCGATTAGAGGATTGTGGGGATGAGTGACCATCGGCAAACTTATCACTGAAGAAAAACACGCAGCTGCTTGAACCCCACTGGGCCAGTCTGCCAAACAAGGAGAGAGAACTAATGAATAATCCAAAAGTTAAAATATTATACTTCACAGATCCCTACTGCTCATGGTGCTGGGCTACGGATCCGATGTTGTTTACTCTAAAAGAACATTACGGTGACCAGATTGAGATCCAGCATGTCATGGGTGGTCTGGTCAAGGATATGTCCACGTTCTCGGACGGACACAACCACATCAGCACAGCGTCAGCGGTTTTGCCGCATTGGCGTATGGTATCAGAGCGCAGCGGGCAGCCCATTGATGAGAACCTGTGGCTGGAGATTGAAAATTATCCGCACTTTTCAACATGGCCAGCCAACGTCGCCGCAAAAGCCGCCGGTTTTCAGGGAAAGGAAATTGGCGAACAGTTCCTTCGCAGAATCAGGCGCGCGGCGCTTACGGAACGCAAGATTGTTTCACATGAAGAGGTTTTGCTGGAGCTTGTCAAGGACGTTGAGGGTATGGATCTGGTACAATTTAAGAATGATTTGAACAGCCCGAAGGCACAACAAGCCTTTCAGGACGATTTGGACCTATGCCGGACTTATGGCGTCACAGGTTTTCCTTCAATGTTGTTCTACACTGAAAATACGGCAGCGCTGGAAGCGTCAGCGTCGGCAGAGGCTGCGGAGACGCCTCTGGCCTATCTGCTGAACGGCTACAAGACCATGCGTTCCTATGAAAAAGCGCTGAAACTGTTGTCGCCTGAGATTCAGAAGCGCGCGCCAAAATCTGTTGAAACGCTATTGACCTCTTATGGTCCACTAACCACGCGTGAGTTCGCTGAGATCTATGAAACAGAAATGTCTGAGATGGAAACCATCCTTCAAGAACAGTCAAACGCTGGAAAGATAAGCGCCGAAGCACTTCGAGGCGGAACGCTGTGGTTTCTAAAATAAAGACAGCATTAAAGCATCTTTTACTGATGGTAACCCTTCCTGCAACTGGGTATAAAATTAACCAAGTCCAATTGTAGAATTTGGATATTAGTGTGAAAGAGTTGCCAGACAACCGCTTCCAAACATCGAATTACAGTAAGGAGTGATCTCTGTGCCCCAAATAAGACCCATAGAATTAATCTTCACCGGTCCGCGCCCACATTGGGTGGGCAATGGATTTTACGTCAACAATTACTTCCCGTCTGGACAGAACTTGCTGGAGCGGTTTACCCCGTTCATTTTGCTGGACTACAATGCGCCTCGGGAAATTAAGCCGAGCCTGACTCCAAAAGGCGTTGGCCAGCATCCCCACCGTGGCTTCGAAACCGTCACCTTTGCCTTTGAGGGCGCCGTAGAGCACCATGACAATCAGGGCAACCATGGGATTATTTACCCGGGGGATGTCCAGTGGATGACCGCTGCCGCAGGCATCATGCACAAAGAATACCATGAAAAGGAATTCAGCAGGGTTGGCGGCGTCTTCCACATGATCCAGCTGTGGGTGAACCTCCCGGCGAAAGACAAATTTGCTGAACCAGGCTATCAGGCCATCACCAAGGAACAAATGGGGAAGGTCAGCCTGCCGGATGAAAAGGGGAGCATCACCATTGTCGCTGGTGAATTCGATGGGGTAAAAGGCCCGGCAAAGACCTTTACTCCAATGAATATCTACACCATTGAGTTGAAGCGAGGCGGCACCGTCACGTTGATCGAGCCTGCCAATTTCAACTTGGGCATGCTGATCCTCAGCGGGGAAGTTAAAGTCAACGGGGAAGCAGGTAAGGAAAAGGATTTCGTGCTCTTCAAGAACGAAGAGGGCGGGGTCGTGATCGAAGCAGCCAGTGATGACGTCAAGATTTTCGTCCTTAGCGGTGAACCTATTGATGAACCTATTGCCGCGGGCGGACCGTTTGTTATGAATACCAGAGAAGAGCTCAGACAGGCTAACGAAGACTTTAATAATGGGAAGTTTGGGACGTTTGATTTCTAGAATGCTTTTCGTGAAACCATCAGCAAAGTCTTGAAGCCCTAAAAGCTTAAAGACTTTGACGATGGTTTTTGTTGCATATTGAGAATTGTTCTCGCAAGCTCTGGCACCAAGTCAAAACCTGTCCGCGTCCCCAATTTTGTATTTGTCCGCGTCCCCAAACTGAAACCTGTCCGCGCAGCTTTTGGCCTATTGTCCCCAAGTTGAATATTTGCCCCTTTGTGATATCATAAAGAAAAAACTAATACGGATGTGATACCATGGCCATCGCAGACTTGATGATCCAGTACGGTGACGACGACAGAATCATAGCGATCGAGTACTTGGGCGAAGATCCCGAGTGGTTCAAAGCGCTTGGCAGTGAACGCTATCTGAGCGAAAAGCTCTCAAGCGCCTTCGGTGACATAAAAAACCACGACATTCTCGAGCTGAACAACAAACTCTTCAAGGTTCAGTTCACTTTAATAGGAACGAACAAACTGCTTCTCCTGAGCCAGGACGGCTTGATGCTCAGTCTGTTCAAAGAGTCCCTGGACAAGGTCTCCGAGGGGATCCAAATTTTCGACCGCAACGGATACCTGATACACGGAAATCCGGCCAGCGAAGCCCTGGAAGGCTACGACATCAATGCGTTCAGAGGCAAGCAATTGCTCGACATCTACGAGCTTTCCGAGGAAATGAGCACCACCCTAAGCGTCCTCCGGACCAAGAAACCAGTTATCAACCGGTGCGACAGATTCCGGGCAAAGAACAACAAGGAGCTGGTGACCATCAATTCCGGTTATCCGCTGATGATCCAGGACGAACTCTATGGCGCCTGTGTCTTCGAAAGTGACCTCTCCGTCATCAACAAAATCAAAAACCAGTCCTTCGACCTGGAAGCCTTCATCCGAAACGAGCAGCCCCTGCTGAACCCGAGCATGTACACCTTTAAGAAAATCATCCACCAATCCGAAAAAATGGCGGAGTGTATCCGCTTTGCCAAAAAGATCGCGCTGACCCACGTCAACGTCATGATCACAGGGGAAACCGGGACCGGCAAAGAGATGTTCGCCCAGAGCATCCACAATTTCAGTCCCCGGGCGGACAAACCCTTCGTGGACGTCAACTGCAGCGCTGTGCCTTCAAACCTGGTCGAAAGCCTGTTCTTCGGCACCGAAAAGGGCGCCTTCACCGGCAGCATGACCAAAAAAGGCTTCTTCGAGCTCGCGGAGGGCGGTACCCTGTTCCTCGACGAAATCAACGCCATGGGCATGGAGATGCAGGCCAAGCTTCTGCGAGTCCTCCAGGAAAAGCGCTACCAGCGGATCGGCGGCAGCCAATATCACCAGTGCAATGTCCGGGTGATCACAGCCTGCAATGAGGATCCCCAGGCACTCATCGAGCAGCAGCTCATGAGAAAGGATTTCTATTACCGCATTTCCGCCCTCTCCGTCCACATCCCAACTCTGAAGGACCGCAAGGAGGACATCGCTCTGCTCGCAGCGCATTTTGCCCGGCAGCTGTCCGAGGAGTATGGCAAGCCGGGTCTTACCCTGACCCCGGACATGCTGGACGTCCTCAACCATCACGACTGGCCCGGCAACGTCCGCGAGCTGCGCCACGTGATTGAGCACGCCGTACACCAGGCAAACGTCGAGGAGCAGGAGTTCAAACTGTCTCATTTTCCGGCTTATCTGACCAAAGATTTGTCCGTGATTCACAGTACCTTCAAAACCTCTGCCGATGGTCACCCAACCC
>CAYQDM010000048.1:10172-13078 GCA_964416305.1 uncultured Acidaminobacter sp. | reverse complement strand
GTCTTTAGGTTTATACCCTTATTTCAGGAAGGGTTTCAATAATTTTGAGAAAGTTAAGGAGGTGTACGGCGCACATCCATTCAAAGAGGGTTTTGCCGATGGTTCCCTCACCCCCAAAATTGCATATTGTTCGAAAAGTTAATGATCGCTCATTATTATAAGGGCATAAAATCGCGTTGTTGTTTTTTGTGTTATGTAAACCGCGGTGTATTTATATACATTTTGTCGTTTTAATTGAAAACATTATTATACAAGTTAAAACATCTGATTTTAAACACAAATAGCATAAATTAAACAGCCTTAAATTTTGATTATTATTCAATTACATTTATATTTTTTATTATTTTGGGTATAATATAGACGACTTTCCAAGGCAAACAATTCCCTGCCAACGCATAAACGTCAAGTTTATGCATCCTTGAAAATTGAATTAATTGGCGGAAGCAATGAAAACCGAATCCTGAATGGACGCCCCTGATCCGGTTGGAGCCAAAGGCGTAACCGACCCCTTAGTTTTTGTGGGTCGTGTTTTGTTTTTTTGGGGCGCAAAAGGAGGTATGCCTATGAGAAGCCAGGTGGCATGCCAGCAGATCAGTGCACTACATAAATAACGGATCAGACAATTCAAGAAAGAGATAGGACATTCAGTTGATTGAGGGAGATATGTGTCTGAAGAAGATACCGCCCTTCGAATTATGGATAGAGTCAGAGCAAGGATGCATCCAATTTCACAAGGGCTCCCGGCCAACCACTGAGGCTGCTGGCGAAAACGAACCAATAGGGAATAACGGATCTTAAAAGGATCTGAAAAGGACCTGAAAAGGATCTGTGATTCTGATTTGCGTCGTGTTTTGAATGGGAGCGATGAAGTCCGGCTATCAGATGGACGCCTTATGCCGGGCTGAGCCAGTGGCGTAACCGACCTGTGAGGGTCGGTTTTTTGATTGACTCGACTTTGAAAATTATGTTTCTCTCCTAAATATTGAAAACAAAGGAGTGAGAACGATGTTAGGATACCCGACCGCTAGGAGGAGCGTGACAAGGCTTCTCTTGGCATCGATGTTGATTGCGATTATGATTATTATGGCGATACCGATGATGAGTAATGCAGTTGGTGAATCTTCTGATTTTTACGGATTCGCTGTTAAATATCAAGATGGCCCAAGAAAGATCGAACTCGCTTGGGATAAAGGTAACTTGCAGAATGGTTGGGCCGAAGGTGAATGGGTGCCTTACCAACTTTTGATTACCGGTGTTGACATGGCTGATCCAAGTGGCTATGTTGTCGAATACGACGTCTATAACCCTCAGAAAGGCGCCCAATTTGTAGACTTAGTACGTGGATTTCAACTTAAATTCACTTCAGAAAAACTAAATCCTACTCAGGCCAATCTATTTAGACTTCAAGACTCAAACCAAGGTTGGCCAAATTACACACTTCCAACCGCTACTTTTCCAACAGTCAATGCTTACAATTCTGGGATAGATCTTGTAGAAGCTGCGCAAAATTCCGAAATGGATATTCCAGGTTCATTAGGTCAAGGTGCTCTTAACAACGCACAACTTGTTGCGTTGGATGGCACTGGCGATATTTGGCCTGGTTTCAGATGGTTGGATATTCGATATGATCAAATCAATCTTGGTAAACCACTTTCAACCACACCGGATAATGAATCTGAATTCAGCGCTCTTCAGTCTACCGATTCATTTGGCTACTTTATCATTACAAAAGATGATTTTAGAAGAGCTGGCGTACCTGAAAACACCACAACTATTGTTCTTTATTTCCAATTCCACCTTTCCAGAACATCGCTTTGGTCCAGCGGACTCTATCATGGATATTCCAATCCAAGTGTACCCGCGTATGAGTGGGGTGGATATATTTATGGTAACGATCCTGAAGATCCTTTCAATGAAGTTACCCGATTAGGGTCAAAATATTACTCTGAAGGATCCGCAGGCCACGCAATGCTTCTTGGCGCCGCAAAAACTGTACCAATTCCTGTTCCTGGTCAAAACCTCGGTTCTGTAGAAGGCTTCAAAAGAGATGCAACAACCGGCTTAGGTCTCGAAGGCTGGCCAGTCTACGTGTCAGCTGAAATTGACTCTATGAACTTTATCCTTGGTACAATCACAGATGAAACTGGCCACTACAGTTTCCCAAGTTTAACCTATGGAATGCGCTACATCACTGAAGGTCAAACTAGAATTAATCCTGACACACTTCTTCCAGAAACTTGGATGCAAACCTCACCAGTTTCTGGAGATGGCGTCTTTGATATTGACTTACTAATGATGACCTCAAAAACATATAGGGAATATTTCAGAGACATTGTTGAAAGTGGCAACTTGATGTATATTCCTCCTGGGACTGAAGATTTCGTTCCAATATTTAATCCTCCTACTGATCTGGCTGATGATTTAGGCGACCTTGGATATGTAGTTGAAATTAAAGCTAGGTCATATGCATTCACTGAAAAGGATTTTGAGAATGAGTTTGTTGGCTGCATGAAGATCATCAAACTCTTTGACGGATATGAAAACGTCTTAGGATTTGCAGATTCTATGCTCCCTGGCTCCATTGATGTTACGATCTATGGTAACACCGACGGCCTGTCCTATCCTACCACCGGAACGACCGTCACCATCACTGGCGTCGAAGGTGTCTATGAATGGCAGCGCTGCGACTTGATTCCTGGCAGCTACACCGTTGCTGAAAACACTCTTGACGGTTGGTCTGTTGATATCGAGCCTGAAGACGGCATCCTCACCGTCGTCGCTGGCGCAGCTCCTGCTGAGTCTGCGGTCGCAACCATTACCAACACCTACCTCCCTGGCTGCATGAAGATCGTCAAACTCTTTGACGGATATGAAAACGTCTTAGGATTTGCAGATTCTATGCTCCC
>CAYQDM010000048.1:4465-10072 GCA_964416305.1 uncultured Acidaminobacter sp. | reverse complement strand
AGCCTGAAGACGGCATCCTCACCGTCGTCGCTGGCGCAGCTCCTGCTGAGTCTGCTATAGCAACCATTACCAACACTCTCGACCTCTGCGAACAAACCATTTGGGCACAACTTGTTCTTCCAAATGGCGACCCTGACCCAAGAGCCATTGGTTTCTCCGGCACAGGTAACTGGGGCTGGTACAATGGTCCATTAAGCGAAGGGACTTACAACTTCAAACTTTGGGCTAGCGCAGCTCAAAACGATACCAGCAAAGGCACGCTAGTGGGTATGCTTCAGATGACGTATTCAGCAGGATGTGTATCCTTTGAAGTCACTGAAATGTATGAAGGTATTGCAGAGCCTACCTTCGCTCATATCTACATTAACACACTTAGTACAGTTCCTAGCTTCCCTAATGATTTCAAAGATGTTCCACTCTGTGGTTACACTGGCGCAATCTACTTCGCATACCACAGTGTTGTCATGATGCCTTGTGGCGACTAGTTCCCCTTCCCGTACCTGGCACGTTTTTCGGAACGCTGACGATAAATATTTTTGAAAAGCTTGAAATCACTTAATTTCAGTAAAAATAACTTCATCAACTTCACTCAGGGTGACAGGTACCGCAAAGCGAAATTGATTTGCAATTTGTCCGCAACCAATACAAAGCGCCTCCAGAGCTTTTTCTGGGGGCGCTTTTACAATGATCTTAGCTTTTCTCACTTGAAACTATCACCACGAACATAACAGGCCAAATTGGTCCTACACACTCACTACCCCTTACACTACGTGAGAAAAGCCTCCATGCCCTGAGGGAACGCTCTTCGATCCTTCTGAATAAGACTTGCGAAGCTGAAACCATCGGCAAATTTATTTTTTATCACTTTCATTTCCTTCGGGGTATAAATAAAGCGCATATGAGTTCAAGATGTGTAATCAAACACTGGTTCACCACAAGAAAGAGGTGCATCCCAAAATGAAAGGCAAACTCACCCAAATTGTCCTCAGCGCTCTCCTCCTGCTGCTCCTCCTGGGCGGCGCCGTCTTCGCCGTTATGCACGTGCCGGTCTTCATTGACGGTGACAAGCTCGTCAGTGACGTCGAGCCCCAAATCATCAACGGCAGGACTATGGTGCCGATGGCTGTGATCGCCAACACCTTCGGCGGCGAAGTTGAATGGATTGAAGCGACGAAGACCGTCGAAATCACCTCCCCTGCCCAGAAATTCATGGACGGCTACGGTGAAAAGAACATGTACATCACCAATGCCACTTCCATGAAAACCGCCTTCGAAGCAGGAAAAGCGGTCATCCTGGACGTCAGGCCGGATGCGGTCCGTGCACAAGGCTACATTGAAGGATCACTACATATTCCAATGACTGAGCTTCTGGACCGCATGGGCGAGCTGCCTAAGGACAAGATCATCGGTGTCTACTGCGTCAAGAATATCAACGCTGCCTACGCGGTTGCCATGCTCAACATGCAGGGCTATGACGCCTACATCCTCGAAAACGGCACCACCGCCTGGAAAGCCGCTGGGGGAATCATCACTATAGACGCCTCCTGTCTGCCATGAGGCTCCAAATAGTGGCAGGCTGCCACAAAAACAAAGCGGTGAAATCCGCGTCAACGGCCTTGGGCCTGTGGTTGACGCCGGTTTCACCGTTTTTATCCGTAGCTGGCACGATTTTCGGAACAGTGACGATAAATATTGTTGAAAAGCTTGAAATAACTTGATTTCAGCAAAAACAACTTCATTAACTTCACTTGTGGTGACAGGTACAAGAATTACGTCATCTCCATATCCGCCGCCAGCCGCCGCTCCATCTTCCGCCGCTTCTTCTCCTGATACATCAAGTCATCAATGCGGCGCATGGCATGGTCCACAGACTCCGCGGACTCATACCGGAAGGTGTCATAGCCAATGCTGACGTTGATTTCCCAAGTCTCACCCGAGTCCCGGTTGTAGTCGTAAAATGCCTTTTGAATACGCTCCACCGCCCTGGTGAGGGCCTGGGCCTCTGCCACTTCAATCACCACAAAAAACTCATCCCCGGCATAGCGGGCGACGAAATCGCCTTTTCGCAGCGAGCCCTTGATGATCTCCGCAGCCCGCCTAATAGCGAGGTCCCCTGTGGCGTGTCCGTAAACATCGTTGATTTCCTTCAAATTGTCGAGATCCAGCATCATGCCCCCATAGAGCACATCCCTGCGCCGCTCGCTCATGGAATCGATCAGATTGTCCACGCTTCGCCGGTTGTCGATCCCCGTCAAGCTGTCCACCAGCAGCAGTGACTTCTGGACATTCAGGAAGATCAGCAGCAGGGCCAGGGTCATATTGCTCCAGATCATAGTGGTGCCGTAGAAGGTGAGCTGGATGAGGACACCGACCATCGGCAGAAGGGGGAAGGCTGCGAGGGAGATCAGCTTGGCCGTATCAAGGCTGCGGCGGTTGCGGTACAGGGTCACATAGGCCTGGGCGACAATGACGGCATTGAGCAGGATCTGGTGCACAAACAGCGGGCCGCGCTCGTAAATGTTACCGGGCAGGATCCTAAAGAGGTAGCCGCTCGCCGGGTTTGTAAGCACCAGCACGAGGATAGCCAGGATGGGTACCGCCCGGATCAGCCGCCGGGCCTTCAGGTCGGGCACATCCCGGAGGAGATAATGCTCGACATATTCCGCCCAGAGGCTGATGGCAAAGGGCGCGAGCAGATAGAGCATCAGGTTGCTGAGGTAATTCAGCGTCGGCATCATGGCGCCCGGCCGCAGATCCACCGCAAAGCTGATGATCTCGGATAGGGTGAGGATCAGAACCAGCGCTGTGAGCCGGCTGAGAATGAGATTGGTCTTTGTGCTCATTCCGGTTGAGACCTTGCCGTTTAAGAGCAGAATCAACAGAATCAGCGCGGCGAAAATATTTATATCCAGACGGACAAACAGATCCATGCAAGGCCTCCTTTAGGCGGTTTTGCCGATGGTTTCTTCTATTATACCTTGATTTGGAATGGAATCAAGATGGTGAAGAGTGCAAATTGGGGATGGGGTTTTGTGGGGCTTTTTTGAGGGTCAGGTAAGTATCTGGTGAGTATCTGGCGATCACTGTTGATTTATTATCGAATGATGCTATATGGATGTGTCGTCGCCGCCTGGTTAAATAATGAACAAACGAATTTCGAATAACATTATTTAAATTTTGTTTACATAATGTAATTACTTTTTGATTACATGGGTATATTTAGGAATGACTTCGCACTTCCAATATTTGAGCGGAGTGGACACGCGCCTACTAGCGATGGCGTGGTACGTTCATTACAATACGCTAAGGTAAATTGGTGGTGGCAATGAATTCCGGGTCCAGTGTGGACGCCCATGATCCGGAAGGAGCCAAAGGCGTAACCGACCCCAGTATTTTTGTGGGTCGGATTTTGTTTTTTAAGGATTTAAAGGAGGGATGCCGATGGTGAGTCAAGAGGCATGCCGGCAGTTCAATTGACCTTCCAATAATCACAGATTATTTGACGCATAGAAGTAACACAGTCGCAACTAATCATAGGGTGACCACCTGATCTGCACAGAAGCAGACAGCACCCATTGAATCAAAGAGAGGCAGCAACAAGGAAGCATCCATACATAGAAAAGCTCCTGGCTGGTGATTGAATTGGCTGGCGGAAATCGCATGCGCGGAATGACGGATCCTCGAGGGTCTGTGATTCTGCATTGTCTTGCAATTTGTAAGGGAGCGATGAAGTCCGGCTATAGATGGACGCCTTATGCCGGGCTGAGCGAGTGGCGTAACCGACCTGTGCAGGGTCGGTTTTTTGATTTCGAAATCAAGAAAATGTGGAATTCACTCAATGACTTTGATGAATCAAAGGAGTGAGATTTATGTTAGGTTATCCCACCTCCAAAGGGAGGGTGAGGAAATTATTATGGGCCTGGCTTATCGCGGCGCTGATGATCACTACAATGATTGCAGCGGCGCCGGGGGGTTGGGCGGAACTATACAATTTTACACCAGCTTATGGTTCTTTGACCGAAGACACAATCGATACTGGGGGAGCATTCCCATCTGGTATGGTTGTTCAGCAATTTCCGCAGACTGACTCTGCCGGAACAGGTGTCTTCGATGCTTTTCTTGGGGTAGGAGTTGAAAGTGGAACGACTCCTTCCTTTGGAAAAGGATATAACACAGATGGTACTAGAGAATTTGAAACTTTAGGCGGAGCACATACTGAGGCTATAACGATTGCTGAATTTCCTATTGTAGAATACAACGGAAATCTTTATAGGGAATTCTTATTTGATATCAACGAAGTAGCTAGCTCAAATATTGTTGACGGATTATTAACCAACTATATGCAAGTTACCAATTTGGAACTATGGGTTACCGGAAATGCAGAAATCACAGGTTATCCATTCACAATTGGCGCAACTAAAGTATATGATATTGGTGATAATATTCTTCAACTTGACTATGATGTTGATAAGGGAAGCGGAAATGCTGACTATAGATTCTTAATACCTATGGATTGGTTGAATACCTATGATGCCAATACTAACTATTTAGTACTTTATGTAGAACAAACCTTCTGTGATGACGGTTTTGATGAATGGGGCGTTAGAAAAGTAGGTTCTGTGGATGTACATAAGAGTTTTCTTCCGGAAGGACTTGCTTCTCACCAATTGCCTGAATCCATTCAAGTCAAATTAACCGGTAAAACTTCAAACCAATCCTATTATCCATCTGGAGACATTCAAACTTTAAATGCCTCCAACGATTGGTTTTACGATTGGAATAGCTTGTCACCTGGATATTACAAAATCGAAGAACTTACAAGTTTAAATGGTTGGAGTACCGTGATCACAAGTTCTCCTGATTTTGTAAATATCGATGGTGTTGACTATGTGCTTGTTGATGGTGATAAAAACAAACAAGTACATGTAGAGATCACTAACACACTAATATCAGGAGATCTCTGCGCTGTAAAATACGATTCAGCAGATATAACTAAATCCACGCCTTTATCTGGGTGGACATTTACACTACTATTTGATGCCGATAATAACGGTAGTTACGAAACGAATCTTGGTTCAAAAGTTACTGATTCAGCAGTTAATACTGGAAAAGTCTGCTGGAATGATTTAATGCCCGGAAACTATCAGGTCGTTGAATCGCCAATGAATGGCTGGGCTTTTAATGTTCCTGCAGATGGCAGCAATGAAATTACTTTGGCTGCTGGAGAAGAGGTTTTGAGTGAGTTTTTCAACACCGAGCTTGGCAGCATCTGTGTCATTAAGCATGACCAAGACGGCACCATCGTTGACGGCTGGACCTTTACACTCTACGACGAAGCTGGCGCTATGGTTGAAACTGCTAAGACAACCGCCAACGGCGAACCTGTCTGCTGGAACAACCTCATGCCTGGCGATTACACGGTCGTTGAAACCCTCAAAACCGGCTGGGCTTACAACAACACCGTCGACGGCTCTATGGATGAGTCACTCGATCCTGGTGAAGAAGCAAGTCTGACCTTCGTCAACACCGAGCTTGGCAACATCTGTGTCATCAAGCATGACCAAGACGGCACCATCGTTGACGGCTGGACCTTTACACTCTACGACG
>CAYQDM010000048.1:3188-4365 GCA_964416305.1 uncultured Acidaminobacter sp. | reverse complement strand
TCACTCGATCCTGGTGAAGAAGCAAGTCTGACCTTCGTCAACACCGAGCTTGGCAGCATCTGTGTCATCAAAACCAACTCGATTGATGTTCCACTTCCAAACTGGACTTTCACTCTCTACCTTGATGCAAATGAAAGCGGTACCGCTGAAGAATCAGAAATAATCAGCGAAAAAGTCACCGGTTATGATGGAAAAGCATGTTGGCTTGATCTTATGCCTGGCATGTACATTCTCATCGAAGAACAAAAAGAAGGTTGGATGGTCATCAGCCCAATAGACGGCATCGATGAGTTTGAACTTGAACCTGGTGCTGAAGAGAATCGCACCTTCATCAACAGAATGTACCATGACGAGACTGCATGGGGATTCAAGGGCGATAATAAAATTGAACTTGATGACATGCTGAACAAAGACTTCCTCACAGATATTCCAGGCCTTAAAACTTCTAATTGGGGATGGAGTATTGGATCTCTACCTGTCTCAGAAAATGATTATGATTTAAAATTACTTGCTGCCTGTGGTACAACTGGTGGCAAAGTAAAACGCAGCTATCAGGAAAATGGAATTGAAGCTGGAACCATCACAATCTCTTATCATGGAAGTTCAGCAACAATCACCTATACAGTTACAGATCCAACTTTACTCATGGACGTGCATCTATTCGTAGGTGAAAATGGAGAAATGTTGCCAAGAGATTCCAAGGGTAAATACACAAATGCCCCTGGACAATTCCCATATGCCTTCGATGATGGTACTCTCAATGAAGGTTCTTGGTCAATCACCATTGATGATCTTGAAGGCCCTATCTACGTTGCAGCTCATGCTGTAGTGAGAATTCTCGGTGACTGATAACTCCGTTCAATCACCCCCGAGCACCCCCGCACCTGGCACGTTTTTCGCACCCCCGTACCTGGCACGTTTTTCGAAGCACCCCCGTACCTGGCACGTTTTTCGGAACGATGACGTTAAAGTATTTTGAAAAGATTGATGCTGCTTCTTTTCAACAAAAACAACTTCATCAACTTCGTTTGCGGTGCCAGGTACAGATAAAAGAAAGAACCACCCCCGTACCTGGCACGTCTTTCGGAACGATGACGATCAAATGATTTGAAAAGATTGATACTGCTTCTTTTCAACAAAAACAACTTCATCAACTTCGTTTGCGGTGCCAGGTACA
>CAYQDM010000048.1:0-3088 GCA_964416305.1 uncultured Acidaminobacter sp. | reverse complement strand
GATAAAAGAAATAAGTGAAATTGATTCATAATTTGATGGCAACTAACACCAAGCGCCTCCGGAGTTTTTTCCGGGGGCGCTTTTCCATGTCCCTAGCTTTTCTCTTGTCAGAATTAATCCGAACCCCAATCTGCGCATCACCGCTGCACCATTGATAGTCTCTGACGTCAAGAGAAAAGCCACCTGGTCTATTGCTGATCTATTGACCTTATCGCCTAAAGATTATCCTTGTGGGGTGGTGAATGGTGACCATCGGCAGAAGTCTTAGGAATAGTATCAAGATCATATGCGCATTTCATGTCAATTCAATTCATTAACCGATTGAATTTTGTTATCAAATATGATAACATCAATTCAACAAAAGCATATGTACTAAGGAGAGGGCAGCTTGTCTCACGACGTCGTTTTTTATCAAAAAGAGAACGGTGAAATTCCAGTACAGGATTTTTTATTGGATTTGCCCCCAAAAACCAGAGCAAAGGCTTTTAGTGAAATTGAACTGCTCAAAGTTCACGGGCTAGAACTTAGAGAACCTTATACGAAACCAATTAAGGGAGCGAAAAACAAAGGTTTGTATGAACTGAGAGTAAAGTTTGCCAGTGACATTTCAAGAATTTTCTACTTCACGTACAAAGATAAACTTTCGTACTGCTGCATGGTTTTGTGAAGAAATCCCAGAAGCTCCCTGACCGAGAAATTGAAAAAGCCAGAAAATATAAGGCTGATTATGAAAGAAGGTGCGGACATGAGTAAAGCCAGTGTCAAATTTGATGATATAAAAGCTCAACTTATGAAAGACAAAGATTTTGAACTTGAATACGAAAAGCTCAAACCCAGATATGAGGTCATCTCTCAGATCATCGAAGCAAGAAAAGATATGCACATGACTCAGGAGGAACTCGCGCTCAAAGCCGGGACTCAAAAGTCCAATATTTCGAGGTTTGAGAGCGGTGCCTATAACCCCTCTCTGGATTTTTTGATTAAGATTGCCAGAAGTTTGGGGAAGGAAATTCATATTGAGCTTCGCTAGGCGGCTCAGGTGGCTGATCCCACTTATTTTCCACCCGCCCCTACCCCCGTACCTGGCACGTTTTTCGGAACGATGACGTTAAAGTATTTTGAAAAGATTGATGCTGCTTCTTTTCAACAAAAACAACGTCATCAACTTCGTTTGCGGTGCCAGGTACAGATAAGGTACAGAAAAAGAAATAGGTGAAATTGATCTCCAATTTACCGCAAGTCTTCACCAAGCGCCTCCGGAGTTCTCTCCAGGGGCGCTTTTCCATGTCCTTAGCTTTTCTCATGTCAGTATTAATCCGATGCCCAATCTGAACATTTTCTTTGCACCATTAAAAGCCTCTCACGTCAAGAGAAAAGCCACCTGGTCAATTGATCTTAATCTGACTCTACCACAATATTGTTTACTCCGGATGGGTGGAGAGATGGGCGACCATCGGCAGAGGTCTTTGGGAAATGCGGCGTTGAGTATTCGTGATACGAATGCCAATACAAGGACTTTAACCCGCTGATATTTTATCGCAATACACTTCGACGAATTTTATTTCGATAAAATTGCAAGATTAATTTTTTCGTGTTATATTTATCGTAACAAGATACGACGTATTATGTTGCGAGGAGGTTATGACATGTTTATTGGCAGAGAACTTGAGCTTCAAGAACTTGAGCGGCGATATGAAGCCAGCGGGTTTCAGCTGTTTGTCCTATACGGGCGGCGGCGAGTGGGCAAAACGCGGCTGATTCAAGAGTTCTGTAAGAATAAAGCTGCCCTCTTCCACGTCGGTATACAACAGGAGGCAAACGGGGTGCTGCGGGCTTTTTCCAGAGATGTTTTAACAGCACTGCCTTCAGAGGTCTCTGCCTATATAGACCATTTCAACTCCTGGGAGGAGGCTTTTCATTATGCGGCGGCTCAGGCGAATGGCAAGCGTCTGGTGCTGGTCATAGATGAATATCCTTATTTGGCGCAATCGGATCCATCGATTTCCTCGGTACTTCAGAAGGTGATCGATCATGTGTGGAAGGATACGGACTTGTTTGTGATCCTATGCGGCTCTTCCATGAGTTTCATGGAAAATCAGGTGCTCGGCTACCAAAGTCCGCTTTACGGCAGGCGTACGGCTCAAATGAAAATACTGCCGCTGCAGTACCAGGAAAGTTTTGAGTTCTTCAAGGGCTGGAGCTGGGAGGACCGCTACTACGGGTATGGGGTCTGCGGCGGCATTCCTCAATATCTGGAGTATTTTTCAGCTTATGAAGACTTTCCATCTGCTGTGAAAGGCGAGCTTTTATCGCTGAGCGGCCACCTGCTCGAGGA
This sequence comes from uncultured Acidaminobacter sp., assembly GCA_964416305.1. GTDB lineage: Bacteria > Bacillota > Clostridia > Peptostreptococcales > Acidaminobacteraceae > Acidaminobacter. The sequence goes on along the minus strand of CAYQDM010000048.1, from coordinate 753 downwards.
GCCCATGAATTTGATGAAGCAGGAGATGAGGGAGCCGGCGCTCTATAATTCCATCATCGAAGCCGTTGCTAACGGCGCCTCCAGGCAAAATGAAATCGCCACAGCGGCCAAGAAAGACGCGCGAGATATAACCGCCTATTTAAAGGCCTTGATCGATCTCGGCGTTCTGGAGAAGCAGCAACCTATCGAAGAGAAAAATCAGAAAAAGACGATTTACAGGCTGGCAGACCAGCTCTATCGTTTCTGGTACCGCTTCATGCCATCCTGCCTGTCACTCATCAGCTTGGGAATGAGCGACAACGCCTGGAAAGACGTTATTCAACCTGGATTAGATGCACATATGGGGGTTACTTACGAAAACATTTGCCTTCAATACATCCAGCGGGAAGTCAGGGAGGGTCATATCAAACCAACTTATCTGACTTATGGCCGATGGTGGGGGAACAATCCCGATCGGAAACGGGAGGAAGAAGTGGATGTCGTCGCTGTGACTTCCAGTCACATTTTGGTTGGGGAATGCAAGTGGCGAAACGAATCCATGGGTACGGAGACCCTGGAAGTGTTGAAAGCACGGGGCGAGTTAATCAGAAAGAGCCGGGAAATTCAATATGTTCTGTTCTCAAAATACGTTTTTAGCGACGCGTTAATTAAGCAGGCTAAGAAGGATCACGTGCTGCTGCTAAGGGCGGAGGAGTTGGTTTAGAGGGTGGAGGAGTTGGTACATGCATCCCCAAGGCACCCCCGCACCCCCAC
>CAYQDM010000047.1:0-13888 GCA_964416305.1 uncultured Acidaminobacter sp. | reverse complement strand
AACTTTCTCAAAATTATTGAAACCCTTCCTGAAATAAGGGTATAAACCTAAAGACTAAATATTTTGATCGTGACATCACATGCTGCACATTGGGCACGCGGAAACCAATAGTTTAAAGGAGGATTCACATGGGATTTCTAGACAAACTGTTCCACAAATCCAAAGAGACGGCTGAAAAGGTCAAAGACAAGGCGGAGGATCTGGCAGGCGAGGTCAAGGAAAAAGCGGAAGTTTTGAAGGACAAAGCAGAGGATTTAGCAGGGGACGTGAAAGAGAAGGCAGAAGTCCTCAAAGACAAAGCTGAAGACGCCCTTGAGGACGCGAAGGTCAAGGCTGAAGCGCTCAAGGACAAGGCAGAGGATAAATTGGAAGAAGCGAAAGAAAAAGTCGAAGGCCTCAAGGATCAAGCGGAAGACAAGGCCGAGGAAGTCAAAGCTCAAGCGGAGGAAGCGGCTGGTGAAGCCAGGGAAAAGGCTGAGGCGGCAGTTGAGGAAGCTAAAGTGAAGGCCGAAGATGTGAAAGAAGATGCCCAGGCCGCGGTGGAAGAAGCTAAAGAAGCGGTTGAAGAAAAAGCAGAGGAAGCCAAAGAGGCTGCGGAAGAAAAAGTCGCAGATGTGAAAGCGGCCGCTGAAGAGAAACTTAAAGAGGTATAATAAAGGTTCAAACAAACTGTCAATGGATCCTGAGTCGAGCGAATAAGCAGTGCCTTTAATGAGAAGACAGTCCGGTCGGCTGCCCTCAAGCACTGTTGTGTGCGTCCCGGCTCAGGATCTTTATATTTGTAAAAAAATTTCCTTTTTTGGTGTATTATTCTGTTCATTGCCATTACAAAATTGTATAATAACCTTAGACACAACATTAAAGGCGCAGCCTGGAGGTTATGGATGGATCTGTTTATTCGGCTTGATGTTGATATACTGGCGTTTGTGATATTACTGGCTATGTTCATCAATACGAGAAAGAGCTTGGGGCTAAGAAATAAATCAACAGACCTTTTTTCCAGATTGACCTTTTTGATGCTGATCAGTACTTTTGTTGAAATTGTGACCTTTGCCATTGACGGGCGTCCGGGGACGTGGATGTATGCCGCCGGGTATATCAGCAATACGCTGTTGTTTGCTCTTGCGCCGGTCACCCTTTACCTTTGGGTGGATTACATTGAAAATTTGTTTGTCAAAGACCTTGTGGCCTGAAGATATAGGGTAGCCCTCCGACGTGCGCTGGTCGCCGTCATCCTGCTCATGGTCCTGGCCAACTTCTACACCGGGATTTTGTTTCAACTAGAAGAGGGCAACGTCTACGTCCGTGGGCCTCGGTTTGTGATCCAGGTGATGCTCAATGTACTCTTAGCAGGTCAGGCTTATTTGACACTTCTTCTTAACAGGAAAAAGCTGAATCCAGTGATGCTGTGGTCGCTGATGCTGTTCCCGTTGCTGCCTATTATTGGTGTGCTGATTCAGACGTTGTTTTATGGCACCACTGCCACTTTGAGTTTTAAGACGATTGCTCTGCTTCTGATTTACATCAATGTCCAAAGAGCCATGATCTTCATTGATCCTCTGACGGGACTGGAGAACCGGCGCAGCATTGACCTGCTGGTGAAAGCCATGGGGGAATGCCGGCGCGAGGTGCTCTACGCGGGCATGATGCTGGATATTGACAATCTCAAGACGGTCAATGACCTTTATGGTCATGCGGCAGGGGATCAGGCCATCAGGCGCACGGCGGAGCTCCTCCGGGGGAGCCTGCGCAAAACGGATTTCGTTGCGCGCTATGCAGGGGATGAGTTCCTGGTAGTCATGGAGGTCGAGGACCGCATGGCACTTGTAAAGGCGGTGGAACGGATTCAGGACGCGTTTTCGTTATTCAATGAGACGTCGGGTTACCCTTGGAAACTTGAGGTCAGCATGGGCTATGACACCTTTGTGTATCAAACCCCTGAGGAAGTGGAGCAGGCGCTGAGGGAAATTGACCTTAAGATGTATGAGGAGAAGAATCGGCGGAAGATCGAAAAGAAAACCAATTTGAATGTGGTCAGTGTTTAGAAAAGATGCCAACAAAAGATGCCAACAAAAGATGCCAATAAAATATCGACCCCCTTTCGTGGAAATTGAAAACGAAGGGGGTCGATGTGTTGTGTGGGTAAAATGGGCGCCCTTGGGGATTCGAAACTGGGTGTCTGACACCGAGTTTCTATCCTCTCTCTTCCACCAAAAATTCGCTGAGGAACAGTCGTGTCAGATGCGGGTCGAATTGGGTACCGGCACCATCGGCTAATTCCTTTTGGATTTGTTCCGGAGAGAGGCGGGAGCGGTAGACCTGGTCGTGGCGCATGGTGTCGTAGGCCTCGATCAGGGCGACAATGCGGGCGTGGAGGGGGATGTCCCGGCGGGAGAGGCCGCGCGGGTAACCCTCACCGTCCCAGCGTTCGTGGTGGCTGAGGATGTCCTCGGAGATGCGGGTAAAGTCGGGGCTGGAGACGGCGATGCGGTAGCCGCTTTCCGAGTGCTTCTGGACCTGGACGCGCTCCTGGCTGTCCAGTGGACCGCGCTTTTCGACGACGTCCCGAGGCACGCTCATAATGCCAATGTCATGCATCAGGGCAAGAAGGCTGAGGTCCTCGATGCGCTCCGGGGTCAGGCCAAGGCGGGTGCCAAAGGCTTCGCAGAGTCTCTGGACGCGGCGGCAGTGCTCCATGGTGCGGGCGGACTGGCTTTCCATGACCGTGGCTATGGATTCTATAAGGGCGTTTTTGGCCCAGCGGCTTTCGAGGAGCTTGTTGTGGTACATGGTGGACTCACTGTCCTTAAGGACGCGGTTCATGATCTGATGCTCCGCGGTCTTGGTGGCTTCGCCCATGGAGAGGCTCAGCATCACGGTGCCGGTGTTGGCGGCCTGGGCCAGGGACTGGATGCGCTGGGTGATGTGGGCGGCGGTTTCCGCGTCGGTCTTTGGAAGGAGCAGGGAGAATTCGTCGCCGCCGACTCTGGCAATGATATCATCCGCCCGGCAGGCGGACTTCATGACTTCGGCCGCCATGCGCAGGAGTTCGTCGCCTTCCGCGTGGCCAAAGGTGTCGTTGACGAGCTTGAGGCCGTTCAAGTCGGCAGTGATGACGCTGATGGGCAGGTTGCGGGGGACGTCCATGCGCTTCAGGGCGTCCTCGAAGTAGGCGCGGTTGTAGAGGCCGGTGAGAGGGTCGTGGAAGTTGAGGTACATGAGCCGGTCCTCGGTTTCTTTGCGCTCGGTAATGTCCCGGGCGGCCGCGAAGATGTGGGCGCCGGAAGGCTCGGCGTTCCACTCAATGTGCCGGAACTCGCCGGAGCTGGTTTTCATTCGGATGACGAAGCCCATGAGTGACTCGCCTCGATTGAGAGCGTTCAGGGCATTGATGGACTTTTCGACGTCTTCTGAGTGAACGAACTCGAAGAAAATGGCATCCTGGAGGTCGGCGGGCTCATAGCCCATCAGGAGCTTCCAGGCTTTGTTGGCTTTCATAATCCGGCCGTGGCTGTTGGCAATGCACAGCAGGTCCGGGGACAGGCTGAAGAAGCTCTCGAACTGTTCGTGGGTCTCCTGGAAGGCGAGCTCAACTGACTTCTGTCCGGAGATGTCCATGGCGGATCCTATGATGTAGCGGACCTCGCCGGCTTCCAGCAGAGGCGTCAGCGTGGTCTGCCAGGTGCGGGTGTCTTTTGGGAGGCTTAGCGTCTCTTCATAGACGATGGTGCTTTTCAAATTCCAGCAGCGCCTGTAGTTTTTTTCCACGGTATTGGCCAGCGGCGCCGTGAGCAGCTCGTGGGGCGTCTTGCCTTTGAGGCGGTCGCGGGCGAGGCCTGTCAACTGCTCGTGGTAGAGGTTGCTGTCTATGTAACGGAAAGTGGGGCCTTCTTCGACCTTGATGATGAAGACGGCGTCGGCAATGCTCTGATAAATTTTTTCGTACCTCAAGCCGTTGCCGGCAATGGCGGCGTTGCGGGGGTTGTCTGAACTTGGGTCCTTTTGCGATCTGAAAGCTGTCTCGGTCTGTTCGGTCGGATTAGGCTTTGTCATTGAAGCATCGACACTCCTTGGATGGCGAATTGTTAGACCTTTTTGTGGAATTCGTTCTAATGGCGGCGTTTTGTGTTGCGGGCGGGTCCTTGCTTGACTAGTAGGAACGCGGCTTTTTGATCAGTTTTTTCATGTTGTCGATTTGCTCCAGCTGCCCCAGCACCAGCAGCTTGTCGCCGGGTTCGACCAGGAAGCTGGGGTCCGGATTGGGGCGAATGAAGTCCTCGTGGTGTTTTTTCGTTGCCAGCACGTTGAGCCCGGTTTTGCTTCTGAAGCCGGATTCTCTCAGGGTCTGCCACACGAACATGCAGCCGTCCGGGATTTCGACTTCTTCTATGTCGAAGATGATGTCCCCCATGTGGGTGGTGATTTCCAGGAAGGACATGACAGCGGGCCGCAGCAGCATGGTTGCCATTCGGTCGCCCCCCAGCTCGTTGGGCGAGAGGGTGTTGTTGGCGCCGGCGTGCTTCAGCTTCCGGTGGGCGTTGGAGTCAATGGCGCGGGAGACAATGTGCAGGTCCGGCTTCATGCCCCGGGCGGTCAGCACGGTGAAGACGTTGTCCGCGTCACTGGAGAGGCAGGTGACCAAGCCCTGTGAATGCTGGATGCCGGCTTTTTCAAGCGTATCTTCCTGAGTGGCGTCGCCGTGAAGAACCATGATGCCTTCCTCCAGCAGGGCGTTGACGCGCTCCTCACTTTTCTCTATGGCTATGTAATTGACATTGCTCTTTTGGAAACGCTTGATGACGCTCATCCCCGTGCTGCCGACGCCGCAGAGGATGTAGTGATCCCTGAGATTGTCGATGTCGTGTTCCATGGCGCGCCTCCTCATGATCTCGGTGAATTCGCCGCCAAAGACAAATGCGGCGACGTAGGTCAGGGTGTAGGCCACGAAGCTGATGCCGCCGAAGATCATCAGGATCGTGAAAAACTTGCCGGCGTTCGACAGCTCCACGACCTCCTTGAAGCCAACGGTGGAGAGCGTGATGACCGTCATGTAAAAGGCGTCTATGGCCGGAATTCCTTCCAGGAGCATGTAGCCGATGGTCCCGGTAAGCAGCAATAGCACCAGGGAGGACACCAGAATCAAGATGCGTTTGAATTGCCAGTGCATGACGCCACCTCCTCAGGAGTTGGTGATGAGTTAATTGTCTTATGTATCCCCCGTTTGGCGTGTCAGGTAACAAGAAATTGTGGCAGACTTACAAAATGAGTGGACTATTCTGATTATAACGGGAAGTGAGACGTTTTTCACTTCTTTTCGCTTAGTTTCGACCTTTTTCGACGTGATTTGAGGAAAAAATTCGATTTTTTTGCCCGGGGCATTTAAATAGGGTAGAATGGAAAAAATGATGCGGCTCTCCGGTGGGAGGCCTGTAAAGGTGGAGGGAACTTTATGTCTATGCCTAACCATTATCCGAGACTGGAAATAGATCTTCAGAAGCTGGTGAACAACGCTTCTGCGGTGACGGGTTATGCCCGTGAGCGCGGGATTGAGATTACGGGTGTGATTAAGGGGTGTAATTCTATAGTTGAGGCGGGAAAGGCCATGCTGAAGGGCGGATGTACCGGACTCGCGACGTCGCGGATGGATCAGATGAGGCGGATTCGCGAGGCGGTTCCGGGTGCCCGGACGTGGCTGCTTAGGATCCCAATGCTTTCCGAGATTGAGGACGTGGTCAGGTTGTCTGATATCAGTCTGAATTCGGAGGAAGTGACCATCGGCAAAATTGAAGAGGTCTGTGGACGGCTGGGAAAACAGCACGGCGTGATTCTGATGGCGGACCTTGGGGATCTTCGCGAAGGCTTTCGGGATTTTGAGGCCATGATGGCGCTGGCGGAGGAGATCGAGTTCAGGATGCCGCACGTGACGCTGGAGGGCATTGGCACGAATCTCGGGTGTTATGGGTCAATCAGCCCGACAACAGAGAATTTGACAGAGCTGGTGGAACTGGCGCGTGCCATAGAGGCGCGGCTTGGGCGAAGGCTCCGGTATGTCTCTGGTGGCGCGACCACGACGCTGCCGCTGCTGCTGAAGGGCGGCGTGCCGGAGGGGATTAACCATCTGCGAGTTGGAGAGGGCATTTTGAACGGCCGGGATCTGTTGGTGTTCTGGAATGCGCCTTTTCCGGGGGTAGTGGCAGACGCGTTCACGCTGAAGGCGCAGGTCGTGGAAGTCAAGGAAAAGCCCAGCTATCCTATTGGCGAGATTTTCGTGGATGCTTTTGGCGAGGTGCCGGTGTACCATGACGAGGGTATGCGGGTTCGGGCGATTGCCGCAGTGGGAAAACAGGATATTGGTTCCCACGAGAAGCTGCTGGTCAGGCATGAGGGGCTGAGGCTCGTTGGCAGCAGCAGCGATCACTTGATTCTGGATGTGACGGACATGGCGCCGGATGCGCGGCCTGTGGTGGGGGATATTTTGGAATTCGACCTCTATTACCCGGCGATGCTGTATTCGACGGGCTCTGCGTCAGTGGAGAAGGTATTGTTAAATGAGGAGACTTTGTAATGAATTTTGAACAGACATCAAATCCGATTCTTTTATATGTAAGAAAGCTGCCCAGGCTGCTGTTTGGCTATTTTCTCTACGCGCTGGGCATAGCGCTGACGGTGGACGCCAATCTGGGTTTGGCGCCCTGGGACGTGCTGCATCAGGGGTTGTCCCAGACCCTGGGGATTACGTTTGGCACAGCCAGCATAGGCGTGGGGATTATCATTGTCGCCCTTAATGTCAAGCTGGGTGAGCGTGTTGGCTGGGGGACCATTGGCAACATGATTTTTATTGGGGTGTTCCTGGACCTGCTCTTTGGCAGCGGCTTGCTTCCGTCGCTGGAATCCGTCCCCCTGAGGGTGGTTCAGCTCTTCGCGGGGATGTACATTATAGGCCTCGCGTCCTACGTCTACTTGGGCTGCGGTATGGGCTCGGGTCCGAGAGACGGGCTGATGGTGGCGCTGACGAAAAAGACCGGCAAGCCGGTCGGGTTGATCCGCAGCGGCATTGAACTCTGCGTGCTGGCGGTGGGCTATTTCCTGGGCGGATCCATAGGCATTGGCACCGTGCTGACGGCGGTGGGGATTGGTTTTGCCGTTCAAAATGTCTTCAAGCTGGTCAAATTCGATGTCAAAGGCCAAAAGCACCGCTTCGTGGACGAGGATTTGGCCTGGGTGCGTGCGAAAGGAGAATTGAAATAATTACAATTTAAATTTTAGAAAATTCAAACAATGCTTGAAGTGATTGAAAAATAAGGGCTGCGCAAAAATTAAATAAAAAACAATTTGTCACTTTTGTGACCTAAATGAACAAATTAGCCCTAATGATTGACATTATTTTGTCAGGAAATTATACTCAGGATGAAACTAAAATCAAGGGGGATTACCAAAATGAAGAAAAAACTTTTAGCGCTCGGCCTCGTGTCCGTGCTCGCAATCAGCCTTTTCGCAGGATGCTCCAAGCCAGCTGAAACTCCAGCACCTGCAGAAACGCCAGCTGAAACTCCGGCAGAAGCTAAATACGCTGATGGCATCTACTTCGCTCAAGAAGACGGCTTCGCAGAAAACGGCTGGAAGTACATGGTCACTGTCGAAGTTAAAGACGGCGCAATCGCATCTGCAGTTTGGAACGGCGCTAACAAAAACGCTGGCCCAGACAAGATTACACTCTCCACTGACGGCACTTACGGTATGGTCGCAAAGGGCGGCGCTCAGGCTGAATGGCACGAGCAAGCTGCTGCTACTGAAGCCTACCTTCTCGAGAAACAAGATCCTACTATGATTGAGTACACGGATGCTGAAGGCCACACTGACGCAATTGCTGGCGTTTCCATCCACGTCATCGAGTACTTCACACTTGTTGAAAAAGCACTCGCTGCTGGTCCGGTTGGCGCAGGCCAATACAAAGACGGCGCTTACCATGCTGAAGCAGCTGATTTCGACGCTAACAGCGGCTGGAAATCAACTGTAGACCTTACTGTTATCAACGGCTACATCGTTGCAGCTAACTGGGACGGCATCCACAAGGATGGCGGCGACACCAAGAAAGTTCAATCTGCTGACGGACGTTACGACATGACCGTTGCAGGCGCGAAAGCACCTTGGCACGAGCAAGCTGCTGCTACTGAAGCAGTCCTTCTCGAATCCCAAGATCCTGCTGCAGTTGAACTCAACGCAGAAGGCAAAACTGATGCAATCGCTGGCGTCTCCATCTCTGTAGGCGATTTCTTCACACTTGCTGCTGAAGCGCTCGCATCTGCGAAGTAGTAGTTCAACCCAAACACGTTAACCGAACAAGACTCAAGGGACGCACCTTGAGTCTTGTTTTACGTTTACGCCGCAATTGACGGAGGCATCCAAATATGAAAAAAAGTTACAAACCACAACAGGCTTTATTTCTTTTAATAGTTCTCGCTCTGACACTGCTGGCTTTCACTGGCTGTCAGACTTCAGAACCGGCCCCTGCGCCTGAACAGCCAACGACGCAGCAGCCGGGCACGGACCTTCCAACCCCACTTGCCGAGCCTGTGGAGCAGAACGACTTCATCCTCGGCACCATTATTTCTCTCAAACTTTTCGACTATGCTGAGGACGCTTATTTCGCAGACAGCTTCAATGCCCTGCGCGACATTGAGCGCCGCATGACCATTAACGACGCGAATCCTGCGGAGAGTGAAGTCATGCAGATCAATGAAAATGCGGGCATCGCGCCGGTAAAGGTTTCGGATGATACTTTTGAGGTCATCAAAAATAGTATCCGCTACAGTGAACTTTCGGATGGCCGCTTCGATCCCAGCGTCGGCGTCCTGGTCAAACTATGGAACATAGGCACAGACTACGCCGCGATCCCGGCGCAAGCAGAGATCGACGCGCGGCTTCCTCTCGTGGACTATACAAAAATCGAGCTGAACGAAGCGGAGAAGACGGTTTTCCTCAAGGAAAAAGGCATGCTGATAGATCTGGGCGGCATAGCCAAGGGCTTTGGCGCGGACGTGGTGTCCGGGATCCTGTATGGCCACGGCGTCCGAAGCGCCATTGTCAACCTGGGCGGCAACGTCCTGGTTATGGGCGAAAAACCGGATGGCTCACCGTGGCGCATTGGCGTCCAAAATCCTTACTCCGAGCGCGGGGAATACCTGGGCATTGCCACCATCACCGACAAGACTATTGTGACCTCCGGCGTTTATGAGCGCTACTTTGAGGAGGGCGGCAAGCGCTATCACCATATCCTCGACACGACCAATGGCTACCCGGTCGAAAATGGTCTGGTGGGCGTCTCCATCATTGCTGACATCTCCATGGACGCGGATGCCCTCTCCACGGCGGTCTTTTCCCTGGGGCCCGAAAAGGGCAAGGCCCTGGTGGAATCCATCGATGGTATCGATGCCATCTTCGTCATGGCGGACAAGTCCATCACCATGACGGACGGCGCAAAGGCGTTTTTTGAGCTGACGGATAATAATTTCCACATCGTTGAGTAACAAAGCATAGGCCGATGGTGACCATCGGCCAAACTTTTTTGGAAACTTGGTGTCTGACACCAAGATTCATTTTTTGGTAACTCGGTGTCTGACACCAAGATTCATCTTTGTTATGTTATTTAACCAAAAACATTATGGACAAAAACCATTTTAATGAACAAAAGCGGCAAAACTATGGATTTTTTCTACAGGTATGATAATGTTTTATCAAATGGTTGTTTAGCAATTATTTATCATAATCGGTCATACCAATAAGATCTGGGAGGAATACCATGAGCGACAAGAAACGCATCGTCATTCTGGGCGGCGGCTACGCTGGCATTTTGACAGCCAAGAAGCTTGCCAGAAAGTTCAAGAAAAGCGAAGAGGTCGAAATCTCGCTGATCGACAAAAAGCCGTACCACACTATGCTGACGGAGCTCCATGAAGTAGCTGCCGGTCGTGTTCCAGAGGACGCGATCCGGATCAACCTTAAAAAGATATTCGCAGGACGAAATGTCAATGTCGTTCTGGATGACATCAAAGACATCGATTTCAATGGCAAAGTCCTGAAGTCAGAGGACGCAAGCTATCCTTACGATTACCTCGTCATGGCGGCGGGCTCCAAGCCGACGTTCTTTGGCGTTCCGGGCGCGAAAGAAAACGCCTTCCAGCTCTGGACATTTGAAGATGCTGTAGGAATCCATGAGCACATCCTTAAAATGTTCCGCGAAGCGGTCAAAGAAAAGAACCCTGAAAAGCGCAAGAAAATGCTGACGTTTGTCGTCGTAGGCTGCGGCTTTACGGGTGTTGAAATGGTCGGCGAACTGGCGGAGTGGAAGGACAGACTTTGCAAGGATTTCTACGTGGATCCTGAGGAAGTCAAGCTTTACGCGGTGGATATGCTTCCTAAGATTCTGCCTATCTTCCCTGACAACTTGATCCAAAAAGCAGAGAAAATTCTCGTTAAGCTTGGTGTTGAGATTCTCACCGGATCCTCCATCACTGAAGTGGGCAAAGGCTTTGTCCGTCTTGGCGAAAAGGGCACTCTGGAAGCGGACACGGTCATCTGGGCGGCGGGCGTTGAAGGCGCTGACGTTATGGCGAACCTCGATGTCAAACGCGAAGGCAGAAACCGCATTGTCACCAACGACAAGCTGCAGTCCGTCGAGCATGAAAACGTCTATGTCGCTGGCGACAATATCTTCTATATCGTCGAAGGCGAGCAGAGACCGGTTCCTCAGATGGTCGAAAACGCAGAGCATTCCGCTGCAACAGTCGCCCACAACATCACTGCTGACCTGAAGGGCGGCGAAAAGGAAAGCTACAAGCCTGCCTTCCACGGCGCTATGGTCTGTATTGGCGGCCGCACCGGCGTCGCGCACCTTGGCATGCCTGGCAAGTTCTTCGGGCTCACCGGATTCTTCGCCATGTTCGTTAAGCACTTTATCAACCTCGTCTACTTTATTCAGGTCGCCGGCTTCAACAAGTGCTGGACGTACCTGCTTCACGAAGTCTTCCACATCAAGGACAACCGCAGCTTCGTAGGCGGTCACTTCGCTAAAGCGTCTCCAAACTTCTGGCTCGTTCCACTGCGCCTCTTTGTCGGTTGGAAATGGTTTGAGCAGGGCTGGCACAAGCTTCCTGGCGTCCTTGCGGATCCGTCCAACATCTTCCTGATTCCTGCGAAGGTCATCGACGGCGGCACCACAGCATCCCCTGCGTGGAATGGAGGCGGCAATGTGGTCGCGACTCTCGCTGACGCTGCCACGGCTGCATCAGCTACGGCTGGCGCTGCTGCTGAAACAGCATCCGCATGGGGCGAAGCACTTCCGGTTCCTGATTTCATCTCTTCTATGGTACAATGGTCTATGGACGCGTTCTTCTACACAGCAGACGGTGGGTTTACGACGCTGGCGTCTGTGTTCCAGACCGGCATGGTCATTGGAGAGGTGCTCTTCGGCCTCGCGCTGATGGCGGGTCTCTTCACAGCGATTTCCGCAATCGCGACTATCGCAATGGGCGGCATGATCTGGGCTTCCGGCATGGCTCCACTCGAGATGCTCTGGTACATGGCTGGCGGCGTTGCGCTGATTGGCGGATCCGGCAGCACCTTCGGCATGGACTACTATGTCCTTCCATTCCTCAAGAAGATCTGGAAGAAGATCGGTTTCGTTAAAAAATATTATCTGTACACCGAATAGCATTGCTTGACGGCTGACATGGAATGTCCTTTTGAAGTTTGCCTTTGCTTTGAAGGGACATTTCGTTATGTCAGCGTTTTTTAGGACAGGGGTTTTTAACATGAAAAAAACGGACATCATCCTGATCGTTGTGCTTGCCGCGGTGGCCCTCGGATCCCTCGGCATTATGAGATTTTTACAGGCCAGAGCGGCAGAGTCTGCGGATGTAATTGAGGCAGAAATTGTCGTCGAAGGCGAGTTGTTTAAAACTGTGAATCTATCTGAGCCTCAGGTCATTGAAATCCGGACTGAGAAAGGGTACAATTTTCTCAAAATCGAAGAAGGCCGAATCCTGATGTTCGAAGCGGACTGCAGGGATCAGATCTGCGTCAACACGGTACCTGCTGTTCAGCCGGGAGACACCATTGTCTGCCTGCCGCATGAGGTCATCGTGCAGATTAAAGGGTCGTCTGAAGGGGGTCTGGATGCCATTGCGCAGTAAGCATTCCAAAACGAGAACTATGGTCCTCATCGCGGTCCTGGTGGCTCAGGCTATTGTCCTGAGTCTGGTGGAACGGATGATTCCCTTCAACTTCAACGTGCCCGGCGCGAAGCTCGGCCTTGCCAATATCGTGACACTGACGGCGATCTACATGCTGCCCTTTAGGCAGTCGTTTCTGGTGGTCACCCTCAGAATTCTGATGACGGCATTTATCGTCGGTTCCTTCTCGTCGTTCCTCTACAGTCTGGCCGGCGGCTATCTGAGTTACTTCATCATGGCTCTGCTGGTTTACCTGGATTTTAAGAATCTCGGAACCATCGGCATCAGCGTAGTGGGTGCGGTAGCCCATAACCTGGGACAACTGCTCATGGCGGCGTTTATCATTCAAAACGCCTTTATTTTAGGGTATTTGCCAATGCTCATGCTGGCCGCCATAGCGACTGGTGTGGCTGTTGGACTCACGGTACAATATCTGCTCAAAGCGCTCAAGGCGACGCGGCTGTTTCAGAATAGTTGAGATGAATTGAAATTAAGAAGCAGTCGGATGTAGAGATCGTGAAATGATTTGAGGATAAAATACAGGAACAAAATTTTGATCAAGATCAAGATTAAGATCGTAAGGAGAAGCTATGAGCGCTTTCTGGAAAGACTTCCCCGAATTGAATAATGAGCTTCAACTGGTCAGGGGCTTGATCCTAAAGCACAGTCAGTCTTCGGATGCTGGCTTCGAAGAGGCACTGACGGAAATGGTCGGCAGCGGCGGTAAAATGCTGCGCCCGGCATTCCTCATGATTTCCGCCAGGTTTGGCGAGGTCGAGCCGCAGAAGATTCGGACGCTGGCAGCTGTCATTGAGATGCTGCATATGGCGACCTTGGTCCATGATGATATTGTAGATGATTCCAGGCTCAGGCGCGGGATTGAAACCGTACAGTCGAAATATGGCAAGGATTACGCGGTCTACCTGGGTGACTGGCTCTTTTGTCAGTGCTTCATGATGCTGTCCTCCCATGACTATACCCGGGAGAATCTTCAGGATATCTCCAAGGCCATCATGAAGATCTGCATGGGCGAAATCCGCCAGTTCAATTTCCGCTATAATGCCCATATGTCATTCAAGAATTACTTGAAAGTCATTTCCGGCAAAACCGCGGCGTTGTTTGCCATGAGCTTCTATGCCGGCGCCTTTGAAGCAGGCTGTGATCCGAAGCTGTGCAAAGCCCTGGGCAGAATTGGCCATGACATTGGCATGGCATTTCAAGTGGTGGACGACCTGCTGGATTACAACGGCGATTCCGAAAAACTCGGAAAGAGCGCACAAAGGGACCTGCAAAGAGGCTTTTATACGCTGCCACTGCTGTATGCTTTAGAGACTCCACTGGGTGAGGCTATTGAGACTAAGCTGAGCAGTAATTTAAGCGAACATGATGTAGACGATCTCCTGGCGCTGGTCAGGTCAAGCGGCGGCGTAGGCCGCGCCAAGAAATTGGCGGACCGCTATACTTCCCGGGCTATGGCCAGAATTGAGGCCCTGCCGGAGCATGAGGCGAAAGAGACGCTGAGACGCCTCGCGAATCAACTTATTGGAAGAGATCATTAGTGAAGGCTAACAGACGTGCATAAACAAAAGTGAAACCGTTCATCCAGAGCTTGCTCTGGAATGTGCGGTTTCACTTTTGTTTATATAGGGCGCAGCCCG
>CAYQDM010000046.1:0-14497 GCA_964416305.1 uncultured Acidaminobacter sp. | reverse complement strand
TCAGGTAAACGCCAAAAATCAGCATGGCAGTCCCAAACTCCCGTTGAATCGCAAAAAAGCCCATGAGAACATAGACAAGACCCATCATGATGAATTTTGGGTCGATCTCACGTCCAGACCATTTGACTCTGAGGCGCTCAGGCGTTGTCACACACGCGGCCATGAAAAAGACGAATACAATCTTGCCGAGTTCTGAGGGTTGAAACGTATAGCCGCCAAGCTTCAGCCAGTTTCTCGCTCCATTGATCTCCGTACCAAAAATCAAGGTGACTGCAAACAAAGCAATCAACAAACCATAGTGAAAGAAGACGGATCTGAAGCGTCCATGCAGCGACGCGTACAGGACATAAACGACGAGATAGATTAAAACGCCTATAAGAATCCAGTTAAACTGTTTGACACCATTGACTGGCGAGAGCCGGTACTGCATGGCTTGTCCAAGAGATATAAGCATGGCCACAATAGTCCAAAGATAAGGATCTCCAAGACGATTGAAACGAATCACCCAGCCGACAAAATAGATCAACAAAAGCAGCGCGCCGCCCATAATCAATGGGATAAAATCTATAGGGTTTCCCATCAGAGCAAGCTGTCCGAAAAGGACCATAATGATGAGCGCGACCAAGTGCAGAGGTCCCCAGAAGTGCGTATAAAGCGATGTGCCGGATTTCGCCTTCATGCCCATCACCTTCCGCCTTCAGAAAAGACGAGATCTATCCTGCCCAGCGAGACTTTGTCGCCATCTTTAAGTTCGACGCGTCTGTCCAGCTTTTTGCCGTTGAGCAGTGTTCCATTGGCGGACTCAAGATCCTCAACGAAAAATTTGTCCCCTACTTTATCTATGCGCACATGTTCTGATGACACATACGGATCCGGCAAAACAATCAGGCATTTTTTGGATCGACCGATCAGGGATTCCGGCCTCAGAATAGGATAAATTTCTGCAATGGATTGGGCGCCCTTAGTGCCCATTGGCGTCATGAGCTTCAGATGAGGCAGCAGAGCCGCAACAGAATCTCGGCCCATCAGCATGCGGATATCTGTGTAAATTAATTGAACAATTTTATAGATAAAGACGTATATAATCACAACCAGTATATATTTTGCCGCCATTGAGATTAATTCGACCAAATCAGCACCTCACTTTCCCAAATTTCTTATAGGTCGTGTTGACCAAAAACCAAGCGTTCTTATTCTGTCTTCATTATATCCTATTCCTTGAAATCAGAAATGAAGAATTTAAAACAGATTTTCTACATTCTCGAAATTCCTCTTAATGAGTTAGTGTTATTTTTGGTATAACTCAAAATTTTATTTCTCTATTAAATAATTAGATTCATAATGTTTAAATTTTACGTTGTTTTTAAGCCTAATTTGCATAATATTTATCACTAGTGTATAATGTATTTAATTGCATTAAAAGGAGAGTGAAATTTATGTTGGAAGAAATCAGAAAATTACCCCAAAAAGTCGTCGAAAACTTGGATGGTGACATAGGTAATCTCAAAGTTTATCTAGTGCAGGATTATGACCTTCAATTTCTAAAGCGCATGGTGACTTTTGGTCTTGGAATATTTGGAGATTTAGGGATGGACGAATGGGGATTAGTGCCTCAGGTCCGTCACGGCAACGTCTTCGTCCTTAAGGAAGAGGACAAGAAACGCCTGATTGGAATTGCGATCCTTATGAGAGATTGGGAAGACACTGATATGTGCTACCTGTTCGATTATGCCATCGCTGAAGATTTTCGAGGACAGGGGCTTGGCTATCATTTCTTGGTTTCAATATGTAAAAACCTTTATGAGCAGGATTTCAAGTCTATGAGTTTAACCGTAGATGTCGAAAATGAGCCTGCCATTAAGCTCTATAAAGACAAAATGGGCTTTGAAATCGTAGAGCACCGAAAAGACGAATACGGAAAAGGCCACGACCGCTACATCATGAAACTGGATCTGAGTAAGTTTAAAAAGATATAGTCTATCGAAAAAACCTCGCCGCATCGCCCTTGTCTCCAAGGGCGATGCGGCGAGGTTTTCTCCTTTTAAAGTGTCATACAACCCCAAAAGCTGCCCCACACCACTGCTATAACTTGCGTCCATCCCACTTCTTAAGCGCCACTCTGACGGAACGCGCCATCTCTTTACTAAACACCGCGCCTGTTTTTCTGGCGTAAAACATCTGGGCAAAGTTCTCGGCGCCATATCGATTTTTCTCGACAAACTCCTTTGCTTTGTCCTCGAACATCCTCTCAAGTTCCTCGGTTGTCAGTTTCCTGTACCGCTCCTCGAAAACGAGGAATTCACGCTTAAAACGTTTTTGCTGAACCCTTACCGTGTGCGGCTCATAGTACCCGAGACAAAGCATGCAGACCGGAAAAACCCAGTCCTCGAGACCCAGCAGTTCTTTATGATACTCATAATTCTCCATGATGTCTCCAATATAACATGACCCAATTCCAAGAGATTCCGCTGCAATCACGGCATTTTGTGCCGCAATTAACGCGTCCTCGCAGGCCAGAATAAGGTCAGATTCCTGAGGCGCCTCAAAAGACATCCCCGTGTGCTTGGCAAACGCCTTCACACCTTGGGCTGAAAAATAATCAAACCATTTTTGCTGATCCGCAGCAAAAATCAAAATCACCGGCGCCTTGGCTATAAACGGCTGAAAATCACAGCTTTCACTTAAAGCTTCCTTGGTTTTTGGGTCTCTGATCATCAGAATCGAGTAGAGGCACTGATTTCCCGCTGTTGGCGCTGCAATGGCAGCATCCAGAATCAAATCCATGTGCTCATCTGAAATTGGACGATCAGCATACTTCCGCAGTGAAACGCGGTTGTGAATGGTATCAAGCACCGTATTCAATAGCGCAGCTCCTCTCAATTTACCCCCTCTGCCAGGGGGTTGACTGGATGTTTTTGTTCCTGTAGAATACCCTTGTAGGGTATACGTGCGACTATCCGTAATTTGTCAGGAGGTATTTGCTTGAGGCTAAAACCAACTCAAAAATTTGCACTTGCTTCAATATTTATAATGATGTGTATGCTTAGACATTCTTCCAATACCTAATTTAACCGTACTCAAACATCTTTTAAGAACTTCAGCGAACTTGCCAAATTCCTATGCTAATGCTCATTTCCTGAATAATTCAAGATCTCGGTCTCGATTAAATACCAGCGCTGAACCAAGTTCTCGAGTCTAAAATAATGAAACATATAAGCTGCTGTCAGCGCTGACAGGAGGAGCACCAAAATCCAAACGGCTGCCGCCTCCGGCATATAGAGTGCTGCTCCAAAAGAAAACAAAAGGGCTGTGACCGTCATCATGAGAACCAACAGATGAACCAGCCGCTCGTGCTGAAGCCATTTCAGCCGCTCTATAAATAGGGCGTAGACCTCAGCTGCAGGCTCGCCCGCTGCCAGCTCAACCCTAAACTCGTTCTCCCAGATCCCGGCCTGCTTAAGCAAATCTATTCCAAACTTACGGTTTTTAAGCTTTGTTTCTTTCTCATTATCAAGTTTTGGCAAAGCCCCCACCCTTTCAACACGGTCGCGTCAAAGCAGTTTTACCCTTTAATTCTATACCTAACTGCAGAGATTGCAAACATGGAAGATGGGGTTGTCAGGCGCTAACCGCAAACAACGCCTGTCACAAAATTAAAAGGAGCAAAGCATCTCCCAGCGGGATGCTATGCTCCTTTCAATTTCCCAATCTTTATCTCTTTCAATACCTACTTCATAATCTTTATCATCTGATTCGTGAACTCTACAGGATCTTCAATAGGCAGACCTTCAATCAGCCGCGCCTGGTTGTACAGAAGACCGGTATAGAGTTCGAATTTCTCCTGATCATCCTCAAAGGCCTTCTTCAGGGTCTCAAAGACCTCGTGATGGGTGTTGATTTCAAGGATCTTGTCCGCCTTAATGCCTTCCTGGTTTGGCATAGCGCTCAGGATCTTTTCCATTTCTATGCTGAGTTCGCCGTCACTGGCAAGACACACCGGATGATGTTTCAGGCGCTTGGATGCCCTAACCTGTGTAACTTTGTCGCCCAGCTGCGATTTCATGCTGTCGAACAGAGCGGTGAAGGAGGTGGTTTCGGAACCATCGGCAGCCTGCTCTTCGTCTGTCTCTATGCCCAGATCGCCTCCGGACACGTTCCTGAATTCCTTGTCGCTGTAAGACATCAGAACGCGGATCGCGAACTCGTCGACGTCATCCGTGAAGTAGAGAATCTCATAGCCCCTGTCTGCGACGAGCTCAGTCTGCGGCATGCGGTCAATGCGCTCTGGCGCATCACCTGTTGCGTAATAGATGTATTTCTGGGAATCCGCCATGCGGCCCACGTACTCGGCAAGGGTCACCATTTTGCGCTCAGTGCTGGAATAGAAGAGGATCAGGTCCTGGAGGTCTTCCTTGTTGATGCCGAAGTCATTGTAGAGGCCAAACTTCAACTGGCGGCCAAAAGCCTTAAAGAAGGTCTCATACTTCTCGCGGTCATCCTTCAACATGGACAGGAGCTCATTCTTGATCTTGTTTTTGATGTTCTTGGCGATCAGCTTGAGCTGGCGGTCGTGCTGCAGCATCTCTCTGGAAATGTTGAGGGAGAGGTCCTCAGAATCTACCATGCCCTTGACGAAACTGAAATGATCCGGCAGGAGATCGCTGCACTTATGCATGATCATCACGCCGCTGGAGTAAAGCTCCAGGCCCTTTTCGAACTCACGGGTGTAATAGTCAAAAGGAATGCTCTCCGGAATGTAGAGAATGGCGTTAAAGCTTACCTGGCCGGAGGCGTTCATATGAATGTATTTCAGCGGTTTGTCGAAGCCGTAGTGTTTTTCGGAATAGAAGCTCTCGTAGTCTT
The DNA here is from genome assembly GCA_964416305.1 of uncultured Acidaminobacter sp. Lineage (GTDB taxonomy): Bacteria > Bacillota > Clostridia > Peptostreptococcales > Acidaminobacteraceae > Acidaminobacter. Next base: position 9,634 of record CAYQDM010000046.1, on the reverse strand, counting down.
CCGGCGTGAGTTCATTTTTGTTTTTTCTCCAAATTGGCACCATGCTGTTGACCGTCTGAAGCTCTTTATAGCTTTCGTAGTCGCTCTCTGAACCCTCTTTCAGCCGACTTCGGGTAATCTCGAGCTTGATTGGGTAGCGAATGAAGTCAGAGTATTTTTTGATCAGTGAGCGCAGACGGTATTCCTCGAGGTAATCGTCGTAGTGCTCATCCTCGGTATTGGCTTTGATCGTCAGGATGATCTCCGTCCCTGTGGTGTCCTTCTCCGCGGCTTCAATGGTATAACCGTCTGCGCCTTTGGATTCCCATTTCCAGGCTTCATCACTGCCATGGGCGCGGCTGATGACCGTCACGTCATCCGCCGCCATGAAGGCAGAGTAAAAACCAACGCCAAATTGGCCAATGATGTCATAGCCATCCTTGAGTTCATTTTCCTTTTTAAAGGCGAGTGAGCCACTCTTGGCAATGACGCCAAGGTTTTCCTCCATCTCCTCTTTGGTCATGCCTATACCGGTGTCTTTGATTCTAAGAATACGGTTTTCCTTGTCTGCGACAATCTCGATGTAATAATCCTCTTTGTTGAACTGGATGGCCTCATCCGTCAGCGCCTTGTAATACATTTTGTCAATGGCATCGCTGGCGTTGGAAATCAACTCCCGGATAAAGATCTCCCGGTGCGTGTAGATGGAATTGATCATAAGGTCTAAAAGTCGCTTCGATTCTGCTTTAAACTGCTTTTTTGCCACGGTTGAACGCTCCTTTTTTCTCAATTGTATTTTAATTTCTATTGCAAAAATTTATCCTCCCACTTCACCGCAAAACAAAACGCCAAGGTGGGGCGACCCTGGCGCCGTTCTAAAACTACAGGCGTGCATTATTCGATTTCGATTTTCTTTGAAACTTCTGTTTTCATGATCTTTGGTACTATGATGTTCAGCACGCCGTCCTCGAGCTTCGCCTTGATGTCTTCCGTGCTGGCATCACCCAGATAAACCGTGCGCTGCATGGAGCAGTAGCGGCGCTCTTTATGAACGTAGTTTTTCTTCTCTTCCTCAGTTTTTTCTTCGCGCTTGATGCCAATTGTCAGCCTGCCTTCATTCATATCCAGCGAGATTTCTTCTTTTTTAACCCCTGGCAGATCCGCATCAATTTTGTAGTGATCTTCCGCCTCTTCCACGTCCAACTTGAACGTGTCGCGCATCAGGCTGCGCGCAGGCATCCAGTTATCGCTAAAAAAGTCATCAAGCATGTTGGTGAAGTCATCAAACCCACGCGGCCTGAGCGTGAGGTTTGAACGCCTTTGGTTGAAAGGAACGAGTCCTGCCATGATTAACAACTCCTTCGTATTCAGATTTGTGTTTTTAGAAGCGTTAGGTTAAGGTGGAACTTCATAAGTGAGGTTGTTAGCACTCGCGCCCCTCGAGTGCTAATCTCTAATTATTATATACACCTTTTCGAAAAAAATGTCAATAATCCTCTGTTATTTTTGCACCATCTCACTTATTTTTTTACTTCCAGTTTCTGAACCGCATAAAAATGAAGCCGGTGTCGAGCCCTGCGCACATTGCGATTTGTCCCCGCACCGGCTTCCATTCAATTGTTCTTCAGGCTTCCGTACTTCCAATTCGAAGCCGCACTCTCACACCGGCTGCTTGATCTTGATCCAGCCTTTTCCGTTTGCCGATTGTCGCAGCGCATCCATAATCAGCATATTGCGGAGGGAGTCGTTTAAAGTGACCATCGGCTCAAAGTCCTGGCGAACCGCGTCCGCAAAGTGCTCGAACATCAGACGGTATTGGTTGACGGGCTCAAATTCGACGGTCCTGGCGCCCAGCGCGTTTCTGACTACCAGCTCTGCCTTGACGTCATTAAAGTCATTATAGGGAATTCGGACCATGATAACGCCATCTGTGCCTACAATGGTGACTTCCTGCTGGGCGAAGCTGCCGGTGGAAACGGTGAACAGGCCTTTGGCATCGCCAAAATCCAGAATACCGCTGGTCAGCAGGTCTGTCCCGAAGTCCGGATGGAGCTGCATGGTGCCTACCACTCTCTCCGGTCCACGGCCCATGACCTCGCAAATCGAGGATACCGCATAGCAGCCTATGTCCATCAGCGCACCGCCGCCAAACGCCTGGATATTGCGAATGTTGCCCGGATCCAGGTTGGTGTAGGTGAAGAGACTGTGGACGGTCATGATGCGCCCAATCTCGTTGTACCGGACCAGTTCGCGCACGCGGTTCCATTTGGGATGGAAGCGGTACATGAAGGTCTCCATGACCTTAAGTCCCTTCCCTTCCACATAGCGGATCGCCTCCAGCGCTTCCTCGGCGTTCATTGCAAAGGGTTTTTCGCATAAAATGTGTTTGCCGGCATCCGCCGCCTTTTTCATCCACTCGAGGTGCATATGGTTCGGAAGGGGGATATAAACCGCTTCTATCACCGGATCAGAAAGCATGGCTTCATAGCTCTCATATGCCCATGGAATGTGCCACTTTTCGGAAAGTTGCCGGGCCTTGTCGCTCGTGCGCGATGCGATACCCGTTATTTCAACCTTTTCAGAGGCAGACAGCGGCAAAATAATCCGTTTCACAAAGTGTCCCGACGTACCTAAAACCCCAACTCTCAATTTGCTCACTCAGTCACACACCTTTCCTCTACCAGCACTGCTCTTACCGGCGACGCTTCCGCACCGACAATTTTCAGCGGAAGGGCAATCAGCTTATACTCGCCCGGCTCAATATTCTTCAGCATCAGTCCCTCCAGCACCATGCATCCGGCTTCGAACAGCACTTTATGGCTCGGATGACCCGCTTGTCCTCTTTCAATGCCAAGACCGTCCGTTCCTACCCCTTTAATGCCCAGTTCAGCCAGATAAGCCGCGGCAGCCTGCCCCAAATAGACAAACTCCTGATCAAAAGTTTCTGAAAAGCTGTTTTTTGTCTTAAAAAGAACGAAGTCACCCTTCTTGAGACCGAAAGGCATCAAAGTCTCCGGTGTGATCTCGCCTTCCAGAGACGTCAGTGAGATCACGCGACAAGCCGTCATCACCGAGGCGAGTGAGACTTCATCAATGGAGCTCCCCCCCGCCAATAGGTGCAGCGGTGCGTCCAGATGGGTACCCGTGTGGAGGTCCAGCTCCAATGTGCTGCTGGTCACACCATCTGTCTCTGCTTTCTTGGTGAAGGTCAGTTTTGGCTGCCTGGTCTCGTCGTTCTTGTAAACCGGCATTCCGGCATGTATGGGTATGGTGATGTCATAAAGTTTCATTCGCCTCCCCCTCTTTCATTATTTGAGTTTCCGGGTGACCTGCTTCAGGCTTCCAGGTGAGCGTCTCATTGCTTCCCGCCTCATAGCGCAGCAGCTGGTCCGGATTGTTTCGGATATAGTTGACAAGCGGATCCATAAGCTTCCAAGCCTGCTCAATTTCGCCCCAGGACGTAAATAGAGTCAAGTCATCATTCAATGCGTCCAGGAGCAATTTTTCATAGGCTTCAGGCGACCGCTCACCAATCAGGCAGTTCTGGCAATAGTCGAGTTCCCGTTCGACTACAACCGCTTCAGCACCGGGCTCAAGGACGTTGAACCGAATCTGAACGCCTTCCTCAGGCTGGACCTTGATCTCGATCAGGTTCGGAGCGATCTGAGCTCCAAGCTGGCCTGCGAGTTTGGTCGCCTTCATTTGAATTTCAATTGCCGTCCTTTTCTCACTAAGACGCTTACCTGTCACCAACTTGAAGGGAACGCCGCGCCAGCGAGGTGCGTCAAGTTCCAGTGTCAATTCAGCAAAAGTTTCTGTTGTAGACTGCGGCGGAATGCCCTCCTCCTCAAGAAAGCCTTTCGTTCCCTCTGACGCCACGTACTGTCCAAAACGACATTGCTCCGGATCCAGCTTCATCTGGGACATGGCCTTTATTTTAGAAGCTCTGACCGCCTCCGGCCTGAGAATTTCCGGCGCTTCCATAGCCACAAGCGCCGCCATTTGCAGCATGTGGTTCTGGGCCATATCCCTCAGTGCTCCTGCCTGATCGTAATACGCCCCCCTGCCTTCTATGCCGATGGTCTCCAGCGCAACAATCCGCACTTCTTCAATATAATCCTTGCACCACACGGCGTCGAAGATCGCATTCGAGAACCTGAGGGTAAACAGACTCCGGAGCATAGCCTTTCCTAGATAATGGTCGATTCTAAAGATGGACTTCTCTTCAAAATGCTCACGTACTCCCTCGTTGAAAGCAATCGCGGATTCAAGGTCATACCCGAAAGGCTTTTCGAGCAGAAGCGCCGAGCCCGGTTCATACGCAATCCCGCTTCTTTTAATGGCCCCTGCCACCTTAGCAAAATATTCAGGCATAGTGGCCAGAACGAAGAGTGATCGCGTGGCTGGACCATAGGTTGCTTCCAGTTCCATTTTCAACGCAAGGAGGTCAGCCTGGGCACGCAAGGTTCCCGGATCTTCCGGCTGATCCAGCGGTTCGAAATCCATTCTCACATAATACAGTCTTTCCAGCAGTCCATCCAGATGAACGCCGCACACCTGCTCACATGTTTGAGCGACGTAGGTACGAAAGACACTGTGTCTGACTTGTTTTCTTCCCACACCAACAACAATGAGCTCTCTCCCCTCTGCCATCAGCCTGGCCAGCGCAGGAAGCAATTTTTTACGGCTCAGGTCACCCGTCGCCCCAAAGATCCAGACATATTCCATAAGCCTTATTCCTCCTTGCGCGCTTCGTGTCCCCCAAACTCATACCGCATCCTGCTCAGCAGCTTGGCGCCAAAGCCCTGACTCTGCGTGGCGTAGCGCTTGAACAAAGAAAGCGCTATGGTTTCTACAGGGACTCTGAGTCTCAGCGCTTCTTCCACTGTCCATAAGCCTTCACCGCTGGATTTGACCACCGGAAGCAGCGACTCGATTTCCTCTGTTGACCTTAGTGCCCTGGCAGTGGTACCCATTAAAAAGCCTTCGATAATGGAGCCTCGATCGTAAACTTTAGCAATCTTTTCAAGGTCAAACCCATACTCAGATTTTCTTAAGAGTTCAAATCCCTCTGAAATTGCCTGCATCATGGCGTATTCAATTCCATTGTGAACCATTTTGACATAATGGCCGGCACCAGACCGCCCAAAGTAACCATAGCCGCCCTCGACCGCCAAATCACTGAACAGCGGCTCCAGCCTCATGAAAGCCTCCCTTGGTCCACCAACCATCAAACAGGCGCCATTCAAAGCGCCTTCAGTCCCGCCGCTCGTCCCCACATCCAGATAGTCAATCCCTCTGGCGGCTAAAAATTCGGAGCGGCTGACAGAGTCCTCAAAGTGGGAGTTGCCGCCGTCAATCACCACATCCCCGCTCTTTAAATGCGGCAGCAGCAGATCAATTGTGTCATCCACTGCGTCCCCGGCAGGAACCATCATCCAGATAATCTTGGATGGGTCGAGCTGCTGTATAAAGGCACCCGTGTCCGTAACCGCTTTGAGGCCCCCCAGCTGAAGTTCCTCCGCGCGCTGGGATGCGCGTGTCAGAACAACTACGTCGTGCCCATGTCGGATCATATTATTAGCGAGTCCAATACCCATTTTACCTGCGCCGATCAATCCAATCTTCAACCTCAACACCTCCTCAGTCGCTGCTTTACCCTCTTATGATTGGCATTCACAGTCTCATCTGACGACAGCGCCAAATGGCACCAGAGAGAGTTGAGCGAACTTAAAATGCTGAAGCCCAAAGGGAATGCCTATAACCGTGATACAGAACAACACACCTATGACCAGATGTCCAATGGCCAGCTCCCAGCCAAAGAGAAGCAGCCAGAGGATATTCATGATCAAACCGCCGACACCGAAGTTTCCAATCACCACTTCCCTGCCAAAAGGCCAGAGGACCAGCCCTGCGATTTTAAAACACTGAACGCCAAAGGGAATGCCTATGACGGTGATGCAAAGGAGCAGGCCAGCCAGCGTCCAGGCTATTGCGCCTAAAACGCCCCCGAAAATTAACCAGATCAAATTGCCTAAAAAACGCATCACGCCACCTCCTTATGATCTGTTGACTAAACGACTCAAGGCGTCTCTAAAGTACCGTCCGCATAGCGGGCAAACCGGCCGGAGCTCTGTGGGTTCACAGGATCAGAACGTTTCCACGGCCATCCGCCGAATGCGGTGGCCTGATAGTCTCTGGACGCCGCCACAATTTCTTCCCTCGTATTCATGACAAACGGGCCGTACTGAACTACAGGCTCGTTAATAGGCTCAGCTTCCAGGAGCAAAAACTTGCTTAGAGATTCGCCGTTCTTCACTTCAACAGTTCTGCCGCCCTCCAGAACACAGCCGTGATAAGCGGGCAGCCCATTGCCGTCGAGGGTCAGACCCTCACCCTCGTAAAAATAGAGCGTTCGGTTTAGGGTTTCAGAGACCGCCGGCAGCGTGAACACTGCGCCCGGTGACATTTCCGCCAGCCAGATCGAGACGTGGTTGGCTTCAACAGCCGCCCAGGAATCCGGTGTGGGTTTCAGACTTTTGATGTTTTCAATTTGGCCGCTGATCAGGCGAATTTTGGTTTCGCGACCATCGGCAGCCCGCTCTGTGATTATGGGTATTTGTTCTGCCCAAAGCATCTTATAGTTCGGTTTGACGAACTTGTCCTTCGCCGGCAGGTTGAGCCAGATCTGAAAAAGTTCAAGTGGATTGGGCTTGTCCTGATGCACCATTGGGAACATCTCGGCGTGCTGCATGCCGCTGCCGGCGGTCATCCACTGGACGTCACCGCCTCCATAGCGGCCTGTGGCGCCGCTGGAATCCGAATGGTCCACCAGACCTTCAAGGACTATGGTTACCGTCTCGAAGCCTCTGTGGGGATGCTCGGGAAAGCCTGGAACGGTGCGGCCGTGATACATGCTCCAGCCGCTCGGGTTCTGAAAGTCGCTGCCCAGGTTTCTATTTCCCAATTGCTTGGCCGATGGTCCCTGGTCTTCATTCCCCTGGGGATAAGCATCCTTATGGTGAACACAGAACAGGAAGGGGTCCTGCACAGGCCAATTGAATCCTAAAGGGAAGGTTTTTTGAGTTTCATTTTTTTGTATCATCTCAGTCCTCCATACAGTTGAGTTTGGTGTCAAGCCCCTAGACAAACGACGGCTTCAAGTCATTGCCTAAAGAGCCCTCAAGTCTTCAGTCAAGGAATCCTTCATAAAGGGGAAAACGCTCAGCCAGAGCTACTACAGCCTTACTGACTTCATTAAGTATTTCCGGATTTTCATGATGGTCCGCCACACGCGTCATCAACTCAGCAATCTCCCTCATTTCCGACGTCCCCATGCCTTTGATGGTCATAGCCGTCACGCCGACGCGAACACCGCTTGTCACCATAGGTTTCTCCGGATCCTGCGGGATCATATTTTTGTTGACTGTAATGCCGACACTTTCCAGCACCTGTTCAAAATGCTTGCCCGTCAGCTTTTTGGTTCTCAAATCCACCAGCAGCAAATGGTTGTCCGTCCCACCGGAAACAAGTCTGAAGCCTCGCTCCTCAAGGGCTTCGCCCAGCGCAGCAGCGTTTTCAACGACTTGCTTCGCGTAGGCTTTAAACGCGTCCGTCATGGCGTAACCGAAAGTAAAAGCCTTGGCCGCCATGGTGTGCATGTGCATGGAGCCCTGAATGCCCGGGAACACGGCGCTGTCAACGACCTTGGCATATTTCTCCCTGCAGAGGATAAAGCCGCCTCTGGCGCCAGCCAAAGTCTTTGTCGTTGTAGAGGTTACAAAATCAGCGTGGGGTACCGGACTCGGAATGACACCGCCTGCAATCAGCCCCGCAATGTGGGCTATATCCACAAACAAGTACGCTCCTGCTGATTTTGCTATGCTGTCCAGCCGTTCATAGTCAATCAGCCTTGGATACGCGCTGGCGCCGGCGACAATCATTTTGGGTTTATGAAGCTGCGCAAGGCGCTCAACACTTTCATAATCTATAGTCTCCGTGACCGGATCAAGCCCATAGTCAAAGAAGGTATAGGTTTTGCCGGAGAAGTTCATGGAATAGCCATGCGTCAAATGGCCGCCCTGATCCAACTTCATGCCCAGAATGGTGTCACCGGGCTGAAGGACGGAAAAATAGACCGCCTGATTGGCACTGGATCCTCCCAGGGGCTGAATGTTGGCATGCTCTGCGCCAAAGAGGGCTTTCGCGCGTTCCACCCCAAGGCGCTCCATGTCATCCATGACGGCACATCCCGCATGATAGCGCTTTCCCGGGTAACCTTCCGCGGTTTTGTTGGTTAGTACAGAACCCTGGAGCTCCAGAACCTCTGCAGGTACAAAGCTCTCTGATGCGATCAGTTCAAGACCCTTTCTCTGGCGCTTCAATTCTCGCTGGCATATTTCGTATAGAATGGGGTCTGAGTGCTTCAATTTTTCAAGTCTGTCTGACACGTACTGACACCTCCGCAGAATTATGGATTTTTTTACTTGGTAAAGCGCGCAGCCCGCGCGTCAAAATACATTTTGCGCGAACCGGCATTTTAAAGTACCTCTTGTACAAAGCGCAGATAGAATTCCTTCACAATTTTACTTAATGACGGATCGAGCCGTGAGAAAACCCTGTGACGCTCATTGTCTGTCAGGCCAAACTCCGCTTCCGCAATGGCGCCGGCCATGCATGCAATTGTGTCACTGTCCCCGCCTATGGAGATAGCATTTCTTATGGCGTCCTCCAGGCTCTCGGATTCCAGCCAGGCCCTGATGGCTTGCGGCACTGAGCCCTGACAAGAGACATCGAATTGATACCAGCCACGCAGGCTTTCAATGGATTCGCTGAGATCATAACCAAACGCAGACTCAATATACGAGCGGACCGCGGCTCTGTCTTTGCCGGTCCTGGTCAGATAAACTGCGCTTGCTATGGCTTGCGCGCCCTTGATCCCTTCCGGGTGATTGTGAGTCACTTCGGCTGTGATCTTTGCTACATTCAATACCTCTTCCAGGCTCCCGCAGGCCCATGCAACGGGACTGACTCTCATGGCCGAGCCGTTTCCAAAGCTGTTATAGGGGTGTTCGGAATCTGACATTGCCCACTTCGCGAAGCCGGAACCAAAGCCGGCATGGGGATATCTCAGAAAATAGCTTCTGTAGCGTTCGGTAAAGTTTTTGTTGCCTATAAGCGCCTCCATGGTCGCTACCGTCAGAACCGTGTCATCCGTAAACCGACTGACATGGGTCCATAAATCAACATTTTTCGATTTGTGATTGTGATGTTCGAAAAACGAACCGCACATGTCTCCGTAGATGGCTCCCAGCATGGATGCCTCCCCCTTTGCTTCAAAGCCTCAGCACTCCCTCACCCTGATTCCCTCCAACACTTCAACACTTTGAATCAGATTCCAAATGCATGTTGGTCGGACCCGGAAACGCGCTTAAGACCTTTTGAAATGATACCCTTTCAAAAAATAAATACACTCCCGAATTTACACGGGAGTGTATTATGAATGGAAATAAGCCTATTTGATTAAATAATCGCGCGTACCCGCGACTTCAGTTTTGGTTGGCTCAACAGCTTTACTGAAGTGGTGCAACTACCTCAATGACTTCAGGCAGATCCATGCCAATCTCCCTGAGATACGCTGCTGTAGGGACGCCCT
>CAYQDM010000045.1:0-14938 GCA_964416305.1 uncultured Acidaminobacter sp. | reverse complement strand
GATTTCAGGGCAAATGTTTGTTGCTATTTGGGTTCGAAAATCCTAAAGTCAGGAGTGAGGCTAATGTCTGTCGACACCCGCTTCCAAATCAATGAAAAATGAATTTGGGTATGAAAAAACGACCATTGGCATATTTTTTTGCCGATGGTCGTTCCTATGAACAGCCTTGTGAAAAATGTTTTGTTGCTTATAAAACTTATCTTTATTTTAAAAGGAACTGTTTATTTAATCAAACAAAAGACCCATCAACCGCTCAATCTTTTGGAAATCGATGAAGCGACTTTCTCTCAAGATTTCCTTGCCTTGTTGGAAGACAAGGACTGTCGGCATGGCAAACACCAGGTGCTGGCCTGCAATATCGACAAATTTTGTCGCTTCAACTTTTACGATTTTGACCGGAACTTCCTCGAGCAGCGCTTCGATCTTGGGTAAGACGGAATGGCAGACATTGCAGTCTGCTGAACTGAAGTAAACGACGAGCACCTCTTCGGCGTCCATGAGTTGGTTCAGCTGGTCTTTGGACTCAATGGGGATCATGGTATTTGGCATCAGGTTTTCTCCTTTTATTATGGGGCTGATTGAATCAGCCTGAAATTATGAGTCAATTAATAACGCCTAATCCTCTACATCATAACATGTCACAAGCAGGAATGTCTATCCCCTGCGGGTGGGGGGTGGCATTCGGAGAAAATGCCAATAATTCAGTTAAATGCACTATTTTCTACAGGAAATTGGGTAAAAATAGCATGAGTTATTTATACCATATAATTCTGATTGATTTATTGGATGGGGCCATCTGTGAAAGAAAGGGTGAATCGCCATGAGGAAAATGCTTCTTCCTATAGATTCAGAGAACGTGCCTGAAAAGGTCTTAACGTATTTGAAGGATTTTGTGCCTTGCATGGAGTATGAAGTTACATTACTTAATGTCATTTCTTCAGATCGCATAAGGATGAATAAAGAGGCGGACGGCGTCTATGACATAAAACCACTTGATCTGGAGACACCCTCCAATGAAATGTTGACCAGCTTTGAAGAAACATTAAAGTCAGAGGGGATAAACTCAGTTGTCACAATGATTAAAGCTGGTGAACCTTCAGAAACTATTGTTGAAATCGCTGAATCGGGAGACTTCCACGTAATCTTGATGTGTACCCATGGAATGGGTGCAGCCAAGCGGCTTTTAATTGGATCAGTGACCAATAAAGTTGTCCATCATTCCAGCGTGCCGGTAATTGTCATTCGAGAGTAAGTGCGTCATTCATTTGTGACAGTTCAGAAGAATAATCTGATGGATCCCAATCCACTGTTGGCCTCACACGGCTTTCAGTGGATTTTTTTAGAAATTGTGAACCTGTCCGCGTCACCAATTCAAATTTGGTGACGCGGACAGGTTTTAAACTGGTGACGCGGACAACTTTCATTTTGGTGTCAGAGCTGCTGATAACAATTTTCAATTATGTGACGAACAACAGATAGGATGAGTCAAAAAATGGGTATTAAAGTCGTTAGATTCGTATGCTTTGCCAATTGGGGTGAAGAGAATGAGAGTGTCCTCCGCAGTTTGGCTTCAATGGGTGATCGCAGGGATTCTAATTGGACTAAGCATCAGTCTCTTCAAGATCCTTTTATTGGACTGGGATGTGTTTACGCGGCTGACAACAGGAGATTCACGAGTTTATTTTGGGATACTGGTGATATCTGCCTTTGTAATGCATTATTTCAAGCAACGATTTCCTATGATCCGCGGCTCGGGATGCCCGCAACTTAAAGGTGTCCTTTTGAATCGTCTGGAAATGAAGCCTGAAGCGGAATTGCCCCTCAAATTTGGATCCGTGGTTTTAATGAATGGCCTTGGTTTGTCGGTGGGGAGCGCAGGTCCGGCGGTCCAGTTGGGGGCCTGTTTTGGACAACTGATTCTAAGGGGAAGAAAAAATAACGACTTTTTACTTAACTGCGCCATGGCCGCTTTTGCTGTTTTATACGGCGTGCCTATGGCAGCCATTGCCTTCGCTGTTGAAGAGTATCAGTTGAGATTAAAGCAGGAGCAGTTGTTGAGTTTGGGTGTCATTATGGCGGTTGCCTTGGGCATCAGATATAGCTTATTCGGATTCTCACCAACCTTGAATTTCACAATGGAACGTTATCCCAACTGGATTGGGATGGGCATGCTGTTCGGCGTATCGTTGTTTTTAGGACTGGTTTTTAAATTTTCTCAGCTTTGGCTTGGAAAACTTTATCGCTGGAAACCATTAATCCTAGTACCTTTTATACTGACCTATTACTTTAGCAAAATAATGCCTCAGCTCTTAGGCGGCGGGATCGTATTATTCAGCTACATGGAGGCACAAGGAGCCACACTTCTCTTGGAAACGGCTGTTATGCTTTTGTTGGGAAAAGTTATTTTTTCTCTGGTCTGTCTAAGTTCTGGCGTTCCCGCTGGCGTGTTTTTACCCATCCTCGCCATTGGTGGAATTTTGGGCAGTGTTGCAGCTCTTTTTTCCCTGGAGAACTTCAGCGAGTCAGTTCTTGCGTACAACAGTTACATAGTGCTCGGCATTGCGCTGATCAGCACCGTGATTTTAAGGCGGCCATTTACCGCAGTATTGCTGGCCGTTGAACTGACCGGAAACTATGGCTGGTTTCCATATATCCTATTAATATCACTGATTATGAACGGCCTTCTAAAGCGACTGGGTGACCGCCCCCTCAATGAGGCTCTGCTGGATAAATTGTTGGATGAAGATGTAAATATAGATTATTAGACTGGAGGCATTCAAATGAAGGTCGCAAAAGCCATTGCATGGCTGGGCGCAATAGCCATGACTGCAGCGTTATATCACGGCTTTAAAAATGGGGATTTCTTCTCAGATGGATCGTTATTATTGTCGAATCCTTGGGGGATCGTCTCTATGGTGGATCTCTATACGGGATTCGTCCTATTCTCCATGTGGATTGTCTTTAGGGAGAGCAATAAGCTGACTGCAGCAGTCTGGGTTGTACTTATGATGGTGCTGGGTTTCTTCGCCGGGAGCGTCTACGTCTTAGTGGCTTTATACAAGAGCAAAGGCAGCTGGCTCGATTTTTATCTCGGCCATCATAAAGCCAGGCTGATGGAAAAGGCTAAACAGTGACTCACACCTTGACGAGTGGTCAAATTACACCAACTTTTTTTACGATCAGTCTCAATAAGTACCATTAAAGCGAGGTGGCCCTGCGTGATTAGTCGCCGTACTGAAATTCTGGAAGAGCTGAAATCAGTCGTCTCAGGTAAAACCCTTGACGCGTTGATTCCACCTCTAATTTTTGTAGTCACGAACGGCTTTCTTGGACTGAAGCCAGCCATTGCTCTGGCCATGGGTACTGCACTCCTTCTCAGCCTGATCCGACTGGTCAGAAGGCAGCCTTTGAAGTACGCCCTTGGCGGCTTGGGAGGTGTCGCACTGGCTTCAGCCTTTGCGCTCTTTGCCGGACGGGCGGAGAATTATTTTATCCCCAAAATTTTGGGCAGCGCCTTTATGGTGTTGCTGTCCTTGGTGAGCCTGATCGCCGGAAAGCCCTTAGCTGCTTGGACCAGCCATTTATCCCGGGCCTGGCCGCTTGACTGGTACTGGCGCAGGGACGTTCGCCCAGCCTACCGGGAAGTCACCTGGCTCTGGACAGGTCTGTTTGTCATGCGTCTTACCATTCAGGTCCTTTTGTACCTGAGAGGCAGACTGGCTTGGGCCAACCTGCTGCTTGGGACGCCTGTCGCACTGGGCGTGCTGGTTGTCAGCTATGTGTATGGTCAGAAGAGGCTGCATCAATTGGGTGGGCCGGGGGTTCATGAATTCATGCAAGGCGCATCACCGCCTTGGGAAGGGCAAACAAGGGGTTTTTGACAATGCAGGATCTCGTTCGAAGCCTTACACCGCGCATTAATGGAAATTAAATGACCATCGGCAAAAAAAGTCCTAAAAAAGACTTTTTGCCGATGGTCATGTTTCTTCACACCCACTCACAACAAAGGTTAAAGCGTTCTGCTCTTCCTGATTTTGTAGTTGCTGGAGGTCAGATACGAACGGTCAATGGTAATTACAGCATTGATGTGCTGCTTCTTCAACTCGGATTCAATTTCATCCAGAATTTGATGATCGTTTTTTTTGCAGTCATAAGGCACGGTGACATCAAAGACCAGCTTTTTGAGAGCAGAGCCCCGAACCATCCTGAAGTCATGCAGAGTCAGGGAGTCATCCACGGCGGAGACAATGCTCTTTGTGAGCGTACAGAATTCATTCAGCAATGGATCATCCTTGACGACGGGATCCATGTGAATGACCAGATGTATGCTGAGCTCCGACATGATGTCGCGCTCAATGGTATCGATGAGGTCGTGGCTAATAAGGATGTCCACGGCAGCGTCCACTTCCACATGGACGGATGCGAACCAGCGGTTAGGGCCATAGTTATGGGCGACGAGGTCGTGAATCCCGCTGATGCCGGGGTAGCGGTGGATGTAGTTTTCGATCTGTTCTGAGAGCTCTTCGGTTGGGCCCTGGCCCAGAATGCTGTCCAGGGTTTCCTTTAGAATACCGAGACCTGAATTCATTATGAACAGCGCCACCGCGATGCCCATGTAGCCGTCGAGCTGGAAACCAATTAATGGGCTAATGACCGCGGAGAACAAAACCACCGTTGTTGCCATGACGTCAGCAAGACTGTCCGCGGCAGTGGCTTTCATGACCGTGGAGCCAATGCGCTTACCCAGGCTGGAGTTGAACCGGGTCAGCCACAGCTTGGCAGCAATGGAGAAAATCAGAATGCAGGCGGTCATCCAGGTGAAATCCACGGGCGAAGGCTGACGGATTTTTCCGATTGAGGATTTAATCAGCTCCACGCCAATCAAAAGGATAATGATGGCTACCGTTGATGCGGCAATGTACTCTATGCGTGCATGGCCAAAGGGATGCTCAAGATCTGCGGGTTTATTGGAAATCTTGAAACTGATCAGCGAGATCACCGAGGACCCGGCATCCGACAGGTTGTTGACGGCGTCGCCGGTGATGGCAATACTTCCGGACAACGTACCGGCGACAAATTTGATGGTGAACAGCAGCAAATTGACCACTATGCCTACGCTGCTGCTCATGGTGCCATATGCTTGTCTTACTTCAGGGTTTTTTATATTGTCGTGATTTTTTACGAATCTATGAATCAGAAACTTTTGCATGAGGGTCACTCCAAATCAGTGGCTGAGAGATGGGAAAGTTATCAGATGGCTTTCATTCTACCATAATTGCGATTAATTAGGTTAGCGTAAAGTAAAAACTCATGAAAATATGAGGACTTTGGTGACGTGACCATCGGCAAAAGCAATTGGGTGGAATGATTCAAAGGTTGTAATAATAATAATTTTGGTTATAACGTTCGCGTTTGACAGAGCAGTAAACAGGTATAAGTGAAATGGAGGTGACTCTCATGAAAAAGAGCCTATTAACAATAATACTGACTTTGACGCTGGTCCTGTCACTCGCTTTCTCACCGGCGTATGCGGCCACAACCCTTCCGGATATAAGCGGCCACTGGGCCCAGGCGCACATTGAGCATCTGCTGGGACTGAATTTGATCAGCGGATTTCCGGACGGCACGTTTAAACCTAACCAATCTATAACCAGAGCGCAGGCAGCGGCCATTCTGTCGAGTGAGCTGGGGCTGACGGCCCAGGCAGCGGCGTTTCCGGATGTGCCGGCGACCCACTGGGCAAATGGTGCCATAGGTGCCATTGTCGCAAATGGCAACATGAGCGGTTATCCGGGCGGGACGTTCAAGCCGGATCAGGCCATGACCCGGGCAGAGATTGCGTCTGTCCTGGCAATCGCGTATGGTTTCTCGCAAAATACCACAACCTCGCCATTTTCCGACGTCACAGCCAGCCACTGGGCTTTTGGGTCTATAATGGCACTGGTGGACCATTATATCACTGAAGGCTACCCGGATGGGACTTTCAAGCCTGATAATGCCATGAGCCGTGCAGAGTTTTCAGTCTTTGTGGCGAAGGCCATTCATCCACCGTTCGTCGTGCCAACCATGCTTCAGGCGAAAGCACTGACGATCGCGCAGCTCCTCAAGGATGAGGACATGACGCAACTGGCAACTCATGTTCACCCTGTGCAGGGCGTGCGATTCTCACCTTATTACTATATCGATAATACCCATAAAGTCGTCTCTGCAGCGGCGCTTCCAAATCTTTTGACAGATAATACGGTTTATTTTTGGGGCATCCAGGACGGCAGCGGCTTTAATATAGACGAGACGCCTCAGGACTATTTTGACCGCTATGTCAACGCCAGGGATTTCACCGCGCCGGATCAAACCGTCTATAATACTGTGGTTTCCAGGGGCAATATGATCAACAACATCCCTGCTTTTTACACCAGCGGCATTTTCGTTGAGCTCTACCTGGACGGCGTCAACCCGCTTTACGGCGGCATGGACTGGCGCAGCCTCTATCTCGTCTTTGAGTTTTACGCCGGTGACTATTATCTGGTAGGCATTGCCAACGGTGAGTGGACGACCTGATGACAGCTGCGGACAGGCGTTGAAGCAGGTACAAAAGCAATTAACAAAGCAATTAACAAAGCAATTACAAAGACTGATATTTTAGCCGATGGTCATATCCCCATACTTTCTCCACATTTGACGGTTAGAATGAAATTAGACAAAGTTCGCTTACACTATGAAAGATAAAACAATGTGAATCAGCGAAAGGAGTGAAAGGGTTGCTGACTCGGCTTAAAAGAAGGATTATGAGGTTTCTGACGTCCATAGCGGCTCAGAATAAAACCAGCTTTGGTGATCAGCGGATGGACTGCTGTGATTTGAATAAGAAATAATAAATTAATAAGGCCGTCTCTTTTCACCCGCATGGGTGAGGGGAGACGGCCTTTTGTTCAATTCAGTTTACTTGCCATCCAACAGATTTCCCAGCCCGCCAAGGGCATCCAGCACACTGCCTTCGCCTTTACCGGTGTGTCCGGCTCTTCTTGATGACGTTATAATTCTGTCCGCGAGACGCGAAAATGGAAGCGACTGAAGCCACACAGTACCAGGACCAGTCAATGTGGCAAAGAAAAGCCCTTCGCCGCCGAACAGCGCGGTTTTCATACTCGACACCAATTCAATGTCATAATGAACACTGCCTGTAAGTGCCACAAGACACCCTGTGTCGACTTTGAGTGTCTCACCGGAATTCAGTTCGCGTTTGTAAATTGCGCCGCCGGCATGCAGGAACGTCATACCGCTGCCTTGAAGTTTTTGCATGATAAAGCCTTCGCCGCCGAAAAGACCGACGCCGATTTTCCGGTTAAATGCTATTTCGAGTGAGGTGCCTTTTTCCGCGCATAAAAACGCGTCTTTTTGGCATAGGATCGTCCCTTGATAGTCGGCAAGACTAAGCGGGATAATTTTACCGGGATAAGGCGCAGCAAAGGCGATTTCTCCCTCAGCATAGCTGCGCTGCGTAAAAAGCGTCATGAACAGACTTTCGCCCATGATGGCACGTTTTCCAGCGCCCATCAGCTTGCCCATAAGTCCGGCGCCTTGATTCGCGTTTGAGCCATCACCAAAGACAGTCTCCATCTCAAGTGTGCTGTCCATGAAAAGAAGCGCGCCCGCTTCGGCGACAAGGCTTTCGCCCTGATTTAAGAGAAAGCGGACAAACTGGAGATCATCCCCATGGATCTCATATTTAACTGCCATTTCAATCACCTCCGACAATATTAAAGCAAGCAGAATATACCCAAAATTTGAGTCTGTGGACAGACAAAGGTTTATTTTTCTTTTGCCTATGAATTCTAATTCTTATCAAGATTTTTCGACAATGAATTATAGTGGCTTTGAGTCAATTGAATCAAAACTGAATGGGTATAATGTTCGTAGAAATTGTCTGGTTGATATCCATTTGGAGGCGATTTATATGCTCGAGTTACCAGAAGCCAGTGTCATGGCTGATCTGTTGAAGAGTACAGTCTGTGGACGTGAGATTGCAGCCGTGACCATGAACAGCGCGCCACATAAGTTCGCGTTTTACTTAGGTGATCCATTGCTTTATGAGACTGTTCTGCAAAGCAAAAAATTCGAAACCTCGACATCTTACGGTGGAATGGTCGAATTGGTGGCTAATGACATAAAACTGGTCTTTTCAGATGGTGTTAATTTAAGATTCCATGAAAGTGGTGTTCAAAGACCCCAGAAGCATCAGATGCTGATTGAGTTTTCGGATGGTGCAGCATTGAGCGGCTCTGTGCAGATGTATGGCGGATTGTGGTGTTTTAAAGAGGGCGAATTTGAAAATGAGTATAGAAAAGCGGCCATGGAAAAGCCATCACCTTTGACACCTGCATTCGATTCAATCTATTTTCAAAGCCTTATTGAACTCGATAGCGTTCAAAAACTAAGCACTAAAGCTTTCCTGGCGACTGAGCAGCGCATTCCTGGATTTGGAAACGGGGTCCTTCAGGATGTTCTGTGGACTGCGCACATTCACCCCAAAAGGAAGATTCAGACACTTAATGAAAAAGAACGAGATGTTCTATTTCAAAGTATCAAGGTGCTTCTCATTGAAATGGCAGTCAAAGGCGGACGGGATACTGAAAAAGATCTCTTTGGCAATAGCGGCGGTTATTACACACTTATGAGCAAACTGCATGCATCTGACGGTTGTCCCGTTTGTGGCGGCGGGATCACAAAAGAAGCATATATGGGAGGCAGTATCTATTATTGTCCGACGTGTCAGAAACTTTAAAGCAAAAAATAAAGGGAAATTGGTGCTTCCGGCGTTTAACATTACGCCTGACAGCACCAATTTCCTTTTCTATTTCTTCAGTTTTGATTTCTTGGTTATACACGACAAATCCAAGGCGAAGTCGATCAGCTTCATGGTATAGTCAACAGCCTCGTCAACCGTGTCAAATTCCCCCGAAATCATGGCATCCAGATTGGCGCGATAGAGATTGATCATGATTTCGTTGATCATTTCGAGCTGATCCTCCGGAATCTCAGAACCCAGTTTTTTACTGAGTATAGCCATATTTCGCTTTTTCAAGTCGCCTTCTCTCAGCATTGGGATCAGATCCACACGGTGCTCCCCGAAGTTCTCCGGAAAGATATCAAAGTAGGTTTCAATCATCTGCTTGAGTTCATCCCTGAAAGGACTAAAAAAGATCAACTTAAAAATCTTTGGGTTCTCAAAAGAGTGGCGGGAAAACAACTGCCAGGTTTTCATAAAAATTTCTCTTGGCACTTCAGTGCCTTCCACATAATCGTCCAGTTCAGCGTAATAAGCTTTTAAATAATTCATAGAGGCATAGCAGATCAGGTGATCCAAGTTGCTGAAATAATTATAGAGCGTCGCGCTGTTGTAACCGGCTATGTCCGCGACTTTTCTGGCAGTGATGTTTTCAATGCCGTCTTCTATAAGTAAATTATGGGCAGCTTCTATGAAATATTTCATTATGCGTTTCCTTTGGAGATCCTTCTTTGCCATTGCAATTTGTGCCATGTCTCCACCTCGCTAAAGTCATCATTGTTATTATAATAGCACATCTTATTGGCATAACTCAACAAAGGCATTGGGATAAAAGAATGAATCCTCTGAAAAAATAAACACGATTATCAAATAAATCTATTTACAATATAAATCGATTAATATATATTATAAGTGAAATAAATAAAAAAATAACAATCAAAAAGGCAAGCATTCTGACAAGGGGTGAAATTGAAGTGAGATTGGAAATCGGAAATTTCTATGTACGAGACATCCAGTTCGGAGCCAACACAGTGTTTGAAAACGGCGTTCTCACCATCAATAAGGAGGAAGTTATTGCGTTTCTGAAAGATGCAGATGAGCATCTGACAGAGGTGGACCTTCAAGTTGCAAGACCGGGAGAATCTGTCCGAATCGTACCGGTTAAAGAAGCCATTGAACCACGTACACGCGTCGGCGCAGAACATCCAGTATTCCCAGGCGTCACCGGTGAAGTCTTCCAGGTTGGCGAAGGCAGAACCCATGCTTTAAAAGGCATGAGTGTCCTGGCTGTCGGCAAACATTGGGGCAGCTTTGGAGATGGACTTATCGACATGGCCGGCGAAGGCGCGAAGCTTACCTACTTCTCTCAACTAGTCAATCTTTGCCTCGTAGCAGATACAGACGAAGCCTTTGAGCGTCACGAGCAGCAAAAGAAAAATCACGCGCTTCGCTGGGCTGCCCACAGACTCGCGGAATATATCGGCAATACCGTTAAGGATCAAACACCTGAAGCTCTTGAAGTGTTCGAGCTTGAGCCGGTCACTAAGAGAAGTGCTGAAATGAACGCGCTGCCTTCAGTAGTTTACGTCATGCAGCCACAATCCCAAATGGAAGAAATGGGCTACAACGACCTGCTCTACGGCTGGGACCTCAATCACTTCATCCCAACTTTCATGCATCCAAACGAAGTGCTTGACGGCGCTGTGATCTCCGGCTCCTTCATGCCATGCTCCTCCAAATGGTCGACTTATGACTTCCAAAACAATCCAACTATCAAGCGTCTCTACGACGAGCACGGCAAGTCCCTGAACTTCCTCGGCGTCATTATGAGCAACCTCAACGTCTCCCTTGAGCAAAAGCGCCGTTCGGCGCAGTTCGTCGCTAAAATGGCGAAGCTCCTCGGCGCAGACGGTGCGATCCTCGCAGAAGAGGGCTATGGCAACCCGGATGCGGACTTCATCGAGTGCTTCGTGGAACTCGAGAATGCGGGCGTTAAGACCGTCGGCATCACGAATGAATGTACCGGCCGCGACGGCAAGTCCCAGCCGCTTGTAACTCTCGACATCAAAGCGAATGCCATCGTCTCCTGCGGCAACGTTTCAGAGCTCATAGAGCTTCCGCCGATGGACGTGGTAATCGGCGAGCTTGCAGCACTCGGCCGTGACGGTTTATCCGGCGGATGGGATTATGACGAAAAGCTCGGGTCATCTGTCCGCGAGGACGGTTCCATCATCCTCGAGAACAACTCAATGTTCTGCGGCGATCAGGTATGCGGCTGGTCACCAAAGACTATGGCAGAATTTTAGAGGGGGGAGATCAACGTGAAAAAAGCGATTTTATATATCAATCAGTTTTTCGCAGGTATCGGTGGAGAAGAGAAAGCAGACCACGCGCCTGAAATCCGGGAAGGTCTGGTCGGTCCCGGCCTTGCACTGGCAGCGTCCCTGAAAAATGCAGAAATCACTCATACAATCATCTGCGGCGACAACTTTATGGGTTCCCGTCAGGACGAAGCGATCGCGGCCATTGAAGGCTTCCTAAAAGACAAAGAATTTGATATCTTCTTTGCAGGGCCTGCATTTCAAGCTGGGCGTTATGGCAATGCCTGCGGCGTCGTCAGCAAGTTTGTCCAGGACAAGTTCGGTGTTTATGCAGTAACGTCCATGAATGAAGAAAATCCTGGCGTCGAAATGTTCAAAAAAGATGTCTACATCTTCCCGGGCGGCAAAAGTGCTGCGGCAATGAAGGTTGACACTCAGAAAATGGCAGAACTCGGCGACAAGATCCTGGCACTTCCGGAAGGCGAAAAGCCAATGTTTCTAGCTGCTGAAGAAGGCTTCTACCCAAGAGGCGTTCGCCATCAAGTTTGGCTCAAGGATCAGAAACCAGCTTCGGACCGCGTCGTTGAGATGCTTCTGAAAAAACTGGCTGGAGAGCCTTTCCAGACGGAGCTTCCAATTCCTAAAATTGATCGCGTCGACATTGCGCCGCCTATTGCGGATCTCTCCAAAGCCACAATTGCTATCATTACCAGCGGCGGCATTGTGCCGGTGGCGAACCCTGACAGAATTCAGTCAGCTTCCGCGACGCGCTGGGGCCGTTACGACGTTTCTGAGCTGGTCGACCTTGAGTCCGGCGTGTTTAAGACAATCCATGCAGGCTTTGACCCGGCGGCTGCGGATGCGGATCCGGATGTCATAGTACCGCTTGACGCTCTGAAAGCTTACGAAAAAGAAGGCAAAATTGGCAAGGTCCATGAGTACTTCTATAGTACGGTTGGAACAGGTACAACAGAAGCAGAAGCTGCAAGAATGGCCAGCGAGATGATTCCATATCTGCGTGAAGCAGGGGTGGACGGCATTATTCTTACCTCGACATGAGGGACTTGTACACGTTGCGGTGCAACGATGGTCAAAGAACTCGAAAGAGCGGGCTTCCCGATTGTTCAGATGTGCAACCTGATTCCGGTCGCGAAAACTGTAGGCAGCAACAAAATCGTTCCAACCATTTCAATTCCTTATCCACTCGGCGATCCGTCGACGACAAAAGAAGCCCAGTACAAGCTGCGTTACCACAGAGTCGGCGTCGCGCTGGATGCTTTAACCGCGGATGTTCGTGAACAAACTGTATTTCCGGTCAAGTTTTAACCTGTTGTTCAGTTAAGTCCAAAAGACGAATTACCGGGGAGTGAATGGATTGAAACCATCGGCAACAACATCTTTGGGTCAGAAGCTGACCTATTTAATTCCGCTTATCGCTGTTATTATCCTGACGCTGTGGGGCATCTTATCCAAGGAGAGTTTCGCGGCGGCGGCTTCAAGTACGCTGGGTTTCATCACAACCAACTTTGGGTGGGCTTACCTGTTCTCCATGCTGTTGTTTGTCATCTTTGCCATAGGGCTGGCGATCAGCCCTTATGGCAAGATCAAGCTTGGCAAGGACAACGACAAGCCAGAGTTTTCAACGACATCATGGTTCGCCATGCTGTTTGGCGCCGGCATGGGCATAGGTCTGGTGTTCTGGGGCGTGGCAGAGCCAATGTCACACTACGTGGCACCACTGGGTGCGACACCGGGCACGCCTGAAGCAGCTATGTTCGCGCTCAGAGCGTCCTTCAAGCACTGGGGTTTCCACCCCTGGGCGAATTACAGCATCATTGGTCTGGCGCTGGCGTACTTTCAGTTCCGTAAAGGTCACAAAGGTCTGATCAGCTCGATTTTCATTCCACTGATTGGTGAAAAAGGCGCAGAAGGTCCAATTGGAAAAACTATTGATATCTTGGCGGTCTTCGCGACAGTAGCTGGGGTTGCGACGTCACTCGGACTCGGGACACTTCAGATCAACAGTGGACTGAATGCGGTGTTTGGGCTTCCGGAGAACTTCATGATGCAAATTATTATCATTGTCGTCATTACCGTCATTTTTATCTGGACGGCTGTCACGGGTATTGATAAGGGCATTAAACTTTTAGGCGATATAAATTTGTATTTGGCGTGTGGCATTCTGCTTCTGACGTTCCTTGTGGGGCCGAAGCTGCTGATGCTGACGGGCTTTGCGGGCGCGTTCGGCGAATATCTAAACTATTTCTTCGCGGACAGCCTCAACTACTCCATTGGTGGAGACAACGGCTGGGTCAACGGCTGGACAGTCTTTTACTGGGCGTGGTGGATCGCGTGGGCACCGTTTGTCGGTTCCTTTATTGCCCGCATTTCAAAGGGCAGAACCATTCGCGAGTTTATTGCCGGAGTTATTGTGGCGCCAGCCATTACATCCATGGTTTGGTTCGCGATCTTTGGCGGCATAGGCATTGACTACGGCATGAAGATGGGTGTTGAGGCAACAGCCGCGGTTGTGGCGAAGCCTGAGACAGCATTGTTTACAGTTTACAGTCAGCTGCCGCTCGGCATGATTTTGTCAGCACTTACGCTGATACTACTGTGTACTTTCTTTATCACTTCAGCGAACTCGGCGACTTTTGTCCTTGGTATGTTTACCTCTGATGGGGACTTGAATCCGAGCAACGCAAAGAAGATCAGCTGGGGTCTCATTCAGTCGGCGCTTGCGACGGCACTGCTGCTTGCAGGAGGTCTAGGACCACTCCAGACGGTTTCCGTAGCTGCGGCGTTTCCGTTCATAGCGATTATGCTAGGGGCGGCGGTTGCCTTGATGAAGGCACTGCGTGAGGAAAAAGTGGCTTAGATTTAACTTATAAATAACAGGAAGAGGAAGGCGGTGTCAGATACCGCCTTCCTATCTTTTTTTGGAACGGACATAAGGGCAATAGGCGCAAGCCGCTGGCACTGTCCTCTATTCAATTTATTAAAAAGGTTTCGTCAGTGGATGATGGCCATAAAACCTAATCTTACGAACTTAAATCTGTGTTAGTATAAGGTAATATCTTTTTGGGGAGGGTCTTGATTAAATGATTGAAATCAAAGACTTGACAGTGGAAGACTGTAAAAGCATAAGCGACATAGACGCCTCTCAGTATATTGGGAAGGCATGGCGGGAAGCAGAGGGTCGTTTACAGCTGGTTGAGATTGATTATTTCGATCCGAGCTGGCCAAATGGGTTTGAGACGCATTTGAGCAATTTGGTGGAGACTGTGACTGGGGATGGGTTAGCGGTTGGGGCATTTGACCATCGGCAGAAAATGATAGGATTTGTGGCGGTTAGGAGAGACTTTTTCGGGGATACCGCACGTTATGTTTTGCTCGATCAGTTGTTTATAACGCGTGAGGCCAGGGGCAAGGGGCTGGGGCGAAAATTGTTTGAGGCTGCGGCTGAAGGTGCCAGGCAGTGGGGTGCGGAGAAACTATACATCTGCGCCGGATCAGCCGAAGAGACCATTGCTTTTTATTGGGCGCTTGGGTGCAAAGAGGCTGCTGAGGTGAACAGGGCGTTATTTGACGGCGATCCGAGGGATCTCCAGCTGGAATATGTTTTATAAGCGGCTTTGCTGTTCGATTACTAAAATACCCTCTAAACGTTAAAGGAGCAGGAATTCAAAGAATCCCCACCCCAACTGTTGACTTAGAGCCAAACAAATAAGCGCTGGCAGCTCCGTAAGGTTTCGGAAACTGCCAGTGTTTATTTTTATAGTGCGCCCGGCATGGGCGATAACTTGGTGGTGCAAGTCCACTACGCGCTCGG
>CAYQDM010000044.1:0-14993 GCA_964416305.1 uncultured Acidaminobacter sp. | reverse complement strand
GCCCTTATAGGGCTGAGCAAACTACCCGCTAAGCGGGTAGTTTTGATTTTTTGAATAACACGGATCAATAGACACGATGACTGAGACCCGCTCCCATATCCTCATCTGATTCCTTTAGCCAAGTGCCGCTTGTGAGAACGGCATCCAGCCACGCTGTCTCATGTGACTCAAATAAACACGACGCCAGTACTTCCACAGAAAGAACGCAGTCCCTGCGCACTTGATCTGCCCAACTTGCTTTCGAGCTCGTCCATGGCTTGAGCAAAAGCGCCGTCGCCTCATCCCGCAGGGTCAGGCCCTGATGATCACGCCCTGAAAGCGGTTCGACGCTGTGGACGTGAACGCGCCTGACTTCCCGAAGGAGCAGATCGGGAATCTCAAAGCCTTCAGACACCTGGTTCGGGGTGCTCAGAGAAGGATCACATTTTTTATCAAATGTCATGGGAAAAACGCCATGATTGAAGGTTCTCAACCAATGGGCAGTGTCCAGACACAGTCCCAGCCTTGAACCTGAAAACGAACGGATCACGTTTAAAAGCGCGTCAGCGGTATGTCCAAAGCGCGCAGTCTCTGTTGACTTTGCAAAAGTATTTTCAAGCAGCAGAACCTGGCTGCCCCTGGATTTTTCAATCCACTCAAGTGCAAAATCCACAAACCTGAAGGTGTCTGCTTCCGTGGCAGCCCCATGAAAAATGAGCTGAACCCCTTCGCCAAAGTCGCCGCATTGGTCCATCCAAGTTTTAAAAGCCCTTTTTGAGCCTTCCGGGGCCATAATATAATTCAAATCAAAGGCGACCGGCTCGGCAAAATCCGGTACGTGAAAGGCAAAGGAAAAGCCGAGATGTCGGCTTATAGTCTTAATAGCCACAGCCCGTTCAAGTTCGAGCGCCTGCGGGTGCAGCGCCAGTTCAAGTGATCGGAACCCCTCTCCTGAGAAGCGTTCAAGGATCTCCTGATCCTGTCCTCTTGGGACAGCGTTTTCATCAAAGGTAGCGCCAAGAATGAATGACATGTCATACCTCCACAAAGGATTTTCTTTCTCAGTATATCACAGAGCCTGCAATGAGGGGAACCTTGTTGACTTTAACCAAAAGCGGAAGGTATAATCAGCATATACTTTTTAGAAAAGGGGCATGCAATTCCATGATCCTCATGATTGATAACTTCGACTCTTTTACCTACAATCTCGTGCAATACCTGATGCAGCTCGGACGCGAAGTCAGGGTGGTGCGAAATAATGCCTTGACTCTTGAGGATATCCGCGACATGAATCCGGATATGATCGTTCTGTCCCCTGGGCCTAAAACGCCTCAGGAAGCCGGAATTTGCCTCAGTGTCGTACAGGAGCTTCAGGACGAATATCCAATCCTGGGCATATGCCTGGGACACCAGACTATTGGCCAGGCTTTCGGGGGCAGCGTTCAGGAAGGTCTGGAACCGGTCCACGGCAAGGTGCATCCCATCCGCCACAATAATGTGGGTGTGTTCAGCGGCTTAAAGAATCCTATCAATGTCACTCGCTATCATTCTCTGGTGGTTGATCGGTCGACGCTGCCGGCATGCCTGGAGATCACGGCGGAAACCGAAGCTGGCGAAATTATGGGCCTAAGGCACCGGGACAAGCTCATCGAAGGGGTACAATTCCACCCTGAGGCGATCTTGACGGAGCACGGACTCGACATGCTGGCTAACTTCCTAAAGCTGGCGGATGAATGGCGAAAGCAGGTGAAAGCATGATTAAGCGAAAGCTTCAGACCAGCCTCGACAGTTTCAGGCTGTTTCTTGCTGTCTCAGATCTTCCTCATCCGCTGTTTCTGGACAGCGGCATGGACCCAGAGCGTTTGGGCCGATGGTCGCTGATCATGGCCTCTCCCTTCGAGCGCATTCGGATCAAGGGCGAGCGCATTGAGTTGGAGGACTGTTTAGTGGGAACCAAAACAGACCTCTATGGGAACGCCTTCGATTTTCTCAAGGAAAGGTACGAATTATACCAAACCAGTCGAACACCGGATTTTGAGCTCCCTTTTGGCGGCGGCATGGCGGGTTATCTGGCCTACGATCTCTGCCACCATGTTGAGGCATTGCCAAGGACGGCAGTAGACGACGTCGACATACCGGATGCCATCCTGGGCCTCTATGAGACGGCAATTCTCGTCGATCACAAAGAAAACGAGGTGTGGCTGACGGAACTTGACCGTCGTCCGGGCGCGGAGGAACGACTGGACGCTCTGGAGGCCAGAATTCGCGAGGTGGAGAAGACTGGACGTGACCTGGAGCCGGTTTGGAAGTCAACATCACCGGAATTCAAATCCAATTTTGATAAAGAAGACTACCTTGAGTCCATCCGTAAAATCAAACGGTATATCCGCTCCGGAGATCTGTATCAGGTCAATATGACGCAGCGCTTCGAAACTGATATGACGGACGAGCCCCTTGAGCTTTATAAGAAGCTCAGAACCATAAATCCTGCGCCATTTTCAGCCTACATGCCTTTCGAAGAGGCAACGATCCTCTCAAGTTCGCCTGAACGCTTTATACAAATCAGAGACAGCGAAATTGAGACCCGCCCCATTAAGGGCACGCGTCCCCGCGGCAAGACGCCTGAAGAAGACGCTTACGAAAGCGCCATGCTGCTGGCAAGCGAAAAGGACCGCTCTGAGCTTCTGATGATTGTGGATCTCGAGCGCAATGACCTTGGCCGGGTGGCGGAGGTCGGTACCGTCAAAGTACCGGAGCTTTTTGTTATTGAAGAATATCCAACGGTATACCATTTGGTATCTACAGTGACGGCGACACTTAAAGCGGGTCTGACTCCAATTGACCTGTTGAGAGCTTCTTTCCCGGGCGGGTCGATCACCGGCGCGCCAAAGATTCGCGCCATGGAGATCATAGACGAACTGGAACCAACTCAGCGCAATTTGTATACGGGCTCTATAGGTTATATTGGCTTTAATGGGGACATTGACCTGAATATTGTGATCCGGACCATTGTCGCGAAAGGCAGCAAAGCCTACTTCCAAGTGGGCGGCGGTATTGTCTGGGATTCAGACGAGTATTCCGAATACGAAGAAACCTTACACAAGGCCCGGGCGCTGATGCGCGCCCTAAGCAGCCAGCGGTGAATGAAGGAGGCGGACTGGAAGTGACCAAACCATCGGTTTTTTGGTTGGACGGCAAAGCGGTAGAGAGCCGCTGTGCTTCTGAAGGTATTCAGTTCGCGTATGGTTTGTTTGATACCCTGCGTTTTGATAAGGGTGTACTTGAGCAGCCGGCAGCCCATCTAGAACGACTTAACGCAGGACTTGCAAGATTAGGTCTCAGTTATGGGCTGTCGTCTCAAACACTGCATGATGCCTTCACAGCGGCAAAGGCAGCCGCCGGTCTTGAATCGGGTGCACTGAAACTCCTGGCTATGCGGCGCGGAACGCCTGTCTCTGATGCTGAGGTGGACGTGCAGCTCTATCTGCGCCCCAATCCTTACGGAGAAGTTCAGGACGGCGGGTTGGAGAAGCCATATTCGCTGGGACTCAGCGCATTTTCCAAGAATTCAAGATCTCCTGTGGCCGGTCTGAAGTGGCAGGGCTATGCGGATCATATCCTGGAGAAGGACCGGGCTATGTCGCGGGGCTTTAATGATGTCTTGTTTTTGAATGAATTGGATTTTGTCGCGGAGAGCGCTGTGGCCAATGTTTTTTGGATTGCGGGCGGTCGTTTGTTCGCGCCATCGCTGGACTGCGGCATTCTGCCTGGAGTTATGCGGGCAAATGTACTGAGGGCAGCAAAACTCGCCGGTATCAGTGCAGTCGAAGGGCGATTTCCGCTTGAAGCGCTGCTGGAGTCGGAACTCGTTTTCGTCACCAACAGTCTCATGCGGCTATGCTTTGTAAACCGGGTTGAATCGGCAGAGTGGCAGAGACCATCGGCGCAGTCCCCTGCACTGGCCTTGTTTAAGGCGCTTCAGGCAACTGTGCTTGACATTGTGGCTGAGGCTGAGCATGGCACTACTGGATTTGGCGTGTGAAGCCTTGTGAATTGGGTAGAAAAGTAATTGAACCAGGAATATTGAAGTTCCAACGGAAAAATTCCGAAAACCTCAGCCCATAACGGCGGGGGCAACACCTCGAGAATAGGAGAGACGATATGGATAATAAGCGTATAGAGGACGCCGTCAGAGAAATGCTGATTGCGATTGGCGAAGATCCCGACCGTGAAGGGCTTAAAGGGACACCGGACAGGATCGCCAGAATGTATGAAGAGATTTTTGGCGGATTGAGTGAAGATCCGGGCAAGCACCTGGATGTTATATTCCAGGAGGATTCCCATGAGGAGCTGGTGCTGGTCCGTGATATTTCCTTCTATTCCATGTGTGAGCACCACCTGGTGCCTTTTTTTGGTAAGGCTCATGTCGCTTACATTCCACGCGGCGGAAGGCTGACAGGACTCAGTAAATTGGCGCGCGTCGTAGAAACCATTGCCAAGCGCCCGCAACTGCAAGAGCGCATCACGTCACTGGTGGCGGATACAATCATGGAAAAGCTTAACCCCTATGGCGTCATAGTCGTAGTCGAGGCGGAGCACATGTGCATGACAATGCGCGGTGTCAAAAAACCGGGCAGCAAGACAGTGACCTCTGCGGTCCGCGGAATTTTCAAAGTGGATGCCAAATCCAGAGCTGAAGCGATGTCGCTTATAGGCATGGGTGTTGGCAGCAGGGGGTGAAGCAGTGCACAGCAGACTATATCATTTACCGAAATATGAACCCTTTGAGTGGCGTTTAAAGCAGCACACTCTTGATATTGGAAAGCGAACGCTGGTCATGGGTATTTTAAATGTGACTCCGGATTCCTTCTCGGACGGCGGGAAGTTTGATACCATAGAGCACGCTATAGAGCAGGCCCTCGAAATGGCAGATCAGGGTGCGGATATTATTGATATTGGCGGCGAGTCCACGCGTCCGGGTTTTGCGGAGGTGCCGCTGGAACTTGAGATTTCGAGAGTGCTTCCGGTCATTGAGGCTCTGGTGGCACACCCGGAATTTGACATCCCAATCTCCATTGACACCTATAAAGCGGAGACCGCGCGCTGCGCACTGATGGCCGGCGCTGAGATCGTCAACGACATTTGGGGGCTTCAGCGAGAGCCTGAAATAGCCCGAGTTGCCGCTCAGTTTGGCGCGCCGGTCATTATTATGCACAATCAGAATGGCACCCATTATGAAACGGATATTGTGGACAGCATGATTGAGTTTTTTGAAAAGTCCATTGCGATTGCGAAGGCAGCGGGGATCCCCGATCAGTCGATCATGCTGGATCCTGGATTTGGCTTTGGGAAGACCTCAGAGCAGAATATTGACCTGATGCCGCGGCTTCATGAGCTCCATGTTCTCGGCTATCCGTTGCTGCTTGGGACATCTAGAAAGTCCATGATAGGCAAAATTCTCGATCTGCCACCCCAGGAACGGATGGAGGGCACGGTGGCCACCAGCGTGTTTGGCGTCGTCCAGGGCGTAGAAGTGATCCGAGTCCATGATGTTAAAGAGAATCTGCGCGCGGTTAAGGTTATGGATGCCATGACCAGGCGGCGCTAGACCCGGAGGCGATAGAGATGGATAAAATTATAATGAGTCATATGGGCTTTTACGGCTTTCATGGCGTGCTCGACGAAGAGCGTGCTATTGGCCAGAAGTTTTTTATAGACGTGGAGTTGTCTCTGGATCTCTCCGGGGCGGGCGCATCTGATGATGTTGCCCGTACTGTAAGTTATGCAGAGGTATATGATGATGTGAAGTATTTCGCTGAGTCCGCCCGTTACAACCTGATTGAAGCACTGGCTGAAAATATTGCGCAGCGCATTTTGGCAAAATACAGCGTGGTCGCAGAGGTCCTGGTGCGCGTCAAAAAACCTGAAGCACCTGTTAGAGGCATTTTTGATTATTTTGGCGTCGAGATCCGGAGGACGAGATAATGCCTCGCGCCTATCTGGGCCTGGGCAGCAATCTGGGAGACAAGGTTGAAAATCTGCGAGTGGCGGTCAGGCTCATTGATGAGGGACCACAGACACAGGTGGTGACGAAGTCCTCATTGTACGCAACAGCACCTGTGGGCTATTTGGATCAGGATGACTTTGTCAACGGTGTGATAGAAATCGAGACTGAACTGACACCTGAGGAGCTTCTGGCCCTATGCCAGTCTGTGGAGCAGTCTCTGAGACGCGTGAGGCTGATCCGTTGGGGGCCCCGAACCATTGATGTGGATGTCCTCCACTATGAAGGTGTTGTCAGCTCGGATCCCGTTCTGACACTGCCTCATCCGCGGATGCATGAAAGGGCGTTTGTCCTGGTGCCGCTGTCAGAGCTTAACGCAGGTCTGGAGATCTCCGGCAAGACCGTTGAAGCCTGGCTTGCCGGCCTCGATGCCGGCGACATTCAAAGGCTGGAGGAAACTCTATAAAGGCATCTGCGGTTCAAGCCTGCAGGACTCAGCCACTGAAAGGAGGGACGGTTATGAAGCCCTATTTCAGCTTTTTTTTCAAGGAATTGCTAAAACGAGTTGGCCGCCATCACTTAACGGCATTCAGTGCTCAAATGGCCTATTTCTTTGTGCTGTCTATTTTTCCGTTTTTGATTTTTTTGTTTGCCATTCTGTCGAGACTAGAGGTAGCCTATGACTTCATGAGCTCGTCATCCCTGGAATTTATTCCACAGGCAGCCCTCGAAATAGTACAAGGCTATATTAAAAATAATCTGGCGGCGGATTCCGGGAGTGTCCTGTCCGTGTCAATATTGGCGGCATTATGGTCTGCTTCGAAGGCGGTCGGATCCCTGCAAAGAGCGCTTAACGCCGCTTTTGAGGTCAGAGGCAGGAAGTCGCCGGTGGCCGCCATAGGCCTCAGCCTGGTCTTTACTCTGGGTCTTTCGCTGGCGGTAGTAGTCATGCTGGTTCTGCCCAGCCTCAGCAGCCGTGTCATTGACGCACTCAGGCTCTATATTCCAATACCTGAAGCGTTTGTCACCTTGTTTATGATCGTGCGCTGGGCGCTGGTGATTGCGGTGCCGTTTTTGGTTCTGTCACAAATGTATCAGCATTTGCCAAACTTAAAGCTGCGTTTCGTCGAGATTTTGCCGGGGACCATCTTCTCCTATTTTGGATGGATTGGGATTTCGTTTCTGTTTTCATTTTTCATCCAGAATTTCAGTAATATTTCATTGGTCTATGGTTCTCTGGCCGCAGTCGTTGTCCTGATGATCTGGTTCTATTTTACAGGTATGATTCTGATGCTGGGTGGAGAAGTGATATCAATCACGAAGTCCTATAAGACTGAAAATGCGTAAAACGGCGTTGGCGGCAGCTGGCAGCCGGATGATTTGGCATAGCGTTGGTTTTTGGAAATTAAAAAAAGCTGCTTTCATTGAAAGGCAGCTTTTTACGTGTTTTTGAAGAAAAAGAACCAGATCAGCCCTGCAGATTGCAGTATGATCAGCAATGGCACCAGCACGGTAAACTTCAGGTGTTTGGTTTTGTGACGGAAGGCTTTCATGCCCACATAAAATCCGACCGAGCCGCCGAGGGCCGCTGACAACAGCAGTGTGCTCTCTTTGATGCGCCATTTCTGGCGGATCGCAGCGCGTTTATCATACCAGCATAGGCTCAGTGAGATCAGATTTATGAGCAGGAGATAATACATAAAGTATTTGAGCATTTCAGAGTGTCCTTTCTCTAAAGCGAAGGTTCAGAGCTTAAGTTCTGCCGGCGTAAAGTTTTTCAGGTGTATGGAGACTTGAGGGATGGAACGGCTGACTTCTATCATACTGTGATCCGGCGAAAAAGTCCAGATTGAAGAGCGCGTTGGACAATTTAGTGATTGCGCTTTTCAATTTTAAAGAATTCAGGTAGAATCAAAAAGACAAAGGGGGATACGGCTATGGATCATGATTTGCTTTTAGGCATCATCCTTGAAAATCTAAATGAAGGCGTCTTAGTCGTAGATCCAAACGCGGAAATTGTGTTCTTCAATGAACCTACGGCAAACATTGCAGGCGTTGAGATGAAAGATGCTGTAGGCAAGAATATTTTAGAGATTTTTCCGGGACTTACACCTGATACAAGCACCTTTTATCATGTTCTTAGAACCGGAAAACCGCTGATTGAGCATATACAATCTTACTTGAACTTCCGAGGCCAGCAGGTCACCACTGTGACGTCGACAATTCCGATTATCAAGGATGGAAAGCTGATGGGTGCGCTGGAGATTTACCGGGGCGTGGATCAGGTCAAAAAGCTGTCAGATAAGATTAGAGCCCTGCAGAATGAGTTAAATTGTCTCTATCGAAAACAAAATGATCTCAGAAAGAACGGGACGATTTTTACTGTTGATCATATGATTGGAAATGGTAAGGCTATGAGAGCACTTAAAGAAAAAATCTATAAAGTCGCTGATTCCGGTGCACCTGTTCTGGTGATCGGCGAAACCGGGACTGGAAAGGAAATGGTGGTTCAAAGCATTCATAATGCAAGTTTAACAAGAAGAGAAAAGCCTTTTGTCGCTCAAAACTGCGCTGCAATCCCAGAGGCGCTTTTGGAAAGCATAGTCTTTGGTACGTCGGCCGGAAGTTTTACGGGATCCAGAGAGATGGCGGGCCTTTTGGAACAAGCTCATGGTGGGACACTGTTCCTGGATGAAATCAACTCCATGGACCTGACACTTCAAGCAAAGCTTTTGAGAGTGCTTCAGGATGGCGTGATTCGTCGCGTCGGTGGTGCAGAGACGAAGCAGGTCGATGTGAGAATTATTGCGGCTTGCAATATTGATCCTCAGAAGGCCGTTGAG
This sequence comes from uncultured Acidaminobacter sp., assembly GCA_964416305.1. Taxonomy (GTDB): domain Bacteria; phylum Bacillota; class Clostridia; order Peptostreptococcales; family Acidaminobacteraceae; genus Acidaminobacter. The sequence continues at coordinate 6,167 of CAYQDM010000044.1, read as the reverse complement.
CAAGGGATTCTAAGGGCGGATCTTTATTACAGGCTCAACAGCATTCAAATTCAAGTTGAATCATTAAGATCCCATATGGAGGATTTGCCTGATTTAATTCAGCATTTTCTTAAAGGGTGTGCCCCTCAATTTGTTTCACTAAAGGAAACAATTTCTGAAGAGGCTTTGGAAATCCTGAAGCAATATGACTGGCCAGGCAACGTCAGAGAGCTGAAGTCTGTGCTTGAAAGCGCCGTTCACTTCAGTGATGGTAAGAAAATCACTTTGAATGACCTCCCGAAATATATACTGGAGGGAGGTTCCGGCGCATGCAGGTCAAAACAAGTTATGGAAGAAAGCTGCTTGCCGGATGACCTTTATCTGGATAGACTTTTTAAACAGATGGCACAGTGGAACCAATCTTCTCAGGACGGACCAAGTTCTTTGAAGTCCAAAGTTGACTGGATTGAAAAAGAACTGATTCTCAATGAGCTGCGGCAGACCAGAGGCAATATATCCCAAGCTGCCAGAAACCTGAAGCTGCCGGTGCAGACCCTTTACAGCAAAGTCCAGAAGCATGGGATCTCCTTGGAGATTGTGGTTTCAGGGAATTAGTAAAGTGTTGAATATATGAAATGGGAAAAATGAGGGAGGCTGTGGCTATTGCTTTTTAGCCCCTTCCATCAGCAATTTATAAAAACCACACAAAATGCTCTCTTAAATTTCAGAGCGTTTTGTGTGGTTTTTGTATAATTTATGATATTTCGTAAATCTTCTTATGAAATTTCGGACTATTTGATATCACAACACAAATGAATACAATGGTAACTTCTGAAATGCTTGAAAAATCTGATAATAATTATTTGAGGATATCATTTATGATTGGCACACAAGTTGCTTATATATTTGTCAGGATCCTGTAGTTAAAAGCAGATCCGTTGACCTTCAGAACAAATTGATCAATAAGGGGGATCGTCCAGACGTTCTTGATTTAAAAGTTTAATTTGAAGGAGGATACGTATCTTGAGCAAGCAAACTGCAAAAACAGAACAATGGGGAAGTCGGATGGGCTTTATCTTCGCAGCGCTTGGTATGGCTGTAGGTACAGGCAACATCTGGCGCTTTCCGAGAATCGTGGGCAGCAACCATGGTGGCGCATTTATTATCGCTTATATTATTTGCAACATGATTTGGGTCGTTCCGCTGCTTATGATGGAAATGGGCATTGGGAAATCGACGAGACTGGGCGCTATTGGTGCCTTCAGGGATTTTTACGGCAAAAAGAAAGCCTGGATGGGCGGATGGATCACATGGGTCTGCGCGGCCATTACCTTTTACTACGCGATCGTCTTCGCGCAAGCCATGCGTTATTTCGTCTTCGCGGTTCAGGGTTCCCTCAAGGTGGGCATGGATTCACAGGCACTCTGGGATGGGTTCGTCAGCGATCCGGTACAGACGATTTCTTTCCAGTTTATTGCGGTGGCGATCATGGGCTTTGTCCTCTACAGAGGAGTTCAGGGCGGACTGGAAGCTGTTGGGAAAATCGCAATTCCACTCCTCTTCATATGTCTGATAGGCACTTCCATCTGGGCTGTTATGCAGCCTGGTGCAGCAGTTGGCCTGAAGTTTCTCTTTGTACCTGACTGGAATGCATTCTTCACACCTAAGGTGTGGCTTAACGCCTTGACTCAAGCTGCTTGGTCTGCTGGTGCAGGGTGGGGTATGATGCTTACATATGCAAACTATTTCAAAAAGAATGAAGATATAGCTGCAAACGCATTTATGATCAGCTTTGGCGACATGCTGGGCGCAATGCTCGGCGCACTGGCCGTACTGCCTGCTGTCTTCGCAGTCGCAGCCTCTGAAGGTGAAGCTATGAGCGCCCTTGGCGCCGGCAATGTTGGACTGACCTTCATTTACTTGGCGAAGTTATTCCCGACGATCCCGGGTGGAAACTTCATTGCCATGATCTTCTTTTTCGCTCTGTCCTTAGCAGCACTGACCTCCATCATTCCCCAGACTGAAGTGGTCATCCGAAATTTTGTGAACGCTGGTTACGAGAGAAAGAAGGCGACTATTCTGGTATGTGGGGGCTGCTTCGTGCTTGGGCTGCCATCGGCCATCAACATCACCTTCCTGAATAATCAGGATTGGGTATGGGGCATTGGCCTCCTGCTTTGCGGTTTATTCTACGCTCTCGCGCTCTACAAATTTGGTGTGGACAAATTCAGAAGAGAAATCATCAATTCCTGCAGCGACATTCAAGTCGGAAAATGGTTCAATTATGCTGTTATGTTCTTCCCGGTCCTGTTGACTATCGTCGTGGGCTGGTGGTTCTACCAGTCCGTCGGTTGGTATCCGGACAGCTGGTGGAATCCATTCCTTACAGAAAGCTTAGGTACGGTTGTATTCCAGGTGGGACTTACTATAGGCGTGTTCTACATGGCAAACAATTGGCTTTCAAACTGGGTCACATCTGATAAACTAATGACTGAAGGCAAATTTGTCGAAGCAGTCGAGGAGGCATAGGAAATGGAGACGACGACTTTAATCTGGATGATCCTGATGCTCGGCGCGATCTTAGGACCGTTTATCTATTTTGCCATGCTGGCCGGCAGTAAAGAAAAAACCAAGACTGAAGAGTAAACCGCTATGGTCGGGTACCACTCCTGAGAGGGATTTGTGGGGCGGTACCCGGCCCTTCATGACGTAAAAGGAAGTGAGAGCTTGAACGCCACGATCTTCAACATACAAAAATTTTCCGTCAATGACGGTCCAGGCATCCGGACGACGGTTTTTTTCAAGGGTTGTCCACTGGCCTGCGCCTGGTGTCACAATCCCGAAAGCATTCACCCTCAGCCGGAGCTCGTTTACTTCAACAAAAAATGCATTGGCTGTCATCTTTGCGTTAATGTCTGCAAGCAAAGCGCTTTGTCTGCCGATGGTCACAAAATCAAAATAAATCGCGAAAAGTGCGTCCGCTGCGGCGCCTGTACGGAGGCGTGCCCATCGGAAGCCCTTCAGATGGCGGGCAGGCAGATGACCCTGACCGACATTATGGCTGAAATTGAAAAAGACGTTGTCTTCTACCAGCAATCCGGCGGTGGGGTTACGTTTTCAGGTGGTGAGCCTATGGTACAGATCGACGCGCTGGAAGCGCTGCTGAAGCTTTCAAAAGCTCGGGGACTGCATACGGCTGTGGATACCAGCGGACATGCAAGATGGCAGGATTTCGAAAGGATTTTGGAGTTTACAGATCTGTTCCTGTTTGACATTAAACATCTGGAAGAAGAAATGCACAGACGCTATACAGGCGTGTCCAATAAAATCATTATCGAAAATTTAAGACAGTTGTCGGAGCGAAAAGCTGCAATAGGTCTGCGACTTCCGGTGATTCCAGGTGTCAATGACAGTGATGCTCATATCGATGAGCTCGGAAAGCTGCTGTCTTCTATAAATATACAGAAAATTTTTCTGTTGCCTTATCATGGCATTGCCCGCGGCAAATATGAACGGTTGGGTCAGACCTACAGTTTGGAAAGTCTTGCGGAACCGTCGCAAATGGCAATGGAGAGCATTAAAAATAGACTTGAGAACTTCGGGCTGACTGTCCGAATTGGAGGATGATGAGATGCCAGCAGCAATCAGACGGGAAATTGGAATGAACGATCGCATCGCCAAGCTTAGAAAGCAGAGTGTGGAGACGGTTCCGACGCTGTCCATTGAGAGGGCGCAATTGGTGACGCAGGTCTACAAACAGTATGAGGGCAAAGTGTCGATCCCGATGCTGCGCGCGCTGACGTTCAAGCATTTAATGGAGCACAAAACCATTGTGATCAATCCGGGTGAGCTGATCGTTGGGGAAAGAGGCACTGCGCCGCAGTCCGCGCCGACCTACCCTGAGCTCTGCTGCCACACCACAGAAGACTTTGATGTCATAGATCTGCGTCAAAAAATCTTTTTTAGGGTGGATGACCAGACAAAAGCCATTCAAAGGGATGAGATCATCCCATTCTGGAGAGGGAAGTCCATGCGGGACCATCTCATTGCCAACATGACCACTTCATGGAGAGACTGTTACGAGGCCGGTATTTTTACGGAGTTCATGGAGCAGCGGGCACCGGGCCACACAGTAGGAGATGACAAGTATTACAAAAAAGGCTTCCTCGATTTCAAAAAGGAAATTGAGCTGGAAATTGAAAAAATCAATGATTTGACACAGATGGACGCCTATGACAGACGGGAGCAGCTTAAAGCCATGGCGGTTTCCTGCGACGCTGTCATACGCTTTGGTGTTCGTCATGCTGAGAAAGCACTGGAACTTGCAGAAAAAGAAAGTGATCCGGTCAGAAAAGCTGAGCTGGAGAAGATCGCAGAAGTCTGCAGTCACGTTCCGGCCCATGCGCCAAGAACCTTCCAGGAAGCGCTGCAGATGTACTGGTTTGTACATCTTGGGGTCATCACAGAACTCAACACCTGGGACGCTTTTTGCCCGGGCAAGCTCGATCAACATCTTGAACCGTTTTATCTGAAGGAAGTCGCTGAGGGTACCCTGGACAGGGAAGGCGCTAAGGAGCTTCTGGAATGCTTCTGGGTCAAGGCGAATAATCAGCCTGCGCCGCCAAAGGTCGGGATTACATTGAAGGAAAGCGGCACTTACACTGATTTTTGTAATATCAACATAGGTGGGATTAGGCCGGATGGATCTGATGGCGTCAACGAGATTTCTTATCTTCTTCTTGAAATCATAGACGAAATGCGCACACTGCAGCCAAGTACGAACGTACAGATCAGCCGCAAGAATCCAGATCGCTTTGTCATTGAAGCTTCCAGAATCATTCGCGAAGGTATGGGCTTCCCGTCTGTATTTAATACTGACGCTGTTGTGGAAGAGCTGATGCGACAAGGCAAAACTATTGAAGACGCCAGAGTCGGCGGCACCAGCGGCTGTGTTGAGGTAGGCTGCTTTGGAAAAGAGGCTTACATTTTAACCGGCTATCTCAATCTGCCAAAGATTCTCGAAATTACCCTTCACAATGGCGTTGATCCGAGAACCTTGAAAAAAATTGGGACAGAGACCGGCAGCCCGCTTGAGTTTAAGAATTTGGACGACCTAATGACAGCTTTCAAAAAACAACTTCACCATTTCGTCGACATCAAAATCAGAGGCAACAATGTCATTGAGGCGCTTTATGCCAAGATGATGCCATCTCCGTTTCTCTCGATTGTCGTTGAGGACTGCATCAAAAAAGGCAAGGACTACAATAGTGGCGGCGCCAGATACAATACGCGCTATATACAGGGTGTCGGTATCGCCAGCATTACAGATACCTTATCGTCGATAAACCATCATGTCTTTGAAAATAAGACCTTCACAATGGAAAGACTTCTCGACATTCTTGCCAAGAATTTTGAAGAGGATCCGGTCGCGCATCAGATTATGCTCAACAAAACACCGCGCTATGGCAATGATGACGACAGGGCGGATAAGATTATGCTCCAAGTGTTCAATGCGTTCCATGATGAAGTCACAGGCCGTCCTACGGTCACGGGCGGCAAATACATCATTGAAATGCTTCCGACGACTTGCCACGTCTATTTTGGCTCTGTCATAGGCGCGACTGCGGAGGGCAGGAAGGCAGGCATGCCGCTTTCCGAGGGCATTTCTCCAGTACAGGGCACAGACCGCAAGGGGCCTACGGCAGTCATTAAGTCCGCTTCCAAAATGGATCACCTGAGAACGGGCGGCACACTGCTGAACCAGAAGTTTACACCTCAAGTCGTCGCCGGTGAAGAAGGTTTAGGCCACATGAAGGATTTGGTGAGGTCCTACTTTAAACTGGATGGTCATCACATCCAGTTCAACGTGGTCAGTGCGGATACGCTCAAAGCTGCTCAGTTCGATCCTGAAAAGTACAATAATCTGATCGTTCGCGTCGCAGGTTACAGCGATTACTTCAATAATCTGGACAAGAGTCTCCAGGATGAGATCATTGCCAGAACGGAACACCATGAATTTTAAAACGCGAGTGGAAGGATAACAGGCGGGTGGACGGCACAGAGGCAGGCCGTACACCCCCGCTTGACAAGAGAACAACTCATTATTTTTATTCGGGAGGCTTTCATGAAAATTCTGCAAAAGATAGAAGAGCGGTGCATTGCCTGCAGCGCTTGTGAGATGGCTTGCT
>CAYQDM010000043.1:0-15002 GCA_964416305.1 uncultured Acidaminobacter sp. | reverse complement strand
GTGGGTGAATCGTGATTTTGACATCAGTTTTATTAACTTAATGCAACGCTAGTGATATTATTGTAATTATTGTATCATATTAACAAGGTAAAGATACCCAAATATATCAAATTTTAAAATTTCTAAAACAATACCTAGTCAAACTGCTGACGAAGTTTGTCTGAAGGATATCTTCTTAAATGAAAAAATCATTTTCAGTTTTCTGGATTTGAATGTAAGTGTTAATAGTCCATATCTTGACATTGAAAAGGTTGCCAGACGATAATGCAGTTTTCAAAGCGTTTGCCGATAGTTCCTAGATTGTCTTGAACAGAAAGACATTAAAGTAGTTGTAATATGCTTAGTTAATTGAGAATAGATAAGCACATGAAAAAAGCCCCCTAGATCAAAGATCTGAGGGCGCTCATGGTAGATGCATTTAAATTTTTCATTATTTCCAAAGCAGTTCCAAGCAGTAGTGCCTAAAACTATTTCACTCATAGTGCCCCTTGCATCCAATGATATAAATGGTGTCCTCTTCAATTCTATAAATTAACCGATCCCGATCCGTAATTCGACGGCTCCAATACCCGCTAAGCCCGTGTTTAAGAGGCTCTGGTTTGCCCATGCCTTCATTTCCGTTTCTCTCGATGTCCTTCAACAACTCATTAATTTTTTTTACAACTTTACGGTCTTCGACAGTCCATGCCATAAAATCATCCCAAGCAAATTTTGAGAATTTTTTATTCATCCTCAGCCGCCTCAAGCTCCGTCATAGACTTTTCGACAGTTTCTCCACGCTCAATTTGACGACGGCTCTCTAACAAACGGTCATAATATTTTTGATTGCTCATTATAAACAAGTTTTCAACCATATTGTTGTAAGCTTCAAGACTTATGATGACAACATTTTTTTCGTCTTTTCTAGTAACAATGACTGTCTCGTAATCGTCACTGACTTTGTCGCAATAGTCTTTGAGATGATTTCTCAAAGTAGAATAATTGACTGCCAACATTAGGAACACCTCCTTGAATCGTACAATATATTGTTAAATATATTGTACATTAAGTGTGCAGTTCTGTCAAAGTCATATATTTTCATTCAAGAAAGGGTAACCTTCAATGCTATTGCCGATGGTCATTTTATCATCAATGAAACAATACCTTCAAAAAAAGAGATATATAAAGAGGCGTTCGGTGTCTACTCAATATTGATCTAGCTATAAAGATATTGCTAAAAAATCTCGTACAATCCAACCTAATAAAGTGGATCATATGAGATTTTTCGAGTCTGCTAACAAGTGAACCTGTCACACAAGCGAAGTATCATCCAGAATAGGGGTGAACCCCAAGGTCTTGAGCCCAAGATCAACTCGCCGGCTTCTCCCCAAACTCGACCTCTACAAGCCCTTCAAGCTCAATATTTGGCACGCTGATCTGAACGAAGGCCTCAGCGCTGTCATCAAGAGGCATGTAGAAGAACACGACTTCGTCAGGTCTGAAGAAGAGTCTCAGTCCTTCATAGTCAGAGCCTTCCGAATACCCTGCTTCCCTGAGCTTCTGATCCAGAAGCTTCGCAAAGGCCGCCCTGGAGGCAGGATCATCCTTGATGAAATTCGTCGTGGTGATCTCGTTTGATGTCTTCAGATCCAAATTGACACTGTCCAGATAATTGAATGCATGCCCACTCTCCAGTTTCCCGGTTCCAATCAGAATAACACTGAGCATCTCCTGTGTTTTCAGAGTGACCCTGTAATCCAATTCTAGATCGGAATAAGTGGTACCAACCGTCAATGTTTCGATAGGTTCTCTCAGACTCTGGTTCATATAATCCTGAAGCAGTTCGCCCTTAAAACCCGACATTTGGGGATAGGCGATCTTAATGCGCCTGTCTTTCTCCTCGTAAACTTGCGTCATGAGCTCATAACCGTCTTCATTCAGTGGATCATCAGGCTGCACTTCTGGAGTTTGTTCCGAAGCCTCAGACCCGCTTTCCGGCGGTGTCGCAGCCTCTGCGGACAATGGCGCACAACCCGCCAGCGTCAGACTCGCTGCAACAAAAAAGGTCAGAATCAAATAGGGCACAGGGAACGTCTTGCGGAGTTTCATATAGCTCGCCTCTTTCATCATTGATTATTTCGCTTTTGAGCTTACTTCAAGTACACGCGGCTCACCAGCACATCCTTCAGAACCTCAGTCGGAATGGTGAACGTCAAAACCCCCATGTAGCCCGGCGCGACCTCATATTTGTCAAAGGAGATGACCAGTTCACCCTCCGCGCTGATATAAAAGCTTTGATCACCGGCAATGCGGTCGAACAACGGCATGTCCACCGACTGCTCAATCCCTTCCACCCAGAAGAACCGGTTCGGATCAGCCTGGTGCTGCGCCACCATCTGGCGCTTGATCTCCTCGCTGATGAGGTCAATGTACCGGTCGTCCTTGAATAAGCTCGGCAAGGTTATAAGGATCTCATTCACTTTATCAATGGTGTCATACCGGAAAACCGTCGAGGACGAGCCCACCGTATTCACCACATATCTGCCTATAGACAAGATTTCCGCTGTATCTGTCAGCACCAAGTACCCGCTGTCCACGCCGAGATGTCCGCCGCCGGCTTCTTTCAGAGCGGCCAATTCTGCCATGAAGGTTTCATAAAGCGCTATATTTTCCGACAGGTATTTGGCATTCAAGAGGTCCTCAAGAGCTTGGTTGTTCAGCCCTTCAATGCCTGGTGTCTGAAGGTTCGCGTCATAAGTGTCTTCCTGAAGGGTGTATTCTCTCAACAAGAACACCTTGACCAGTTGACCGACCATCGGCAGGCGTCCTGCTTTTTCAGCGAAAGCGGGGCTCAAATTGATGCCCGCCACAAAGAGGACGAAGGCAGCTGCCAATGAGGCCGCAGCTACCAGGAAGCCCCGGTGCTTGCGTGACCGTGCCCAAGCTCCATGGCTTTCAGAAGCGCCTATGGCCTGGCTCAGCGTCTTGTTCACCAAGGACTCCAGCTCGTCGGGGATGGGAATGCTATCATACGCTTTCCGCAGGTTTTCGATTTTAGGATCCATAGGTAGTTCCGCCTTTCTCGTCCGAGTCTGACTCCGATTCCAACTCAAGACGCAGCATTTTAAGAGATTTGTAGAGGCGCGTTTTGACCGTGCTGAGGGGGAGGCCGGTGACCTCGGCAATGTCGTTCAGGGGCAGGTCCTCAAAGTACCTCAGCACCACAACGGTCCGGTAATGTCCCGGCAGCCGGTCCAGCGCCTGATGCAGGTCGTAATCCTCCATTGGGTCCTCCACAACCGGATGGAGGGCTTCGAAGACCTCGTCATCCGCCAACACCAGCTTTTTTTGCTTTCGCAGGAGGTCCAGGGCCGTGTTGACCACGATCCGGTAGTACCATGTCTTGATGAACTCAGGCGATTTCAGCGTGTGGGCACCGTGAATCGCCTTGCAGATCGACTCCTGGATCACATCCAGGGCGTCGTCCGGGTTCTTGACATAGCTATAGGCAAGCCGGTAGTGGCTTTCTCTGTTTTCGGTGGCATAATCCGCGATCCGTCGGGTGTTCAATGTCGAGTCCTCACTTTGCTTCTTAATTGTAGCGCTACATTCCTTAGACGCACGAGGTGCCGTGAAAGTTTGCGAGTTTTGAAAAAAGATTGGTTTTATGTCTGCCGCGGTGTCTAAGTCGAAGGTTTCGCCGGCACAGACCTGTTCACCATGAGTATCTCATAATTGAGGAGACGTGAGTAGTTGCTGTGTACTTGAAGGCTTTCAGGGACTCAGAAACAAAACTTCTGCCGATGGTTGCCATCTCTCATCCCACGCGGATCTCGCTAAAACGATCTGACTTTACTTACTTTCAGAATTTGCATAAGATAAAGTTGCTGACTAAGTAAACCCTTCATTATAGACCTGTTCAAGACTCTACTATTTGAAGACGAAGGAGCGTAAACCATGAAAAAGTTCGGACTCGTCGGCGGCCTCGGCCCAATCTCCACACTTGAGTATTACAAGAGCATCCACGACTTTTACCGTGAAAAAGTAGAGACGACCGGAATGTGCGCCAGTAATCCGCCCATGGTCATTGACAGCCTGGATCTCGCAGTCGCTTACGATTTGGTGTCGCGCAAGGACTGGAACACCTTGTCCGAGTGGCTGATCGCCTCGATTGAAAGGCTGCATGGGGCTGGCGCTGAGTTTGCCGCCATTGCCGCCAACACCGCGCATATTGTGTTTGATGAAATCCAGGCCGGCGCCCCCATTCCCGTCATTGGCATTGTCGACGAGACCTGCAAATTTGCCCACGCCAAAGGTTTGAACAAGCTGATCCTGTTCGGCACGGGGTTCACCATGGAGAGCGGCATGTATGAAAAGGCCTGCGCCAAGGTTGGCATTGAAGCCATTGTGCCGAGTGAAGAGGATCAAAAGATCATCCACAACATCATATTCCCGAACCTGGAAGCCGGGATTGTCCTGGAGGAAGACAAGGCGGCCATGCTGGGCATCGCGAACAAAATGCTCGCGGCCCATCAGGCGGACGCCCTTGTCCTGGGCTGCACGGAGCTGCCCCTCATTATCAAAGAAGGAGATCTCGATATGGTGTTGATCGATACGACGCAGGTGCATATAGAGGCTATTTTGCGGGAGATCCTGAGTTAAGGCTTGAGGACATGACGAAGACGGTGCCTCTTAATGCTGCGTTTTGCATTTGATAACCATCGGCAGAGCTTCCTTGAAAGGTCTTTTAAGGCTTTCGAGAAGAGGACTTTTGCCGATGGTCACCTCACCACCAATCCTCACAAAGTAAACATCAAAGCAATGGGGGCCGGTGAAGATCAAAGGACCAGGAGGCTTTTCTCGAGTGAGAAAGGGCGCATGATGTAAGCATTGGAATGTGAGGAATGGCAGATGAATGGTATGTTGACAAGAGAAAAGCTGAGGACATGGAAAAGCGCCCCCGGATAGAGCCCCGGAGGCGCTTGTTGTAGGTTGCGGTAAATATTAGATCAATTTCACTTATTTCTTTTTCTGTACCTGGTACCGAAAGGCTCGGTTTTCAAAAGTCAGTCGCTGAAAGCTTTGGAATAACTATATCCAACATCAAACAACTTCATCAACCTCGCTGGGTGTACCAGGTACGGGGGTACGAAAAATGCGCCAGGTACGGGGGTGAGCAATGAGTTCTTCACAAATACCCAACCGGAATTGCCCGAAGCCCTTTATCAAGAAACATCAGATGCGGATACTGGTTTATGATAGCGCCATCCCCAAGATCCAGATCTCCTGCTTTCGATATAGGCTCCAGCAGCTGGAATGCTTGTGCCATCTTTTTATCAGGTTTGCCTGTCATTTTGATTTCAATCGGATAAACCGTTCTGCCAACTTCCATAACCAAGTCGATTTCCCTTTGGTCTGCGTCTCTGTAATAATAAAGATCACGAACAGATTTTCCTGCATTGAGAAAGGACTTGACGATTTCAGAAACCACCCAAGTTTCAAAGAATTGACCGGCTTTCGCGCCATGTTGAATGGTTTCGGGTGTTAGCCATCTTGTCAGCCAAGCCATCAGACCTGTATCCATAAAGAAAAGTTTCGGTGTCTTGATCATGCGTTTCAAATGGTTATTGTGATAAGGATACAGTTGAAGAATAAGACCTGAGCTCTCCAGAATTTGAATCCAGCGCTTTACCGTAGTCGCGGAAACCCCTGTATCCTTGGCAATACTGTCATAATTCAGGAGTTCACCACTCCGTGCAGCGACAGCAGCCATGAAGCGCATAAAGTCACCTTGATCCGAAATCTTAGTAAGTTGATTCACATCTCGCTCAATATAAGTCATGACATAACTTGAATAGAAGGTCTCCCAATCTTCATGCGAAGCGACAAGCCCAGGCATGGAACCTCCATGAATTATAGACCAGAGGTTGCTTGTATCGAGGCTCTCTTTTTTTCGAACCGACAAATAGTCATCATTTGGCACGAAAGGTAGTGCGCATTTGACGTTTTTCTGCTCTCGGTAAGAAATCCCCTGAAGAGGGAGAATGGCCAATCTGCCGGCCAGGGATTCACTGACATTCTGCATTAAGTGGTAGGCCTGGGAACCCGATAATAAAAACAAGCACTGTTCCGATCGATTGCCCTTCAGGGCTGCTAATCTCATCTCGTCGATCTTTATTTTCATATATGGAAATAATTCTGGCGCGTACTGGATTTCGTCAAGTATCATCTTTTCAGAATGGTTCATGAAAAACAGCACCGGATCCTCTTTCGCCTGCTGTAATAGAAGCGGATTGTCAAAAGTGATGTAGTCGTAGCTTTCAACAACGGTTTGAAGCAGAGACGACTTTCCAACCTGTCGGGGGCCGGTGATCAAAACCGCCGGAAATGTATTGATGGTTTTCACCAGGTAATCTGTGATCGTTCTTTCAATCCAGGCCATACAGGGCACCTCCTATAATCTTATTAATAGAATAACACACAATCTCGTATAATCCAACATGATTAATTTGATTATACGAGGTGTATGCGTCATCTAAATCACCTGCTTTTGGACTGTTTCGGAAAGGTCTGCTAGATGTGCACCTTCAAATGCCTCTGCCGATGGTCACCCTCCCTCAAACACACAAGGCAATCATCAAAGCAATAGGGGGCGATGAACATCAAAGGACCAGGAGGCTTTTCTCGAGTGTGAATTGACGCATGATGGTACCATAGGAAATGGCGAAATGGCAGATGGATGAAATCTTGACAAGAGAAAAGCTGAGGACATGGAAAAGCGCCCCCGGAAAAAGCTCCGGAGGCGCTTGGTGTTGGTTGCAGTAAATTGTTGATCAATTTCACTTATTTCTTTTCCTGTACCATTTTCTGTACCTGGTACCCAGAACGAAGTTAAAGAAGTTGTTTTTGCTGAAAAACAGTAGTATCAATCTTTTCAAATCATTTGAACGTCATCGTTCCGAAAAACGTGCCAGGTACGGGAGAGGTGCATCACTTGAAGGCTTCAAAATTAGCCATCTTCGTGTATTTGGGATACAAAAATGTGAAAGTGGGTGTCTGACACCTGCTTCAATCAGACACCCACTTCCACTTCTATTAAATCTTACCTCCCAAGCAGCTGATACAGCACTTGAGCCATCTCAGCCCTGGTGGTCATATCTTTTGGCATAATCCTGTTATCTGCCCCCGAGATGACACCGTTTCGGATCATCTCTGAAATCCCAGGTTTCGCCCACTCGGAAACCAACACTGCATCTGCGAAGCTCTCCAGAGCCGGTCTGGCACTGCTGTCGTCAACCGCTGGCATCTCATTCATAACTGTCAGCGCATTGTGAAGCAGCACCAGCATTTCCTCACGGGAAATGCTCCTGTCTGGCGCGAAGAGATTGCTGCCAATACCCTTGGCTATGCCAAGCGCCTTCGCGGTGTACAGCGCGTTCGTATAGTAAGTATTGCCAGCGTCTGTGAAGTTGACAATTAGAGTCGAAGCCCCAGCTTCCGCCGCGTCCTCCGCCTCAATTCCGTAAGCCTTCAGCAGCATAACCACAAATTGCGCGCGGGTTAGGGACTCTTGTGGGGCGAAGAGACCATCGGCAATGCCTGAGGTGATTCCTCGGGCGGCAATGAAGGAAACCGCTTCGCGATACCAGGCGCCGGCGGCCACATCCCGGAACGCGACCGGATTGTGGGAGATTACAAACTTCGAGAAGTGTGGCGTCTTGAACACCACCATACCCTCCGCCGCCTCGTAATAGCCGCGAACGGCTTCAAGGCTGCTGTCGTCCATTAGGACGAAGATGACGATGCTTTCCGGTGACTCGCCGTCTTTCAGTTCATACTGAATCCGAACCGTCGCATAGCCGCCGCCGAATTCGGAAACGACTTCGCTGCTGTTTTTCACAGTCAGGTCGTACACCGGACGTCCCTCAACGCGCGCTTGGTCCGCCGCGTTCAACAGGTCCGGATCTATGGTACCGGCAGAAAAGGTGATCTCGCCGCCGTCATTTGCCGCGTGAATGGTTTCTAGGGCTTTGGCGTCAAAAGTCATGGCAATCCACGGCGCTGTGATTTGCAGGCTCGCGTCGCTCTGGTCGACGATCTTCTTCAGATTGCTCTGGAACAGGCTGACCTCGAGCTCTGATGGCTCAGTCGCCGTCCCGGAAGTCACCGCCACATTCAGGACGTCCGGCGCGTCCGTCCCCTCGGTGTCCGCCGCTTTTTCCAACAGCGCCTCGGTCATGGCTGTCGTGATCAAGACTGTGTCGACCACGTCTTCAATTTTTGGCGCCACCGTCACTGTATTCCAAGTGCTTTTGCCGATGGTCGCAGTCACCACAACCGGCGTCGCAGGCTTGTCATCATTATGATCACGGTCTCGGTCGACAGGATCAACCGGATCGACTGGATCCTCAGGTGCGGCTTCGCGGGTGATGGAAAGGGTGTAGGTTTTTGTCGTCAATCCATCTTCTGCGGCCACAAGAATTGAGATTAGATTAATTCCGATGTTAAGTTCAATGTTGTTTTTCTTACTTTCAACTGAATTAATAAATATTTTCGCCAGAGCATCTGATGCTGAAGTATCAACAGTTACAAATGTTGTAGAATGTGGGACTGTCGCGGTGTATTCCATGACAGAGCTGTTAAATACAGGTGAAAGAGCAACGGGTGAAATAGATAAAGCCTTAAGATCAGCGTTGTTGGATGACAAATAGGCTACAGATCCAAAAGGGTCGCTCATTTCTGGGAGGCCAATATGCCCATTAATGTCTACAGGCGTGGCCTCGAAAATAATGGATTTGTTGGCATCGTTTCGTTGAAGTGTATAGCCTTGTTCAACAGCACCTGAAATTTCAGTGTAACCAACAACTTCAGTCATGCCGGCATAGCCGGATTCGCTATTATAAGACCATGAATCAGGCTTTGAATCTATGATAGTGTAGGTTCCAGCAGGGATAGTGATTTTTGGATAGACTCTCCAGTAACCCTCCAGAACTGCATCCCAAGGTCCATAAACTGCACCTCCAGACTCGTGTAATGAAATTGTTCCAGGAGTGTCTGAAGTAGCATAATGATAATTGCTAATTTTTTCAATATAGGTTGGATCTGTTACTATAAATGACGCTGGAGTGGTTGGGCCACCTGGAGAACTTGTCACTCCGCCTGTGTTGTTGGTTGAATACAGCAAATAGTCCTCACCAAGAAGTGAAGGCGTGGAGGACACTCTTAACCATCTGAAAGTGGTGTCCCCCTCTTCGATATTTGCGGGGGAGGAATATTCGTATATTCCTGATAATTCTGCCCCGACTGATGGAGTCCCAGTAATTGAAACTTGTTCAGCCGATGGCTCAATTTGCATTACTTTCACCGTGTTGGCCAGATAGACTGGAGTGTATTCGTCGTATGTTGATTTTGAATACACGCGATAATCGCTGGAAAGAACATAATCGTCTTCTGAAATATCCTTGTTGTCAAGCTGCAGAAATGGAGATGCTCCAATGATTGAACCGTTGATAATCACCATACCGCCATAATTGACGCTGGCGCCAGGGCCATGAGTTACAGTGACATTTCCATTGATGGTCAATGAAGGTGTTTCAACGTCAGCTTCAGCCAGATAGATATTCCCATTAACATTGCCATTGATGAGGATGTCGGAACTATTGCTAATACTTAAAGCGCTATCTCCGGTGCTGATGACATTACCGGTTATAGTTGCGGCTGGTGCGTTATGACCAATGCTGTTTCTGACATAGACTCCAGTTCCGCCAGTGATATTACCGACAACATCAGCCAATCCGCCGTATTCAACCGTCAAAGCGTAGGAACCTGAAAGATCACCTGTGATATCAATTAAGCCATTGTATGCGGAAAATCCGCCATAATATGAACCGGTTACGTTGCCGGAAACGGTTATAGTCGCGGAATTTATGGCGTACACACCAGCGGTGTACCCAGTTGAGTTTCCAACGATGTTAATTTGACTTCCGGTGCCGGTAGCTAAAGCGCCAAAAATATTTTGATTGTTTAAGCCGCCGGGATAGACAGCGTGCAAATCTCCTTCAATGTTGATTACACCGCCATCAGTTGCATAGGCGGCTGATTTTTCAGGGCCTGCAGAGGTCACCATCAACAAACCATCATCATCGGGATCAGAAATATTAAGTGTCCCGTTATTCGTTGCATAGAGCGCATTGCCGGGAACGTCTTTAACTGTGAGATTGAAGCCGTTGAGATCAATAGACAAAACTTCATTGTTTGCTTCAATGGTATTCGTATGGATAATGTCATTGAGCAGTTTAATGGTTTGTCCGTTAGTCACAGACATTAAGGCTGCGTCCAATGTGGCGTACTCCACGGTGCTTTCCACAATCAAACAAGTGAATTCAGGTGGCTGAGCATATACCACAGTTGAAGAGAGTGCAATTGATGGCAGGATCATTGCTAAAAGTGTAAATAATGATATCAGCTTTTGTCTCATTCGGGACCTCCTTGTACAGCATTAAAGTAAAGATCGAAAAGGGACTTATGCCAAAAGTATAATAAACTGTACTGCTGGAATCTATGATGCCAAACCATTTGTCAATGACAAATCTTGTCACGGTTTGTGACAAGAACTTTCGTTGAAAGCTCCACGATTTTGGTGTGGTTGGTGAGAGGGGAGGAGAAATGACCATCGGCAGAAATCCTTGAAATGGGTGCTGGAAATATTATAGAATTTAAAAAATATGATGAGCCTGATCTCTCGGTTCAGAACTATGTAATCCGAAAGGATATTGTCCCTAAAACCATAAATCTCCGAAAGGATGAATTCAACAATGGAAAACCAGAGATTGAAAAAGGAAATGCTTTCTGCAATCGACAACCAGATAGAAATGAATGATCCGAAATGCGTCAAGACGACATTTGACAGGCTAATCGCTGCCGGAATCTCAAAGAAAGCTGCAAAAGAGAGGATGGCTGCGGTTCTGATTGAGGAAATGTTTTCCGTGATGACTGAGGGCAGGAAATTTGATGAGTCGCTCTATGAGAAAAAACTCAGCGCTTTGGTTGGGGATCAGGAAGAGGATGAGTATGAGCTTGAGGATAGCGGTGTAGGCGCAGAACTTAACGACGGATCTGATTATTCCAATGAGCCCATTGGCGCCCTGCTGGAAAAAATCGCTTATAACAACGGCTACTTTCCGCGAGATATCCTGGAAACGCTGATTCGTCGAAAAGAGGAGGCGATCCCGGAGCTTCTGAAGGTGTTGAAAATGGTCGGTGATGAGCCGGTGAAGTTTTCCAAGGAGAAGGGCTACATGGGCCACTTGTATGCGGCCCATCTGTTGGCGCAGTTCAGGGTCAGGGAAGCCTATCCCATTTTGGTGGACTTGATGAGTCTGCCTGGAGAATTGTCCTATGATGTATTTGGTGAAGGCATTCTGGAAGTCGGCGGAAGGTGCCTTGCGTCTGTTTGTCATGGAGACTTGAGCCTGATCAAAGCTCTGGCGGAAAACAGCAAGGCGGATGATTTTATGAGGATCCAGGCCGTCAAGGCCTTAGCTGTACTGGTGCTGCAAGGCGAGCTCGAACGGTCGTCCGTTATGGCTTATTACCGTCAGCTGCTTCTGGACCCAGGTGTTCGAAAAAGGCCGGAATTGCTTTCTCTTCTAATCATTACGTGCTGTGATCTCTATCCGGAAGACGTGTATGAGGACATTAAGGAAATTTTCAAACTGAAATTGAATGATAGACAAATTATTGACATCGATTCAGTTGAAGAGGACATGTTTGTTGGAAAAAGTGCCAGGCTTGAAGCTTCAAAACAGAAAATTCATTTACAATTTATTGATGACACGATCTTGGAGATGGAGGACTGGTTCTGTTTCACTGAAAATTTCAGAAAATATTTTGACAGCAAGTCAGAGCCATCTAAGATTCAAGAAATCGCACCTAAAAAACCAAAAATTGGACGGAATGATCCGTGCCCATGCGGGAGCGGTAAGAAATATAAGAAGTGCTGTGGGAAGTAGACGGTAAAATTTGTGTGAGATGATGTGTTTTGAGACCATCGGCAGAGCTTTCTAAAAGCTTTAAAATGCTTCTAAAGGGGTACTAGCCGATGGTTTTTCATTCGCGTCAGAAGCATGGAAAAGCGCCCCTCGGAGTGAGATCCGGAGGCGCTTGGTGTGAGTTGCCATCAAATTGTGAACCAATGTCACTTATTTCTTTACCTGTACCTGATACCACGAACGAAGTTGAAGAAGATGTTTTGCTGAAAACTAGCAGCATCAATCTTTTCAAAATACTTTAACGTCATCGTTCCGAAAAACGTGCCAGGTACGGGGGTGCGGTACGTGGATGTATAAAGATAATCGTTGATCAAATGATAAAGTTGAGATAAAATTATGATAGACAAACAACACCGAATAGGAGGAAGGTTCCTATGATTCAAATTAGACCAATTTCAGATTTGAGAAATAAATTCACTGAATTAGAGAAAATTGTTAAAGAAGGTGAACCGGTCTATTTGACTAAAAACGGCTATGGCAGCATGGTCGTGATGAGTCTGGAAACCTTTGCGGATTTAACAAATGATATTGAAATGAAACTGGATGAGGCAGATAAACAAGCTGCTCTGGATGATAAGCGATATTCACATGATGACGTCTTCAAACAACTTCGGAGGCGTGTTAATGGTAAATAAATATACTGTTCAATATTTACCGTTATTTTACCAAGACTTTGTTGAGATCCTGGATTATATTAAATATTCACTGATTTTTATGTAGTCATAGATGAGTCTGTTAATGGTGAATGCGAATCTTCCATTTCAGAGAAAATAGTTGAAATTCGACGAATTTTATACAGTCAGAGAAATTATGATGAACTTCTTTGATTGGGATCATTATGTATAGCCATCACAGTTGCTGTGATGGCTTTTTACCGTCCGTTTTTAAGACATTCCGCCGATGGTCACCTCACCACCAACCCTCACAAAGTAACTATAAGAGCAATGGTGGTGATGAACATCAAAGGACCAGGAGGCGTTTATCGAGTGTGAAAGGGCGCATGATAGTATCATTGGAAATGATGAAATGGCAGATGGATGGAATATTTCAAGAGAAAATCCAGGGACATGAAAAGCGCCCCTGGAGAGAACTCCGGAGGCGCTTGGTGTGAGTTGCCATCAAATTGTGAATCAATTTCACTTATTTCTTTTTCTGTACCTGGCACCGCAAACGAAGTTGAAGAAGATGTTTTTGCTGAAAAACAGCAGCATGAATCTTTTCAAATCATTTGAACGTCGTCGTTCCGAAAAACGTGCCAGGTACGGGGGCGTGGGGAAGGGGATAGGTACAGGGAGTTCAGTGACTGATTTTGTACTTTATATTCTTGCCTGATCCAACTTTTTCGATTAACCCTTTTTTCAGCATATTTCTCAATGTTACTACCGCTGTAGCTTGAGAAATGCCAACCTCAAGCTCTACCTCTTTTCGTCCGACCACTTTATTGAGTTGAAGCAATGTTAAGATCTGCTGCTCTCTTTGGCTTAACCCAGAAGATAAACGTTCTTTCATAGCGCTATATTTATAATTTGTATTTGGCAGTGTTATTTTAAAGGCGTGATCAGATACTTCGATCATTGGTTTAACCTCATAATCGTTATAGGCAGCCATCATTTTTGGTATGCCGGTGCCGTATGCCTCAATCAGCTTTAATCGATAGAAGATATTAGCCAAATGCTGATTGCGCAGTACCGAGACGCCCAGCATTATGTCATTGAGAGAAATGCCTTTGACCAGTCCACCGATGGTCACAATTTCCAAACGATTATCATATAGGCTGATCAGAATGCTGCCGCTGTAAGCATAATCTCTGTGAACAACTGCATTAAGCAAGGCCTCTCGAATGGCTTCAATAGGGTAGTCTCGCTGATCCATTCGCTCTAAGCCTTTGAACTCAGACCTTGTTTTGTTATAGCGATCTATAAAGTCATAGGCTTCCTCAAGCTGAAGTAATATTGATCCGGTGAATTCCCTCCGTTCTTTAAATATGGTTTTTTTGTCACCTTCAAATACTGCCAGTTTAATCGTATGCATTGCCTGATCTGAAAGAAGCAGCCCGAGATTGGTAAACATCCCATCTTGATCAATCAAGTGCAGCGTCTTTTTTTGAGTGTCAAGAAATTCGACACCCATTTTTTCGAAATAGGCCGCTGCGCCGTTAAAGGTCAATTGCTGATTTAATGACCGGGCGTTCTCGAAGCTATCGCCGCTGGTTTCTTTGATCATATTCAATATGGCAGCTTCGGTTGCAGGGACAGAGGATGCGCCTTGGCGGATGTAGACGCCTTCAGGCCGAATCCCCTTTCCATGTAGGTAATATGGGCGAGCGGTGCCCCTTTGGACGTGAATGACAAGGACGTTTTTACGATCAAACTGCTCAATAGAAATATCAGTAAACAATGTAACATCTGGCCGAATTGAATCGCGAATCATGTTTGACACACGCGTCATTAAATCATCTTTTTGAGTGATGCCCACGACGCTGCCATTATCCTGGATGCCAATGTATATTTTTCCGCCATCAGTATTGGCAAAGGCAGTGACGCTTTTTCTAATATCTTCAGTGTACTCGCGTTTCAGTTCAATCGTTTTGCTTTCTGTGAACACAAGATCCCCTCGCATTCCGATTATGATTCTGATGATTCTAATCGTTCTAATCGTTCTAATCGTTCTAATCATCATTATATCATCAGAATAGTTTGCGTCAATCCTTGGTGACCAGTGATCATTGGACGATTATCATGTAAGAGAAAAGCTAAAGACATGAAAAAGCGCCCCCGGAAAGAGGTTCGGAGGCGCTTGGTGGTAGTGTAAGTTAAATTGTGAGTCAATTTCACCAATTTCTTTTATCTGTACCTTTTCTGTACCTGGCACTGCAAACGAAGTTGATGAAGTTGTTTTTGTTGAAAAGAAGAAGTATCAATCTTTTCAAATCATTTGAACGTCGTCGTTCCGAAAAACGTGCCAGGTACGGGG
>CAYQDM010000042.1:0-15150 GCA_964416305.1 uncultured Acidaminobacter sp. | reverse complement strand
TCAGGTAAGACCCGAGACTGGACATTACCGGAGGAAGTATGGCTTAATCCGGTCACTATTTCTAAAGATGATTTGCGACAACTACCTTGACAAACTCCGAAACCCGCTTTTAAGAATTTCTGTGATGTGTGCATGATCTCAACGAATAGTGGTATTTAAAGTATGTAAACTATCAGCCTAAAAATCACTGGGTTTAGCACACGTCTCACACGAGGAGTCTTGGTCATGGAGAAATTTATAGACAAGCAGCTCAAACGCGTCTCGAGGCAGGAACGGCGGCTCATGAAAGATCAGCGCGAATCCTGGATCAGCTATAGGACGCGGCCTGCCAGAGAAAAGCTGGATGCCGCCATACCTGACAAGTTGAAATCTACGCTGGAAACCGCCTTTTACAAAGGTTTTAAATTGGTTTTTGAAAAAGGGGCGCCGGTGATTGACAAAACCTATAATAAGGAAAAGATTTTGCTGCAGCATGAAGCGCGGGATGAAATTTTTATGGATGCGCCCACGCATAGAAATTTGAATAAGGTGCACCGTCGGGCTAAGAATGCAGGCTCGGCCAATACGCTGATCACTGCGGTTGAGGGTGGGACGCTGGGACTGCTGGGCATAGGGCTGCTTGATATCCCGCTGTTTATTGGGATGCTGATGCGAACGCTGCATGAAACCGGTTTGAGTTATGGCGTGGACACGGAGCTGTATGAGGAAAGAATATATGCCCTTTTGTTGATTTGCGCGGCGTTGACAGAAAATGAGGAGCGGCGGAGATTTAACCATAAGATTCTGCTTTTTGAAAAGCGGCTGCAAAACGGCATACCGCTAGGGATGAATTTGGAGGATCAGATTAAAGAAACGGCCACAGTCCTTTCACAAGCCTTGTTGACGGCGAAATTTATTCAAGGACTTCCGGTAGTGGGCGTCGTGGGCGGTGCGGTGAATTATGCTGTGACGCGAAAAGTAGCTAACTTTGCGCGGTTAAAATACAAGAAAAGATATTTGCTGGCAAAGATTAACGAATAGAAAAAAGGCGTGATTCCTACTTGGGGGATCACGCCTTTCTTAAAGTTAAGTTGATTATTACAAGAAGCACACGGCTCCGCTTAACAGCTGCCTCAGCCAAAGCCTGAGGTTTTTGGCATTGAGAATCCTGATCCACTGCCGTTTAATCCGCTGCCTTTACTGCTGCCTCCAACATTGACCGCAGTGTATCTGGTCTTTATTTGTGAGCTGTTGCATTCCGGGCATCTCTGCTGTTCTCTGCTGCTAATACTGCAAAAGACTGAGAACTTGTGCCCGCAGTCTGAACATAACAAATCATAACTAGGCATTTTGCACCTCCAAACCATATTCAACCCCCTGGTGTAGGGGGTTTTCTTTAAGTTTACAAAAAACGTGACTGGAAGTCAAATGATATTAGATATCACAAGCTCTGGCACTGTTTTTGTTTTTGTCCGCGTCACCAAGTTCAAACCTGTCCGCGTCACCAACCTGAAACCTGTCCGCGTCACCAACCTGAAACCTGTCCGCGTCACCAACCTGGAACCTGTCCGCGTCACCAACCCAAAACCTGTCCGCGTCCCCCACCCACAATTCCATTAAATTTCAGTGACTTTAATGCCGCCTCAGACCATTATATGGTATAATTACGCTGAAATTATAAGGAGGATTTACATGGACAAAAAACCTACAAGACCCACCGGCTCAGCACGTCCAGCCAATCCACACAGGACGGAAGGCAGAAATGGCGAGGGTGCGTCAAATAACGGGTCGACCAGACGGTCATCCGGCAGCAGAAAGAAACAGAAGAAGCCACTTGGCAAACGCATCTGTAAAGCCATCTTCAAGCTCATGATCTTATTCGTCATCCTGGGAATGATTGGCGCTGGCATTGCCTATGCCTATGCTAAAAATGTCGTTTCTGACCTGCCGCCCATTGATCCCTCAAAAATCAATGAGCTGCTCGGAGAGAACTCTGTCATCCTGGACTCCAATGGGGAGCTTATGGAGACCCTTCAGAACGACGGCCTCAGAACCATCATCAAATATGAGGACATGAGTCCTAACCTGATCAACGCCTTCGTTGCTGTCGAGGACAAAACCTTCTTCGAGCACAATGGATTCAACTACGTGCGCCTGGTCGGTTCCATCGTCAACAGCGTCACAAAAGGTGTTCGGATCCAGGGCACCAGCACCATTACACAGCAGCTCGCCAGAAACCTTTACCTAGTGGAGAGCAAGTCCGCGCGCACCATGGACCGAAAAATCAAAGAAGCCTATTATACCTTGGAGCTCGAAAATCTCCTCGATAAAAAGCAGATTATCGAAGCCTACCTGAACACCATCTGGCTCGGCGCAGGCGCCAACGGCGTTCAAGCCGCGGCCAAGTCCTATTTCAGCAAAGACGCAAGCGAGCTCGACCTGGTCGAGTCGGCCATCCTGGCCGGCATCCCATCCAGTCCGGCCAACTATACCCCAATGCTGCGGCTGGAAAAAGCAGACATCACTGACGGCAGCCGGATCATTGACGATTCGGACAGCCAGTACACCCTGGTTTACAATGACACCGCTGAAAAACGCTATAAGACTGTCACTAAGCTCATGCTCGAAAACGGCGTGATCACCCAGGAAGAGTACGACAGCATCAAAGACGTCGACCTCTTCGAGCGCATCAAGCCCAGCAAACTGAGCAATGATGACATCAGCTCCTACTTCGCGGACATGGTCCGCGACGACGTCCTGGACGGCCTCATGACGCAGTACGGCTACACGAAAGATGAAGCCACCACCATGCTCTTCACCAAGGGCCTTCAGATCCACACCACCATCGACCTCGAGCTGCAAAAAAAGCTGGAAGCGACTTATGACAAGTACTACGACAGCATGCCAAAGGTCGTCGTACGCTTCAATCCCGGCGGCAACGTCATCGCACCGGATGGCCGCATCCTGCTTTACAAGTATGAGAACCTCGTCAACGACGCCGGCCAGCTGGTGATCCCGGATGGCGACTACAAATACGACGACTGGGGCAACCTGGTCATCTTCAAGGACCGACGCTTCAATCTCTACGCCAACCGTCAGGACGGCAAGCTCGTCTCCGTCCAAATGGTCATCAAGAACGTCTTTAAGGCCAGCGAACTCAGCGCCAGCCCGAGCGGCGTAAAAAACATATCCAACTTCAAGACCTATGCCGGCCGGGAAGTTGCCATCCCTCATGATGTTAAAACCCTGGACGAACAAGGCAACCTGATCATCAGCAAGGACTTTCTGACCAAGAATCCAAAGTTTTTCACATCCGGCGACAACAACGCGCTGCTGGTTGCCAAAGACCATTTTGGCTTCAGCGATCAGGGCATTGTCCAGCCACAGTCCTCAACGGTCATTATAGACTATTATACCGGCCAGCTTAAGGCCGTTGTGGGCGGACGCAACATCACCGGCCAGAAGATCTACAACCGTGCGGTCAATCCGCGTCAGCCCGGTTCCTCCATCAAGCCGCTGGCGGTGTATCTCCCGGCACTTGACACAAAAAAATTCACCGCTGCCAGCATAGTGGACGACAGCCCCGTGTATCTCAAAGGCGGTACGGACCGCTGGCCTCTGAACTGGTATGAAGGCTCGACCAAATATTGGGGTCTTCAGACGATACGCGAATCCGTCGAATGGTCCATCAACGTCAACGCGGCCAAAGTCGCCCAGGCAGTGGGTCTTCAAACCTCCGTGGACTACCTGAAAAAGATGGGCATCACCAGTGTGGTGGAATCCGGTGCTTACAATGACATGAACCTCGCCGCAATGTCACTGGGCGGAATGTCTGTTGGTATTTCCCCTCTTGAAATGGCACAGGCTTACGGGTCCATCGCGAACGGCGGCGTCCTGAATAAAACGACGACGTTTACCAAAGTCATTGATAACCGCGGCAATGTGATCCTGGAAAATGAACCGCATCTCACCCGCGTCGCGGATGAAAAAGCAGCGTATATTATGCAGGATATCCTTCGCACCACGGTCACCAACGGCCTTGCCAAGGTCGCCGCGATCCGAAACGGGAACACGGGCATTCCTGTGGCCGGCAAAACCGGTACCACCTCGAATCAGATCGACGCCTGGTTTGTCGGCTTCACCCCTTACTACACAGCCAGCGTATGGTTCGGCAATGACGTCAACATGCCGCTGGACCAAGGCTCAAAGGTATCAGCCCAGTTCTGGAATCATGTCATGACTACGGTTCACGAAGGCTATGACAATCGGAATTTCAAAGCGGTTGACGGATTGATTACCCTCTCGGTCGATACCAAGTCCGGCATGCTTCCGTCTGAGCTTTCTGCCCTCGACCCTCGAGGAACGGTCAAAAATGAAATTTTCATCCCGGGTACAGAGCCAACTATAGTGGACAACGTCCACGTCCAGGCTCAGATCTGTACGGAAAGCAACTTGCTTGCCAACGAATATTGTCCTGTGGAGACCATCGAATCCAGAGTTCTCGTCCAGCGTCCAATTCCGCTGTCACCGGAAGATCTCGGCTTTGTCAGGGACGCGGCTTTTGAGGTGCCAACGTTACCTTGCAATATTCACAGTGAAGCAACCTATGTCCCGCCTGCTCCGGCACACATCACACCAATGGGCGACGGACGCTACTACGTCATCCTGCCATTCCAGCTTAAATTCCTGGACGGGTCTGTCTTTACCGCTCCGGTTGACTCCATCATCAACGAAGACCTCTCCATTCAGCTGCCGGATGGCACGATTCGAGAGCCAAGGAACTTCCAGTATCCGCCGGATATCGAGACCCTCCTCGGTCCGAAACCGACCACGAACCCCGGCACCAACTCGGACGGCAGCCCGGGAACTGTTCAACAGCCGAGCGCGGACGAGCTGATCGACGAGGTCGACAGCGCGATCAACAATTAAAACACCCCCAAAATTAAGTATGCCGATGGTTTTGGAAAGCACAACCATCGGCATATTTTTTATTTTTTGATATCACACCTGAATGTACCGGTGCGCCTGATCAATCAGATGCACGCTCACAAGCGCCCCAAACTCGCCCGCCAGCGCTGCTGCCAGCTGATCCCGGGCCGCGAGGACCTGGTCCAGGTTCTGACCGTTGAAGCCATCCACCGGAAACAGCACATTTCTGGAGTCCTGTGTGACTTTGCCCCACTCGGATTGCCGCCAGATCCAGCGGCGGGTTCTGACACGGCCGGAATCGCCGTAGATGAGCTCCCCTGCAGGCAGGATCTCTTCCTGGTCTGAGCCCAGGGCTACGAAGGTTTCGCCTTCCCTGGAGAAGCGGACCTCGAAATCCCCGCCCAGCTGGTCAAGGTCGTGGGCTCCCATGGGCACTGCGTAGTTCAGGGAGATGCCGTTGACCAGGTCGATCACCGGGTGAATGAACGGAAGCGCCGCACCATTCAGCACCCGTTTGCCCATAGCCTCAATGGAGCTCGGAAAGCGGTTCGGGTTGATGCCTATAGTCTCAAAAGCCTCCCTATACGGCACAAGGTCCGGATGTTCCTTATAGTCACAGTGGCAGTGCCGGTCGCGAAACACTGCTTCGCCGGAGCGCAGCACGTCCTGAGGCATATGCGTGTGACGGTGGACATCGATCCCGCGGGCGACCACGACGCCAACCACGTATTCCGGCAGTTTCTCAAACACTGCGTCTTCTACCATAAATTTCACTGCAATCGACTCCTCTCGGATTTAGTCCTTAATTGGTACAGCCAGCGGCTGCCGCTGAAAACGCTGTATGTCTCTCCCCTCCAGGGCCCGCTGGATCAAGCCCTCGACATCCAGTTTCGACTCCGATGCCTCAATGTGCTTCAGTTTCGGCTTCGTGACCACCTTGGACGGCAGGAACACCGTGCAGCAGTCTTCAAAAGGCAGGATGGAGGTTTCATAGGTGCCTATGGTTCTGGCTAC
This sequence comes from uncultured Acidaminobacter sp., assembly GCA_964416305.1. Lineage (GTDB taxonomy): Bacteria > Bacillota > Clostridia > Peptostreptococcales > Acidaminobacteraceae > Acidaminobacter. The sequence goes on along the minus strand of CAYQDM010000042.1, from coordinate 9,228 downwards.
CTCTACAATATCGTTCTTGTCGTAAGCGATCAGCGGGCGGAAGACCGGCAGATTCACACGGGCGTTTGTCACAGTAAGGCCTTCAATAGTCTGCGACGCCACCTGGCCAATGTTCTCGCCGGTGATCAGCGCCTGAGCGCCGGTCTCCAGGGCGACTTGCTCTGCCAGGGCCATCATGAACCGCCTGGAGAGGATCGTCATTTCTTCTTCAGGACAGTTCTCCATGATGGCCTGCTGGATTTCGAGCAAATTGATGGAGGTGACTTCAATGCTCCCCGTAAAGACCGCAAGCTGTCTGGCCAGGTCGTAGACCTTTTCCTGGGCGCGCTCACTGGTGAACGGATAGGAATGGAAATGGACCGCGGACAGCGTCACGCCACGGCGCGCCATCATCCAGCCAGCTACCGGGCTGTCAATGCCTCCGGACAGCAGGAGAACTGCCTTACCGGCAGTACCGTAAGGCATGCCGCCATGGCAGCGGATTTCTCTCGAATAAATGTAGGCTCTGTCTCTAATCTCTACGTTGACCAGAAACTGGGGCGAATGAACGTCGACCTGCAGGCCTTCCACCTGGTTCAGCAATATGCCGCCGAGGGCTTTGCAGATCTCTGGAGAGGTCATAGGGAAGCGCTTGTCGCTGCGCCTGGCTTCTACTTTAAACCGCGTCATGCCTGTCTCGGCTTTCAGCGCTTTGACTTGCGCTGCCGCTGCTGCTCCGATTTTCTCAAAGTCAGGATCGACCTCGACCCCAGGGCAAAGGGCGACGAGTCCAAAGACGCGCTGGGCTTTTTCCAGCACCTCGGCCTCGTCCTCCAGGTCGTAGTTCATGTACATGCGGCCGAACTCCTTGGCGACCTTGACGTGTTTGATTCCTCTGACCGCTCCTTTGAGATTGTCCATCAGGCGGTTTTCGAAGAATTTTCTGTTTTGTCCTTTTAAGGTGATTTCACCGATCTTGACCAGCGTAAAGCCTCTCTCACTCATATTTACCTTCTCCTCATGATCCGTCCCAGGGAGGTGCTCGCCTGTCGGATGATCTTAATAGCTTGGTCGATGTCTTCTTCCGTGGTGTGGACACTCAGGCTGAATCGCAGGGCGCTGTCGATTCTGGCCTCCGATAGGCCGAGGGCTGTCAGGACGTGGGACGCTTTTCGATCCTTCGAATGGCAGGCGGAACCGCTGGAGACGTAGACGCCGTCCTTCTCGAGGGTGTGCAGCAGCACTTCGGATTTCAGACCTGTGAACGATGCGTTGATCACGTGGGGCGCCCCGTCAGCCGGGCTGTTGATGACGACGTGTTCTATGGAGACGAGACCCTCCCAGAGGCGGTCTCTCAGGGCGTATAAGTGGGTTGCGGCGTCCATCGGCAGAGCCTTGAAAGCGGCCTCCATGCCCAGGATGCCTGGCACATTCTCCGTCCCAGGGCGGATGCCCCCCTGCTGACCCCCGCCGAAGACGAGTGGCTTCAGACGGACGGCTTTGTCTCGGTAGAGGAAACCTATGCCTTTCGGGCCATGAATTTTGTGGGCGCTGGCGGTGAGCAGGTCGATGCCCATGGCGCGCACGTCGATGGGCAGCTTGCCAAAGGACTGGACCGCGTCCACGTGGAACACCGGAAGGTCGTCTCGGTCCCGGACGGATCGCAGACGTCCCTTGAGGTTGACGCCAAGGTCGAAGACGGCGCCCGTCTCGTTGTTGACGTGCATCAGGCTGATCAGGCCAGTCTCGGGTCTGACGGCCTCCAGCACCTGCTCAGGAGTGATGGCGCCGTTTGTGTCGGGTTTCAGAAGCGTCACTTCAAAACCGCGTTTTTCCCATTCCAGGACCGTCTCCAGCACGGAGCTGTGTTCCAAGGCGGAGGTTATGATGTGGCGCCGGCTTGGCCGCAGCAGTGCCGCCACCCCCGAGATGGCCAGGTTGTTAGCCTCCGTGCCGCCAGAGGTGTAGAGGATCTCCCCTTTGTCCGCAGGCGCTTTGATAGCGTGCAAGAAGGTCTGGCTCGCGGCTTTGATCCGCTTCTCCGCCTCAAGCCCCTTCCTGTGAAGCGACGAAGGATTCCCATACCACCCCGCCAGCGCCCCATTCATTGCTTCAATTGCCTCAGAACACACCGGTGTGGTCGCGCTATGATCAAGATATATTTCATGATTTTCTCTGTTTTCCATAAATTTCACCTTCCCTAACTTAAATATTATACCGTATGGTGGGTGACGCGGACAGTTTTTGTTTTGGTGACGCGGACAACTTTAAACTTGGTGACGCGGATAACTTTCAACTTGGGGACGGGGGTGCGGACAAAAACCTGGACTATGAAAAAGTCAGGAGTTGTCCGTATGTATTCGTTGGAAGTTAGGAAAAAAGTAATCGAGTTATACATTAAGTACGACAAGTCTGCGGCCGCTGTATCAAATGAGCTCGGTTATCCATCAGGTAGAGTCATCCGGAGATGGTACAAAGACTATCTAAGGGGTCAATCAATCGGAGACGAATGGGGGAAGAAACCTAGAAAGGTCAAGTATTCAGTAGAGCAAATGGAAATAGCCGTTAACCATTACCTGGAGCACGGGAGAAACCTTTCAAGAACAGTAAGAGCTTTGGGCTATCCATCCCCGGGCAAATTAAGACTTTGGTGTGATGAATTGAATCCAAATGATCGCAAAATGCATGTCAGTAGTATACAATGCACTCAAGCGCAGAAAAAGGAAGCCGTTGTAGAGCTTGACACGCCGTGTGTCAGGGCGACGGATCTCGGAGACAAGCACAGTGTCGGCCGAAGAACTAATTATAAACACAACGGTGTTCTGCTCGCTAAGGAGTATCCAATAATCATGTTGAAACTGGAAGATAAGCTCCACGAAGGCAAGCCGCCTGAAGGTACTGAGGCCCTCTTAGTTGAAATCGAATTATTAAAAAAACAAATCAGGAAATTGAAGATTGAAAAAGAACTCATGGGAGAACTCTCAATAATTCTAAAAAAGAACCCGGGCGTCGATCCGAATAAATTGACAAACAAAGTGAAAGCAACACTGATCGACGCCCTAAGAAACAAATATACCCTCAAGGAATTATTGAAATATGTTGATATACCAAAAAGCAGTTATCATTATCACCATAAGATTTCATTGATCCCTGAGAAACATGAGGGACTCAAGCTTCGAATCATTGCTCTTTTTCAGAAAATCACAGAAGATACGGATACCGGCGGATTAACGATGCCCTTCAAAAGGGAGGCATTCGTGTTTCGGAGAAGATTGTAAGACGTATCATGTCAACATTAAAACTTGTTGTTTTCGGAAAAAAGAAGCGAAAGTTTAGTTCGTATTTAGGTGAGATAGCGCCTGCAGCAGACAATCTGATCAATCGGGATTTCCATGCAGATGCACCAAATACAAAATGGCTTACAGATATAACCGAGTTTACAATCCCTGCTGGTAAGGTGTACCTATCACCAATAGTAGACTGCTATGACGGATTTATAACGAGCTGGTCAATTGGAACAAGGCCTGACGCAGCTCTGGTTAACAGTATGCTTGATCGCGCCATAGACAACCTGCAAGAGAACGAGCGTCCAATTGTCCACAGCGATAGAGGATGCCACTACCGTTGGCCAGGGTGGCTATCCAGGATGGACAATGCAGGCCTGGTGAGATCAATGTCAAAGAAAGGCTGTTCACCTGATAACTCTGCCTGCGAGGGTTTCTTTGGCAGACTCAAGGTTGAGATGTTTTATTATCGTTCATGGGTCGCTGTTAGCCTAAACGAGTTTATGAATATCTTGGATGAATACCTAATCTGGTACAACGAAAAAAGAATCAAAATGTCACTGGGTGGAATGAGTCCGTTGGTGTTCAGACGAAGCAAAGGACTAGTAGCCTAAACCGTCCAAGAAAACGTCCGCACCCCCGACGCGGACCGTAACACAACTGCAACATTCCCCCCAGTGCCCCAACAATCCCACCCCCACTTCTGCAACATAATCCCGCAATAATAATGACCTGCTCCTCAAGATTTGTTATACTTATAGAGGTTCTAACCATGATCCAACAAAAGCCAAAATTCAATATGTCATTTAACATACTGTTGAGGGGGCATTTCCTTGAAGAAAGTCGCAGTAGTCTTTACCGGCGGCACCATTTCCATGAAGGTCGACAAACGCCTTGAAGCTGCCATACCCGCTATGTCCAGCCAGGAGATCCTGTCCATGGTCACCAATATTGACAAATTCGCGGACGTGGAAACCATAACCTTTGGCAAATTCCCCGGCCCGCATATGAACCCGGATCGCATCATGGAACTCAATCAACTTGTGAAATCCTTAATAGCCAGAGAGGACATCGATGGCGTCGTCATCACCCATGGCACCGACACCATTGAAGAAACCGCTTTCTTCCTCGATCTCAGCCTGCCGGATCACAAACCCATAGTCATGGTCGCCGCCATGCGAAACGGCTCCGAACTCGGTTACGACGGCCCAAGCAACCTCTCTGCCGCCATCTGCACCGCCATCTCGGACCAAGCCCGCGGCAAAGGCGTCCTCCTCGTCATGAACAACGAAATCAACTCCGCCCAGGAAGTGACCAAGACCCACACCATGAGCCTGGATACCTTCAAGTCCATGGAATTCGGTCCACTGGGGATCATCGACAACGACGAGGCCATTTTCTACCGCGACATCGTCCGCCACCCCCACATCGACACCGACTTCTATGTCAAAGATGTCTACTTGATCAAAAGCGTCGTCGGCATGGATTCCGAATTCATCGACTTCTGCATCTCAAAAGGTGCCAAAGGCATCATCATTGAAGGCATGGGCCGCGGCAACCTCCCACCTGAAATGGTCCCCGGCGTCCTGCGCGCCATCGAAAAAGACATTCGCGTGGTCATGGTCTCCCGCTGCCCAATGGGCCGCGTCTACGATTCCTACGGCTACGAAGGCGGCGGCAAAATGCTCCGCAACGCCGGCGTCATCTTCGGCGGCAACCTCAACGGCCAAAAGGCCCGCATCAAACTCATGCTGGCCCTCACCGTCTATCACGACCTCGCCAGCATTAAGCAATTCTTCGAAAAAGATCTCTACAGCAAGTAATTAACCTTTATAGCCCAAAAACAAAGAGAGCCAAGACCGTTTTTACCGATGGTCCTGGCTCTTTTCACTCCAACACAACCAACCCAATTGGCCGGCTTCATCCTCGAAATAACTGCTTCAGCAAACAACAATGTCTCAGCGTTTACCCCATCGAGCCCTTGAGCCTATTGCGTTTCATACGCCAACTTCACGCTCTTTGACACCAGCATGGTCACTATAAATGCGGCCAAAGTCCTGAGACCCAGCAGAAGCCATCCGTTTGCCCCAACGGCCACAAACAGCAGCGTATCCTCAACGACCGCATGACAGCACGCCAGGAAAATGGACACCAGCGTCAAACTGCGCATATCGATCTCGCCTTCTTGAGCGCTCTGAATGATGACACCTGAACCATAGGCCAGTCCAAAAATCAATCCAACTGCCAGCGGAAATGCTGCCGACCTCTGAACCCCCAAAAACCTCGTTAACGGCCGAAGTCCAGCAGAAATTACATCCATAACTTTGTATTTTCGAGCGAACTCCATTACAATCATCAAAGGGAAAACTATAATAGCGATGCTCCAAACAGACTTCAGAGATCCAAACACCGCTTCCTTCAAAACCTCAATCACATTAAAATCGATTCCCATCACAAGGCAGCCCCCTAAATCGTCAAATTCAGCAATATACCCGAAATCACTGCCAAGCCCATTCTGACCGACAAAATCATAGGGATGCTGACCCCGACCCGTTTCGAGACTGCTGTCTCCACCAGAAGTGAATGTGAAAATGACAGCATCACTGCCATGATAGTAATCTGCTTCATGGTAAGCGGCAGCGTGGCCATTACCCCAATCCCTGCGTACAGGTTGAGCAGATTACCCATGACCATAGCAATAGCCGCTTCTCCAGGCAAACCAAAAAGTTGCATCACCGGCTCAAACAAAATGGCAATCCAGCCGATGACTGGGGTATACTTAAGAATAGTGACGATAATATAAATTGGCACAATGACCTTCGCCAGTGTCCAAGTTGTCTTCAAACCCTTCTCGGTCCCATCTTTCAGGGTAGACATAAATACATCCATTTAATCACCTGCTTTATTAGTTTCACTTTAACAAAGGAGCGAGCGCCATGATGACCACTCAAAAGTCCTTGCAACCCAGTAAAGAAAGTCAATTCATCGCCAGGCACCTGGAAGTGGATTCACCCGTTGTTTTCTTCGACATCGAAACCACCGGCTTCCATCGTGATTATTCCAAACTCGTTTCCATCAGCCTCATTGAACTCCATCAGGATCAACTGAATTATTACTATTTCTTCAATGAGACAGGCAAAGACGAAAAAGACATTCTAACTGCGGCACACGCACTGCTGTCCTCAAAATATCTTATTTCCTTCAACGGCGACGCCTTCGATGTACCCTACCTGGTGCACAAATATGCCAAGCATGGGTTGACAGCACCACTAACAGTCGCTCGTAATTTGGATCTAATGAAAGTCGCCAAAGCAAGTCTTCATCTTGATAGCTATAAACTGAAAAGTATTGAAACCGCCCTCGGCATCCTTAGAACGGATACACTCAGTGGCCTCGACTGCATTGATGCCTATAATAACTTCCTTGAGACCGGCGACCATAGCTATGCAGACAAAATCGAACTGCACAACGAAGAAGATACTTTAAGCCTGCTCGAATTGACTTATAGATTGTTGGAGCACCACTCTGGTGTCGTAGAGCTTTACAAGCCTCATTACTTTGAATGGCGTGAGATGGAGCTCAACTTAATCTCGCTTAAATTGCAGGGCGATTTCGCCATAATTACTTTTGAGCCTGATCAAAATACAGAAGACATGCATTGGTATGATGACCGCGGTCATATCTTTAAGACACATTTATCCGGAACCGTGCCTCGCCTGGTAGTAACAATTCCCGTCGAACACCATAACGTCGATGGCTTTGATCTAAGTATTGGTCAATATCTTGAAGGTCAATCCCGTATGCGTGTGATCAGCGTGGACGGACACCCTCTCTATGAGAACATGCCTAACCTCCTGCGCCACATGGATCAACTTATGGGTTTGAAGCAAAAAATTGTTTTTGGATAAACCCTGTTCCTCTGTTGCACAATAGCAGAAATGAGTAAAAGCCGCTCACGGAATTAATTTCGCGTGAACGGCTTTTTAGTGGTGCCCAGAGCCGGAATCGAACCAGCGACACGAGGATTTTCAGTCCTCTGCTCTACCGACTGAGCTATCTGGGCAGAGTGTAACGAAACATCTATCTTGTTTGAGTTACAAGTGTTCGTTTTTCACCTGCGGTGAAAAACGCAAGGAAGTTTTTCTCTCCTTCGGAGAGAAACCGTTTTTTCCTCAGCGGTTGATGCCCCGCATTCGGAAAAATTCATTAAGGTAGTTTTTCTCTCCTTCGGAGAGAAACCGTTTTTTCCTCAGCGGCTAATGCCCCGCATTCGGAAAAATTCATTAAGGTAGTTTTTCTCTCCTTCGGAGAGAAACCGTTTTTTCCTCAGCGGCTAATGCCCCGCATTCGGAAAAAACTAACTTGGTGGGCATGGATGGACTCGAACCATCGACCTCACGCTTATCAGGCGTGCGCTCTAACCACCTGAGCTACACGCCCACGAGCTTAAAGTGTTAATGGTCGGGGCGGCAGGATTTGAACCCGCGACCCTCTGATCCCAAATCAGATGCGCTACCAAGCTGCGCTACACCCCGACATATTAAATTAAATTGGCAGGGGTGATAGGATTTGAACCCACGGCACGCGGTTTTGGAGACCGCTGCTCTACCAGCTGAGCTACACCCCTAAGTACGATACTACCTTTGCGCTAATGGCGGAGAAGGAGGGATTTGAACCCTCGCGCCCCTCATCAGGACCTACTCCCTTAGCAGGGGAGCCTCTTCAGCCTCTTGAGTACTTCTCCATAAATTGGCGGAGGGGGTGGGATTCGAACCCACGTGGGCTATTAACCCTAACGGTTTTCAAGACCGCCCCGTTGTGACCGCTTCGGTACCCCTCCAAGTTGTTGGTGACCCATCCGCGGCTCGAACGCGGGACACCTTGATTAAAAGTCAAGTGCTCTACCGACTGAGCTAATGGGTCATATAATGTTTCGGTTATGAAATTGTGTGGCTGGGGATGTAGGACTCGAACCTACGAATGACGGAGTCAAAGTCCGTTGCCTTACCGACTTGGCGAATCCCCAACGTTGTAAGACTACATCATAAGGTAGTTGGAGCGGGTGAAGGGGATCGAACCCTCGCAACCGGCTTGGGAAGCCGGGGCTCTACCACTGAGCTACACCCGCAGGGTTTTACAGTGGTAATATTGAAAGTTTCTTAGGTAGTTAAACTAAAAATTCATTAAGGTAGTTTTTTTCTCCTTCGGAGAAAAACCGTTTTTTAGCTCAGCGGCTAGTGCCCCGCATTCGCTAAAAAACTAACTTGGTGGGGGGAGAAGGATTCGAACCTTCGAAATCGTAGATAACGGATTTACAGTCCGTCCCCTTTGGCCACTCGGGAACCCCCCCATGTTTGAAATTGTAAATGGCGACCTGGAAGGGACTCGAACCCTCGACCTCTAGCGTGACAGGCTAGCGTTCTAACCGACTGAACTACCAGGCCGTGGTTTCTTACGGCTTCCTTTTACCTTGCGTTTGAGATGACGCTAAGTAAACTTTCCACCTTTACTACTTTTAAGGTAGTTTGGTGGGAGCTACAGGGATCGAACCTGTGACCTCTTGCTTGTAAGGCAAATGCTCTCCCAGCTGAGCTAAGCTCCCGTAAATGGTGACCCCTAGGGGAATCGAACCCCTGTTACCGCCGTGAAAGGGCGGTGTCTTGACCGCTTGACCAAGGGGCCTAAATTTAAAAAATGAAATTGGTAGCGGTGGGCGGAGTCGAACCACCGACCTTCCGGGTATGAACCGGACGCTCTAACCAGCTAAGCTACACCGCCATATTGAGAATTGAAATGGTTGCGGAGACAGGATTCGAACCTGCGACCTCCGGGTTATGAGCCCGACGAGCTTCCATCTGCTCCACTCCGCGACGAGTGTGGTACATTGTTGCATGTGCGACTTGAGAAGTTCGTGGTGCCGGAGACCGGAATCGAACCGGTACGGTCTTTGAGGACCGCAGGATTT
>CAYQDM010000041.1:0-15667 GCA_964416305.1 uncultured Acidaminobacter sp. | reverse complement strand
GCGGTTTCACTTTTGTTTATATAGGGCGCAGCCCGGAACCGAAGCGAAGCGGAGCGGGGCAATAGGCGACAGCCGCGAGGTTGCACGTCTGTTGGCTTGAGATGCATCTTTTTCGTTTCCCGTACCTGTCACCCATAACGAAGTTAAAGAAGTTGTTTTTGCTGAAAACTAGCATTATCAATCTTTTCAATTCATTTGTACGTCACCGTTCCGAAAAACGTGCCAGGTACGGGCCGGGGAAGTTGTGCCAGATACTGGACGGCGTGACACCAGGGGGCGGCTGCCAACAAGTAATGCCAAAGGATGTAGAATTTTCTGCTATTTTGTTCATAAGATGTGGTAAAATATTGTTAGGTTTACACTTTTGGATGGCAGGGGGTGCCGGCGATGTTTGAACGTGGGGTTGAAGTTAATAAAACCATCGGCATCCATGCTTTGATCAGGCGCGGGGTGGCCCTGCTGGTGATTGCCGCTTTGCTGATCTTGGGGCTGTCTGCCTGCGAGATTCAAAAGGAGATTTATGTGCCCGGCAGCTATGAGGGTGTCTCCGAGGGGTATCACGGTCCAATCCGTGTGATAGTGACGACCACCGCCATGGACATTGAGTCCATAGTTATCATTGAGGAGCACGAGAAGCAGGTGCTGGGGGAAGTTGTCGATATTGTCTACGAGACCATTCCGGAACGGGTCCGGCGCAACAATTCTACCGAGGTGGACGTGGTGTCCGGTGCGACCATGACCAGCACAGCGCTGATCAAAGCGATCCGTGACGGTCTGGACAAAGCGCTGATTACCTCTGAAGACGGGGCTGAATCGGAGGCCGGCAGCGAAGACGCAGAATAACGGACATGAGGGGGACGTGCCTTGAAACTTCAATTCAAAATCGCGCTCTTTCTGTCAGTGATGCTGGTCCTCGTCGTCGGGGGCATTGGCTTCATGACCTTTGGCTACATCGAGCGAACCATTGAGACTCAGATGGGCAACAATGCCATGGACCTTGCGGTGACGGTGGCGGCCATTCCGGAGATCAAGCATGCGCTTGCAGACCAGAATGAAGACAAAACTGTTCAGACGCTGGTGGAGGATTTCAGAAAGCAGACGCGTTTTCAATATATTATTGTCATGGATATGGAGGGGATTCAGTACTCGTATCCGTCGGAAAATCTACTGGGGCAGAGGTATCGCAACGGGGGAGAGGAACGGGTCTTAACTACAGGTGAGGCTTACGTCTCCGCGGACAGAAACGAGCTGATCTCAGCCATAAGGGCCTTCGCGCCGGTGTATGAAAACGGCGTTCAGGTCGGCGCCGTATTGGTAGGCCTCTTGACGGACACGGTCTACAAAGAGGTGGGCACACAGATCAGGAATCTCGAGACGACGCTGGTTGTTTGGCTGCTGATAGGGATCCTGGGCGCCGCTATTCTCAGTCTCAACATCAAACGGACCATCTTTGGGCTGGAACCAAAAGAAATTGCCCTGCTCCTGGGACAGAGGGACATCATCCTTCAAAGTCTCAACAACGGGGTTTTGACTATAGACAAAAGCGGAAAAATTCTTCTGTTCAATAAATTGGCCAGGGATATACTCGGGCTCTCCTCAGAGGATGTTGGCAAGCCACTGAAGGATTACAGCGATCTTTATGCCAATCAAATGCTGCGAACACTGGAGACTAAAGAGACGATCCTGAACCAGGAGATCCGTCTCAGTCCGGGGAAGACCATTTTGTGCAGCCACACGCCGTTGAGAGATCACAGGGGAGAATTTATTGGAGTCGTCTCCAACATTCAGGACCTGACCCAGGTCAAACTCATGGCGGAGGAACTGACAGGCTATCAGAAAATGACCAATGCCCTGAGAGCTCAGAATCATGAATTCATGAACAAGCTCCATACCATTTCGGGGCTGATTCAGCTTGAAGCCTATGAGGAAGCGGTGGACTACATTTCCGTGGTTTCGGACCAGCGCGAGCGCTTGTCGGGGATCATCAATGACCGGATTGAAAATACCCACGTGTCCGCAATTTTACTGGCAAAGTACAACCGCGCGACGGAAGCCAAAATCGATATGGAAATCGATCCTGCTTCCTACTTGAACCGGCTTCCGGACAGGATTTCAGAGGACGAGCTCTGCTCGGTTCTGGGCAATCTGATTGAAAATGCTATTGAAGAGCTGGTCAAGATCGAAAGCGGGCAGATTTACGTCTGTATCACTTCCGGAGAAGAAACGCTGGATGTGGTGATTTCTGACAACGGTCCTGGCATTCGCGAAGATATTGCAGACAAAATTTTTGAGCGAGGCGTGACGACCAAAATGGGCAGCCGCGGCTTTGGGCTGACCATTGTCAAGGAAATCATTGATGAGGCGGGCGGCGTCATAGAGCTTGATAATGAACTGGGCGCTGAATGGCGCATCACAATACCCTATGAAGGGGGGCGGGCACTAGATTATGATTAAAGTGCTCATCGTTGAAGACGATCCCATGGTCAGAGAAATCAATGAACGGTTTTTAGCTAAAATTGAAGGTTACGTGCTTTTAGACAGCGTCTCGACCCTTGATCGGGCCAAAGAACTGATGAAGATCGCAGAGCCGGACCTGGTTCTGCTGGACGTGTTTTTCCCTCAAGGGAAAGGCGTGGATCTTCTGCGCTGGATTCGCCGTGAAGGCATGCGTTCGGATGTCATAATGATTACCGCAGACCGCTCTGTTGAAACTGTGGAGGAAGCCCTGCGCTACGGCGCGGTGGATTACCTGATCAAACCGTTCAAATTCAAGCGCTTTGAGGAGACCTTGTCCCAGTACCGCCTGCGGAAGAGAAATTTGGCACAGTCGGAGAATGTGGAGCAGGATACGATCGATCAGCTGGTCATGCGGGAAGGCGTTAGTGGCGGTCGCGAGGATGACGAAGATCATGAAATGATCGATACCAAGGGCTTCAGCCAGTTGACCTATGACAAGGTGTGCGAGTGTATCCGCGACTTTGGTACCCAAACCTTCACGGCGCAGCTGGTGGCCAAAAAAATTGGTGTTTCGAGGATTACGGCCCGGCGCTATCTCGACTACATGGAGAAAGAAGACAAGCTTGAAATTGAGCTGGAATACGGCAAAGTCGGACGGCCTAAAAACAGATACAAAATCAAGGAAGGCTGCTGGAACGACAAGAATGAAAAAGACGAATATTCCAATCAGAACTGACAACAATGACAGCACCCAAAGCTAAAGACACTTGGAGGAAACGGACATGCATCAACTTGAAGAAGGGTTTTACACCTTTCCCATACCCCTGCCCAATAATCCGTTGAAAGCCTTGAACGGCTACATCATTTTGAGCGATACCGGCGCGGTGATGATTGACACCGGCTTTGCCATGGATGCCTGCAGGGAGGCGGTATATGGTGCTCTAAACGCCCTTGGCGTCTCCTTTGGCAAGCTGACAGTTGTGCTGACCCACTTGCATTCGGATCACACTGGCCTGGCAGGAGAGCTCCACGAGCGCGGCGCGAAAATTATTGCCGGAAAAACCGAGAGCTGGTGGATTCGCAGGCTGCGTACGGAGGAAATGGCGGAAGGCTTTAAGACTTTGATCGAGCGATTTGACCTTGATCGGGATGGGATCCATTACTATGATAATCCCGGGTACAAATACGCGCCTCAGTCCACGCCGGAACTCGACGTTGTCGAGGAAGGCGACCGGATAGAGATGGGCCGCTTCAGTCTGGAGGTGGTCGATCTGCCGGGGCATACGCCGGGGCTGATTGGCCTCTACTGCCGCGAGCGGGGCTGTCTCTTTGGCGCGGATCACATCCTCGACAAAATTACGCCGAATATCAGCTACTGGAAGGAAGGCTTCGACAGCCTTGGGGTTTACCTCGATATGCTGGAGAAGGCCCGGGCCATGAAGTTGAAGCGCGTCTACAGCGCTCACCGCAACGTGATTGATGATCCGGACCGCCGAATTGATGAGCTGGTGGCCCACCATGACCATCGGCTGAAAGAAGTCTTTGAAATTGTGGGGCAGGGTCATGAGACGGTCCGCGAGATCGCGGCGAGGATGCACTGGGAGCTGCGCGCAGCGGGCTGGGACGAGTTTCCCAAAGCCCAGAAGTGGTTCGCATCCTCCGAGGCCATGGCCCACCTGGAGTACCTGCACCTGCGGGGACGCTTGAACAGAACCCAGGTCGACGGTATTTACCATTATACGCATGCCTGATCTTGGGCGGCGAAAGACTAAAGCGGGTGTTTGCCGATGTTCGCGCCGCCTCAAATGAAGCCACACGGACTACCAAATTTCAACTGACCATGACTTGGAGGATGAGCGCAGAATGACGAAGCGTTGGATTGACTTGAGAAGCGACACGGTGACTTTGCAGCCGGAGGAAATGAAACGCGCCATGTTTGAGGCGCAGGTCGGGGATGACGTTTATGAAGACGACCCGGCGACGGCGGAACTCGAGCGCTACGCGGCGGAGCTCCTGGGGAAAGACGCGGCGCTGTTCGTACCGAGCGGCACCTTTGCCAATCAGCTGGCCATTATGACCCACACCCGGCGCGGGGATGAGATCATCATAGGACAGGACGCGCATATTCAGGCCCATGAAGTGGGCGCTGCGGCCGCTCTCGCGGGGGTGCAGCTGAAGACTGTGCCGGTGCATCTGAATCAGATTGAGGTGCTGGATGTTCGTCATGCCATCCGAGACCTGAATGATGTCCACTATCCGGAAACTGCGCTGATCTGCATTGAGAATGCGCTGGGCAACGGCTGCGTGCTGACACTGGACAATATGAAGGAAATTTACAGACTGGCGTATCTTCACAATATTCCGGTGCATCTGGATGGCGCGAGGCTGTTCAATGCGGCGCTGGCCCTCGGTGTACCTGCGAAGACGGTCGCGGCTCAGGCGGACACCGTGAATATTTGTCTTTCCAAAGGCCTCGCAGCGCCTATTGGCTCGCTGCTGCTGGGGAGCAAGGACTTTATCCGCAGAGCGCGCAAGAATAGAAAGCGCATGGGCGGCGGCATGAGGCAAACGGGCTATCTGGCAGCGGCTGGGATATACGCGCTGACGCACATGGTGGATCGTCTGAAGGACGATCACCAGAACGCGGTTTATCTGGCTTCCCGCCTGGCGGAGATTCCGGGAATTGAAATTATGAAGCACCGCAGAGACATCAATATGGTCTTCTTCAAGATTGAAGAAGGCATGATCAAGGAAGCGACGTTCCTTCAAAAGCTTATGGATGCAGGGATCAAGTCCAATGGCATGGAGGATGGGGAATACAGATTTGTGACCCATTACGGCATTGAAAAAGAGGACATCGATACGGTCATTGACGTCATGAAGGCATGTCTGATGTAATAGAATAAAACGCGGGGGCGCGCCATGATCAGTGACGGTAAGTTGAGAGACACTTAACTGCGGCTGTTTCATGGCGTGTTTTTTAAAAACGAGTGATTGGTGGTGGGGCAAGGGTGAATGACAAGTCTGATAAAGAAAGAGGCGGGGCACTATCACGGGGTGGGCTGCCGCTTGCGGGCGCTTTGTTTTTGTTCTGGCTGCTTCTGACCGGCCGCTTTGGACTTCGCATGACAGTGACCGGCATCCTTGCCGTCGGGATCACGCTGAGTTTTTACCGCAGGTTCCTAAACTACTTCAATCTAGAGCCGGTGGCGGCAACGGGATTTTTCAGAATCTTGCGATTCGCGGTCCGAGTGGGACAGGACATCTTTGTCTCAGCCTGGGCGCATATGAAACGGGTGGTGTATGGGTCGCCATCCCCGGAGATGTTTACTGTGAAGCTGTCTCTGGAGGAACCCATGCTGATCGCGCTGATCGCCAATGCCATCACCTTGACGCCGGGCAGCATGACGGTGGAGGTCAATGGTTCTGAGCTGACGGTTCTGGCTTTCGTAGACGGCGAGGAAGAAGTGGAGGCGTTCCGCCATCAGGTGCACACCCGTTATGAGCAGGTGCTGGGGGGAGGCGTGTCCCATGCTTGAGATGACCATGGTCCTCATCGGTGTCGCTGTAGTGTTCCTGCTCTATCAGCTGACGCTGGCCAAAACCATTTACGAGCGCCTGGTCGCGCTGAACCTAATTGCAGTTAAAATTGCCCTGATTATGACCGTATATGCTGTATATTCCGGACAGAGCGAACTGCTGGACATCACTCTGACCTACAGCATTATTGGGTTCATGACGGTTATTGTCCTGACGCGTTTTGTCCTGAAGGGAGGACGGCTGAAATGATCGCAGATCTGCTTCTCATTCTGGCCTGGATTTTCCTGGGGTTTGGCGTCGCGGGCATTTTTAGACTGGAGGGCGTTTATGAGACCCTGCTCAGCAGCAGTAAAATTGACTCCGTTGTGGTGCTGACCGTCATAATCTCCCTGATGATCCGTTTGGGTTTCAGCCCCATGACCCTCCGGCTGCTGATCCTTCTGGTGTTTTATTTGGCAACCAATCCGGTTTCCAATCAAATGATTGCGTCCTCGGCGTACCGAGGTGGACTGCTTCCTGAGAAAGGGGGAATCCATCCGTGGATCCGTTGATGATGCTGATGGCTGTTCTGTGTGTGGCGCTCCTGATCGCGGCGCTCATGACGCTGATCACGGAGAATAATTTCAGGCTGATTTTGTACTTCGCGGCGTTTTCGTTGACGGCGGCGGGGCTCTATATGCTCCTGTACGCCCCGGATATAGCCCTTGCGGAAATAGCCGTGGGCTGCGCTTTTGTCCCTCTGATCTATACTATAGCGGTCATGAAGCAGACCACTCTGAATGTGGTTGTCAAATGCGCGAATTCAGAGCAATACGACTGCTATATGAATCCGGATCGGCTGGAGGCGTTTATGGAGGAGATTGGGCGCTTTTGTGACCTTTACGGACTCGAAGCCAAGCTGGTCGGGGGGCTGGAGGGAAAAGTCACGACGGTGGCCGGCATTTTCCGTCCGAGCAGCCCGGATCTTTTGATTGATTATGATCCTGTTCAGGACCTCATTCGCGTTGAAGGCAATGAGAACAACTGCCTGATTGAGTCTTTGGAGCGCTGGATGAATCAGACACCAGGTGTGGTGTTCGTGGGTGTTGGGTTGTCGGAGAAAGAGGAAGAGGAAGCGTAAAAAGTATGGGAAGCCTGAAAAGCCTGGAGGTTTGGGGTGTTGGCAGCGTGACCGTCGGCTAAAGCATGCTGGAGGTACTTGTAGAGGAGAACCCATAAGACGATCAAGCACGAACACAAATGGTCATACGGCATTGCGATGGAGGTGGTTTTAGATGAGAACCCGTGAGACGATCAAGGGGCTGATGATCCTGGCGGCCATAGGCTTTGTGGGAAACGGCCTGTTTGAAGCTTTCGTCCTGAACGCGCCTGAGTATGGCCGCTTCAGCATGGATTACTTTATACTCGAGACACTGCCAGAGACGGGTTCCCAGAATCTTGTAACCGGTATTTACCTGAGCTACCGGCTGTTCGACTCGCTGTTTGAGGCTGCGACGCTGTTCGTGGTGACGGCGGGGATTTTATTTATGGGCAGGAAGGATGAAGAGATCCGCTGATGCCTGGTGGTCGGGGTACCCACATGACGCGGCAGACTTGCCGACTTTGAGAATTTTTTGAGTGAAACGTTGCTGTGCAGCGGCCTGACCCCTGAGTCGGGCTGGGCTGCCTGAAATGAGGTGAAGAGGTCGTGAGTCCATTAAACGCTTTGAGACCAAAAATCAACCAGAGCCACGATCTGCTGAAGGTGATCAGCCTCCTGCTGCTGCCGTTCATGCTCATGTTCGGCCTCTATATTGTCTTCAACGGGGATCTCTCGCCGGGCGGCGGTTTCCAGGGCGGCGTCGTCCTGGCCACGGCCTATATTCTGGTCTATTTTATTTCGGAGCAAAAGACTGTGGAACTCAGCCGATTGATCCGGATCGAAAAAGTGCTCTTCTTCGCGCTGATTGTCGCCGGCATCGTGCATCTGTTATTTTTTTCCGGCGCCCTGGCGTCACTGATGACACCGGAGGCCATGCGGCTCAAGCGCATCATTCTGATTGCTTTTAATATGCTGATTGGCGCCAAGGTCGCCCTTGGGATGAGCGGCATCATCACTATGTTTTTCGAGGAGGGAAGCTTATGATGTTCGTTACGGTGACAGCATGTCTGGTCGTTTTGATTGGGTTGTACGGCATTGTGACTTCCCGGCAGGTGGTTAAGACCATCCTGTGTATGAATCTGGTTCAGACGGCGGTGATCCTTCTGCTCCTGAGCCTGGCCAGCCAAACGGGGGAGGCGATCCCGATCATCGGCATGGGTACTGGGGGCATGGTAGATCCGCTGCCTCAGGCCATGATGATTACGGCCATTGTCATAGGGGCTTCGGTGACGGCGCTGGGGCTGTTCATGTCGGGCAAGCTGTTCCACTATTACGGGAGTCTCGACTGGCGGGTCATCTTCCACAAAGACACCTTTGAGAGGACAGACTGATGGAAGCGCTCATGTTGACTCTGATTTTCCTGCCGTTTCTCTGGGGGCTGCTGATTTTTTTGGTGGACCGGGTGGGATTCACGCGGACGGTATTTGGGGAGCAGGTGCTGCTTTCTGCGCTGGTGTACTGGCTGCTTCGCCAGGGAGAGGTCAGTCTCGTCCTGGGCGGCTGGCCGGAGGGCATAGGCATTGAGCTGGCGTCCGGGGGTTTTGGAAGGCTCTTTCTGATCATGACGGCTGTGGCGTTTATGTATGTCTACAGTTACCTTTGGCATCAACACCAGGAGGACCATAAGTTGTTTCTCTTTTTGGGGATGCTGCAGGGGGCGCTCTATGCGCTGTATTTGACGCGGGATCTTTTCACCCTATATCTGATGATTGAGGTGGTCACGATCCTGGCCAGCATTCTGATTCTCTATGAGCGGGATGCGGTGTCAGTTCGGGCTGGGCTTTATTATTTGATCTTCAACAGCGTGGGGATGCTGATCTTTTTGATTGGCATCATTGCGCTGTATACAGAGGTGGGGACCCTCAACCTGACCCGGATCCATGCGTGGTTTGGGGCAGAGGCTGCTGTGGGGGTGGCCTTGTCTGTTCGGGCGCGTTTTGCCCTGGCTTGCTTTATGACGACCTTTGCCGTCAAAACCGCCGCCTTTCCGGTTGGCGGCTGGCTGCCTGTGGCCCACGGCTACGCGCCGACCTTTATCTCTGCGCTGCTTTCGGGGCTTGTGGTGAAGTCGGGGCTCTTTCTCTATATCAATGTCATTGCTCCTTTTGGGTCGTCAATGGTTTATGGGATCACGCTGGTCCTGGGGCTGTGCGCGGCTCTTTACGGGGTGGTTCGGGCTATGTTTCAGACGGACATCAAGCGTATGCTGGCCTTTCATACGGTGTCCCAGGTGGGGCTGATGGTGATTGGCCTTTCCATGTATCTTGCGGATGGCGGCCTGGGCGGCATGGTTCACGCCTTCAACCATTTTATGTTCAAGAGTCTGCTCTTTCTGGCGGCCGGGGCGCTGGCCCGTATGTATGGCACCCGCAATCTGACCCGGATCCACGGGGTCATGCGCTCGAATCCGTTCCTGGGTGTCGCCGTACTGGCCGGGGTTTTGGCGATCAGCGGCGCGCCGCTCATGATAGGCAGTCTGGGCAAAACTCTGATCAAGTACAGTGTCGCGGATGGGTTTTTAACGCCGGCGGTTGTGAAGTTGGTGACTTATACCCTTACCCTCATTAACCTCGGGACGGCCATATCCTTCTCGAAGTGGATCGCCATGCTGTTTGGGCCTAAGGAAAAGGAGATGAAGCTGTTCGGCGGAAAGGCCTTTGCCATAGGCATGTTGAGCGTGCTGGTGGTGGTGCTTTATCCGCTGGAGGTCGTCATCCTGGGGCTGGATCCGCTGTATAAGCTGTCTTCTGAGGTTTTGACCTATCTGGGTTATGTGGGGGCGGCGCTGGTGGTGTATTGGTTTGTTCTCAAGGACAAGCCCACTTGGGCGGTGCGGCTGGGTCGTTTTGTGCCCGACGTGGAAATGGCGTTCTTTGGGATGCTGGTTTTGATTGGCGGGCTGCACTGGCTGCTGGTGCTGGGGTAGGGGTGTTGCGATTATATAATTTATTTTTGCTTCAAACGTGCACCTCGCTTCGCACCGCACAGCTGTGCTGCGCTTCGGTCGCGGGCTGCGCCCTATACAAGTAAAGGCGATTCCATTCCTCCGAGAGCATGCTCTCTTCTTAACGGAATCACCTTTACTTGTGCACGTCTGTTAGCCTTCACGGAGTGTGGTGACGCGGACAGGTTTTGATTTAGTGACGCGGACGGAAATAATTTTTGTGCCAGAGCATGCGAAAATGATTCTCAATTGTGGAAGGGGCTATGGAAGTGAACGACAAGCAAGTTGACGCAAACATGCATCACGCAATAGGCGGGTCAATCCCACGCAAGGAAAGTCAGAACAAGGTCTCAGGGCGTCAAAAGTACCTGGGGGATTATTCGGAAGCCGGCGTCCTGCACGCCGCCGTTAAAGTCAGTCCACACGCGCATGCCAAAATTCTCTCAATCAATATCGAAAAAGCGCTCTCCATGCCTGGGGTCCAATCTGTGCTGACCGGCGAATTCCATGCCCAAAATATTGGCCTTTATCTCGGAGACAAGCCGCCTCTCGCACGCACGGTGGTTCGCCATCACGGCGAGCCAGTGGCGGCGGTGGTGGCAGATACCCTGCGCCAGGCTAAGGCGGCTGCGGAATGCATTGACGTTGCTTATGAGGTTTTGCCGATGGTCGACCGACCCTCAGCCGCACTGGCACCGGGCGCCCCGCTCCTCCATCCCGAGATGGCGGATTACGTTCATATCCCTGCGATTCTGCCGGAGCCCGGGACCAACGTGGCAAACCGCACAAAGATACGCAAAGGCAACGCCGCTGAGGCATTCGAAGTGGCAGAAACCATAGTAGAAGTCTCTACCTCCTTTCCGCCCGGTGACCATGTGGCCATGGAACCGAGAGCAGCACTGGTCCGCATTCACGGCAGCGGAGAAGTGGAAATTCACTCGACAACCCAGGCGCCTTTTGTGGTCAAGGGGCTGATGAGCGTTTTCTTTGGCATCGAGGAAGGCCTGATCAACGTGATTGCACCGCCTATTGGCGGAGGCTTCGGCGGCAAAGCCGGCATTCAGCTGGAGGGACTGGCTTATCTGCTGTCCAAATCTGTGGGCGGCCGTCCCGTACGCCTGGTCAACACCAGAGAACAGGACCTTCTGAGCTCGCCGGGCAACATGGGACTGGAAGCCAGGGTCAAATTGGGCGCGGCCAAAGATGGCACGCTTTTAGCTGCAGAGCTGGAGTTCCTGTTCGACAGCGGAGCCTATGCCGACTACGCGGTCAATATCAGCCGGGCGGCGGCGATTTCCTGTACCGGCCCATACAGAATCCCACATGTGAGTTGTGACTCGCTTTGCGTGTATACCAACCATCCTTTTGCGACGGCCTACCGGGGCTTTGGTCACGTGGAGGCTTCCTTCGCGGTTGAACGAGCCATGGAGGCGTTAGCGGACGCCTTGGGCATGGACCCTGTAGAGCTCCGCCTGCGCAGTGCGGTCGCCGCCGGCGACACGACGCCGGTTCAAAGTGTGCTGGATGAAAGCACAGGTGACTTGAAGGGCTGTATCCGCCGAGTGGCGCAGTTGCTTCGCTGGAACGAGGGCAGCAGACGAGTGATGGATGACGGACGAATCCTGGCCAAGGCAGTGACTTGCCTCTGGAAAGCGCCGGCCATGCCGACCAACACTGACGCGGGCGCGGTGCTGACCTTCAACAGCGACGGCTCAGTCAATCTTCAGACGGGTATTGTAGAACTGGGACAGGGGACCAAGACCGGACTCGCGCAAATTGTCGCGGAGCGCCTTGGCCTGGAACCGGCACAGGTTCACATTCAAATGACAGTTGACGCCAGGGTGGCGCCGCACGACTGGGCAACCGCTGCCAGCCGCGGCCTGTTCATGGCAGGACGTGCAGCGCTTGACGCCTGTGATGATGCGTTGAACCAGCTGAGGAGAACGGCTTCGATCGTGCTCCGCGTACCACCTGAGGATCTGACGGTGGCTGACAGCAGGATTTACGTCGAAGGGGAGCCCCATGTGGGGCTGTTCCTCAAAGACGTGGCGCTTGGGTATACCTATCCAAACGGCAATGCCATTGAAGGCCAAGTGATTGGACGCGGCCGTTACATCTCCAGGCGGTTGACGGGAATCGACCCCGAGACCGGTGCAGGCCACCCGGATCTGGAATGGACCCTGGCGGCCCAAGGGGTTGAAGTGCTCATGGATCCGCGGGACGGTACTTACAAGATTCTGAATGCGGCCTGCTGCCTGGACGCCGGCAAAGTCATCAACCCGTCCCTGGCAAGGGGCCAGATTGCCGGTGCCATGGCTATGGGACTGGGCTACGCGGCCTGCGAGGGCTTTAAGTTCAACAGCCGGGGCCAGGTGCTGAATGATGACCTTCGGGACTTCAAGATCATGCGTTATGGCGATGCGCCGACCTATCACATTGAATTTCTGGAAACGCCGCAAAAGGATGGTCCCTATGGGGCCAGGGGGCTGGGTGAGCAGGCTGTGATTGGCATGCCGGGTGCCCTTGCCAATGCTTTGTCCAGGGCGGCGGGTACGGCGCTCAATCATTTGCCGCTGACGCCGGAGTCCATCTGGCTGGCTACGGAGGGCAACAAGGACTTAGGTAAAAAAGAACCGGAAGAGCGTTTTGCCGATGGTCACCTTACCCACAATGCTTCCAACAACAACATCGCAGCATTAGCAGCAACTGAAGAAGAAGAAATAAAAGAGAAAGCAGGTGACCTCGAATGATCGCCTTTGATTTTATCTTTGAACGTCCGGTCGCTGCAGAGGCGGCCTACAAACTGTGGGCACAGGCGGTCGAAGCGGGTAAGAAGCCGCTCTATTTCAGCGGCGGCACAGAAGTTGTGACTGTAATGAGAAAAGGGACCGTCAAAGCGGATCTCGTGATTGACTTAAAGGGCATTGAGGCCTACACGGCAATGGGGATTGGGAACAGCCCGGTGTCGGTTGACGCCCTTTGGATCGGCGGCGGACTGACGCTGGGGGCGCTTATGGAGGCGTTGCCGGGGACGCTGCTGTCGGAAGTCGCCCGAGGTATTGCGGATCATACGGTGCGGAATATGCTGACCATCGGCGGAAATATCTGTGGGCGCCTGCCTTACCGGGAAATGGCGCTGGGTCTGCTGACACTGGGGGCTGAGGTCCTGCTCTATGGGCCGGAAGGATTTGTGAAGCAGCCCATGGCAGAGGTGTTCCACAAACGGTTGGAACTGAAGCCCGGCGAGTTCTTGCTGGGGTTTGAACTGGAACCGGCAGCGCTGCAGGAGACGCGTTACGTCAGACATCGCCGCGTAAAGCAAACGGAAATTGATTATCCTATCTGCCATACCGTGGTGACGCGGCGGGGAGAGGACTTCAAAGTGGCGGTCAGCGGCGTTTCGGCGTATGTCTGGTACGGGGAGAAGACCTCGGCGCGAATTGAGGCTGGGGCATCACCGGAAGCACAGGCCATGGTCATATGGGAGCGCCTTGAGTCGTTGGCGGTGGATGACCTGAGAGCATCCAAGGCCTACAAGTTAGGGCTGTTGAAGCGGGATTTGACTGAGGCGTTTGCGCAGCTGGGGGATCCGGGTGAGGCTGGAGCTGAGGTTAGAGTCGAAAAAGATTCTGAAGTGCGGGTTCAGGATCAGGCAAGCCTTGAGGGGCGTTCGCCTGAAGCTGACGCCGGCAAATCGCCGGAGGCAGTGCGCTATTCGGGGCTGACTGAAATTTCTGTGACGATCAATGGCAAGCTGAGCGCTTTGGCTGTGCGGCCATCTGAAACACTTTTAAATGTGCTCAGACAGGCGGCTGGCCATACCGGCGCCAAGCCGGGCTGTGAGAATGGGGACTGCGGCGCCTGCACAGTGCTGTTTGAGGGAAAACCGGTGAAGTCCTGCCTGATGCTGGCAGTGGAGGCAGAGGGCAGAGCGGTCATGACCGTGGAAGGACTGGAGAATACGGCGATTCAGCAGGCTTTTGTAGAGTGCGGCGGCTTCCAGTGCGGCTACTGTACGTCCGGATTTCTGGTCAACGCCTGGGCTATGCTGGAGGCTCATCCAGAAGCGGATGAGGCGGTTCAGCGGGAGTGGCTCTCCGCCAACCTGTGTCGCTGTACGGGCTATGAAGGGATCCGGGATGCGGTGGAAAGGGCAAAAACTCTAAAGCGCTAGAAAAACTAAAAAACCCTTGCCGATGGTGGTTGGAACCACGACCATCGGCAAGGGTTAATTTTTTGTACTTCTTTGGTCTGTTCAGTCACACTAGGTACGCTTGGGGGCTTTAGGCCAAAATCTTCCTCAGCGCCGCTATCAAATAGTCAATCTCTTCCTCGGTATTGAAGTAGGAAAAACTGAAACGGACGGTGCCCTGTGGGAAGGTACCAAGGGCCTTGTGAGCGGCCGGCGCGCAGTGCATGCCTACCCGGGTCTTGATGTCGTACTCGCTGTCGAGGGCATAGGCTATGTCCGCGTTGTCGTGCAGCTCGAAATCAATGGAGACCACAGCCGTGCGGTTTTCGACCCCGCGCCGCCCGATCAGACGGACACCGACGAGGTCTTTGACGCCCTCCATAAAGCGCTCTGTCAGGAGCATTTCCTTGGTGTGAATGTTGTCAATGCCCGTCTTGAACAGATAGTCGAGGGCAGCGTTCAGACCATAGATCCCCGGCAGGTTCTGGGTGCCGGACTCGAACTTGTCCGGCAGCATGGACGGCTGCTCCTCGGAATCCGAGCGGCTGCCGGTGCCGCCTTCGATCAGGGGGTCGACCAGCGCCGCGAAGGCCTTGTCAATCACTATTCCACCAACGCCCTGCGGCCCGAGCAGACTTTTATGTCCGGTGAAGCAGATGGCCTTGGCTTTGTTTTTTTGCAGGTCAATGGGGAGGACGCCGGCGGTTTGGGCCGCGTCGACCACTAAAGGAATCCCATGGGCTTCCGCAATTTCACCAATGCGGTCAATGTCATTAACCGTGCCGCAGACATTGGACGCGTGAGTAACCAGGATCAGCTTGGTCTCTGGCCGGATCAAACCGGGCAGGGCAGCAGCGTCCAGCTCGCCTTCCTCGTCGAAGGGCGCGCGGGTGAAGGTGATGCCGTGCCTCGCTAGGGAGACCACAGGCCGCATAACCGCATTGTGCTCGAGGCTGGAGACAATTACATGGTCCCCGGGCTTGAGATATCCTTTGAGGATCAGGTTGAGGGCTTCTGTGATGTTCATGGTGAAGATGGTCTCGTAGCCCTCCGGGGCATTGAAGAGTCGCTGCAGCTTTTCGCGGCAGTCCAGCATGACGCCCGCCGCGCCCAGGGCCTCGGAATAAAAGCCGCGCCCGACGTTGACGCCAATGTTTTCGATATAGTCAGCGACGGCCGCGGCAACGCCTGGTGCTTTTGGAAAAGATGTTGCGCCGTTGTCGAAATAATGCATGGGTGTGTCCTCCTCTTTTATCTACTTCTAGAATACTGGATTTTTGTCGATGGCAGCTATAGAACTATTTTATCGAGAATGACTCTCAATCTATATATGTAATTGGATGCGAATTGGCAATTGCGATATTATGGTAATTGTGAACAAAATGAACATAAC
>CAYQDM010000040.1:0-17078 GCA_964416305.1 uncultured Acidaminobacter sp. | reverse complement strand
TACGGTGGTGTGAGAGGACGGCTACTCAACTAATGGGTAGCCTCCTACTCGATTACAATGAAATTTGATGTCATTTTGGTGAGGAAGTGAAATAGATTGTGTACAATCTATTTCACTTCCTCCACATACCTGCTTGACAAATCCTAGCTTTGCTAGACAACAGAAACTCGGTGTCTGACACCCGGTTTCGTCTAAACGATATCCAGCCTGTCCAGCGCAAAGGCGGTGTGGAGCCGGCGGAGGGCTTCATCGCACTTTTCGGAGTCGATGATGCAGGAGATCTTGATCTCTGAGGTGCTGATCATCTCAATGTTGATCCCCAGGTCATACAGTGTGCCGAACAGCTTGGAAGCGACCTCGGCGTTGCCTGTGATGCCGGTGCCGACAATCGAAATCTTTGAGACGTTCTCCTTCTCGAGGACATCTCCCTGACCGCCAATTTCCTTCAGGTATTCGCGGCTGACCTGAGCAGCCTCGTGGAGATCGTCCAGCGCTACTGTAAAGGAAATATCATTTTTGGCTGCGTGGTTCAAGTTCTGAATAATCATATCAATGGTGATATGGTGGTCTGCGAGCTTCTTGAAAAGTCCGAAGGCAATGCCCGGCTGGTCAGGGACATTGGCGACGGCAATGCGGGCAATGTTATTGTCGAGCGTGACGCCACGCACGAGTACTTGTTCCATACGATTCACCTCTACGACCCGGGTTCCGGGATGATCACTGAAAGTTGAGCGGACGACTAGCGGGACATCATATTTTCTGGCGAGCTCGACGGAGCGCGGGTGCAGGACCTGGGCGCCCAGTTTGGCGAGCTCGAGCATTTCATCATAGCTGATTTCCGGGATTTGGTCGGCATGAGGCACCTTGCGGGGATCTGCAGTGAAGACGCCTTCGACGTCTGTGTAGATCTCGCAGAGGTCCGCTTTGACTGCCGCTGCCAGAGCGACTGCGGTGGTGTCAGAGCCTCCGCGTCCCAGAGTGGTGATGTTGAAGTCCTTTGTAACCCCTTGGAAGCCGGCGACTATGACGATCTTTCCATCGGCTAACTCTTTTAAAACGCGGGTTGGATCAACGCTGGCGATCCGCGCCTTCTTGTGTGCTGTGTCCGTCAAAATGCCGGACATGCCGCCCGTCAGGGAGATGACGGGTTCGCCTGCCGCCTCAATGGCCATGGCCAGCAGGGAAATGGAGATTTGCTCGCCTGTGGAGAGCAGCATGTCCATTTCACGGGAAGACGGGTGAGGGTTGATCTGAGCGGCCTTTTCGATCAGCTCGTCCGTGGTGTCTCCCATAGCGGAGACCACGACGATCACGTCATTGCCATTTCGTTTATTCTCCACGACGCGCCTGGCGACGTGCTGGATGCGTTCTACATTGGCGACGGAGCTGCCGCCATACTTTTGCACTATAATAGCCAACTTACATCACCTCAAGACTTACGCCGCTGTGGCAGATTTCGAGTTCATAGGTTTTCCATTCCAGGACTTGCTCGTCGAGCTGTGGCCGAATCCGCTCGCAGAAATCCGTATCTTCCTCCGGTACCAGGGCGATCAGTGTCGGGCCGGCGCCGCTGATGAATTCACCCAGGGAGCCCGCGCGTCGGCAAAGCTCAAACACGGCCTCTGCGCCGGGGATCAGGCGCAGCCGGTAAGGCTGGTGAATCCGGTCGCCAAGGGCTACCCGCAGTTTGTTGAACTCACCGCGGCACAGGGACGTGACCAGAAGTGCGGCATGGGAGACGTTGTAGACCATGTCTGCCCGGGAATAAGTATCCGGCAGGACGGAACGGGCCATGCGGGTGGAGAGTTTATAATCCGGCACCATGACAACCAATTTAAGGCCGGGCGCGATGCTTACCTGACTGGACAGGATCTCGCCATTTTCACCCATTGCAGAGATCACCATGCCGCCTTCGATACAGCTGACCACGTTATCCGGGTGCCCTTCAAATTTCGTGGCGAGGGCAGAAATCTCATCCTTGGTCATTTTTCCGCCCATCAGATAGTTGGCGGCGTAGATGCCTGCCACAATGGAGGCGGCGCTGCTGCCCAGTCCTCGAGAGACGGGAATGGCGCAGCTGTTGGAACGGATTTTATAGCCTGGAACACTGAAGTTGAATAAGTCGAAGACATTCGCCATAGTCGACAGGACGAGGTTTTCCTCATCTCCAAAGGTCGATCCATCCTCCCACTCAAAGTGGAAGACGCCATTTGCCTTTTCGACTTCCAGTTCGTTAAACAGGCTCAGTGCCACACCCAGGACATCGAAGCCCGGGCCGAAGTTCGCGGACGTGGCGGGGACTCTGATTCGCAGCATTTACTTCAACCCCTTCAGGACAGCGGCCTCGATCGCGTTATAATCATCATCGATGACCTCTGACATATTGGCGTATTTAATGGCGGTATCAGGATCTTTCAGCCCATTTCCGGTGAGAACGCAGACCACGCGGGCGCCTTTTTCGATCTTGCCAGCTTCGTAGGCTTCCTTGAGACCGGCGACGGAGATGCAGGATGCCGGTTCTGCGAAGATGCCTTCTGACGTGGACAGCATGCGGTAAGCTTCAAGGATCTCATCATCCGTACGCTTGCCTATGAAGCCGTTTGACTCCTCAAGGGCTGCGGTTGCCTGCTTCCAGCTGGCAGGATTGCCTATACGGATGGCGGTGGCAATGGTTTCAGGGTTCTTAACGATAGCGCCGTCGACAATTGGCGCCGAACCGGCAGCCTGCCAGCCGAAGAGTCTTGGAAGACCCTGTGCGCGGCCAAAGGCTTTAAACTCTTTGAAGCCCTTCCAGTAGGCGGTGATATTGCCGGCGTTGCCGACCGGGATGAAGAGGTAGTCCGGCGCGTCGCCAAGGGCGTCGACGATTTCAAATGCCGCGGACTTTTGGCCTTCAATGCGGTACGGATTGACGGAGTTGACCAGCGTCACCGGATGGTTGTCAGACACTTTGCGGACCAGCTCCAGGGCAACGTCGAAGTTGCCTTTGATAGGCAGGATCTCAGCGCCATAAGCGACCGCTTGAGCCAGCTTGCCGAGGGCAATCTTGTTGTCCGGGATCAAAACGAAAGCTTTCATATTGGCGCGGGCAGCATAAGCTGCCGCGGAAGCTGACGTGTTGCCTGTGGAAGCGCAGATGACAGCGCGGGCGCCATCTTCAAGGGCTTTCGTGACGGCCATGGTCATGCCGCGGTCCTTGAAGGAGCCCGTCGGGTTGAGTCCGTCGTATTTTAAGTAAATTTCAATGCCCGGAAAAAGTTTCTCGAGGTTATAAGCCCGGATCAGCGGCGTGTCGCCCTCAGACAAGCTGACAACGCAGGTTTTGTCGCTGACGGGAAGAAATTCGCGGTAACGGTTGATAAGTCCTGTATACATGAGTCGGCCCCCTAGTCGTACATTAAGAAATATTTGACGTCCTGAACGAAGTTTTGTGACTTCATTTCAACGATTTTTTCATAGAGCTCAAGTTCATCCTCGGTTTCGACGACGAAAAAGACGTTGTCGAGATCATTGAGGCGGTAGAGCTTCAGAGCGTGGATTGGGAAGGACCCGAGTACCAGGTCGATGGTCTCCGGCATGCTGGTCACCTTCAGGCGGACCAGCCATTTGGAGCGGCGTGCGTAGTATTTGGAAAGCTTGTAGTTGGTGTCGTCGTTCAGAGGCAGGACCATGTCCGTCTTGCCGGTCAGAACGTCGAGGAGATCGCCATAGACGGCGCTGGCGGTCGGGAACTTGCCGGCGCCTCTTCCGGTGAACATGACTTTTCCCACTGCGTCGCCTTCTACTTCAATGGCATTGAATTCATTGTCGATGTGACCAAGGGCGCTGTGCTTATGGACCAGCGTCGGTCTGACCGAGCAGTGGATCTCGCTGCCGTCACGGGTGCTGACGGCAAGAAGCTTGATCTTGCGGTCGATGTCCCGGGCGTTTTGGATGTCTGTCTTGGTGACGCCGTCCACGCCTTCGACTTTGATCTCTTTCCAGCGAATCATTTTGTCGTAGGCAATGGAGGAGAGGATGCAGAGTTTTCTGGCCGCGTCGTAGCCTTTGACGTCCGCAGTCGGGTCGGCTTCTGCAAAGCCGGCTTCCTGAGCCATTTTCAATGTGACGTCGTATTCCAGGTTCTCCTCGTACATTTTAGTGAGGATGAAGTTGGTCGTGCCGTTGACTATGCCGGCTATAGATCCGATGCGGTTTCCTTTAAGGGACTCCCGGAAAGGCTTGATGACCGGGATGCCGCCGCCGACCGCTGCTTCGAAGCTGACGCTGGCGTTGTTTGTGCGTGCAATTTCCATGAGCTCCAGGCCATACTCTGCGATCAGATCCTTGTTGGCGGTCACGACGCTGACGCCGCGTTCGAGGAGCGTTCTGACGTACGTATTCGCCGGTTCGATGCCGCCCATGACCTCGATGACGATGTCCGGCTTTTGTGCCAGGATCTCGTCGAAGGAGGTGGTCAGGAGACCATCGGCACCCTTACCCTGGTATTTCTGAGGATCCCTGACGAGGATGCCCGTCAGCTGCATTTCGTTGTGATACTTGCTTTTCAGGTAGGCGCGGTTTCGCTCAATCAGTTCCATAACGCCTGAGCCCACCGTGCCGAACCCCAACATAACCACTCGTTTCAAATTGTTCACCACCTATGCTATTGATTCTATTCGATTGCGACGATGTTCATTTTCTTGACGCCCTTTGAGCTGCGCAGGGTCTCGATCAGCTCGTCGAAGGTGCACTGGATCTCGCTGATGTCAAAGGTGATCGAGGCGTTGGCGATGCCGTTGATAGGCGCATCCTGGCTGATGGTCATGACGTTGCAGTTCTTCTCGGCGATGGTCTGCAGGAACTGGCTTAGGACGCCGGATTCGTGCGAGAGCAGGAGCGAGATGGTGATGCGCTTGCCCATGGCGCCCTCGGCGAGAGGGAAGACATGGTCGCAGTACTTATAGTAGGTGCTGCGGCTGATGCCGACGGCTTTGACCGCGTCTGTCACGCCGTCAAAGGTGCCGTTTTTGAGCAGCTCTTTGGCCTCGAGGACTTTGACGTAGACCTCTGGGACCGCTTCGACGCTGAGGATGATGAATTTGCTCTTGTCCAAGGTGATCCTCCTTCGGTTTCTCCTCTTGCTTTGATTTTTGCTTTTTGCTTGGTGCCAGGTGGTGCTTTAGTGGTGCTTTAGATAAATTGGTTTTGTGGTGACCGCCGTACGCGGACATTTAATTGATGTTAAAATTCGTGTCCGCCGATGGTCTTGTGAAGTGTATTTCAATTCATAGGAAATTGTATTTTAATACAAACATTTTCTCTGTTTCTCGTACAACTGTCCGCTTGAGGGATACTATAACACGCTGGGGCGGACAGTGTCAAGCAAAAAGGAGGCTTTGAGCCCCGCTTTTCTCTTGTTTTTTTGGATGAAATTTCTATCTCTTTGTGATTGATGGCAAGCCCACCCCTCTGCGAGAACAAACGGCTGAATCCCTTCCCGTAAGCGGATTGCGCTGCGGGCTTCGCCCTGCTTGACGGGCTCAAAGCTCTGATTGGAAGATGCGGAAGGCTCGTGGTGGGTGCAACAGGTGAAAGTGTTCGCGAAAAAATACATGAGTTTTTCTCGCGCGGACAGAGGGGCAATGTGGCCGTGGGCGACGATGTTGGAAGACGGTGTCAGCGGCTAAAACCCATTGGCCTCAACTTAAGTGTTTGGGTAGGGGCGACCATCGGTAGAATCACTGATCTTTGGGAGGCGGGGACCAGAGCCAGAAGAAAAACTTGAAGCCGCTTGTTTCGGCGGCGCGGTTTCAGGTATTAATAGAAGGTGAAGATGATCCTGAGAGACTGACATTTGGATGAGGTGATGAGCATGAAAAAACGGACTGAAAATTTGAACGAGTTTATTCAGCATTACCCTGAAGTGTATGAGGCATACAGGCAGTACGGCAAGGCAGTGCATGAGGAGGGCGGACCGCTGGAGGAGAAGACGCGGTGGCTGATCAAGGTGGCGCTGTCGGCGTCGTCTGGCTATAAGTTCGCGCTGAGGACCCATGTGGAAAAGGCGAAAAAGGCGGGCTGTACGCTGGAAGAGATCGAGCATGCCATTTTGCTGATCGCGCCTACGGTGGGCTTTCCAAAGATGATGGAGGCCATGATGGTGCTGCATGAGGACGAGACGTAAAAGCAAAGACGTGCACAAACAAATGTGCCGCCGCAGACAAGAGAGCTCGCTTTCTTGTCTGCGGCGGCATATTTGTTTGTATAGGGCGCAGCCCGCGCCCGAAGCGCAGCCTGAAACCGAGCGCAGCGAGGTGGCGGGCGAAGCGAGGGGCACGTCTGATGGGTGAGATGTGACTAGTGGTATAGGGCGTAGCCCGCGACTGAGCGAAGCAATGGTCGCAATGAGTAAGTTTCAAATCCAAGTTGAACATGCCTGAAAAATCCCGCGGTGAATCAGTGAGCATCGTAGCGAGGAGGCGGGCGGAGCAATAGGCGACAGCCGCGAGGAACACGTCAGGCAATTTAAAGTGCAACTTGAAATATTTCAGGATTATTACAATGCTCTGGCACCAAGTTGAAACTTGTCCGCGTCACCAACTCAGAACTTGTCCGCGTCCCCCAAAAAAAATCATCCCTTTACGCACGCGCGTTCTGTTATAATAGTCATGTGTGACCATTTTGAGAGGTGTTTTTTGTGGTGAAACAGACTAGAACTTATGATAATGAGAGTATTACCTCCCTGAAGGGTGCCGATCGGGTGCGGAAGCGTCCATCGGTTATTTTTGGGTCAGATGGGCTGGAGGGCGCGAAGCACACGTTTTTTGAGGTGTTGTCCAACTCCATCGACGAAGCCAGGGAAGGGTACGGCAAGGAAATTACGGTCATACGGCACGCGGACCGGTCGATCAGTGTCATCGACAAAGCCAGGGGCATACCGGTGGAGTACAACAAGCCGGAGGGCCGCTACAACTGGGAGCTGATCTTCTGCGAGCTCTACGCCGGAGGCAAGTACAACAACATCAGCGGAGAGACCTACGAGTACTCGCTGGGACTCAACGGCCTGGGCCTCTGCGCGACGCAGTACAGCTCGGAGTACATGGACGTCGAGATCATCCGCGACGGGCACCTCTACGCGCTGCGATTCGAAAAAGGCGAAAACGTCGGAGGGCTATACAAAGAGCTGACAAAGCAAAAGCAGACGGGTTCGACCATCAAATGGCGACCGGATCTGGACGTCTTCACGGACATAGCCATTCCAAGCGAGTACTTCGAGGAAGTCCTCAAGCGCCAGGCCATCGTCAACAAAGGGCTGCGCTTTATCTATCAGGACGAGGAATCCAACACGGTCCGGGAGTATATCTACGACAACGGCATCGTGGACTATCTGGAGGAGATTGGCGACGACAAGCGCTTCACCCAAATCCTGTACTACTCTGACGAGGGTGTGGGACGGGACCGGCCGGACAAACCGGAGTACAAAGTCAAAGCGGAAATGGCCTTTTGCTTCAATAATGAAGTCAACGTCATTGAGTACTATCACAACTCGAGCTACCTCGAGCACGGCGGTTCCCCGGATAAGGCCGTAAGAAGCGCCTTCACGGCGGAAATCGACCAATACATCAAAAAGCAAAACAAGTACCAGAAAAACGAAAAGAAGATCAACTTCATCGACATCCAAGACAGCCTGGTGCTGGTGGTGAACTCCTTCTCGACCATGACGAGCTACGAAAACCAGACCAAGAAAGCCGTCACCAACAAGTTCATCCAGGACTTCATGACGGAGTTCATCCGCAAAAAGCTCGAGGTCTACCTCATCGAGAACGCGGAGGAAGCGGACAAAATCATCGACCAGATCCTGATCAACAAGCGCAGCCGGGAAAAGGCGGAGTCCACGCGGCTCAACCTGAAAAAGGCACTGAGCAGCAAGACGGATCTCATGAGCCGGGTCAAAAAGTTCGTCGACTGCCGGACCAAGGACCTGGACCGCCGCGAAATCTACATAGTGGAAGGCGACTCCGCCCTCGGCGCCTGTAAGTTGGCCCGGGACTCGGAGTTCCAGGCCCTGATGCCTATTAGAGGAAAGATCCTCAACTGCCTGAAGGCGGACTACGACAAGATCTTCAAGAGTGAGATCATCATTGATCTTATAAGGGTCCTGGGCTGCGGCGTCGAAATCAAGTCCAAGCACGCCAAGGAGTTCGACACTTTCAACCTGGACAGCCTCAACTGGGATAAGGTCATCATCTGTACCGACGCGGACGTGGACGGCTTCCAGATCCGCACTCTGGTCCTGTCCATGATCTACGCCCTTATGCCGACCCTGATCCACGAGGGCAAGGTTTTCATTGCCGAGACGCCGCTCTACGAGATCACCGCCGGCAAAAAGACCCTGTTCGCCTACAGCGACAAGGAGAAGACGGAGATGCTCCAGGGCCTCAAAGGCCAGTATTCCCTCCAGCGCTCCAAAGGTCTCGGCGAGAATGACCCGGAGATGATGTGGCTCACGACCATGTCTCCTGACACCCGGCGTCTGATCCGCATTGAGCCTGAGGACGTTGAGCGCACGGAGAAGATGTTTGAGGTCCTGCTGGGGGACGACCTGGAAGGACGTAAAGAATTCATCGAGCAGTACGGGTACGAGTACCTGGATCAGCTCGACTTAAGCTAAGAGGTGAAACTGTTGCCAAAAAAGAAGCATGACCAAGATGAGCCACATCAGATTGACCTCGACGAGACGTTTGATCTTGAGGCTTTGGAAGATGAAGAGATTTTAGCCGATGGTGACGGTACCCCAGGCGACTTTGACGACGAACAACCATCGGCAGAGGCACTGGATTTTGAAGAGGACGAGGACATGGCGGCAGCAGAAGACGCCTTGTCTGACACCGATCAGCCCGTCAAGACCGAATCAAGGAGAAAAAAGGGCAGTACCAAAGCGAAAAAAGCCAGGGCCGGCAGCACCTCAAGCCGCATCCTGGGCACCTTCAACCCGCCGGTGCCCCAGCCCATCACCCAGACCCTGGAGCACAATTACATGCCCTACGCCATGAGCGTCATCCTCTCCAGGGCCATCCCGGAGATCGACGGCTTCAAGCCTTCCCACCGGAAGCTCCTGTACACCATGTACAAGATGAAGCTCCTGGACGGGCCGCGGACGAAATCCGCCAATGTCGTGGGTCAGACCATGAAGCTCAACCCTCACGGCGACCAGGCCATCTATGCGACCATGGTGCGGCTGACCCGAGGCTACGACGCCCTGCTTCAGCCTTATGTCGACTCCAAGGGTAACTTTGGCAAGGTGACGTCCCGGGACATGCGCTTCGCGGCCTCCAGGTACACCGAGGTCAAACTGGACGCAATCTGCAACGAGATTTTCAAGGATATTGATAAAAACACCGTGGACTTCGTGGACAACTATGATGGCCGCATGAAAGAGCCGACCCTGCTGCCGACGGTCTTCCCCAACGTGCTGGTCAGCGCGAACCGGGGCATCGCGGTAGGCATGGCGAGCAATATCTGCTCCTTCAACCTGCGGGAGGTCTGCCAGGGGGTTATTGAGTACCTGAAGGATCCCGAGTTTGAGGTTTCCAAAATTTTCACCGGCCCGGACTTCCCAACAGGCGGCTATCTGCTTTACGATGAGCGCCAGATGTCGGAGATCTACCGGACCGGCCAGGGCTCTTTCAAGCTGCGGGCCAAATATCGATACGACAAAGCGGAAAATCTGATTGAGATCTATGAAATTCCTTATACCACCACAGTGGAGGCGATTCTGGAAAAGATCGTCGACCTGGTGAAGCTGGGCAGAGTCAAGGAGATCAGCGACCTGCGGGACGAAACGGACCTCAGCGGCCTCAAGATAGCCCTGGAACTCAAGCGGGGCGTCGATCCGGACGCGCTGATGGCGAAGCTCTACCGTTATACCCCTTGCGAAGACAGCTTTGCCTGCAACTTCAACCTGCTGATCGACGGGCGTCCCGCCGTCACAGGTGTCAAAGGCATTTTGGGGGCGTGGCTGCGCTTTCGAAAGGACTGTATCCGCCGCCGCCTGAATTACGATCTCATCAAGCTGACGGACAAGCTCCACCTCCTTTATGGCTTGAAAGCCGTGGTCATGGATATTGACCGGGCGATTCGGATCATTCGGGAGACGGATGAGGACAGCCATGTCGTGCCGAATCTGATGTCCGCCTTTTATATTGACGAGCTCCAGGCTAATTATGTCGCAGATATCAAGCTCCGACATCTCAACAGGGAATACGTCCTGGAGCGGTTGACGGAGACCAAAACCCTCGAGGAGCAGATCGAAAAGCTTCAGAAGACCCTCGAGAATGAAAAAGAGATCGATAAGATTATCATTTCCGAGCAGCAGCAGATCATTAAGAAGTACGGCAAGGATCGTCAGACAGAAGTCGTTCATTTGAATGAGGTAAGGATTCACGAGGAGAAGTCCGTGATCGACGCCTTCCCGCTGAAGCTCTTCCTGACGGAGCATGGCTACCTCAAGAAGGTCTCCCTTGCCTCCCTCAGAATGGCCAGCAGCCACAAACTTAAGGATGAGGACCGTATAGTCCAAGCCCTGGACGGAACGAATGGCGACGACATCCTGTTCTTCACAGACAAGTGCCAGGTGTACAAGTTTAAGGCCCACGAACTGGATGAGCATAAGGCGTCCACCCTGGGGCACTATGTCTACAATCTGATTGAGACAGAACCGGATGAAAAGGTTCTCTACATTGTCAACACCGCGGACTACGAGGGTGAGATGGTCTTTGCCTTTGAAAACGGCAAAGTTGCCAAAGTACCGCTCAAGTCCTATGAAACCAAAACTTACCGCAAGAAGCTCATCAAGGCATACTCTGACGAGTCGCGTCCGGTTGGGATCTTCTTCGCCAGGGAGGGCGGAGAGCTGTTCCTGGTGCGCCGGGCGGGGGCGGATGCTTATACGGCGCTGACTTTTGATCTGGGGCTCGTCGCTCAGAAGGCGTCCAAAAATACGGTTGGCGTTCAGTGCGTCCGGCTTAAAAAAGGCAGTCACGTGGAATACGCCATGATGACGGAACCGGGCAGCGACGTGGTGTCAGCTTATAAAGTTTCCAGTGTGCCGGCATCAGGTAAAGTGCTTGATCCTATGACATTGCTGGAAATAAGGGAAAAGCTGGAGGTTCCGCTTGAAGAGGCTTAAGGGTTATAAAAGGTATAACATGAATAAAAAGTAAAACACTAAAAAACTATTGTTAACGCTCATTTTTTCTTGCCATATGCGTGATGGCTTCGTATTATAGAAGCAAGCGGAGCAGCGGAGGGAAGAAGCGTAGCGTCAGCGTAGCAGAAGTTGAATCATGTAGCCGTGATCGAAGTACAAGGATGGGGAAGCAGGCGTAGAGTCCGCTTCCCCTTTTATGTTTGAAACTCGGTGCTTGTTGAAACTGGGTGTCAGACACCCAGTTTCTCACACCGATGCAACTTCTATAAGACCTGCTCACATTAATTACTGGACTTTTTGCGGGGGAGTCTGTATAATCAGTGAAAATTCACACAATGGAACAACTTTATGAGCGAAGGAGAATTTTTATGAACCTGACTGAAGAAGTACGCCTTTATGGCTTGATTGGCGATCCAGTAGCGGGAAGCCGTTCCCCGTGGATCCACAACACTGTATTCAATGAGCTGGGGCTCAAAGCGGCCTATCTGGCTTTCCATGTGGAGCCGACGCGCCTTGGTGCGTCTATTGCGGGCTTCAGAGCGATTGGCATGGGCGGGTTCAATATCACGATTCCCCACAAACAGACGGCCATTGGTCATTTGGATGGTCTGGATCCCTTCGCTGAAAAGCTGGGCGCCGTCAATACTGTCGCTGTAACGCCGGAAGGGCTGATTGGCTATAATACGGATGGTCCGGCCCTGGTTTCAGTTCTGCGCCGTCAGATTGGGCCTATTGAGGACAAGAAGGTTCTGATTCTGGGTGCAGGCGGCGCTGCCCGCGGCATAGCCGGATCCCTGATGTACAATGGCGTCAAGGAAGTGGGCATCTGCAACCGCACCTGGACAAAAGCAGACGCACTGATCCGGGATCTCAAGATCTTTGGCGAGGCGCATATTGTGGATCGCGAGGACTTCAAGAACTATGACCTCGTCATCAACACCACCTCCGTGGGCATGTATCCTTTTGAAGATGCGACGCCGGTGGACGTCAAATACTTAAAGCCGGATGCCGATGTTTGCGATATCGTCTACAAACCAAGAAGAACCCGCTTGATCCGCGAAGCGGAAGCCGCCGGCCATAGAGTCATCTTTGGTATAGACATGCTGATCGAGCAGGCGGTTCTTGCCGAGCAGATCTGGTTCAATCTTTCAGATGAACAGGTTGACCGGGCCAGAACGCTTCTGCAGACAGAATTGATGAAAGCCCTTCATCCCACCGAGGGTGAGAAAAAGTGAAATTTGACGAACACTTAAACACGGATCCTTTAGCTGACACCAGCCCACTGACAAATGACCATTCCTTTCAGCTGGACATGCATATTAAAGGTCAGGACCAACATTACGAAATCCACATTGGTGACAATGCCCTTGATCAGCTTCAGACACTGCTCAAGGGGCGACGCTGTGCCATAGTCTCGGATGATACGGTATGGGCCCTGCATGGCAATACCCTTTGTCGGGCACTGAAGCTGCATCCCGAAGCATATGAACAAATTGAAAACTGGGGACAGGTACACAATGCAACATTGTGCCTGTCACCAATATCAAATGAGTGTCAGTCCCCAAACTTGAGTGAGTGTCTGACACCAGCTTCGAGTGAGTGTCTGACACCAACTTCGATTTTGTACCAGAGCTCTGATGCCAATTTAAACCAGCTCCTCTCCGTTTCAATCCTTCCAAACGGCGAGGGCAGCAAAAATATGGAACAGCTCGCGCGCCTCTACCGTGATTTTGTCAGGGTGGGCTTAACACGCCGCGACCTCGTCATTGCCTTTGGCGGCGGCGTCATAGGCGATCTGGCCGGCTACGCAGCTGCCTCATGGCTCAGGGGCGTATCTTTTATCCAAATCCCAACCAGCCTTCTGGCCATGGTGGACAGCAGTATTGGCGGCAAAGTCGCCATAGACTTGCCAGAGGGCAAAAACCTTGTGGGCGCCTTTCATCAGCCAAAGGCAGTGCTGATCCATCCGCAGTTTTTAGATACCTTACCGGTTCGCCAGTTGAGAGACGGCATCGCAGAAATGGTGAAAGCCGCCATGATCCGGGACGAGGAACTGCTGCCCATGATCCTGAATCAATTTCGGAATCTCCCTCAAAATCAGTCAAATGACGCACCAACCGGGCATAACCAATCTCAGCAACCACAGCAGCCACAGCAAATTTCTGCTCTGCCTGAAATCAACGCACTTTTGAAGCGCGCCTTAAGCATCAAGAAAAACGTTGTTGAAGCAGATGAAAAAGAGACAGGCGACCGCAAACTCTTGAATTTCGGGCACACGCTGGGACACGCCGCGGAGAGCAAAGGCGGCTACAGTGCTTTGACCCACGGAGAAGGGGTCGCCCTTGGCATGCAGTGGATCACGCGACTATCGGAAGAGAAAGGCCTTTCAGAACCCGGAACATCAGAATACCTGGAGTCCGCTCTCGTCGAACTCGGCTTTGAAACCGCCCCGCCCCTGGACTTTCCGGCACTGAAGGACTGGGTGCTGAGGGACAAGAAAATGACGGAATCCGGTCTGGAAGTCATCCTGATTCGAAAGCCCGGCGAGGGCTATGTCTATCCCATAGCGTCCGAGGACGTGGACGCCTTCTTCAAAGTGAACACACCTGACCAATTATAGAGAAGAAATCCAACCCTGCGACCACACTCCCAACCTCCCATAAAAAAAGCGCCGAAAGGAGACCACCCACTATGAGAAGCACCTGGGGCAGAGCGATCCAATACTCCCTGTTTGGAGAATCCCATGGCCCTGCCATTGGCATCACCATCCACCACCTCCCTGCAGGCTTTAAGCCGGATCTTGACAAATTGAAGGCGGCCATGGCCCGCAGAAAGCCCGGTACGGGCGTCTATGCCACAAAACGCTCAGAAAAAGACGAATTCGAAATTGTCTCCGGCTTCTTTCAAGACGCGCTCACCGGCGCGCCGCTGACGGCGCTCTTTAGAAATGAAGATACGCGTTCCAGTGATTATGAGGCCCTGAAGCGTTTTCCGAGGCCATCCCATGCGGATTTCGCAGCCAACGCCAAATACCACGGCTTCAACGATCCCCGAGGCAGCGGCCACTTCTCCGGTCGTCTGACCGCACCCCTCGTCTTCGCCGGCGCCCTGGCCGCGCAGATTCTTGAGGCCGAGCACGGCATCCGGATCCTGGGCCACGTCGCGCAGGTCGGCGACATTTTGGATGCCGGCATCGACGATATGGCGTCACAGGTGACTGAAGAAAATCAAGAAGCGCTGCGCAAAAAAGAAATGCCGTTTTTCTCTGATGACGCCATCGAACAAGCCAAAGTCATGCTCGCAAAAGCCCACGAGGAAGGCGACTCCATAGGCGGCGCCATTGAAGTGGGCGTCACGGGTCTGCCCGTCGGCTGGGGAGATCCGGTTTTCGAAGGCATTGAAAGCCTGCTGGGGCAGCTTTTATTCTCCGTTCCCGCGGTCAAAGCCGTCGAATTTGGGGCAGGCGCGGCCTTCGCGGGCATGCGCGGCTCAAAGTCCAACGATCCGTGGCGCATGGAGGGCGACCGCGTTGTCAGCGAGACCAACCACAGCGGCGGCATCAACGGCGGCATCACCAATGGTATGCCAATGCGTCTGAAAGTCACCTTCAGACCGGCCTCCAGCATTGCCCTCACCCAGCAGACCGTCGATCTGCGCGAGCACGTCAACGCCGAACTCAGCGTCACCGGCCGCCACGATCCCACTATTGTCGTACGCGCCGTCCCTGTCGTTGAGGCGGTCACGGCCATCGGATTACTCGAGGCGAAAGCCAACGCCGCAGAGCTTCTGGCGCGGTATTAGGCAGATTAAACAACCATCGGCAGAGAAATCCTTTAAAAGCTTCTGCCGATGGTCACATAGCACCCACCACGCCCCAAGCCATCCGGTCACTCACCCGGCGGCGGGGCGCTGCTTTTATGGAAAGGACCCGATTCATGCAAAAGCTGCTCGATGGCATCGTAAAATTCCGAAAAGACGACTTCGACACCCACAAAGAGCTGTTCACGAGCCTGAAGCGCCAGCAAACCCCCCACACCCTGTTTATCAGCTGCTCAGACTCGCGCATAGACCCGAACCTCATCACCAAGACTCTGCCCGGCGAGCTCTTCATCATTCGCAACGTGGCCAATCTGATCCCGCCCTACAGAGACACCGCAGAATTCGTGGCGACCACCTCAGCGGTGGAATACGCCGTCCTTTCGCTTAATGTTGAGAACATCATAGTGTGCGGTCATTCCAACTGCGGGGGCTGCGCTGCAGGCCTCAATCTGCCTGAGACGCTGATGTCCATGCCCCACACCAGGAAGTGGCTGGAGCTGGCAAAGCCCGCCAGAGAGAAGGTCCTCAGCACCATGACCAGCGAAGGACCCGAGGCCAGGGAGTGGATGATGGAGCAGTACAATGTCACGGAGCAGCTCAGGAATTTGTGGAGTTATCCGTATATTAGAGAACGTGTTATGGCCGGAACATTGAATTTGAGCGGGTGGTACTACATCATTGAGACCGGTGAAGTTTTCATTTACGACAGGGAAGAGGGCGCGTTTGTGCTGGCGAACGGGTAGGGGAACGGTGCACCTGGATTGAAGCCTATTGAACCCGTCGTCCAACATAATAAGGTGTAGAGTACTCACAAGAAAGGCCGCTGTGGCTGCGGAAATCGTGTAAGAGCGATTTGCCGATGGTCACAGTGGCCTTCATTTTGCTATAATTAAAATGACGCCTGGAGTCACAGGCGTCAGAAAGGTTTCAGATTAGTCATTGTCTTGAAATTTTTGTTAAACCATCGATCGCGCTGAAATTTTACATGATCTGCTCTTAACTGCTACATCCACTGGGCGAAAGATTCTCGAATTTGATCTCTGCAGTTTACGCATACGTATTTGTTTTTAAATCGAATCAAGTCTGCAGAGTTATGACAAATTTCACAAGCCATTTCGAATTCACCGGGGTTCTTGTTTGCTGCGTTTAGAGTGCGATTTTTGGTAGAATTCATTCGAGACATGTCCTCCCTAAAAATATTTTTTTGTGACAAAATGAGTGTAGCATTAAAAGGAACGATTGTAAACAGGTGGAAGGGATGTTTTTTTATACTATTTAGAATTTTTTGAAAAATTAAACCTGATGCTTGAAATCGATTTTTCTGGTGTATAATAAAACCAGTGACAAAAGCTATAAATGTGACGGAAGAGGAGGAGATCGCTTTGAATATGGGCGAAAAACTAAAAAAAATTATTAGATGGCTGACTGTTCTTTTCTTTATCGTCACCTTGCTCAAAATTTATTATGAACTGCGCCTTTTTGATTTAATGCTAGGCATTTACGAAGTCGAACGGCATCAAAAAAAGGCAGCTTTAGTCTCGAAAAAGGCATTAATGTTTATCACCAAGAGAAGTGAAGCTGACACTGCCATTAAAGAACGCATGAAAGAACTAGGCTGGGATTATGTGGATACTTTTGGAAATGGCTATATTTTTTCAAATGACGAAGAGGAAATTTTGCTCAGACGTCATGACTATGGCATAGGCTATTCGACCTTTGAAATTCATCCAGGTAAAGAATATCGCAAGACTTTTACTCAAAATCCAGAGGCTGCAGAAGCTTAGTTTACGGCTTTCAAAGACGCTATATAAAGAAGACTTTTTCGCTGGAAATTGTTCAAATAAAAAACCAAAAAAGTTATGAGATTTCAGGTTGACGTGAACGTAAAATTAGTGTTAAGATAACTAAGGTCGCTTGAGACGACTCCTGAGGACTGGGTAACCGGTCCTTTAAAATTCGCATAGTGACTGCGGTTGAAGCTTATAGCGCCAACAGTTGATCACACAAGTGAGACCATTCGATCCTTGAAAACTAAACAGTGTACAACCCAAAATTCTGAAATAAAAAG
>CAYQDM010000039.1:0-17583 GCA_964416305.1 uncultured Acidaminobacter sp. | reverse complement strand
CATCATCAAAAATCACGATGTGATCGGAATAGAAGATTTGCAGGTTTCAAATTTGATGGGGAATCACAAATTGGCGAAGGCCATCGCTGATGCGTCTTGGTCACAATTCAGAAGTCTGCTTGAATATAAGGCGAAGTGGTATGGCAGGCAGGTTGTCGTTGTGGGGAGGAGCTTTCCTTCAAGCCAATTGTGCTCAAATTGCGGATATAAACATAAAGACGTTAAGGATCTGGCTATTAGAAACTGGATTTGTCCGGAATGTGGTATATGCCACGACAGGGATCTTAACGCAAGCATCAATATTAAAAACGAAGCCATAAGGCTTCTAACCGCTGGTGCGACGGGGCTAGCCTAATAAAAAACCGTTCGATAGAATGGTGTTCTTAGGAATCCCGTGACTTGAGTCATGGGAGGTTCAATGCGTGACAAGAACACCCGTAATTTGTGTCATGGGAGGTTCAGTAGCGTGGCTCACCTGATGACTCCCTCAGAACCAGCTCTGTGGGCATGACGATATTTTGAATGGGTATACTTGGATTTGACATCCGGCTTTGCAGCAGCTCGACCGCTTTGGCGCCCTGAAGCCTTGGGTGGGCGGTCACTGTGGAGAGGGAAGGGCTGAAGGAAAGTCCTTCCGGAATATCGTCAAAACCAATGACTGCGACATCCTTTCCGGGCACAATGCCTCTGGATTTGAGCGCCATCATGGCACCTATGGCTATGGTATCATTGTAGGAAAATAGGGCGGTTGGCGGATCCTGGAGATTAAAGAGGTGCTCGATCAGGTTGGGCGCTTCGTCCCGGTTGCACAGGCTTTCCGGAGTAAGTTCAGGG
This sequence comes from uncultured Acidaminobacter sp., assembly GCA_964416305.1. Taxonomy (GTDB): domain Bacteria; phylum Bacillota; class Clostridia; order Peptostreptococcales; family Acidaminobacteraceae; genus Acidaminobacter. The sequence continues at coordinate 16,749 of CAYQDM010000039.1, read as the reverse complement.
TCGAATTCGATCCCAAATTCATTCAGCGCCTGCTGATACCCTTGAAGGCGGCCATGCCAGGTATAGAGCTGGCGGTTGCCGCCTATGAACCCAATACGCTTGTGTCCTAGGGCCAGTAATTGCCTGGTGGCGTCGTACCCCCCCTGGACATTATCAACTCCAATATAATCACAAGGCAGATCAGGGAACAAGCGATTGATCAACACTACCGGAATCCCAAAACGCTGAATGCGCTTAATCACCTCACTGCTGGTACCCGGCGCAGCGAAGAGCAATAAGCCGCTGATCCGGTACTCAAGCATCATGGAGATCATTCTATCCTGCACCTCGCAGGAGTCAAAGGTGGTTCCAAGCAGTGACGTCTGCTCTGTTTCGTTAAGTTTTTGCTGAATGCCAATCAATAGTTCCGTATAGAAAGGATTCACCAGATCCGTCACTATGATGCCAATTGCGCCCGAACCGGCAGTGCTTGAGCGAAGGCTGGCCGCGCCCCGGTCGTAGACGTAGCCCAGTTCCTCTATTGCTTTATAAACCTTTTGGCAGGTCGCTTCGGGGATGCTTGGGTTTCCATTGAGGGCCATGGAAGCCGTTGTCAGGGAGACCCCGGCATGAGCCGCGACTTGCTTTAGGGTCACGCGTTTTTGCGTGGATTTTTTCATGGGATCACCTGCTTAATATGAATTGGTAAAGCATATATGCCGATGGCATCGATACTCAGCTCGTCATCCATCTCACGAAGCGCTTATTCAGCGCGCTTAAAATCATAAGTCTGGAGGTTTACATCATTATACTCGGTTTTGAGAGACTGTGTCAAAGAATTTACTGAAACGATTCAACGGTTCGTAATTGACAATTTAATAACTTTCTATTTCAGTGTTGAACCCAATTGACAAACGGAACCTGCCCGCTTAAAATACTATTAAACTGATTTACTGAAACGATTCAGTAAATCGTGTATAAACATGGTCAACCGTCATTATGTATTGACATTTTTGGGATGCACGAAAAAGTGAAAGCTCAGGAGGGGTTCAAATGGCGAAAAAGGAAGTGACTATTGCGCTGGTGGGCGGAGGTTACGGCGCGGTCCTGCACCTTAACGGTTATGAGAAAATTCACGGTGTGGATGTCCGAATCAAGACGCTTGTCGACGTCGATGTTGAAAAGGCTTTGGCACTCAAGGAAAAGTACGGCATTGAGCAAGTTATCACAGATTATAAAGAAGCCATCAATGACCCTGAAATTGACATCATTGATATCGTTACCCCGCCGTCGCTTCACCCTGGGATGGTTTACGACGCCATGGGTGCCGGAAAGCACGTCATCTGTGAAAAGCCATTTACAGGTTATTTTGGTGAGACAGGTGATCCGGAGCTGATTGGCAAAAACGTCTCAAAACGCCAAATGTTTGAAGCTGTCTGCAAAGAGCTGGAAAAGGCCAAAGAAATTATCGAGGCCAGCGGCAAGCTTTTCATGTATGCTGAGAATTTTGTCTATGCGCCAAACATCAGAAAAGCCGCGAACTTCATTACTGCTAAAGGCAGCCGCATTTTGTTCATGAAAGGAGAGGCCAGCCTCAAGGGATCCAGTTCCGCAGTCGCGGGACTCTGGAATAAAACCGGCGGCGGGCCGCTCATGCGCAACGCGATCCATCCGCTGACCGGCATGCTTTGGCTGAAGAAGACAGAGGCTGCCTCAAAGGGCGAGGATCTGAAGGTGGTCAGTGTCACGGCGGATGCCGGGTATGTGGTCCCCAGGCTCACCCAGGAGGAGCGCAGGCACCTCAGCGCCAACCCTGTTGATGTTGAGGATACAATCACCGTCACTCTGACCTTTTCAGATGGGACGAAAGCACTGGTCATTGGTTCAGATACCTATCTGGGCGGGACCAAAACTTATATCGATGTCTACGCGAATGACGCGACCTTCAATTGCAACGTCGCGCCTACGGATTACTTCCAGACCTATTTCCTGGACGAGGAAAAGATTGAGGACATTTATCTCGCTGAAATGATTCCGAACAAGCTGGGGTGGAACCGCTCTTTTGTGTCGGATGAGGTTCTAAGGGGCTATACCGGCGAGCTTCAGGATTTTGTCGAGTGCGTTGCGTTTGACCGACCTCCGGTCAGCGACTTTGACCTGGCAGCGGAAAGCGTGAAACTGGTGTACGCCGCCTACCTCTCGGCGGAGGAAGGCAGACGGATTGACCTTTAGGTGCATTGTGAGATTAAGGGACCATCGGCAGAGCTTTGTTTTTGCCGATGTTTTTTTTATCGTTCAATATTCCTGTCAGGAATACCGAAGAGAGTTTCGTTGGTGCCAGTATTGGAACTTTCAGCCGATTTGATGCGTCACAGTGACTGAGCTGGGTAAAAGTCTGAGACTATAAAGTGTGAAGCCAGTCTGACCGTCAGGAGGCGAAATAGTTATGAGGACTAAATCCTTAAAACAAAATGAGAAAAAGTCACCAAATGCGAAGGCAAGTGGTCTACAATTAATGCTTTCCATGATCCTATTGCTATTTCTTGTTATCAGTTTTGCGGGCTGCAGTCAAAAAACTGAGCCGGTGACACCGACGCCGACTTCACAGACCATAGAAGATTCAGTGGCAAGGAAGGAAGTCATAGCGTTGGTCGAGACCTTCGGTTCCAGGCTTCAGAAGGTCGCCTTGCTTGAGCCGGAAGAGGACCTGAAAATGGATGTTGTGAAATATTATGGAGACCTGGTCGAACAAGATCTGTTGGATGTCTGGCTTGCGAATCCGGAAGCAGCTCCTGGCAAGCTGACATCAAGTCCTTGGCCGGACAGAATTGAAGTAGGCGCAGTGGAAAAGATCGATTCGGGTCTTTGGAGGGTTGAAGGCGAGCTGATTGAGGTTACAAGCGTAGAGGGTCCTGGTGGTATGCCTGCAGCGTTGCGGCCGGTCGAGGCAGTCGTTGCGAATACTGTTGAAGGCTGGCGTATTCAAGAGTTTGTCATGGGGGCGTATGAAGTGCAGCAAACTCAAAATACCCCGGAGGCGCTGGAGAGTTTTTCGCTGATGGCAGGTACCGTGGTGCTTTCGCTCAATGCATGGGACAATGAGCTATTGGAGCTGCCTGAGATTGGAACGCCTCTTTCAGAAAGCATAGAAGTACTTGGACAAACTTCTGATACATTTGCCGGATCGTTTGTGAAAACGGTGACGTACGAGGATTTGGAGCTGATTTGGACCTCTCCGAAAGACAATGGCAAAACCTTTTGGCTGATGCGCATGACCACTAATCAGCCGACTATTCAGACACCGGAGGGGATTCGGGTGAGCATGACTTTAGATGAACTCAAATCCGCTTACAAGGATTTGGAGCAAATACCAGATGGCAGGATTGATCCTGAGAATGCCGCTTACAGACGCAGTCTTAGAGAGGGTTATCAATATATGGTTTTTGAAATTCAAAAGGGAAAAATTGTTAAGATTGAAGTCTATGTTGAGTTACCTTGATAAACTTTCGTGATTTTGCAGTTAAAAAAACCAGACTTGTCTGGTTTTTTTATTTTGGGTGCGCCCGGCATAGGCGTGCGCTCGACGGTGCTGGTGGCCATCAGACGTGAAACCCTCATGCCATGGTTTATCTGGGCATAAAATTGGTAAATATGTAAAAGGTGATTTGTATGGACAAGGACAGAATAGAGATGGAAAAACGCGTTGTGAATAAAATGATCGAGATTTACTGCAAGGGGCATCACAACAAGGCAAAAGTCTGTTCTGAATGCGACGCGTTGGCTTTTTACGCGTTGACCCGGCTGGAGCACTGCAAATTTGGCTCAGAGAAACCGTTTTGTTCTAAGTGCTCAGTGCATTGCTACAATCCTGAGATGCGGGATCGGATCCGGGAGGTCATGCGGTATTCAGGGCCTAGGATGCTGTTTTATGAACCCGTGGCGGCACTGCGGCATTTGGTGGGACGGTAGACGAGTCGGCCTTCACGAGAAATTGTGGGATTACGGGACCATCGGCAGAAATATTTGCTGATGGTTTTTTATTCTAATGGTGAAACCTTTTGATCACCTCGATGGTCTAATGGGTGAATCTTGAAAGGAGGGATCGCAGCGGTGTTTGGAAAAAAGAGAAATCAGCTGCAGGATCGGGAAGCAGCGCTCATAGAGTTAATACAAGAGCATAAACTCCAGCTTTACCGTATTGCTTACAGCTATGTCAAGAACGAGCAGGACGCGTTGGATGTGGTTCAAGAGGCCACTTACAAGGCTATTGTCAACCAGGAGAAATTGAAAGAGGAAGCTTATATGAAAAGCTGGCTGATCAGGATCCTGATCAATTGTGCGGTGGATGTGCTCAGAAAAAGAGAAAACGTCGCCCAAGCCCCTGAAGTCTGGGTTGGCTCCTCAGCAAATCAGGGGATGGATACCGAGGCTGTCATGGACTTAAGGGAGGCCATTCAGGGACTGGATGAGACTCAGAAAAGACTGATTCATCTGAAATACTTTGAGGATCTGAAACTCGAAGAAATAGCCGGGATTATGGAAATGCCGCTGGGCACGGTGAAGAGTCAGCTTCACAGAATTGTGAAGCGGCTGAGAATTGAGTTAAAGGAGGTCGAAGTGTTTGAATAAGCGGGTTCAAGCATTAAATCATATGAAAATGGATTATCGTGAGTTGAAGGCACCTGAGAAACTTGATGAGGTTATAAATAATGCGATTCTTGAGGGGCGACGTGACAAGCAGACTATGACACGAAAAATTAATTCTGGAGAACGGAAGTCATCGCAGGCACTTAGGCGTGTTCTTTATGCATCAGCTGCTGCGCTGGTAATTTTTGTAGGCAGTCTCAATGCTTCGCCCATGTTCGCAAGTAAACTGGCAGAGATCCCTATTCTGGGTCAGTTGGTCAAAATCCTGACCTTCACGGACGGCAAGGCAAGCGGCGGAATGGTCACTGATGGCACTGACATCAGTGGAATCAGCACACAAACTCAAAACGGAAAGGCGCAGTTCGTCATCCATTTCGACCAGGACGGCGCGTCGCAAGACCTTGCCAGTGCCTACAAGGTCGTCTATGCGCAAAAGCCTGAAACACTGTTGTTTGAAATCAGCGGGGTCAGAATGCTCTCGGCAATAGAGGATTTTGAAAAAATTAAGGAGAGTCCGCTTGTGACGGCAGTCTATCCTGTTGTCACGCTTGATGACTCAATGGTCCGCTTCATGATTGTGTTTGCGGAGTCTATTTCATACGAAATACGGGAGATGGCGTCACCTGCGAGCTTGGTGGTGGAGGTAGAGACCTCTTCCGAGGCAGCTGCAGCTTTGGACAGCTATCGAGTTCGAACTGTGGACATGCCGCGTGGCGAAGGTCTGGCGATCCTGGAAGAAACCATCATGAATCAGTATCCACAGCGCAGGATATTGCCTTCCGCGACGGAAAGCGACCTCTTTTTCCTGGAGATTGGGAAGCTGGATTCTGAACCTCTTGCTGTGGAAATGCTGGATGAGCTCAGGGCATTGTATCCAGGGATGGAGATCTTCGTTGAGAAGACTGAGGCACGATAGGCAAACCAACTTGAGTTAAGGGCGCCCGGAGGGCGTACTGCGGAAAGAAGGAGGTGGAATTGGGTTTTAGCGGCCTTTTTGACCTATTGATCCCAATTCCACATTCTTCAGCTTGAAAAGAAAAAATATTCCGACTATTCCGCTTGGGTATTGCATAACATTTTCGGATGTGTTACTATTCATTTCAACAACTTAAACAGCCATATCAAGAGTCAGGGGAGAGAGTCAGCTCGATGATCCTGCGCCAACCTGCCGTAAGGCAAGGTGGTACTGCTGACAGCGATGGGGCAATACGGTATACAAACCTCTTCGCTGTGACGCGTTGAGGTTTTTTTATTTGGCAGAGGAGGTAAAAAATGATTAAAATTCAAAATATAACAAAAAAATTCCGGCAAGCGAACGGCGCGGACTTTCAGGCACTCTCGCAAATTTCTCTTGAAATTGAGAAAGGCGAAATTTTTGGGATCGTGGGTAAAAGCGGGGCTGGCAAGAGTACTCTGATCCGAACCATCAATGGTCTGGAGCGTCCGGACCAAGGGGAAGTGCTGATTAACGGCGCGGATATGACGCGCATGACCCTGCAGGCGCTGAGAAAGCAGCGCAGAAACATAGGCATGATCTTTCAGGGCTTCAATCTTCTCAGCTCCAGAACGGTCCGTGGTAATGTGGCCTTTCCGCTGGAAATCGACGGCGTTGATAAAGCAGAAATTGAGCGACGGGTAGAAGGGCTCCTCAAGGAAGTAGAACTTTGGGAAAAGCGGGATTCTTATCCTGGGCAGCTCAGCGGCGGACAGAAGCAGAGGGTGGCCATAGCCCGGGCGCTGGCGTCGAATCCGGAGATTCTCCTGAGCGACGAGGCCACCAGTGCGCTGGACCCTGAAACGACCCAGTCCATATTGAAGCTGCTCCTGAAGCTGAGGGAACAGAGGGGGCTGACTATAGTCATGATCTCCCATCAGCATGACATCATGCACCAAGTCTGCGACAGAATTGCCACCATTGAGAATGGTGAAATTACAAGCATCCAGGCAATCAAGAATTATCGAAAGGAGGTGAGCGCATGACTCTGATCAAACTGCTTATTCAGCCTACGCTCGAAACAATTTACATGGTGGTTTTATCCAGCCTCTTCGCGCTGGCCATAGGACTTATCATAGGGATATTGCTTTATCTGACCCCAAAAAATGGTCTTTTTCCAAAGCCGCTGCTGTACAGCGTCCTGGATGGGGTGGTCAATGTGCTGCGATCTTTTCCTTTTATCATTTTGATGATCCTGCTGTTTCCGCTGTCCAGGGTGGTGGTGGGGACGACCATCGGCACAACAGCAACAATTATACCACTGGCTATTGGCGCAGCGCCCTTCGTTGGGCGGGTGGTGGAAAACGCCCTCAAAGAAGTCGATGATGGCACAATTGAAGCCGTGGTCGCCATGGGCGCCACCCACCGGCAGCTGGTGACCAAGGCGCTGCTGCCGGAAGCGCTGCCGTCCCTGATCCTGGGGATGTCACTGACGGTCATCAACATCATAGGCTATTCGGCCATGGCGGGGGCCATTGGCGGCGGAGGTCTGGGAGACCTGGCCATCCGGTTCGGTTTTCACCGTTTCCAGACGGATGTCATGATTGCCGCGGTAGCGGTCATCATCCTGCTGGTGCAGGGTACCCAGTGGATTGGGAACTTCGCGGCGGGGAGAATCCTCGCGAAGCGTTCATCATAATAAATCATATCAGGAGGCTAACCACTATGAAAAAGCAATCATTGATCTTGTTACTCATCCTCATCCTTTCGCTCGCCCTATTCGCGGGCTGCAGCGTCAACACTGAGACAACAACTGCTGAAACACCTTCTGCTGAAACGCCAACTGCAGAGACAACCATTCTCAAAGTCGGTGCCACGCCGGTTCCCCACGCTGAGCTGCTTTCGCTGGTGGCGGACGATCTTCTCGCTCAAGGCATTGAGCTCCAAATTGTCGAGTTTACCGACTACGTCAAACCAAACCTCGCCCTCAATGACGGCGAGCTCGACGCGAACTTTTTCCAGCACCAGCCTTACCTGGATGGCTTCAATGCAGAGCATCAGACCGATGTCGTCTCCGCCGGCAACGTTCACGTTGAGCCTCTTGCCCTCTACTCCGAGAAAGTTAATTCGGCCGACGCGCTGCCGGAAGGCGCTGTCATCGCGATCCCAAGCGACGCTGTCAACGGCGGCCGGGCGCTGATCCTTCTTGAAGCTAATGGCCTCATCACTCTTTCCGAGGACAGCGGTCTCGACGCGACGGAACTCGACATTGTTGAAAATCCAAAGAACTTGAAGTTTAAAGCCATTGAGGCGGCTCAGCTGCCTCGCGTTCTCCAGGATGTCGACGCTGCGGTGATCAATGGCAACTACGCCATTGAAGCAGGCCTCAATCCGGTAGCTGATGGTCTCCTCGTCGAAGGCGCCGAGTCCCCATACGCCAACATTCTGGCGGTCCGAGCCGGCGAAGAAAACAACGAAGCCCTCAAGGCACTTCTCGCTGCTCTTCAGAGCGAGGAAGTCAAGGCGTTTATCGAGTCGACCTACGAAGGCAGTGTGGTCGCAGCGTTTTAGCACTGAATCCTTATAAAAGCAAAATTTAGGATTCCTCTTGGTGGCATAAAAGTGGTAAGATGGGAAAAAGAAGGATAAACTCGGTGTCAGCGGCTAGCGCCTATCAACCCCGAGTATCTCAGACACCGAGTTTCACCACCTTTTACACACTGTGACCAGGAGGCTGAGCCCATGCCCTTAAAGTTTGTACGAAATGACATTACCAAAATGAAGGTGGACGCCATTGTCAATGCGGCCAACGCTGGGCTGCAGATGGGCGGCGGTGTGTGCGGCGCTATCTTTGAGGCAGCGGGACCAAGAGAGCTCCAGGCTGATTGTAACCACATAGGCAGTTGTGCCGTGGGCGACGCTGTGATCACCCAAGGCTACCGGCTTCCGGCGAAATTCGTGATCCACGCAGTGGGTCCCATTTGGCAGGGCGGCGGGAACAGGGAGGAAGAACTCCTGAGAAGCTGCTACATCCGTGCCTTGACTCTGGCCGCAGAGCATAATTTGAATTCGATAGCCTTTCCTCTGATTTCATCAGGCATTTACGGCTACCCCAAGGATGAAGCCTTGCGCGTGGCTGTAACAGCCATCAGCGAGTTTTTAATGAAATATGAGCTTGAGGTGTACCTGGTGCTGTTTGACAAGAAGGCGTTTGTCCTGAGCCAGAAGCTGGTCGAATCGATTGATCAGTATATTGACGATCATTATGTGGATGAGCGCAGCATAAAAGAAAGCAGCCGCAGCTTGAGGGATGTTGACATTAGTTCTTTGGACTATATGAATCGACCCTCTGCATCCATCAGTAAGAAACTTTCTTTGGAAGAACGGCTGGAGCGGCTGGACGAATCGTTCTCGGAAATGCTTCTGAGACTGATCGACGAGAAGGGCATGACGGACGTGGAGGCTTACAAGAAGGCCAACATTGACCGGCGACTGTTTTCAAAGATCAGAAGCCAGCCGGAGTACAGCCCCAGCAAAGCGACGGCCATTGCCTTCGCCATTTCCCTCAGACTGGACTTGGGAGAGACCCGGGAGCTGCTGAGTAAAGCAGGCTACACCCTGTCCCGCAGCAGCCGCTTTGACCTGATCATCTCTTACTTCATTGAAATGGAAATCTACGACATCTTCAAAATCAACGAGGTCCTGTTCGCTTATGATCAGGCGCTCCTGGGTGCGTAAGGTTCAATCATTAGTTCGATACATTATATCGCCATAGACAGCGTTATTTGTCGCTTCCGAGGCGACCACTCAACCTCCCGAAATTGGTATGCTTAAGACATCCAATACCAGGGAGGTTTTAAATTATGAAAGCTATGACAGAGACAATGGGAAACAAGCCGCAAGCTGCAAACCTCACCGAACTGATTTTTATTCTGGATCGCAGCGGGTCCATGGCGGGACTGGAGAGCGACACCATAGGCGGGTACAACGCCATGATTGAAAAGCAAAAGGTGGAACCTGGGGATGCTGTCATCACCACGGTGCTCTTTGACGACCGATACGAGCTGCTTCACGACAGGATCCCACTGAAAGGCATTCATCCAATCACCGAACGCGAATACTATGTGCGGGGGACAACTGCACTGCTGGATGCCATAGGCCAGTCGATCCAGAAACTTGTCAATGCCCACCGCCACACCGCACCGGAAGCCAGAGCGGATAAGGTTTTGTTCGTCATCACCACAGATGGGATGGAAAACGCCAGCCAGGAGTATACCTACAAAAAGATTCACGATATGATTCGTCATCAAAAGGAGCGCTATGGCTGGGAATTTATTTTCCTCGGAGCCAACATTGACGCCATTGAGACAGCGGCAAAGTTTGGGATTAATGCAGACCGCGCAGCAAATTACCATGCAGATGAAGCAGGGACACAGTTAAATTTCAGATCTGTCAGTGACGCCGTCAGCGCGGTGAGGTCGAATCGGGAACTGACCGAGGACTGGAAGGCAGAGATCGAGCAGGATTTTGTGAAACGCGGGGGCAAGCGGAAGTAGTGAGCCGCTAATTGAAAAAGTCTTCAGGAAGATGGGATCTCAAAGCATAAGGCTGGGGATGCCGTCTTCTTTTTTTCGATTATTGTCGAAATTTTGCGTTTCAGTCATAATTATAAAGGGGATGAATAGGGTGATAGGTTTGCCGATGATCTCCTTAGTCATAGGCTGTCCAAATTTACTTCAGAAGGAGTAAATGGCTCTCAAATGACGCAATCTTCAAGTTATAAAACTTTGTTGGGTGGTGAGCCATGTGAATGCGATTTGGGCTGTATTTCCTGTCTTGTTAATCCGTTACGCGCTGCCAAATTTATTTGATAAAGATGCACTCAAAAGGCTCGCGCATTTTCCACCCCTCATTGGTAAAGAAAAATGGGCCTTTTGGATTTATCAGATCACTAACGCCGCTATGGTGTTACAGTTATATTTTCTTGAAATAAAATTCAGTTTAGCTAACTCTGTTGCAGGCGTTGTCATTTACTTGGTGGGCCTGACAAGCTATGCCATTTCGGTCAGCCAATTTTCAAAGCCTTCAAGGCATGGCTTTGTCACCAGTGGTCTTTATAAGCGGTCTCGAAATCCAATGTATATTGCTTATTTTATTACTTTCGTTGGATGCGTCGTGTTGACGGGTTCGTTTTCACTCTTAATGTTGCTCTTCGCTTTTCAGATTTCAGTCCACTGGCTGATTCTGGCTGAGGAACGCTGGTGTCTCGAAACTTTTGGCTCACGATATCAGGACTACATGGACCAAGTTGGGCGGTATTATTAAGAAGGTATTTTTTGAATGTTTTTTGGAGCAACAGAGATTACCTATGGTGTCATTAAGGAGAGATAAATATGTCAGGGCAATCCAGTATCATAGACGACTACATTTTTCAATGTGAGCCGTCGCTTCAGGAACGGCTGAGGGAAATTAGAAAAGTTATTCAGGAGGCGGCGCCAGACGCCACGGAGACCTTCAGCTACCAGATGCCGACGTTTGTCTTTCATGGCAATTTGGTGCATTTTGCAGCCTTTAAAAATCATATTGGCTTTTATCCCACGCCAAGCGGGATTGAGGCTTTTAAGGATGAAATCTCCGTCTATAAATGGGCGAAAGGCTCGGTTCAGTTCCCCCTTGATCAGCCCATTCCCTTCGACCTAATTCGCAGGATTGTGCTGTTTCGGGTCGAGGAGAATAAAAGACTTGCGGAAGAGAAGAAGGCCGGGAAGAAATCAGCCGAGAAAAAACCAAAGGGTCCACAACTTGACTAAAATCCACATTTAAGGGCTGGTTAACTATGACACCATTTACGAAACGCGCCATTGAAATCATAAAAAACATTCCGGCGGGCAAAGTGGCAACTTATGGTCAAATTGCGTTAATGGCTGGGAATCCGCGAGCCGCCCGGCAAGTTGCCCGCATTCTTCATTCCATGAGCAGCGGTCAAGGATTGCCTTGGCATAGAGTCGTCAATGCTCAGGGAAAGATCGTGTTAATTGCCCCCGAGGCATTTATCACGCAAAAGCGGTTGCTCGAAGAGGAAGGTGTGAAGGTGAACGCTGAGGGTCAGGTGGATTTGGAAGAGTACTTGTGGAATGAGCAAGTCTATTAATATAAAAATGAATGCAGGAAAGATGCTGGTGGTTGAAGAGACCATCGGCATCTTTTTTTGAGACGTTGGATGGAGAGGGGATATGGGTAAGCCAAAGGAACTTGCGCCTATTGCCCCTGATTTCAACTTTTCAAATTTTTATTATTTTGCTGGATTGACGCAAGGCCATTCAAATGTTACATTTTATAATAGTTACTAAACATAACTATTAAACATAATAACAATAACGGAGTGGAGGCTGAGGATGGATCGGAGAATTCTGATTGAATCTATAATGACTTTGGTGCCGGTGCTTCACAAGAAATTTTCGAAGGACATAGGCAACTGTGAAATTACGCGGCAACAAATGGAACTCTTATTTTATGTAAGCACGGAGGGCGAGAAGCCCATGTCTTATTATGGCACGAAGTTAATGATTTCTAAGCCGAACTTGACAGTTCTCGCGGATAAATTGATCGAGGAAGGCTATATTGAGCGTATTTTATCACCGGCTGACCGTCGTGTGGTACTGCTGAAGATGACCAAAATGGGTGAAGGATTTTTCGAAAGCCAGCAAAAAAAAATGACTGAGCTGATGCTCGAAAAACTTGAAGACTTTAATGATCAGGAAATTGAAAGACTCAATGAATTGTTTACTGAAATCAAGTCGATCTTCATGAAAAATGAAGGATCAGACGTTTAAATGGAGGATGCCTTTTGAAAAGACTATATAATGCACTATTGATAGCAGCCCTGGGCTTGACTTTGCTGACAGGGTGCAGCGACAATGCCAACAACGCTGAAGCACCAGAGGTCCAGGCCGTGGCAGTCAGCGTCACCGAGATTCAGAAGACCCGCATAGAAAACCTTCGAACCATTGTGGGCAAGACCCAGCCGGTTCAGGAGGTCAGCGTATTTGCCAAAATGCCGGGCACAGTAACCCAGGTTAATGCCGAGGTTGGGCAACCGGTCAGTAAAGGTGATTTGCTTTTCTCTGTCGAAGACGAGGACATACGCCTACAGGTTCAACAGGCTCAGGCTGGTCTCAACTCCGCCCGTGCGAATCTGGCCCGTGCCAGCGGCGGGTCCGTGGAACTGCAGCTCGCGCAGCTGAAGTCCAGTCTGCTTCAGGCTGAGCTCATGTTCAAGGATGCCAAGACCGCCCTCGACAGCGCCAAGATTTTGTATGACGCCGGCGCTGTGTCAAAATTTGAGCTGGATTCAACAGAGACCCGTTTTATGACTGCTCAGGCGCAGTATGAAACCGCGAAAAAGGCCGTCGAGCTGACGGAGTCGACGATCAACAAAGAAAATACTGCCATAGCCAGCGCTCAGGTTCAGCAGGCCCAGGCGTCTTATGATCTGGCCAGCAACCAGCTTGAGAACGCCCGTGTGACAGCACCCATCAGCGGCATCGTTTCCGTGAGAAACGCCACCAAGGGAGAGCTTATTTCAGGCGCTGTGCCCGCTTTTACCCTGGTTGACCTGTCGACCGTGGTTGTAGAAATCAGTGTCATGCAGGAGCTGGTGAACACGGTGACTATTGGCGAGACAGTTGAACTGGAGATCGAAGCCGCCGGTGCGGGACCTTACAGCGGTACGGTGACGGCCATCAGCCCGAGTGCTGATCCGCGTACCCAGGCTTACCTGATTAAAATAGAAGTCGCGAATGCCGACGGCATGATCAAAGGCGGCATGCTCGCCACAGTCAACCTGACCACTGACGCCCGCGCTGAAGCCTTGGTTGTGCCGATGGACGCGGTACTGGACGACAACGGCAAGAACATTGTCTATGTGGTCGAAGGCGACGTGGCAGTGCGCAGGGAAGTGACCACTGGACTTTCAAACGGTGAATTCGTTGAAGTTTTTGGCGAGATCGCTGAAAACGAAAAAGTCATCATCAAAGGTCAGAACTACCTTCAGGACAAATCTAAAATAACTGTGGTGGACTAAGCGGAGGGGGAAGACTTATGAATATTTCTGAACTTTCCATAAAGCGTCCAGTCACGGTCATCATGATGATGCTGATCATTGTGGTACTAGGTGTTGTGTCGTTTATGCGCGTACCAATTGACCTTATGCCAAGTCTTGAAGTGCCAGTTGCCATTGTCGTGACAAGTTACGAAGGCGCTGGTCCTCAGGAAGTGGAGAACTTCGTCACGCGCAATATTGAAAATGCCCTGGGCTCGGTCAACAACATGAAGAGCATCCAGTCCCAGACCTCAGAGGGCACCTCCGTGGTCATTGTGGAGTTTAATGATGGCACCGACATGGACTTCGCCACCCTGCAGATGCGGGAGAAAATTGATCTGATCAGAGGATTCCTGCCAGAGGGCACCAATAATCCTATGGTTCTCAAGATGGACCCCAATATGCTGCCGGTCGTTCAGATTGGCGTATTTTCATCCACTCAGGACGACATTGAACTCAAGCAATATGTCGAAGACGTCGTCAAAATGCGCCTGGAGCGCCTGGACGGTGTTGGCTCAGTCAACGTCACCGGCGGCGTGGAGCGGGAAATCCAAGTTGAGGTGGATCCGGACAAGCTCACGGGCTATGGGATCAGCTTCAATCAAATCGTATCCGTGCTGCAGTCCGAGAACATCAATCTTCCTGGCGGCAGCGTTGAATATGGCAGCAAAAATCTCATTGTGAAGAGCATGGGTGAGTTTTCATCCGTTTCAGAGATCAAGGAGATGCCGATAGTGCTGCCATCGGGCGGGGTCGTTTATCTTTACGATCTGGCGGAAGTCAACGATGGGCTTAAGAACCAATCCACCCTCACCCGAATGAATCAGGAGAACAGTGTCGGTGTCTCAATTCAGAAGCAGACGACAGCAAACACAGTCGCGGTGGTCAACCTGGTCAAGGAAGAGATCGAGCAGATCAAGAAAGACAATCCGGAGGTTGACATTCAGCTGGTCTTTGACCAGGGGCAGTTTGTTGAGCTTGCTATCAGCAACGTTTCGACGAACGCAATCATGGGTGCGACACTTGCTGTCCTGATCCTGTTCATTTTCCTAAGAAACCTCAGGACGACTCTGATCATAGGCATCGCTATTCCGGTGTCGATCATTACGACTTTTATCTTGATGTACTTGGCGGACACGACCCTCAATCTGATTTCCATGGGCGGTTTGGCGCTGGGTGTCGGCATGATGGTCGACAACTCCATAGTCGTTCTGGAGAACATCTTCAGGCACCGACAACAAGGCGAGGGACGGTTTCATGCGGCCATCAAGGGCGCCAAAGAGGTCGGTGGCGCAATTACAGCCTCGACCCTGACTACGGTGGTTGTCTTCCTCCCAATTATTTTTACGGAGGGTATGGCTGCCCAGATCTTCAAGGAAATGGCCTTAACTGTGACATTTTCTTTACTTGCTTCCCTGGCGGTGGCTTTAACAGTTGTACCTATGCTCAGCTCTAAAATGCTGGCCATGGCCAAGACAAATAAGCCTAAGCGATCCTTTATGGATGCCATTTTTGATGGTTGGGGCAAGTTCTTTGACAGGGTGGATGCCTATTATCAGCGCGTCCTGGTTGAGGCGCTGAAGCGTCGAAAACTGACTGTGTTGATCGCTGCCGTTATACTGGTGACTTCTATTTTTGCCGTTCCGCTGATTGGCGTTGAGTTTATCCCGGCGACAGATCAGGGCCAGTTCACGGTTGGCATTGAGCTGCCTCAAGGAACGCAGCTTGAGGAGACCAATCAGGTCGCTTCCCAGGTGGAAAGTCTGTTGGCGGCAACACCGGAGGTTGAAAAGGTGTTTACGACTATAGGCGGGGGCGACAATATGATGATGTCCACTTCGACCGACTCCCACGTTGCTTCAATCAGTGCGACTCTGGTGTCGAAGGGGGACAGGCGGCGGAGCACAGCCGAGGTCGTCGAGACTGTCCGCAATCAGGTCAAGTTGATCCCTGGCGCAGAAATTGATGTCACCGAGGTCACTATGATGATGGGTGGCGGCGCTTCCGGTATGGGCGGTGACGCTATTTCCGTCGAGATTTCCGGTTTTGACTTTGAACAACTGGGAATGATCGCCGCGGAAGTTGAGGAAAAGATTCAGCGCGTGGAGGGGACCAGACAGATCAGCTCGAGTATTGCCGATGGTCGCCCTGAAGCCCAAATCTTCGTCAACAAGGAAAAAGCCTCACAGTACGGCATCACCAATATACAGGTGGCTTCAGCCATACGGAGTGCGCTCCAAGGACAAGTAGCGACGCGCTATAGAGTGGAGGGCGACGAGATCGACGTCCGCGTTCAGCTGCCTGAAGACCAGTCTTCAACCTTCGAGCACCTCAAGGATTTGAAATTTACTGCGCCTACAGGCTCGGTCATGCGGCTTGGGGATCTGATCGAGATCCAGATTGATGAAGGTCCGGTAAGCATTGCCCGTAAAAATCAAGTGCGGTATGTGACAGTGAGTTCAGAGCTCTTTGATCGCGATGTCGGCAGCGCTACAGACGAACTCCAGGTCTATCTGGACGAGCTCGTCCTTCCGGAGGGCTACGATTTGGGCATTGGCGGGCAATATCAGCAAATTGTGGACGCATTTTCATCATTGGTACTGGCACTGATTCTGTCGCTGCTTTTAATTTACATGGTCATGGCGGCGCAGTTTGAATCCTTGATTCAGCCGTTCATTATCATGTTCTCGGTGCCGCTGGCATTTTCGGGGGCAGCAATTGGACTGGCGGTAACAGGGCGGACCTTTAATGTGCCGGCATTTATTGGGATCATTATGTTGTCGGGGATTGTCGTCAACAATGCGATTATATTGATCGACTACATCAATATGCTGAGAAACAACGGACACGAGCGCAATGAGGCAATTGTCAAGGCGGGTCCTACGCGTCTCAGGCCAATCCTGATGACGACGCTGACCACGGTTCTGGCTATGATTCCTATGTCCCTGGGACTGGGAGAGGGCGGCGAAATGCAGGCGCCTCTGGCGACGGTCATCATCTTTGGCCTGTCGTTGTCAACCATGCTGACCTTGTTGGTCGTGCCGGTGACCTATACGTTGTTTGATGATTTGGCTGTGAAGCTCAAGGA
>CAYQDM010000038.1:0-19401 GCA_964416305.1 uncultured Acidaminobacter sp. | reverse complement strand
GTCCGCCTGGTCTTTCCCTACAAACATATGGATGACGCCATCCTCTTTTGTGCTCAAAATCACAGCCATCTTCTCGGGGTGTTCCGCCGTGCCGAGCCTCACCCAACCAATTCTCTGGGGATCCTCAAAATAATCCACCTGATCTCCATAAGCAGCCTCTCTTCTTGATTTCATCAAAACGTCAATCTGACCTTTCAGTCCTTCAAACGGTTTCTGACCCCCGGTTCCGAAGTAATCCCCAAAAAAGACGCAGGGATAGCCTTTTATTCTGAGCAGGATCAGCGCATAGGCATGAAGCTTAAACCACGGCTCTACCCAGGACTGCAGGGACTGCCCAGGCTGCGAGTCATGATTGTCCACAAAGGTAACAGCCCGCTCCGGAAATTGTTCAACAATTGAATTATTAAAAATCATCCTCAGGTCATAGGCCTGACCCTGAATGGACGCCTCATAGAAATTGAAATGCAGGCCTACATCAAAGAGATCGATTTTATGCCCCGTTTTTTCAAGATATGTTCTCTTAACTTGGAAATCCGAAACCCAGTATTCGCCCACCATATAAAAGTCTTTTCCGAATTTCTCCGTGAGACGCTGTCTAAATATATTTATGAAGGCCGTATCAATATGTTTGAGTGCATCCAGGCGAAAGCCGTCAACATCTGTGGTATGGATCAGCCATTCGGCCCAGGTGATGAGTTCTTCAACCACCTCCGGATGCGCATGGTCCAGATCCGCATGCATCAAATAGTCATAATTGCCATATTCATAGGAAACACCCAGATTCCAGCCTTTATTTTCCCCGAGGATTCGAAAAATACCTGCTTCGCTATCCCGCTGATTATAATCCACACCATTGAAATGATTAAAGTTCCATTTAAATGATGAATACTGGCCATTTCTACCGGGAAAGTCAAAGTCGGTCCACCCCTCAATTTCCTTTGGTTCTTCAAGCTCCGTCTTTCGATCTTCCGGTTTGACTTTCACTGCCATAAAAACTTCCGAGCGGTCAGCCCCGGCTTTATGGTTCATGACGACATCCGCATAGACCTGAAGGCCGCTGGCATGCATTGCCTCAATCATTTGAACAAGTTCATCCTTGGTTCCGTATTTGGTTCTCACGGTAGCCTTCTGATCAAACTCACCCAAGTCATATAGGTCATAAATGCCGTAACCGACGTCGTTCGAGCTTGTACCCTTACAGCAAGGCGGAATCCAGATGGCTGAAAACCCCGCATCCTTTAATGACCCGGCCAAATCTTTCAGTCGGTTATAATACTGGCCATCATTTGGCAGGTACCACTCGAAGGCCTGAAACATTATGCCATTTTCCATTTTGTCCCCCTACAAACTCAAATTGTCAAATTCAAGGATCATGTCATACCAAATTGCGCCGCCATGGGTGGAATCTGAAACCCCCAGATTCACAAATCCGAATTTCTCATAATATGGAAGGAGATGTTCCTTGCAAGTCAGCACCAAACCATAACGACCCGCGTTTCTGGCTGTCTCGATCAGGTGTGTCATAAGCATTTCTGCAATGCCTTTTCTGCGGTGCTCAGGCATTACATCCAGCCCAAAGATCGTCTGATAGTTTCCTTCAGGAATATGTAATTCAGTGTTATGAAACAAATCGTCATAGATCACTTTGCCATTGATGACACTGCCATTGATGAATCCCACGATTTTTCCTTCCAGCTCCGCAACAAAAAAACTGTCTGGAAAAGTTTTAATCCGCTGTTCAAAGGAGGTTTTCGTCGCTGCTTCCGCTTCCGGAAAGCACGCCATTTCAACTAATGAAACTGCTTCAAGATCCTGCAGGTTTACCGGTCTGATTTTGACTGTCATGTACAACACCCTTTCAAAAAGATTATAGTTCAGGTTTATTTGACTATATGAAA
Organism: uncultured Acidaminobacter sp.; assembly: GCA_964416305.1. Lineage (GTDB taxonomy): Bacteria > Bacillota > Clostridia > Peptostreptococcales > Acidaminobacteraceae > Acidaminobacter. The sequence goes on along the minus strand of CAYQDM010000038.1, from coordinate 17,503 downwards.
TCATGAACGGAAGTAGTGCTCACACACAGGGGTGGAAGCAGGCGTCTGCGGCTGCCGCCTATCAACCCCCAGTTTCAAACCTCACACACTCAGTTCCTTCCGCTGCAGCCAGTACGCTTCCCCCGGCTTCAGGATCAACAGATCAATTGGTCCGCCCACGGTTTTCAGCCGGTTCTGGAATTTCATAGTATCCACCGTGGTGCGGATAGCAAACTCGGCAAAGTCCACGGCATCCTGGAGGGTGAAATAGTTCCACGAAATGTCGTGGGCTTTGAAGTCGACCGTGCTGCCATCAGGTTTTTTAATCTGAGCCGGGCTCAGGAGTCTGGCCAGGACATCCACTTCACCGGACCAGGACGCACCCTGATTTTCCGTGCCTTCCCGCTTGGCGCGTTTTGACTTGATATTGACGTTCCATAGCCTTTTTTCGTAAGCGGAGCCAACTTTCTTGTACCCCGCTATGAAAAAATTTGAATTTGGTACATTGCCAAAGCGGTTGAAGTAGGCAATCAGAGCTTCCGGCACCTCGTCAATATCAGTCTCCGGCCCCATGCTTTCGCGTATAAACGCCTCTATGTACCCTGTCAGCGGTTTGTTGTCTATGGACACTTCCCCACAGACGGACAGGCCAATATGATTGGGACACAGGAAGGTCTTGTAGGTCGTATCCGTCGTGTGGATGCCCAGGGTCTGGACTTTCTTCTCTTTGGTCTCCTCCATGCGATTATAGGTGGAACGACTGTCGCTGGCCAGCACAATCCCCTCTCCAACGAAAACGCAAACAATTAATGACATAGTTTTCCTCCTGCTTTGTTTAAGTTTTGTGGGGTGATGTCAGGTGACCATCGGCTAAAAGCATTTAAAGATGCTGCCGTCTCAAAGGATCACCACATCCCTACAGCACCTATACCCATGTCACTTAATTTCTATTCGCAGATCGCGGAAAGTGGGCGTCCAGTGATCTTCAAATAGGGGTATAAATGATTAACAAAGTTAGAAGCAAAAGGGGGGAGCAAAATGCTGCAACTGGAGAATTTGAGTTTAAAAGACGGCAGTACCATGCCGAGGCTCGGCCTTGGAACCTGGTTTTTGGGCGAACAATTCCGTTATCAGTCCAGAGAGCTTCAGGCGGTTAAGCGCGGCCTGGAACAAGGCATCCGCATGATTGACACCGCAGAGATGTATGGTGACGGCGGCGCCGAAACCATTGTGGGCAAAGCAATTCAGGATGTGGATCGCGCGCAGCTTTACTTAGTCTCGAAAGTCTACCCCCACAATGCGAGCGAAACCAAAATAGTCAAAAGCTGCAACGAAACGCTGGAGCGCCTCGGGACCAAATATCTGGACCTCTATCTCCTTCACTGGCGGGGCGGCGTGCCGCTGCAGGAAACCGTGGAAGGCATGGAGACACTGGTTGCCAGGGGGAAGATCAAACGCTGGGGGGTCTCGAATTTCGACCTGGCGGATATGGAAGCGCTGTTTTCCGTTAAGGGTGGCGAGAAATGTAGTGTAAATCAGGTCATGTACCATCTGGGCTCCCGAGGAATTGAACACAGTCTGCTGCCTTGGATGAAAGCCCAAGGCGTGGCACTCATGGCCTATTCCCCTCTGGCTCAGGGCGGCGCATTGAAAAAAGAGCTGGTCTCGCATCCGGTCATTCTGTCAGTTTGCGCCAGAAACCGGATCAACTTTCATCAGCTGATGCTTCTCTTTGCCCTTCGGGATCCCTATACGGCAGCTATACCACGCACCTCAAATCCGGTCCATGTGGACGACCTGATCAAAGGACTCTACGTAAAACTCAGTGATGAAGACTGGGCTCGCCTGGATGAGGCTTTTCCGCCTCCGGTCAAAAAAGTGCCGCTGGATGTGATTTGATTGGAGGTAAAAATACAGGCGTTGGCGCGATGTGCCAGCGCCTGTTTAGATTCCGGAAGCGAGTGTCTTTAGGTGTCAGACGCTGATCTCCAGCTTATTTCTTAAAAATATAAAATTCAGAAATTCTGATGTCCACATTTTTTTCGGGGACGGTACTTGATTTTTTCTTTAAACTGGTATATAGTGTAGCCATGGGAGGGCTGAATGATGGCAAGAACCGCCAGACTCAAAGAAACCTATGGCATTTATTATATCTATCAAGCCAGTTCGGCTGAACGTCCACTCTTCGGAAGTGACGAGGATCGGTCTTATTTCCTTGAAATTTTGAAACGCGCTCAAAAAAAATTTGAGTTTAAGCTCTACGCGTATTGCATGCTGTCTCCGAATGCTTATCATCTTGTATTGGACCCCAACGGAAGTGATTTGTCGAGCATCATGAAAAGCATCAATATTGGTTACGCCATGTATGTGAAATGCGAGCATCCCTTGTTTAGGGATCGCTACAAAAGCACACCTTTGACTTCAGACGAGCAAGTGCAGAACCAGATTCGAAGCATTCATCAACAAAGCAGTTCCGTTTACAACAGTTATTGTCATTATGATTTGAAACATCCTCTTCCGCTGGACTGGATCTCACCTTTGACCAAAGAAAGTTATGGCGGAACTTCTTTAACAGGCGGCGACCAGAAGGTTCAAGACCTCTCATGTCAAAATTGCATTACGACTTTTGACGACGCGGAGTCACTTCTGATACGAATCGCCAAAGAAGATGGTAAAACAGCCACCGAACTTTTAAAGGACAAAGCTTGCCGCAACCAGTTAATCAAGGATTTCAGAAGACAGTCCACCCTGTCCTTAAAGGAACTGGGCGCTTTGTTTGGAGGACTTTCGGAATCCTCTGTCTGCAAAATATTGAACAAATAGTAAACTCAGAGAGCTTATCCCATAAGCTCTCAATTATAAACTCAATATTCAAGTTTCGTCCCCAAGGAGGCAAAAATGATGACTCTCAATTTATCTTTTAATCTGGACAGCAGCGCCTTAAAAAAGACGACTCTGGATCAGGATGCTCTGTATGATCTCCTGATTGTCGGTTCAGGCTCTGCAGGTCTGAATGCCGCTCTGTACGGCGCCAGAAAAGGATTGAAGCTCGGCATTTTAGGGTTGAAAAAAGGCGGCCAGGTTCTGGATACCTCTTCTGTAGATAATTTCATTGGCGTAGAAGACATTTCCGGAGAGGCGCTCGCCGAACGCTTCGCAGCCCATGTCAAAAAGCTTGAAGTTCCAATCTATGATGAGTCCGAAGTTGTTGACTACTTCAGCGACAACAACCTGCATCATGTGGTGCTTTCCTCAGGTGAGACCTATAAGTCAAAGACCATGATCCTGGCGACGGGGTCGAAGCCAAGAAGGCTGGACGTGCCAGGCGAAAAGGACTATGCAGGTAAAGGGGTTGCCTACTGCGCAATCTGTGACGGTCCGCTGTTTAAAGACAGGGATGTCTTTGTAGCAGGCGGCGGCAATTCGGCTGTCGAGGCGGCGCTGGATCTGGCTAAGTTAGCCCGGTCTGTGACCCTGGTTCACCGCAGTCTGCTCAGGGCGGATCAGATTCTGATCAATCAAATAAATGCAGATCCTAAAATTACTGTGCACCTTAAAACAAAAATTACAGAGATCATCGGAGACAAGGCCATGATCGGCATTCGCGTCGAAGATGCGGATACCGGAGAACAGCGGGTTCTAAGCGGTGATGGGATCTTCATTGAAATCGGATATCTGCCCAACACGGGACCTTTTAAAAAGCATGTGGCGGTCAATGCCCAAGGTGAAATTCTCACGACTCCACTCAAAGAAACCAATGTGCCTGGACTCTTCGCCGCCGGCGACGTCACCGGTTTTCCCTACAAACAAATTGTAATTGCCGCAAGTGATGGCGCAGTCGCCGCCCTCGCCGCGAATGACTATATTCAGAAGCATGGGTTGTAAACGTACTTTGATAGGAGACGTGCGGATGTGCAACCATCGGCAAAAAAAATAAGGGCTATGAAAGCCCAACAAGGAGGAAATTATAATGAAAATGTTTGACGCGCAGCTTGAAACACAACTGAAGGAAATTTTCAACGACTTGGCAGGCGAGGTCACTCTCGCGCTGTTTACTGAAGGTGATTGCTACAGCTGTACCGAGACGAGAAGTTACATGCAGGAAGTCGCTGCCCTGAACGACAAGATCCATTTTGTAGAATACGACTTAAAAAAAGACGCGGAAAAAGCCGCGGCCTACGAGGTCGAAATGGTACCCAGCATAGTGCTCCTGGACGCAAGCGGCGACTACAAACGCATTAAATTCAACGGTATACCAGCGGGTCACGAGATCAATTCCTTAATTCCTGCCCTGATGGAGGTTTCCGGCGCTGAGAGTGAACTTCCCAAGGAGTTCGCCGACCGCATTGAAGCCATACAAAAGCCTATCGACATTAAAGTCTTTGTCACCCTGGGCTGCCCGCATTGCCCTGGCGCGGTTCAAAAGGCCCACAAACTGGCACTGATGAATCCGCACATCAAGGCAGAAATGATTGAAGCTCAGACCTTTGGGGAATTGGCGGACAAGTATAATGTCTCCGGCGTACCAAAAATAGTCATCAACGAGTCCCACGAACTCGTGGGCAATCAGCCGCTCCAGGCCTTCCTGGATACCATTGAAGCTATCTAGATGCCATTTGACTGTCCAGCCATGCTTTCAGCACCACCGCATGGTTAATCTCGGGATCTTTTGCACCATAGAGCAGCGTCACCGGCTTAATTTCCAAGATCTGGCGGAGCCGCGCAGCATAAGCGGCAGCACCTTCGCTCTGGTCAAGCTCCATAGTGTAACGGACTCTGAAGGCTTCCATACGTTCTGGCAGGTGACAAAAGTCTTTTCTGAGCGCTGTGCTGGGCGCCAGGTCCTTGGCCCAGTCGGCCAGCGCCGCTCTTTCCTTGCTGATCCCTCTCGGCCACAGACGGTCCACGAGGATCCTGAAGCCATCCAAATCAGAAACAGGCTCATAGATGCGTTTCAGCAAAATCTCGTACATGAATATCAGCTCCCGTTGACATTAATTATGCAGGTAAGTGTAAAGGTCTGCCCGTGATACCTTCCATGCGCCCCACCCGCCCCTTGCATTTTTCCTGCAACCGCATACAATTAAATTACAGACACAACTTTGGGAGGTTTTCTATGAAACTGGAATACACCACCAAGCACCTTGACGGCATGGCCTTTGAAATGACATTGGATGGCCATCACAAGCTCATCATGGACTCTGAGAGTGACTTTGGCGGCAAGGACCGGGGCCCACGGCCAAAACAGCTCCTGATCTCCGCGCTCACCGGCTGTTCCGGCATGGACGTCGTGTCGATCCTGAACAAAATGAAAGTTGAATTTACCAGCTTCGAAATGAAAGTCGAAACGGAAATGACTGAAGAACATCCAAAGACCTATTCGAAAATCCACCTGATCTACGAATTTACCGGCCAAGATCTGCAGGACTCCCTCAAAAAAATTGAGAAGGCCGTAGACCTGTCACAAAACCGCTATTGCGGTGTCGCCGCCATGCTGGGCAAAGCCGCAGCGCTTACCAGCGAAATTCGTTTGATTGAAGGCTAGAAGAAAAGGCCAGGCAACATTTGGAAAAATGGTGTCTGGACTTTCTTTCTTTTTTGTCCATGATCCCTTTTCTGCCACCCTCACTTCATATAACTTTGAATGTTAGAAGCAGGGTATTGAACTGAGCATACGTAGACACGATAATGAAATTTCGTTTACTTTAAAGATATTTTGCTTGTTGTCGCGACAACCGGACATGGATAGTAATGAGCCCCTGACACCGCCCCTAATTATGTCCTCAAAGAAAAAAACAGCGCCGCGGAAGTCCATAATGCTGCCACCGCCGCGCTATTCTATGCCTTAAACTTTTATTAAAATCTATTTTATCAGCTTTGACAGTTTCTTGAACTCAGGCGTCCCCGACAGCTTCAGCATATCGAACATCAGTGTTTCTGTATTGCTGACGACCGCACCCATCTCGGATAGAAGCGCCAATCCATTGCGATAATTTTCCTTGGTGCGCGAACAGACCCCATCCTTGGCAACAAAAACATAATAGCCTTTGGAGAGCAGATCCCGAACAGTCTGATAAACGCAGATATGCGTCTCCATACCGGTAATAATGACACTTTTGCGGTAAGTGGATCTCAAGTATTCCTCCACCTCAGGCGTCAGGCCGCAAAAGGACATTTTTTCGAAGACCTTGGCTTTGTCCGCGTCCAGATGAACCTTCTCGACAGTTTTTCCAAGACCTTTGGGATACTGTTCAGTGACAATAATAGGCATTTCAAAGGCTTCAGCGGTCTCAATGAGGATATTGGTGCTTTTCACCACATCATGGCCGTATTTCATGGTCGGGACGAGCTTCTCCTGAATGTCAATCACCATCAGTACTGCGTCCTCATGCTTTAAGTTATATTTTGTCAACATGACCTTCAACCACCTCACATAAATTGTTGTACCCACTTTACTAAAAACAGATGAAAAAAGCAAGGCAGCAAAAAACAGACAGAAGGCGTTCAAGTAGGCAACACCTTCTGCCGGAACTATTGATGCTTATGAGCCCATCACCGAAACTACCCCGTGGCTAAGCGCAAAGATCAGCACTGCAGCTATGAGGTTTCCAACCAGAATGGCAGGAAACGCCCATTTAAAGCGCATATCCAGAAGCGCCGCCGCAAGGCTGCCGCTCCACACCCCGGTCCCGGGCAGTGGAATCGCTACGAAAACCAACAGGCCCCAAGCGCCGTACTTTTGAATCTGTCCGCTGTTGTTTAGAGATCTATGTGTCAGCTTAAGAATGGCTTTTTCAAAGGTTTTCGTCTTCTTCAAAGCATTGAAAACAGGACGAATCGTGAAAAGGATAAACGGTACAGGAATGATGCTCCCAACAAAACTGAGAACCGTCGCGTGAAGCGGTGACAAACCAAGTGAAATCCCCACCGGTATGGCGCCCCTCAATTCAATGATGGGCATTGCCGCCGTCAACAGCACCGTCATCTCTATGGATATAAAATTTATGAGCTCTTGAATCAATCCACTCAACTCCAACATAAAAATAAAAGGCCTTTGCTCAGGCCATTACCAGTATACCAGAAATTTGGAGGATCTTCTTATAATATTTTCAAATTGTTACAAATCTATGGTAGTATTAACTTCTAATGCAGGATGCGCGTTAGAGATTTAGACTATAAGAGATTATGCACTTCAGCACTTTAGTGCGCCAGAAACAGGAGGACTTCATCATGAAAAAGAAATTTGCGCTGTTAATGTTGGTTGCGGCCCTCGTCGCTTCCGCCGCAGGCTGTTCCCAAATCAGGGACGCCGTTGCGAAAATCAAGGGCGATCTGATTGGCCAACGCTTCGTCATTTCGGTCTACGACGACTACGCCGACAAAACCCTTGAAGTCACGGGCAGCAAAATCACAGTGGGCCTGCTCGAAAACTCCTCCAATTTCAATGTGGAGAGTACGGGTTTTGAGTCCGAGGTCATCGAAATCACCGTCAATGGCAATCAGATGTTTCAGGTCGGCAACACCGTCATCTTCGCAGAAGAGGGCCTCGACATGGTCAAGGACTACACGGTGCCTACCGAAGTCAGCGGCGGCCAGGGCGGCGGGTTTGTTCCCTTTGACCGCTACGTCAATGACATTAAAAATCAGATCGGCAAGGACAAAACCATTATCATTTCAAGTCAATTGGGCATTCCCATTGGCGTCTATCAAGGCAAAGAGGTCTTCGTGACCGTCCCTGACGATCTGCCAAAGATGACCCGTCTCAACATAGACGGCAGGAGTCTTTATATTCACAGGGCGAACTATATCATCATGGATTCGAACATGCTGGATTAGTACAGAAGTAAATTTACTGTAATGATGACTCTTACACTCAATAATTCCAAAAAAACGACCGCGCGAGCCTAATTCGCGCGGTCGTTTCACTTTTGGGTCCAGCTTTATATGTTCACTAAAGTGTTATGTACCTACCACTTGCCCTTGCTGGCGTGTTTTGCCAGTTCAGCTTTGCTGCGCTCCTTGATGACCCAGGCGTCGTCGTGAGCCTTTTTAAAATCTGAGACGCAGGTTGGATCGAGGTTCAAGGCAATGCCCTCTTTTGCAAGGTCTTTGATCTTCATAGCGAGACCAATGATTGCCATGTGGATGTCGTTTGTGCGGTCGGAATCGAAGATCTTCTTGGCGTCCTCATCAGAAAGCTTGACGGCTTGTTCCTTTGGCGCGCCGCATTTTGGGCACACTTCATAAGGCTCGTCGCCTTCATGAAGGTACCCGCAGGCTGTGCATTTCCATAGCATGATGATGATCCCCTTTCGTAGGCAGGCCCGGGTCTCAAGTACCTCAGGTTTTTGCCGATGGTTTTTGCTGACATTCTTCTTTTACCCGATTTCGCCAGCTTCAACCTACTCGTCTGAAATGTCTCCAATGTTGACGGCGGCTTTGATTTGGCTCAGAGTGACCATCGGCTGACTCTTTTCAGGCACCTCGCTCTGCTCGGCCATTTTTGTGGCAATATGCCGCAGAAGCCCTCCGTTGCTCGGACGGATGAAGGTTTGGAGCGCGTCGAGGTTGGAGTTCATGCAGAAGATGACAAGACGGTCGCCCACACTCAGAACCGTGCTCCCGTTGGGGACGACAGCCTGGTTGTTGTGGATCATGGCGCCAATCACGAGGCCATTGGGGAGGTTGAGATCCTTGATTTTTTCGCCGACGCAGGCCAGATCCTCGTGGATGATGATTTCGACGACTTCGGCTTGACCTTCCAGAAGCATAGTGGCGGCGACGATCTGGCCGCCGCGGGCATATTTTAGAATCTCTGCGATTGAGGTATCTGTGGGGTTAAGGGCAAAATCAATATTGAGCTTGCCGAGGAGATTCAAGTACCCAAATTTCGTGACCTTGGAGAGGACGACGGGCACGCCCTCTTGCTTGGCCAACAGGGCCATCAGCAAATTGTGCTCGTCATAGCCGGTGACGCCTATGAAAGCATCCATTTGCGGCAGATCCTCGTCGTCCAGAAGCTGAATATCCGTGCCATCCCCGTGAATGACAATGGCATCCGGCAGCGTGGTGCTCAGGTACATGCAGCGGTACCGGTCCTGCTCTATGATCTTGACTTGAACGCCGAGGCGAAGCAGCTGCCGGGCAAGAAAAAATCCTATCTTTCCGCCGCCAAAGATCATAACATTCTTGATTTGGCGGGTGTCCACGCTGATCCTGTACCGTTTTAAAACCTCGTTGACCCGCGGGCTCTTCCCAATGATAAACAGGAGGTCATCCGGCTCAATCACCGTGCTGCCATCCGGAATTAATACCTGACCTGCGCGCTTAATGGCAGGAATAAGGAGCCCTTCGATATTTTCCGCCCTTCTCAGCTGCTTGACCTGCTTGCCAATAACATTGGGCATGCGGTTCGCCTGAATGTCCATCATGATGAGCTTGCTGCGCTCAAAATCGCCGGATTGGAATCGATAGCCCTTCATGAGAAAGCGCGTCATTTCCTGGGCGGTAGCCATGTCCGGATTGACCACCTGATCGATTCCCATGTCGTTCATCAGATATTCCTTCTGCCGAACGTTCTCAGGCTTGCGAATTCTGGCCACCACTTTTTTGATGCCGTTCTTCTTTGCCAGATAACAGGCAATGGTATTGGTTTCGTCGCTGCTGGTGGCGGCTATGAACATGTCAAAAAGACCAGCGTCGAGTTCCCTGAACAACCGGCTGTCGAGGCCATTCCCCGTGATTGCCATCACCTTCAGATGGGATCTGACGTGCTCAATGGCTTCCTTATTTGTATCAATTATTGTAACCTCAATGCATTCCTTGTCCATGGTCTCGGCTAACCGATACCCGAATTTTCCTGCGCCTACGATCATGACCTTCACTTGGTCTCACCGTCCTCTGATAGTGCAATTATTACCCTAATTGTTTCTTCTCAATTTAGATATTCTGATTTGTAGGATATTGAACTCATTATAATCTTTGTATGAAATATTATCCATAGGTATATTTGGGTATCAGGGATGTAAATATCTCAACATAAGAACTGATCTATAGTTTGACTGGCGCAGCGTGCGCGTATTGATCAGTGTTGGCGCAGATGACCATCGGCATAAGTATTTATGGATGGCCGGAATACCCACAAAGGAGGCTCAATCAACCCATGACAACTCAAAATTCGTATTGTTTAAAGGGATGGATCACGCGCGGGCTCATGGCGCGAACTACAATTTTTGTTTACATACTGCTGGCCACCCTGGTGCTGAGCGGGTGCCAGCAAAAAAATCTTGCGCCGGCTCCGGGAACCGAACAACCGAATGGCGACGTTCCTGCAGCTCTGGAGCAGGAGCTGGAGGTGCGGGAAGACCTGTTGAAGGCGCTCTTGACCGGTTATACCTTTTATAAGGGTACAGCCACAGTTAAGGACGACTCGGTGATCAGCAGCGAGACGGAGCGCGACAAATTAAACGGCTCGGGTGAACATTATTTGACCTCTGATGATGTGCTGGTCTACGACCCAAAAACAGAGGCGGTTTATCTGATTGCCCGCTCCATGTATTATATTGGCGAAGACAGCTTTACTTTCACGGACCTGCCCACCGGTGTCTCAACCCGAAGCACGCAGTTTTACAGCGGCGAGAATCACGAGTATTACGGCACCGGCATTCTGGTGAAAAAGGAATTGATGGGTGCCACCGCGACTGCCGGTGGTTCAGGGTTAAGCACCGAAAAAGCAACGGATTACGAGCTGGTTTTCACAAACAACCCTGTCCGCATGCGGCCTATGGATCGTGTCATCCTAACCAATCCCCCACCACACAAAACCTTTTGGGTGACCTTGAGTTCACCGACAGTGGACTCTGTGCTGGTCAGCGGCGTGACCAATCAGCCTGATGAGGTTCCCTATGAAGTCCTGAATCTGATGCCAAATTTGCCGGATATAACCTTTAATAGAACCTACAACCGCGGCCTTGACAGCTATGCCCAACTGACCAACGGCTTCTATGGCTATCCGAGCGGATACTTTGAATGTGAGTATACAGAAATCAGTGTCGAAGAAGCATTAGAGGCAGCGGAGGAGATCCTCGACGCTCAGGAAGCGCAAAAGGCTTATGAGGCCATGGCTGAAAACCAGCCCGAGGCTTGGAAAGAGACCGCGCGGCTGGGAGACGCATTGGCAGGTGCGGCGGATGCCTCTGCCGGGATTCAGGAAATTGTGACGCGCGCGGCCGGCGAAGGGGTCCTGAGCAGCGGCGATTCGAAAACCATTTTGCGCGCAGCGGACGCTTTGGTTTCAGACCCGGAAGTGACGCGTCAGCTCGAGCGAATGGAGCCTCTGCCGGAGGGCGCGTCTGTCAGCAGTCAGGAGCAGACCAGCAATCAGCCTGAAACCAGCGGCACACCACGTAAATTGGAAGGGGTCGTCCTGGAGGCTTCCGGAGATGCTGGTGCAGGTCCGGAGCAGCAAAGACTGACTTCCACCTACGCTGCTGCCCTGCCTGAGCTGGAAGGCGCATTTCAGGCTTATGCGGATGCAGCGCGGTCGTTTTCTGCAGGGTTGTCTGAATTGAGGGCTATGGCGCCAATTACCGCGGATACAGATGCTGACGCAGTCCTGGTGATTCTTGAAGATCTGTTTGGCGCGGCGGCAAGCCTTGAGAAGGCTGACTCACGGGCTGAAGCGCTGCTGAATCCGCTGCACACGGTTCTCAGCAGACTAAGCCGTCAAGGAGACGCGCCAACTGAGGTTAAATATGAACGCTTGAATACGCTGTTTAATGTCTGGGCTGGCGACGCTTTCTTAGACTCAGAACCGGGGAGCACGACAAACGTCAATCTCGAGGAAGGGACAACGCTTCCATCCGGATACCCAGTGGAGGTTGTGCCGCTTCCGAAAAATGCCAAACTGATCATCTCCGAAGCCCTTCCGGATTTAGATGGCCAACTTTCCGACTACACCCTGACACTAAAAACCAGCGCCGGACCTTCTGAAATCGCAGCCTATTATACCAGCGTCTTCAGCTCTGTGACAGGCGTCGAAACTACAAAAATGGGTGACATGACCATCTTTTCAGGCCAGCGCCTGGGCTTTGAATTCTCAGTCATGGTCACCGCCAACAGCATGAGCGGCCCGGAACAGTCCATGGTTCAAATCTCGGTAATGGCAGAATGAAAAATGAAGGAAGACGGTTTATGCAGGACAAAGTCTCGTGACGCCGTCTTCCACTTCCAGCACGTTTTTCCAACCTGGTCGGCGTTTTCCCATCAGCTTTCTATAAATAGTTCATTCAATCTGCGCATATAAAAATGGTCCTGTTCAGGTCAGAGTGTTTCAACCTGTTACAGCACCATTTTTTATTTGCTGAAATTGAGTTTTCAGGACTTACTCGGAAACTTGTTCTGACACTTTGGACACGTCACCATTAGCTTGCCCTTCCCTCTCGGCACACGCATCATGGCTTTGCACTGTGGGCATTTGACATATTTATGCATCTTCGCCTCTTCAGCCCGCATTTTGAGTCGCGTGGCGAACCTATGGGATCTCCCGTAGAATGGGCTGAAAAGAATCGCGAACTTGTAGTTTTCCAGCCTTCGCTTCTCCACGTTCCTGGACAGGATCCTGAAGAGGGCATAGCCGAGGGGTACGTACCCGACGAACACCAGAAATCCCAAATTGGCCGCTTGGCCTGCCAGACTGAGGGCCAGTGACACGACAATCAGAAAAGTCGAAAGCTGATCGCCGCCATTTCTGCCTGACATGAACTGTATGACTTTGTCTTTGAATTTCAAGTAGGATCATTCCCATCTTAGTTGTTTTATTTTAGGAGGTTTCGTGGCTGACTATTTTGTCTTCCGACTAATTTCGGTTTGCCGATGGTCTCGGGATCCCCACTAAACGAGCGCCACAATCCACAGCATTGCCATCACCGAGACGATCAGCGCCCCAATCAGAAGCGGCGCATAGAGCTTATACTGCGCATAAAGCTCGTTGGTGGTGACACCCATCAGCTGCAGCGTAAAGGCCTGACAAAGGTGAAGCGGCGAGAAAAAGTACCCAATAAAAGCGCATCCAAAGGCAAAATAAGTGTAGATGTGCAGCATTCCCAGGGATGCCCCCAATTCAGAAATCAAAGGCAGCGTGATGGCCAGCGAAGCGACGCTGTACCCAGTGATATAACCAATCAGAAGCGACGTAAAGAAAATGACGGCGAAGACTGTCAAGATGCTCCCGCTGGCGCTGAACAGCGTGTTGACCAGCCCCATCAGGTCATTCATATGGATGATGACGTCCTTCATGACCAGCACCGCCATGACGGTCAGCACAATGTGTCCGTTGAAGGATTTTTTCCCAATCTTCAGGAAGTCCTTTTTATCACTTAAGACATACGCCATGGCAAGACTCGCCAACATGGCCACGTAAAAAGGGACGCCGAAAATGAGATTAATCAGGACACAAATGTATATTGGAGAGCTGTAAATGAGCAGATCTTTGAGATCTTTAAGCTGATGCCCTGATTTTTCAACCCTTTGAACCTTGACCTCTTTTAGGAACAGCTGATGACCCAGGAGCAGCATGGCTGCGATCATGACGAGGTTCAGCCCTATGATTTTATAGATGTTGAGCTCCGGCAGTATGGACCCTATGACCAGCAGCGATGTCGAGAACGGCAGCACAAACATGGCCACATGGCGAAACACTAGGTTGATGGCCGCACGCCGCGCCGGGATGATCCCCAGCTCTTCCCCTATGGTGTTGACAAACGGCGCCGACAGCATGGCCCCGCCCGGTACAATGAGAACCCCGATCAGTGCCGGAATCAGAATGATCGAGACCTTCTTATTGCCGGTAATCCTTTGAAGCGTCTCCACGACCCGCTCCAGAAGCCCGTAGTGTTTCATCAGTCCCCCGAGGATACTGACCATGGCGACCACCAAAATGGTGTTCAGCGACGAGGTCGAGGTAAACAGAGATCTCAAAATTTTTAAGATGGCTTCACCGCCAATCCCCGAAAGTGCGCTGAGAAACCCCGCTGTAATGAGCAGCGTATAGCTCAGCTTGACTTTCTTCCGGATCAAAATTGGGATCAGCAAATAGGATAGTGCGACGACAATAAGTTGTACCACTTAGCGACCTCTTTTCACGAAAAATTGGCGCTAGAAGGTGGCCGGAACTCTGATCTCCTCTGCGCCAATAACATTTCATTCTTTTATCTACAAGTTAATCCTACCTTTTATAGATTACAGATTAATTTTCCAAATGTCCATAGATAGACTCAAAAGTCTCATCTCGAAATATATTTTTAGCCTGTTTAAATTCGACTATTCCAGATGAATTTAAATGAGGAATCCGGTAATCTGACCCGGATTCCTCATTTGACTGCCTGATTCAGCTATTGAGGATAAGGTATTGTATCCACCCGCTCACCTTCAAGAATGTAATCAACACCGCCTACTGTGACCGCATTGACAGTAAAGATAAATTGCAAAGGTGTTTTTTTGTATTTTATTTCATTGGAAACCAGCGTTACACTGCCAGATGCGTCAGTTGTCCCAGTGTCTGCATCTGAAGTCGCGACAGACCAGACGCCTTGGACAAAAGCATTTGGAATTCCGGTGGTCACTGTCGCAGTAGCTTTGACAAAGACGTTTTTCCCGACATTTCTTGTGGATATATTCATAGTAATTTGCAGCTGTGCTGTCTGATCTATGACAAACAGATCAACTGTAGTGGTAGCACTGCCACCGTTTCCATCCGAAACGGTGTATTCAAAGCTGTCCTCGCCGCTGTAGCCAGTTTCTGGTGTATAACTGGCTTTATTGTCAGCGATGCTGGCCGTTCCATGTACCGGTTGAACAACGGATTCAAGGATCAGCGAATCCCCGTCCAGGTCGCTGTCATTTGCCAAGACATCAATGACTGTGCCGCTGCTGTTTTGGGCGACAGTCTTTTGATCGCTGTTGGCTATAGGCGCGTCATTAACATTAGTCACTGTGACAGAGACTGTGGCGCTGTCCGTACCGCCCTTGCCGTCGCTGATCGTGTAACTGAAACTGTCCTCGCCATAGAAATTGGTATCTGGCGTATAACTGACGCTGGAAACGCTAAAGTCTACAGTACCATTTGCCCCTTGTGTCACGACAGTGATACTGATGTCATCGCCATCAAAGTCGGTGTCGTTGGAAAGGACATTCATAGCGTTGTTGTTACTGTCCTCGTTGACGCTGAAACTGTCATCAATTGCAATTGGCGCACTGTTGAAACTTGTGACTGTAATCGATACTACCGCTGAATCGCTGCCGCCTCTGCTGTCAAAAACGGTGTATTCAAAGCTGTCCTCGCCGCTGTATCCAGAGGCTGGCGTATAGCTTGCTTTATTGGCTGCGATGCTGACCGAACCGTGTGCTGGTTGTGTGACTGATTGAAGTGTCAGTGAATCTCCTTCAAGGTCGCTGTCATTGACTAAAACATCAATGACATTTCCGCTGCTGTTTTGAGTTACAATTGCCTGATCGCTATTGGCTATAGGCGCATCATTGACATTTGTCACTGTAACAGAAACCAGTGCGCTATCCATCCCGCCTTTGCCATCGCTAATCGTGTAACTGAAGCTATCAGCGCCATAGAAATTGGCTATTGGTGTGTAACTGATGCTGGAAGCGTTAAAATCTACTGTACCATTTGCCCCTTGTGTCACGCCAGTAATGCTGATTGTGTCGCCATCGAGGTCAGTGTCGTTAGAAAGGACATTCATAGCGTTGTTGATACTGTCCTCACTGACGCTGTAACTGTCATTTGTAGCGTTCGGAGAAGTGTTTGGCGTAATGCCTGGTGCATAAGGAATATTGATATTACCTTGCCATAAGAAATACGGATAGGAAGCCCCAGTTTTTATCTGCCAAAGGTCAGTAAAATTCCAGCCAGGAAAGTTTGACGCTTGGACCATTTGTGTTGTCGTAAGACCATTGCCTCCTGAAGATCTGATAAGGCCACTTGTAGTCATATCCCAATAGCTGTCCGTCACAGTGCTGGAGTTACTGGCACCAATTAATCCGCCTACGGCATATCCCCCTGAAGAGGTACCAGTGGAATAGCTACCTGTGACAAGCCCGTATTCCATTAACCCAACAAGGCCGCCAACGCCGCCGCTGCCTGAAACGTTGCCTCTGGCATAGCTGTTGTAAATTGCAGCGTTAGTGCTTAAGTGACCAACCAAGCCTCCCGTTAATGAAGAAGTATTGGTCACGTCACCAAGAGCATAACTGGATCTGACTGTAGAACCATTGCACACAATACCTATCAAGCCGCCAACCCATTCGCCGGCGCCGGCTACATTCCCCGTCGCGTAACAATTGGTGACGGATGTCCCATAGTTGATATTTCCGATCAGACCGCCTACCTCCTGGGAAGATCCTGTGACTGTGCCGGTTGTATAGCAATTTGTAATGACCGAAGCCTGGTTTGTACTGCCAACCAGACCTGCCACCGCACCTGTCCCAAAGACATCGCCGGTAGTGTAACAGTCGTTAATTCGTGTCCCATCATAGATTGACCCAATCAAACCCCCAGTATCGAAGAAGTTGCCTGTTACTCTCCCACTCGCATGACAGCCTGTAATATAGCTGCTGTAAGCTGCGCCTATCAGACCACCACATCGTAGTGAGCTTCTTATGACCATTTGGCCGACGACAACCGCCGAGGAGCTGCAGTCAATGACATTGCAGGTTGGCCTGACAGTTCCAAGCAACCCTCCAACGTTATATTCTGATTTGACATAGCCTGAGACATGACAATTTGTCACTGTTGAACTATATACAAATCCTGCCAATGCGCCAACATGACGATGACCAGAGATATTGACGTTGGAAAAATTGAGATTGCTAACCGTACTAGAGCGTATGTAAGCGAAAAGCCCGACACCATCATCTGTTGGCCTGTTGCTGATCAGACCAGATATAGTGTGGCCATTGCCGTCAAATGTTCCTGTAAATGGAGCGCTCTGTAACGGATTAGGATCCCATTCAGTTCCAACAAACTCACCAATGGGCTGCCATCCTGAAGCAGTTACATAGGTAGTGTAGCCAGTGGATGCTTCGTTGAGATCATTCATTAAAATATAGTCTGCATTCATGTTGCTTCTTACATTGTACAGATCTTCCCAAGTATAAATTGCGGTCGGAATTTCCGCTGCGTGAACTGGAATACTTAATCCAAATAAAAGACATGCCGTTAAAATCAAGCTTATGCACTTTTTCATAATCATGGTCCCCGCCTTTTCTTTTACTGATTATCCCCCATCACAACCCAAGTACTATAAATATTTATCTGACAGTTGGATAACGATACATTGGCACCCCCCCTTTTAAATCATCACGAATCTGTATTTATATACCCTTTTGTTTACATAATACGCGCCGGATTTTACCTAAAAGCTTGTATACTTAGTGGTTTTCAGAAGTGAATAGCTATTATGTCAAGAACGTTTTAGATTTTCCCAAAATAAACGGTCGAAAATTACTCATTTAA
>CAYQDM010000037.1:0-20749 GCA_964416305.1 uncultured Acidaminobacter sp. | reverse complement strand
ACCAGCCCCCGTATCGGACTTTCACCGACGAGCGTGCGCCCATGCCGGGCGCACCCGAAAAAAGCAGGGCGCCTCAGCGCCCTGCTTTCTAGTCTGTCACACTTAAGCTCACAAACTCAAACTTATTCACATCGAACAAACCTACATCCGTCAGCTTAATCTCCGGAATCACCGGAAGGGCCAGAAACGCCAGAGTCATCACCGGATCGTAAACCCGCTTGACACCCAGGTTGTAACCCACTTCCAGCAGATCCTTCAGCTTCTGATCCACCAGTTCAATAGGCTCGTCGGACATCAAGCCGCCAATAGGCAGCGGCATTGAGGCCACAACCTCACCATCCTTAACCATGGCAATCCCGCCGCCTATGCGCTGAATCTCCTCAATAGCCGCCAACAGGTTCTCGTTGGTGTCCCCAATCACAATTAAATTGTGACTGTCGTGGGCTATCGTTGTGGCAATGGCGCCATTCTTGAGGCCAAAGCCCTCCACCAAGCCCTTGCCAATATTGCCTGTGGCGTGATGACGTTCAATGACCAGGAGTTTCAGGATGTCCAGTCGATCATCGTATTTGAAATAACCGTCCTCGGTTACAACTTTGCGCACCGCGCTCTCCGTGACCAAAGAATGCGGCAGCAGCCGGATGACTCGGGCAAAGTCTGAGGACATGGCGATTCGAAGATCATCAGCAGTGACCGGTTTAAAGTTGACCGTATTCACGACTGCCTCTGAGGCAATTTCCGACACCTCAAACAGTGCCTTCCCATGCTCTGCGACCAGACGGCCGCCTTTGAACACCATCTCAATATTGAAGGCTTTGAGATCGTCAAAGACGATCAGGTCCGCCAGATACCCCGGCGCCACAGCACCGCGGTTATAAAGCCTGTAAGCCTCCGCCGCGTTCAGCGTCGCCATTTTAATGGCGGTAATCGGTGCCAGGCCTCGGGAGATCGCAAGCCTGACGTTGTTGTCAATGTGACCTTCTACCAGGATGTCCCCCGGGTGGCGGTCATCTGTACAGAAGAAAATACGCCGCACATTGTCCTTGTTGACCCCGGCCACTAACTCCGCCAGGTTTCGGGCCGCAGAGCCCTCCCGGATTTGAATATACAATCCCAGACGGAGTCGGTCGATCATCTCCTCCACCGTGGTGCACTCGTGTTCGGTTCGAATGCCCCCCGCCACATAGGCGTTGAGACCCTTGTCTTTTATGACAGGGCCATGGCCGTCGATCAGCTTTCCATCGGCAACAGCAAGCTTATCAATGGCTTCGGGCGATGCGCTCTCCACGGCAGGATAGTCCATCATCTCCCCAAGTCCAAGAACGCGGGGATGATTCATGAAGGTTTCCAAATCATCTGCCAGAAGCTTCGCCCCGGCATTTTCAAAGGAGGTGGAGGGCACGCAGGACGGCAGCATGACGAAGACATCCAGCGGCAAAACCTCGCTGTTGTCCAGGATATACTGAATCCCCCCAAGGCCGCAGACGTTGGCTATTTCGTGGGGATCCGCAATAATCGCAGTGGTGCCCCGGGGCAGAATCGTCTTCGCGAACTGCGCCGGCGTCACCATGGAGGACTCAATGTGGACGTGACCGTCGATCAGCCCCGGCGCCACATAGCGGCCTTCCAGGTCAATCTCCTCCACCCCTTCATACTGGCCAATGCCGGCGATCTCACCGCCGACAATGGCCACATCCCCTTCCAGAATTTCCTCAGTAAACACGCTGACGATTCTGGCATTCTTCAGGACGAGATCCGCTTTAACACGGCCGCTGGCCACGTCTATACGGTTTTTAATCCGCACTTTCAGCGCGGTTCGATCCACTGCAGAACCAGAGCTAGCCATTTTTGCCAGCCCCCTCCGCAGCCACAGACGGCGCTTCACTTGCGGACTTTGCTGACGCTTTCGCCTCCCGGTCCGCCACTATGGCCTTCAGCACCACGTCCGGCGTCGCCGGCAGTTCGTAAATCCGAACCCCAATGGCGTCGTAAATGGCGTTGAGGATGGCAGGGGCCACCGGCACCATGGTCGGCTCGCCAATGCCCTTTGCTCCGTAAGGCGCTGTATTCTCCGGATCCTCCACAATGTACTTGTGAATCGTCGGGATATCCATAGCCGTCGGGATTATATATTTCGCAAACTTGTTGTTCTTTATGACGCCGTCCTTGACCCCCAGATCCTCGTACAGCGCGTAGCCAAGACCCATGACAAAGCCGCCGTCGATCTGGCCTTCGACCAGATCCGGGTTGATGGCCCGACCCACGTCCTGGACACACCAGGCCTGCAGCACCTGCACCCGCCCAGTCTCGGTATCCACCTCAACTTCGGTGCCGTAAGCGTTGAAGGTGTAAGGCCAGTAAGGCACCCCTTCGCCCGTCTCCGGATTCATGCCAATAGTCTGTGCCGTAAACGAATCCGTCACTGCCAGAATCCGGCCCTCGGACTTCAAATGCGCCGCGAGTTCAGCAAACGTCGTCTTTCTGCTCGGGAATATTGGAAGCCAAATCTTTTGATCCTCCATTTCGAGTCCGGCGGTGGAGTTGAGCTTCAAATAAAGCCGCGCCTCTTCCAGCAGCGCTTTCTTGAAGGACTCTGAGGCCTTCAGCACCGCATTGCCTGTGTTATAAGTCTGCCGGCTGGCCGCTGCCGTTCCTGAATCCAAAAATTCTCTGGTATCTTCGCAGATCATGTGCACTTGGTCGGAATGGACCCCCAAAACCTCAGCACATACCTGGGGCATGATGGTCTTCGAGCCCTGACCCACTTCAGTGGCACCCACGCGAAGTAAAATCTCCCCGTTTTCAGCGAGTTCAACCGTCGCCACGGAGTAATCCGGAAAACCGTTTCCATAGCCGGTGCCATACCAGCTGAGTGCTATGCCTCTTCCGCGTTTAAGCATTGTCCGTCACCGACCTTTCTGGAACCGCTGAAGTGCCGGCTCCCGTCGTTGCTGCTGTCCCTGTTCCTGACGAGTCTCTTCCGGAACCCGCAGCCTCACTGCCGCCGTTCATAGCCTGATTCAAGATCTCAAGACAAGTCTCCAGCGGCACGGAGTCCGTCAACACCTGACCGTTCGCCGTCACAGAACCTTTCCTGAACAGATTCTTCATACGAATTTCGTAAGGCGACATGCCCAGGGCTTCCGCCAATAGGTCCATATGCTGCTCGTAGGCCACCGGTACCTGAGTTGCCCCAAAGCCCCGCATAGCGCCGGCATATGGATTGTTGGTGTAAACCGAGTAGCTGTCTACATAAACATTTTCAATTTCATAAGGCCCGGTAATATGCACACCGGCCTTTCGCATAACATTGATCGCCCAGGATGCGTAAGCCCCGGTATCCCCGTGAAGCTCAGCTTCAAGTGCCAGCAGTTTTCCGTCCTCTGCCGCGCCCACTTTGAGGCGCATGTAGACCGGGTGCCGCTTGGAGTGGGCATAGAAGGATTCCTCGCGAGCCATAGTCGTCTTGACCGGACGGCCAAGGGCAATCGTCGCCAGAGCCAGGTGAATCTGCATGCTGATGTCCTCGCGGCCGCCAAAGGCGCCGCCGACCACAGGATTCAGAATGACCACCTGCTCAAGCTCCCAGCCTATGGCCTCCGCCACTTCGATCTGATCAAAGTGCGGATATTGGGTGGAAGCCACGACAACGACCTTATCCTCTTCCATATAGGCCAGTCCGCTCTCCGGCTGTAAAAAGACATGGTCGACAAAAGGAGAGACGTACTCCCGCTCAATGACCACGGCAGAGTCCGCAAAGCCTTTCTGCACATCCCCGCGTCTGCATTTATAATGGTAAATCAGGTTGTCTTTGCCGTCATGAACCTGAGGTGCGCCCTCTTTCATAGCCTCTTTTGGGTCAAAGACCGCCGGCAAAGGCTCGTAACTGACTTTGACCAAAGCGCAAGCGTCATCTGCCTGAGCCTGAGTCTCCGCCACCACAAACGCAATGGGATCACCGACACGGCGAACCTTACGGGCGCAAAGTACCTCATGGTCCTTGAAGAGTACACCATGGACATTATGCCCGGTGACATCCGCAGCGGTAAAAATCCGGATGACCCCCGGTGCTTTTTCAGCATCTGTCAGATCCAGCGTAAAATACCCATGAGGGATCTCAGACCTGACTGTCGCCCCATAGACACAGTTTTCCATTTCAATGTCCTGAGGGTAAAGCGCCGTTCCCGTCAGCTTCGCCCGAGCGTCTTTTCTTTGAATCCGCTGACCCACAGATTTCAGAGTGTTCATTTCTGCTCACCCCGTTCCTGCATGACCTCAGAAGCGGTTTTGATGGCTTTCACCATCTTATCATAGCCCGTGCAGCGGCAGAGGTTGCCGCTGATAGCCTCTTTGATTTCGTTGTCATTCGGCGCGACGTTCTTATCCAGGAGTGCCTTTGCCGAAAGTACCATCCCCGGGATGCAGTAACCGCATTGAACCGCGCCGTTATCTAGAAACGCCTGTTGAACGGGATCAAGACCATCGGCAGTCTCAAGCCCTTCAATCGTGACGATCTTTTTCCCTTCGCATTGTGCCGCGAGCACCAGACACGAATCCACCGCATTGCCGTCCAAAATGACGGTACAAGCGCCGCATTCGCCTTCTCCGCAGCCTTCCTTCGTCCCCGTCAGCCCCAGCGGCCCACGAATGACGTCTAACAGCCTCATATGATCCTCAATTTCCAGCCGGTGGTCTTTTCCGTTCACATTCAAATTCAGCGTAATCATGATGCTACCCCCCTGTTGCTTATACAGACGCGCGAAGCGCTTTTCTCAGCGCGGCGCCAAAGACGCCACGCACTGCCTCACGTTTAAACGGCATAGTGCCCCTTCCGTTAAGTCGTTTGGCCACGACTTCGGAGAACAGGTCACAGGCAGCCTCAATAGTGGCTTCATCCAGCGTCCTGCCTTCGAGGAAGGCTTCAAGTTCAGGTTCCCGCATGCCCGTCAGACCTATGGATCCGGACGCGACACACGCCTTATCAATGATACCGCCCTCAGTCAGCTCCAAAGCGGCCGCCGCGCTGAGGCGAGAAATGGCGAGCGCATTGCGCAGCCCCAGTTTTTCGAACTGTACATTGATCTGCGTCGACCCCGGGCGTGGGATCACGATCTGAGTGATGATTTCAGACGCGTTGAGGTCCGCCTGACCTTTGCCTTTGAAGAAGTCCTTAAGCGCCACAGTCCTGCAGCCCTCCGGTGATACAATTTCCAGAACTGCTTCCATGGCCAGCAGCGGCGGTACCGCGTCGGCTGCCGGAGAAGCATTGGCAATGTTGCCGCCTACGGTCCCCAGATTTCGAATCTGCGGCGCGCCAACGGATCTGGACGCTTCCCAAAGGCCCGGCATCTGTGTTCTGACCCGCTCAGAGGCCACCAGTTCACTGTACTTGGCACAAGCCCCAATAGCAATGTAGTCCGCTTCAAAGCGGATGCCACGACATTCCGGCACGTCCGAAATATCAATGATCACTGGTTTCTTATTGTGCTTCTCCCTGATTTTGACCAGGAGGTCAGTTCCGCCGGCGATCAGCTCTGCCCTGCCTTCATTGGCTTTCAGCGCCTCCAGCGCTTCCTTCAGAGAAAAGGCCTTGATGACTTTTTCCACTTTCATTCGCAATGACACCTCTTTCTGTTAGAAAAGAAAATGCCCCCAAGCAGCGCGCGGGGGCATTTTCCGGATACACGCTCTATGCGAAAATTTCCTTAAGGATGAACAGCACAGCGAGTATATAGGTTACAATCGGTACATCTTTGGATTTGCCTGTAAGCGTCTTAATGAGCGCGTAGGAAACGATACCAAAAACAATACCTTCTGCGATGGAGTAAGCGAGCGGCATCATGATGATTGTGAGGAACGCCGGAATCGCTTCAGTGAAATCTTCGAGATCGATTTCCTTGATAGGTGACATCATGAAGAGACCAACAATGATCAGCGCCGGTGCAGTTGCTGCACCCGGAATCATGATGAAGAGCGGCGATACGAACAAGGCGACAAAGAAGAGACCCGCGGAGACGAGTGCCGTCATACCGGTTCTTCCGCCTTCAGCAACACCGGATGCAGATTCTACATACGTTGTAACAGTAGAAGTTCCTACCATAGCGCCAAAAGTCGTACCGACAGCGTCTGCGAAGAGCGCTCTCTTGACGCCAGGAAGTCTGCCGTTTTCGTCCAGCATGTTGGCTTTAGTCGAAACGCCAATCAGTGTGCCGATGGTGTCGAACATGTCAACAAACAGGAATGTACCCAGAACGATCCACATGTCTGCGGTCAAGATCTTGTCGAACTCAAACGCGAAGAGGGCCATTGGAGGCGGTGTGCTGAAAACGGAAGTAGGAAGCTGCGCAACTCCAAGAGGAAGGGCGAGAACCGTCGAAATGATAATACCGAGAAGAATAGCGCCTTTGACTCTGAGTGCCAGCAGGACGCCCGTAATGACCAGACCCGCCAGAGCGACCTGAGCATTGGCATTGCCGACAAAGTCACCCAGCATCAGAGGAACGCCCTGACCTTGAACGACAATTCCGGAGTTATAAAGTCCAATAAAGGCAATGAACAGACCAATACCGACCGAAACAGCTTTTTTGATATTTTGTGGAATACTGTCAATGATGGCTTCACGTACATTGAAAAATGTGAGAATCAGGAAGATAATACCTTCAATGAATACTGCGGTGAGTGCAAATTGCCAGGAGTAGCCCATAGTCAGAACGACTGTGTAGGCAAAGAAGGCGTTGAGGCCCATGCCCGGCGCGAGTACGAACGGCAGGTTTGCGTAGAACGCCATGATCAGTGTCGCGACCATGGAAGCGAGTGCGGTCGCTGTAAAGACAGCGCCGAAGTCCATGCCTGCGTCAGCCAGAATCAACGGGTTGACAATCAAGATGTAGGCCATGGTCATGAATGTAGTGAAGCCTGCTAATACTTCTGTTCTTGCGTTGGTGCCGTGCTCCGAGAGTTTAAAAAACTTCTCGAAAAATCCTGTATTATTGGTCATTTTTCGTTACCCCCCATGATTTGTAAAAAAGAGTCCTTTTTGCCTACCCTCCTTACCTCCGGAATTGTATGATGTGAAAAATGAAGAACCATAAAAAGCAGAATTGCGGCGGTGCTGTATGGATTTTTGTGTTTACCAGTCCTAAAGCTTCACTATTGATACCGGCAAATCCACGGTGAATTCATAATGAATTCACCGTCCGGACTGCTGGATTACTTCACTGCACTGAGGATTTCAAAATTCTCAACGTCGACAATGCCCATATCTGTGATCTTCCATTTCGGACTCGTGGAAAGTCCAAGGAAGGAAAGGTGCATAAATGGCGCGTGGACCTTGCAGCCCAGCTTTGCTCTCGCGTTGTCTTCGAGTTCGCGGATCTTGACACTGACCTCGTGGCCTGTCAGTTCGTCTGTGATCAGACCGCCGACCGGAAGTCTGAGCTCATCGATCACCCGGCCATTACTGACCAGCGCGATGCCGCCGCCAATTTCCTTGACTCTGTTAGCTGCGATTGCCATGTCGTTGTAGTTCGTCCCCATGACGAGGAGGTTGTGCGTATCGTGGGCAATGGATTCTGCCATGGCGCCGTTCTCGATGCCAAAGCCCTTCACAAAGCCTTTGCCGATGTTGCCGTTGCGCCCATAGCGCTCAACGCAGATAAGCGGCACGACGTCCTGCTTTACATCCGCCTGAACGACGCCGTTTTTCACTGGAAGCTCCGCTTCAAGGGCATCTGACAGGTTCTGGTCCGGAATGAGGCCAATGACGTTGACTCTCGCCTTGGAGCCTTCCGCCTTGATTTCAAGATCTGCAGCCGACAGTGTCTTGAACTTGACGGAATTCTTGACGCTCTCCGGATAGGTGTATTTTGGAATGTCGATCAGCATTTGACCATTGGCCGCAGCCAATTTGCCATCGATAAACACCGCGTCGACGACCATGTTCTGAAGGTCGCTGATGACCGCGATATCCGCCAGCTTGCCCGGAAGCAGCGCGCCCCGGTCTTCAAGCTTGAAGTAGGTCGCCGGGTTGATGGTGACCATCTGGATGGCTTCCACCGGATTCACGCCCTGAGCGATGGTTCTCTTGACGATTTCATTCATATGGCCAAGCTTTTCGAGGTCCTCTGCGACCATATCATCCGTCGCGAGCACAGCTCTTCTCGAATCCATTTTTTCTTCTGTAATGGCACGGATGCATTCTGCCATATTTTTTTGCGTCGAACCTTCGCGCATGAAGACGTAGACGCCCTGGCGAAGTTTCTCAACGGATTCAGCCTTGGTCGTCGTCTCGTGGCAGGAACATGTGCCGCCGGCGGCGATAATGTGCGCTGCCAGCTCGCGGCCAAACAGCTCCGGCGCGTTGCCGTCCACCACTTTGCCAATGCTTCTCGCGTACGTCGTGGAAGCAACGAGGTCTGTAATGATCTCAGGTGTGTTGTTGTAGACGTGCTTCGCGTTGCTGAAGCCCTGGAGCTCGCCTATGCCTATGATGTTCGGGTAATTGAGGAGATCCGCCATGTCCTTGGACGTGATATCCACGCCTGCGGTTTCCAGTGAAGGACAGTCCGGAACCAGCGCAGGTACCACCAGGCTGACGTGGTTAGGAACAACACCGGCTTCGTCTGCCATGGCTTTCATGCCTACACCGCCGAGGGCGTTGCCTATCTCGTGAGGGTCCGCGATCAGTGTCGTTGTGCCTGACGGGATTGAAAGCCTTGAAAACTCCGAAATAGTCAGCATGGAGCTCTCAAAGTGCATATGTGAATCAATAAATCCCGGCGCGAGATAACGGCCGGAAACGTCTATCACGAGTGTCTTGGGTCCGATCAGCTTGTCTGAGTCACAGACGCCGAGAATGTATTTTCCCTTGATGGCAAGGTCGGATTTATAAATTTCTCTCGTGATGACGTTGACAATATTACCGTTCAGAAGGACGACGTCAGCGAATTCGAAATCGCCCATCAGGGCGTCGATCATCTGGCGGTACTCCATTGCTTGTTTGATCAGCTTTGGATCCATCATGTCGGCTGTGTCACCACCTTATTTTTTATGGTCGAACAAATCCGTCCGGATGTCCACACCGTCAATAATTCCGACGATCGCGGCATCTATGGAGGATTTTGGTTTGTTGGCGGCATTCCTTGAAGCTGTGCCTGTGGAATACATGACAAACTCTCCGATGCCCGCACCTACTGTATCCACAGCAATAAACGGTTCACCGACAGGTTCTTTGTCAATATTGACAGGCTGAGTCAGAAGAAGCTTGCTCCCGACAAGGCCTTCCTCTTTTCGCGTTGCGACTATGGTACCTATGACAATGGCTGTTCTCACCTGTAATCTCCCCTAACGCTTGGCGTACTACCTTTTGTCTACGATCTCAACACCCATTGACTTTGCCAGATCCTTAGCGAGAGGTGTAATGATCATGCCCTTTTCCAGCACGATTTGCCGGTTTGAAGCCGGCAGACCTCTGAGCCAGGATTCTGTGACCACGCGCGTCTGGCCGGTCAGAGACGGTCTGCCAGGCACTGCCGGCTGCGATGCAGCGGATGGGGCAGCATTCTGACCAGTTCTTGGCTTTGGCCCCCCAGCTCTGCTGCTTCTCATGGACGGCAGCGGACTGCGCATCAGAACCGTATCGTAATCATGGTGTTCAATCATGGCAGCACCGTAGTCGGCAAGGGTTTTGATATGGCTTTCCATGATTTTTTTCATCTTTGGATTGCCATCTATGGAGAACCAGGCATGCCGAATCGAATCTGTGTTGACAACGACCCTAATATTTTGCAGCAGGAACTGCCACAGCAGCATTGAAGGAAAATCATCCTGAATGCCCACTGCAACTTTCGCCAAAGTATTCTGCGTCAGGTTCGGGACAATGACGACATCAGTACCTCGCACCAGGCCCTGTACACCTTCATAACAATCTCCGGTGAACAGGCGGTATGGCTGAAGCGTGTTCTCAACACGCTCTTTGCCGACAAGGTGTTCTGCCGCTTTCGACATGACCACCGTGAGCAGGTACCCGCTTTCTCTCAATTTGACGAGGCTGTTAAAAGCGCTGTCCATTGAAATATCGCTGCCTAAGAGCAGGACAGTAATTTTTCTGTCCAACAGATCCGAAGCTTCGAGATCGATCGGTTTAACGGTCGAGCCTTCAAACACCGGGAGCGCCATGTCCTGAAAGACTTTTTTCATAAGCTCTTTATTGGACAATGTGATTCCTCCCTTTCAGGGCTGATCTGTCAGCCGCTGTCCCTGTTCTATGCGTTGCCGAGAATGACGCGCTCAACTTCAGAGTGCGGTCTAGGAATAACGTGGACGGAGAAGAGTTCGCCAACGCGGGCAGCAGCGTCAGCACCAGCGTCTGTGGCAGCCTTAACAGCGCCGACGTCGCCTCTGACCATAACTGTTACGAGACCAAAACCAATCTTTTCATAACCGACGATCGTGACATTTGCTGCTTTAACCATGGCGTCCGCTGCTTCAATTGCGCCTACGAGACCTTTAGTTTCGATTAATCCCAATGCCTGACTCATGTTTTTTTCCTCCTCAAATGTGTGTTTTTAAGTTTTCTAAGCGCGACGGGCGCTCAATTCCGGGGTTGATGCTTCAGCTGAAGCGTCCTGGGCATTTTCGTCCGCAGGTGCTTCAGGCTCTGCCGATGGTTCCGGCTGAGCACCCTCTTGAGACGTTTCCGTTTTGTTTTTTCTAAACATTTCTATCAATTTATCCACATCAGAATGCGGACGTGGAATGACGTGGGATGATACGACTTTTCCAACCGCGCTGGCAGCCATGACCCCTGCGTCCACCGCCGCCTGCACTGCCGCAACTTCGCCTGCGATACTGACTGTCACGCTGATGATCTTGTCGACACCTATGACTTTCTCGACGCCGACGCACTGAACATCCGCTGCCTTAAGCGCCGCGTCGAGTGCCGCCGCCGCAGGTGTCAGACCTACAGATTCAATTAAGCCAAGTGCTCCTCCGGATCTCACATTAACACCTCCATGGAACGTATTCGGTTACTTGAGACGACCAAGCAGCTCGTCCAGCGACACTGCCCGACCATGGACGACGTTTGCGTTTTTTGCGCTTGCCGGTTCGACTGTTTTCGATGGCGCCGCAACCCGGGATTGAGACGTTAAACTCTCGAGGTCTGTGCGTCTGCCATTTCTGTCACCGCCACCATCGGCAGCCTGTCCTTTTTTGTTCAAAAGCTCAGACAGCATAGCCGCATGGCGTTCTGTCAGATGTGAGCCGCTTGAGGTTCTCACAGGCGACTTAACGCCTGGAGAGGATTCCGCAAGGTCTTTGGCACACTTTTGAACTATGTGGTCCATGATTTGTTTCGTCAAAATATTTGCCATTTCAACACCTCACATCAGTTGAAGAGCATGTCCATGCCTTCTTCAGGCCGCGGAATTACGTTGATGCCAATCACTTGTCCTTTGCTGCCTGCTTCTTCTCGGGCGGCTTCGACAGCTGCTTTGACAGCTGCGACATCACCTTCGATGATCACCGCGACGACGCCCGAGCCGACAATATTGAAGTCTTTGACAACGACGTTGGCTGCTTTGACCATGACATCCGCTGCGTAGATGGCGGCGACCAGGCTCCGGACTTCAAAAAATCCGAGTGCTTTCTTCATATGTTATGCCTCCTCCAACGCTTATAGATTGGGGAAAAATTTCTTCAGATCGATAGCGTCGTATCCAGGGATGCGGGCTTTATCAAAGCCTTTTCCCGCCTCGCCCAGTGGCTTCGTCGCATCGATACCGACTTTGTCTGACGTCATCTCAAGCAGGTGGGAAGGGTCGAGGCCCGTTCCATTTGCGCCCGGAATTATGAACACGTCCTTGGACGCCTGAACCCTGGCAGCTAAAGCGCCTTCCACATCCCCCGGATCAAAGACGTCAATGTCGTCATCTACGATGACCACGTGCTTGATATCCTTGCTGCTGCCCAGTGCCGCGATCGCTGCCGCTTTCCCGTCTCCAGGGCTTTTTTTGTCGATGGACACCACAGCGTGAAATCTGCAGCCTGCACCGATGGTCACATTGACATCCTTTACCTTGACAATCCTTGAGACGTGGGCATAAACCTCCATGTCGCGGATCAGGCCGTTGCTCAGATGCTCCTCTTTACACGGCGCGGAAATCTGGAAAATGGGCTGATTTCGGTGCATGACCGCGCTGACGCGAATGACCGGGTGCTTGGCGACAGCGCCATAATACCCCATAAGTTCACCGAAAGGTCCTTCTGTGACTTCCTCGTTGTATGGGATGACGCCCTCGATGACAATCTCAGCGTAAGCCGGCACTTCGAGATCCACAGTCTGGCATTTGACCACTTCCAGAGGTTCCCCCCTGAGACCGCCGTCATACTCATACTTGTCAACGCCGTAAAGATCGCTGCTGAGCTGTGACGCCAGGCAGAAATAGTAGTCATAGCCAAGCACGACCGCAACTTCCAGGTTTTTCTTCTGCGCACGCGCTTTCTTTATTTTATCACTTAAAAAGGGCGACGTCACCAAAGCGCTGATATTATTGCCGCCGTTAAACTGAAAACGCCTGATAGACGTATAGATCTTGCCATCATCCGGGTCACGAACAACCATAACACCAGCGGTTATAAAACTGGATGAGTCTAGCTCGTGAAATGTCGGAAGCGGGAAGATCTTGCCAAGGTCAATATTTCTCGTTATTATGTTTTCTTTGACCGGACCGTCGGAAAGCAGTCTTGGAGGTATAGTCCGGTTGACTGCGTTCATGTATTTGAAAAGGCGCTCCTCTCGTGTCGTGCCCGTGAACTCATAAAACATTTCCCGGTCGCCAAACATGCCGCCAATTATTGGCATTTTGTGGCCTTTGACACGATTGAAAAGTACTGGCGTCGTATTGCCCAGTTTTTCGAGAATCCCGCCGATTTCAAATTTCGGGTCCGCCTCAACATTGCACTCCAGGAGTCCGTAACGGTCCCGAAGGTTGCCGAGGCACGCTCTGAGCATTTGTTTTTCCAAATGCAGCACCTCCTTGTGAGGGGATAGGTTTAATGCCAGCGCTCGTACAGCTTCGAATCGATCCCAAGCTGATCCAGGATCCTTCCGACCATGATGTCCACAATGTCGGCCAAAGTCTCAGGCAAATGGTAGAAGCCTGGGGCTGCCGGCATAATGGTCACACCAAGTCTGGCAAGCTTAAGCATATTTTCGAGATGAACAGCGCTGAGCGGCGTCTCCCGTGCAACGAGCACCAGTTTTCGCCCTTCTTTTATAGTAACGTCTGCAGCTCTGTGAATCAAGTTGCTGCTGATGCCATTTGCTACAGCAGCCAAAGTGTTCATGGAGCAAGGCACAATGATCATCCCGTCAGTTTTGAACGAACCGCTGGCGATGGCGGCCGCCAAATCGTCATTCTGATAATAATAGGTCGCGAGGGATTTCACTTCCTCCAGGCTGAAGTCACATTCGTGCTTCAGGTTATAGGCGCCCATTTTCGAGACGACGACATGGGTTTCAACGCCCATTTGCTCCAAAGCTTTAAGGAGGGCAACTGCATAAATCATGCAGCTGCCTCCTGTAATGCCAATGACGAGCTTTTTAGTCAAAATTTATTACTCGACTTTGTTCTCAGCGTCGCCGCCGCCGAGCCATGGATCTTCGCCTCTTTCCCAAGCTGCAATGTACTCGTCGAGGGTCATGACTTTAGTGAAGATGGAAAGGTCGACGAGACCATGCTGGTGCATTTCTTCAGTTTTGGAAGCAACGCAGTCGCTGAGGGTGATGACTTTGTAAGCGTTCGCCAGAGCGTCAGCAGCTGTGGAACGGACGCAGACGTTTGTCCAAACACCTGTGACGACGACTGTATCAAGGCTCTCTTCCTTAAGATAGAGGTCGAGGTCAGTATGCTGGAACGCAGAGTGTCTGCGCTTTGGAATTCTGTACTCTTCGCCTTCCGGATAAAGCTCAGGAATGAAGTCTGAACCCCATGTGCCGGCAATAGCGTGAACAGGTCTGACGCGGAAATCAGCGTCATTTTTTCTGTGCGCTTCCTGAATGTGGATGAGCTGGATGTCGTCAAGGCCACGGGCATTGCGCTCACGTACCCAAGCAAACAGTTTCTGAAGCGGTGGAATGATGTCGTCTCCACCCGGGCAGCGAAGTGCAGCTTTTTCACCAATAAAATCGTTGAGCATGTCGATAACGACGATACCATGTCTAGGCATTTTGTCAGTCTCCTTTTCTTCTGTGGTTTAGATTATGTGAGTTGTCCGGAGAGGCAGAACCAAAATTGGTGCCGCCTTTCCAGACAACTGATCAGACCATAGTATTCTTTGTGAAATTAGTCGATGACGTTGTTGATGTTGCGTCTGTGGTAGTTATTGAAGAAGTCTGCACCAATCGCTTTGTAATTGTCAAACTGGATCTTTCTAGGAAGCTCCTGAATGCTCTGGCGCTTGATGAATTGACCGAAGCCAGGCTCAACGAGAATTTTGCCCTGAACTTCATTTGGCTCTTCGGAGTAAACGGAAGTGCCGCGAAGGATGGTGTGAGCGACTTTGCCTTTCAGCTTCAAGCCGTGAAGCGGTGTGTACTTGTTTTTCATGAAAGAAACGTTCTTGTCTATAGTCCACTCTTTATCGAGGTCAATAATAGTCAAGTCAGCATCAGAACCAATATTCATGGAACCCTTCTTAGGGAAGAGACCGTAGTGGATCGCAGCGTTCTTGCTCAGGACTTCGACCATTCTCTCAAGGGTGAGTCTGCCTTTGTTGTAGCCTTCGCTGACGATGATGTTGACCATAGTCTCAGAGCCTGAGATGCCCGGGAACGCTGTCCAGATATTCATGCCTGGTGCGTCTT
This sequence comes from uncultured Acidaminobacter sp., assembly GCA_964416305.1. Taxonomy (GTDB): domain Bacteria; phylum Bacillota; class Clostridia; order Peptostreptococcales; family Acidaminobacteraceae; genus Acidaminobacter. Next base: position 5,883 of record CAYQDM010000037.1, on the reverse strand, counting down.
TCTCAACAGCAGCATCATCATTGTCTTTGTTTTCCTGAATCTTGTATGGAGCATGGTCAGTAGCGACGAAGTCGACGCTGCCATTTGCAAGACCTTCCCAGAGCTCAATGTTGTCTTGAGTTGTTCTGAGCGGCGGCGCGATCTTCGCGTAAGCACCGTATTCGGACATAGCTTCAGGCGCATTGAGTACGAGATAGTGCGGGCAAACCTCTGAAGTGACTTTGAGGCCGCGCTTCTTGGCGTCGCCGATCAGTCTTGCGCCAATGCCTGTAGACATGTGGACCACGTGGTAGCGAGCGCCGGTTTCTTCCGAGAACGCAATACCGAGTTGGATCGCTGCTTTTTCAGCGAGCTCAAGTCTTGCTTCTGACCAAGCAGGTCCGTCCATGCGGCCTTCAGCCTGATATTTTCTGACGTAATAGTCGCACATTGCAAAGTTTTCTGCGTGAACACCAACTGCAAGGCCGGTTTTTTCAACAGCTTTGAAGACTTCATGCATTTCAGGGTCCGTTACGCGGTTAAAAGTTGGAACCGATGGTGTCATGTAGACTTTGAATGCCAGAACGCCGGCATCTGCCTGAGCCTGGACGTCTGCCAGCTTGCCGTCGCGAACCATGTCGCCTGTTGCGCCGCCCCAGAGGCCAAAGTCAACAACAGCCTGAGGCTTGATAGCATCGAGCTTTTCGTTCATGGAATCCACGTCGAGAACGGATCTAGGGAACGAGCAGCACGGCATGTCGATGATTGTAGTCAGACCGCCTGCAGCTGCTTGGCTGGTGCCGGTCAGGAAGGTTTCACGATGCGTGAAGCCTGGGTCCATGTAGTGCGTATGAGAGTCGATACAACCCGGAAGTACCAGCTTGCCGCCGGCATCCACGTAACGCTCAGCTTCAAGACCTTCCACTGACTCAAGGAAACCTGCGATTTTTTCGTTTTTGACCAAAATGTTGGTCATCAGGGTGTCGTTTCCATTCATTGCTGGAACAAGCGCGTTTTTTACAATCAAATCATACTTCATGTTAATTTGACGCCTCCTTTTAAATGGTTGGACAAGTGTTATTAGAACAAGCCTACAATTTCTCCGCTTTCGAGAATATCGATGTGGTTCGCGGATGGCACTTTAGGCAGACCAGGCATTCTCATGATCTCCCCCGCAAGGGCTACCAGGAAGCCCGCGCCTACGGACGCCTTGACTTCGCGCACCGTAATCTTGAAGCCGCTTGGTCTTCCAAGCTTTGTTGGGTCATCTGTCAGTGAGTACTGGGTTTTAGCCATACAGATTGGGAGGTGGCCTACGCCGTCTTCTTCAAACTTCTTAATATCCTTAAGCGCTTTCGATGTAAACTCCACACCGTCTGCTCCGTAGATTTCCTTAGCGATCTTTTCGATCTTTTCAACTGCTGACAGGCTCAGATCATACAGAGGCGCGTATGCCGCTTTGCCGCTCTCTGCCACTTCGACGACTTTCTTCGCCAGCTCTACGCCGCCGTCTCCGCCTTTTGCCCAAACTTCGGACAGAACGACATTGACGCCGAGCTCATTGCAGCGGTCTTCGACGAACTTCAGCTCTGCCGGCGTATCCAGCGGGAACGCGTTGATCGCGACGACCGCAGGGACACCGTGCTTCTGAACGTTCTCAATCTGCTTCTCGAGGTTTGCGAAGCCCTTTGCAAGCGCCTCAAGGTTTTCAACGTTGAGGTCTGCCTTCTTCACGCCGCCGTGGTTCTTCAGCGCACGCACCGTTGCAACGATGACTGCTGCTGCCGGCTTGAGGTTTGCCTGACGGCACTTGATGTTGAAGAACTTCTCTGCGCCAAGGTCAGCACCGAAGCCCGCTTCCGTGACGACATAATCTGCAAGCTTGAGCGCCATCTTCGTTGCCACAACTGAGTTACAGCCGTGTGCGATGTTCGCGAACGGTCCGCCGTGGATCAGGGCAGGCGTGTTCTCAAGAGTTTGGACCAGGTTTGGCATGAGGGCATCCTTCAAAAGGAGTGCCATGGAACCCGTCGCTTCAAGCTGAGCCGCTGTGACAGGCTTGTTGTCCTTGGAGTAAGCCACGATCATTTTGGACAGTCTTTCTTTGAGGTCCTTCATGCTCGTTGAGAGGCAAAGGATCGCCATGATCTCTGAGGCAACCGCGATGTCGAAGCCGTCCTGACGAACCACGCCGTCACCTTTGTTGCCAAGGCCTACAATTGTATTTCTCAGCGCGCGGTCGTTCATGTCGATAGCGCGTCTCCAGAGGATGCGCTTCTCATCAATGTTCAGCGCGTTGCCCTGGTGGAGATGGTTGTCAATCAGTGCCGCCAGCAGGTTGTTTGCTGTGGTGACTGCGTGAATGTCGCCTGTAAAGTGAAGGTTGATGTCTTCCATAGGAACGACCTGAGCGTATCCGCCGCCAGCCGCGCCGCCTTTGACGCCGAAGCATGGACCAAGGGATGGCTCACGAAGCGCTGTGAAGGTCGCTTTGCCAATTTTGTTCAGACCCATGCTGAGACCGACGTTGGTTGTCGTTTTGCCTTCGCCTGCTGCAGTCGGGTTGATTGCCGTCACGAGGATCAATTTGCCGTCCGGCTTGTCAGCCATACGGTCCATGACATCCAGGTGGATCTTCGCTTTGTAGTTGCCATAGAGTTCGAGGTCGTTCTCGGAAAGTCCGACTTTGGCGGCAACTTCCTTGATGTGAATCATTTGTGCTTCCTGTGCAATTTGAACGTCTGTTTTCATAGCTCTTATGTAGCCTCCTTCATTTTACAGTTAAAATAAAGCGTCCATGGAAAACCTGTCGTAATGTTGATAGTCCATAAAGGTTTCTCGTATACTATCATTTATAACAGAAGTCAGCTGCAATTACCTTATGGAGTTTTTACATTTTTCACAGCACTAATGTTATACCCGAAACCAGCTAATACTAAAATATTTTTTTCAATGTTCAGATTCTTGATATAATGGGGTCAGTTAAACCAACTAAGCTTCTCAACTATCAGGGGGTAGAAGAATGAAACAATTGAAACTCATTGATCTTTCCCAGGAGATTTTTCAGGGAATGTCAGTATTTCCAATGCATCAGCCAACCTTCATCATGACCAACATGACCCATGAGGAAAACATGAACCAAACCGGCAGCAAAGCGCTTGGTTTTTCGGCCAGAAACCTTCTGATCAGCGAGCACGGCGGAACCCACTGCGACGCGGTGTGGGAATACAAGCCAAGCGGCGCAACGATCGACCACATGCCTATGAGCCACTTTTGGGGCAGCGCGATTTGTATTGACCTGTCTCATATCCGCTTCGACCGCTACATTGAGCCAAGAGACCTTGAACTCGCTGTCAAGAAATCAGGTCAGGAAATCTTGAAGGGTGACATTGTCCTGATGTACACCGGACATTTCGACCGCAATTTTGGCACAGATAAATGGCAAACAGAGTACACCGGACTCAGCTACGAAGCCGCAAAGTGGCTTGCAGAGCGGGGTGTCGTGAACATTGGTGTTGATGCGCCTGCCATCGATCACCCAAGTGATATCAACTTCTCAGGTCATCTGATCTGCGGCGAGTATGACATGACCAATACGGAAAATCTCTGCAATCTCGATAAGATTGTCAATAAAAGATTCCTTTACTTCGGCCTTCCGCTCAGGATTCGCGGCGGCTCAGGCTCTCCAATCAGAGCGGTTGCGTTGGTTGAGGAGTAAACTGTTCAGACGGGCCTCGAGCTAAAATGACTTCAACGCATTATAATAGTCCCACTTACCTAAAAATACGCAAAATTAAAACCGGACAGGTAAAGATCTGTCCGGTTTTTCATTGTAGGTTTTTAACGAAATTATTTTGAATATTCACGAGATTAAAACAAATTTCGCCTTGTTTTTCGTAAAAATCATAGCACCGCTATCAAAACAGCATTATAAGTCGAGAATTTTCATAATTTTAAGTGCAGTCTGAAGTCCATATCTGTCGCCTTCGTTCTCCAGATTTTTTCCTGTGATCTCCTGAATTCGATTAATTCGGTAAAGAACCGTATTGTAGTGGGTAAATAAGAGCTCCGACATCTTCTTCAAATTGCCGTTCGTCTCAAAATAAACGATCAGGGATTTGACCAGTTCTGTATCTCTTTTCCTGTCGTAAGCAACCAGAGGTTCGAGTGTGGTTTCATAGAAACTGATCAGCTCGTTCTTCAGGTGATCCTGGCAGAAAATTTTGTAGATCCCAAGGGCATCAAAATCAATGATGCGCTCGTTAATATATGTTTTTGACGCTTCCACTGCCTTATCCGCGTCATAAAGACTTCTGTACGCTTCGCCAAGACCCTTATACAGTCTGCCTATGCCCATTTTATAGCTGATATGACCCATTTTGCTGTCGAGAACCGCTTCTGTTTCTTCTGCCAGCTTCTTAAATTCCTTCGCATATTCCTCCGGACTCTTCCATATGGTCATCACGTTGATTTTCTTGCCTTTGTTCGCTATGAGATAAGTTCTGCCTTCTTTCCGGCAAATAATATCGATCAGGTACATGACCTTTGTCAGATGCTGATTGTACTCTTCGTCTGTGGCTACGTTGGACTCGCCCTTGCTCACTCTGATGTTCATGATATTGTAGAATGAGTCTTTGTCAAATCTGTAGTAATTGGATCTTTCGAGGGCTTTAAGTTTTCTCTTTTCGTCCAGAGAGACCAAATCCTCAAAGAACTCCGTTTTGTACTTGTTCTCCACTTCCTGCACAGAAAGTCTTTTCAAAAACTCAAGCGCGACGACGTTGGCCGTGGATTCCATGTAAAGCGCATCAAAATTCGTCAGCTCGCGCTCATAGCCGAAGGCGACCAAATGGCCGTAGACCGCATTTTTTATCATGACCGGTACCATAACGCGATCCATTTCCTTGCCGTTGATCACAACCCGGTCTGTCATAGTCTTGGTCTGCTTGGTTCCAGAAGTGCTGGAACGCATAAAATGCTTTACGTTTTCTTCAAACTGGCAGCATAGTTCCGGATCGCGTTCACCATCATGAATAAACTCCTCAAAGTGATAATCCTTCACCAGGATTGGATTCTCAATAGATTTTACCAAACTCTTGAGAATGTCTTTGACACCGCCGCCTTTGAGGACGACATTCATGGTGTCATGGTGAAGCGTTTCGACTTTTCTGAGGATATTGGTCTGACGTTCAAAAATTTCCTGAAAAACAGGCGACATGATATCAGCAAAAGGAATATCATGGTGAATTTCGACGATTGGAAACTTCAAACGGTTCGCCAGCTCGACGATTTCCAAAGGCAGGCTTTCCAGATAAGGATATACTTTGATCCCAATGCCGCTGAGTTTTTTTGACGCAGAAACCTCAATCAAATTCAACTGATCTTCCATTGAAGTGGATTTGAAGAAATATCCAGTGGTCAGGAGAAATTCGCCTTCATTCACCCAGCTGAGAATGTCAGGATCCGCCATGACATTGACGCGCGTCACAACATTATTGACCCCTTCTTCTCCTGCAACAATTTTGCAGTTCTCAAGTACTTTCATTTTAAGGATATCTTTTATGGAAACGCCCGTTTCATCTATCACTTTAATCCACCCCTGTGACTTTGACACTATGGTATTGTTTCACATCACCAGCATATTTATATGTAGAAATCTCGTTGCCGTTGAAATCAAATTCACTTTATGTACTTGAAATAAGAATATCACAAACAGTCGGCATTAACAACTGAGAATCTTGTTGTTTTCTTATAAATAGCGCAAAAATAAAACCACCTGTATTCTTCAAAAAAACTAAATTAGGCAAGTTTTTATCGAAGTGATTTTATAGGTTTCCTATAAATGAAAGAAATCAAAACTACCCGCTTAGCGGGTAGTTTGCTCAGCCCTATAAGGGCTTGTTA
>CAYQDM010000036.1:14734-21541 GCA_964416305.1 uncultured Acidaminobacter sp. | reverse complement strand
GAAACCAGCCGGCGGAGTCGGCTGGCTAGTCTTAAACGAGGAGGCCGCGCAGCAGCCTCCGAGGGGGCGCGAAGGCTAACAGAAGTGCACAAACAAAAGAGGAACCACATTGAAGAGAGCTTGCTCTCTGAACTGTGGGACTGATTTTGTTTGTATAGGGCGCAGCCCGTGTCCCAGAGCGAAGCGCAGCGGAGCTCTGGGACAAACGACTGTTAGCCACTTGAGAAACTAGGTGTCTGACACCGAGTTTTCCTCCGCACCATTTTCCTTCCATTTTTCACTCAAAACAATTTGCAAATTCTCCCTGAAAACGTTACAATTTCTTAAGATGTGTGAGGTGGAACGGATGGCAGCTTTAGAATTTGATAAAGAAGATGCAAAAGCATCTGGAGTCATCAGACTACCGAGTACCTATTTCGATCTGAGCAAAACCTTTGACTGCGGACAGGCATTCCGGTGGAGAAGGCTTGACAGCGGCCTCCCTCAAGATACTGAAGTTGCCTATGAGGGTGTTGCGTCGGGGCGGTATTTGAGGCTGCGACAATCGGCGGGGGAAGTGTTTTTAGAGTCTGCGCCCGAGGCATTCGAAAGCTTCTGGAAAAGTTATTTCGATCTGGACACGGATTATTCGGCAATCGAAGAGATTTTATTGAAGCGGGATCCCAGCGCCGCCATGGCAGAAGCGGCACAATTTGGCCGCGGGATCCGCATCCTGAGGCAGGATCCCTGGGAAATGCTCGTGACATTCATCCTTTCAGGCAACAACAATATTCCCAGAATCAAAGGCAGCATTGAAGCCTTGTCCGAGCGATTTGGGGAGACCGTGCCGCAGTCAGCCTTGAAGGCGTTCCCAACTCCTGAAGCTCTGGCGGGGTTGGCTTTGGAAGACTATCGGCAGGCTGGAGCGGGTTATAGAGACCAATATTTGCTGGCTGCGGCGCAGAAGGTCGCAAGCGGGGAAGCAGATCTGGAAGGTTGGCGGGTGCTTGATGACGAACAGCTCAAAAAAGCCTTGCTGACGCTGCCGGGGGTCGGTGACAAGGTCGCGTCCTGCATCATGTTGTTCGGTTATGGACGGAGGGCTTCTTTTCCGGTGGACACCTGGGTCACGAAGATGATGCGGCGGCTGTATTTCACCCATGATGCCAACGCTAAAGAAATTAAAGCCTTCGCGGAGGATCTCTTTGGAGACCAAGCGGGATATGCACAACAATTATTGTTTCATTGGGGCAGAAATTCAGAAATGGAGGCGTAAGCAGTATGATTTTGTCAGGTACTATTGCAAATGCAGTTGCGGTATTGATTGGAGGGATTCTCGGCCTTCTGATCGGGAAGAGGATGCCGGAGAAGTTCGGGCAGGCCATCATTAAGACGCTTTCACTTGGTGTCATTATCATAGGCATTTCAAGCGCTTTGACAGAGTCCAATATTTTGGTGGTGCTGTTGAGCTTGGCGCTGGGCACGGCAATTGGCGAGGGCATCAACATTGAGCAGAAGCTGGAGAACATGACCCATGCGGTGGAGCGCAAATTTATCAAAGGCACCGGCGGGTTTACGAAGGGCTTTGTCACGGCGACGCTGCTCTTTTGCGTGGGATCCATGGCCATCATGGGCGCCCTCGAGGGCGGCCTCAGCAACAATCACCAGACGCTGTACGCCAAGTCGGTCATTGACGGCATTGTGTCCGTGATTTTCGCGGCGACGCTGGGCGTAGGCGTTGCGTTTTCCAGCATCAGCGTGCTGGTGTATCAGGGACTGATCGCGCTGACCGCGGGGTCGGTGAAGGATTTGCTGAGCCCGGAGGTCATTGGGGCAATGACGTCGGCCGGCGGGATGCTGATTATGGCGCTGGGCTTCAAAATGCTGGTGGACGCGGATCTCAAGGTGGGCAATATGCTTCCGGCGGTGTTTTTGCCGGTGGCTCTGGTGCCTTTTTACAACTGGGTCGCGGGTATGATCGCGGTGCTTTAGGGTTTGAAGGAAATCCGGCCTGCTCAGAGGTTGGATGTGGTTGTGATAGGGAAGAAGGTTGGTGACCATCGGCATCAGCTTTCTTTTTGTTTTGGGGGAAAGTGATCCCTTTTGCCGATGGTCGTAAAAATGTTAAACTATTTTTACCAGTAAGGTAGGGCGCAAGCTACGCGTGACGGATTTGGAACAAGGGCGCTGGGGATGTAAAACCCGCATTGGAAGGGCGTGCCAGCCTATTGGGCGAAAGCTGCCAGGCGTGGCCGAAGTTTTGGCGCAGAATTTGCATGTTAAGAGCTGCAGGACTAAAAACATTTCAGAAGGAGTGTTTCGCAATGCTTGACCAGATTTTTTACAACGGCGTGGTACAATCCATGGACGCCAATGAAACAATTTATGAGGCCATGGGCCTCAAAGACGGGAAAATTGCCTTTTTGGGCAGCAATCAGGAAGCTTTGGGACTTGAGGCGCTGGCACGCCATGATTTAAGGGGCAAACTGGTGCTGCCGGGGTTTATGGACACTCATTTGCACATCTTGGAATATGCGGTTTCCAAAATTACCGCGCCATTTTTTGACTGCGCCTCTCCTGAGGCTGTTGTGGAGCGGGGACAGGCGTTTGCCCGGGAGAAGGGGCCTTACCGGGGCTGGCTGCTGGGCCGGGGCTGGAATCAGAATCATTTCGCGGGAGAACAGCGATTCATCACCCGTTCTGAGCTGGATTTGGTATCAACGGAGCTTCCGGTGGTGTACACTAGGGTCTGCGGGCATATTGCCGTTGCCAACAGCGTAGCCATGGAGCGAATCCTGCAGATGGAAGAGGCGAAAAAGTTTGCTGCTTACATTAATGCTGAAACGGGGGTGCTGCAGGAAAGTGCGGCGGGCCTCCACCATTTGCTCATGGAGCCGCTGACGGAGGAGGATGTGATTCAGCTGATGACCATGGGTCAGGCGGACCTGAACCGGGAGGGCATTACGTCTGTTCACTCCACAGATTTCATGGGGATGCCGGACGGTGAGTGGCGTCAGGTGGTCGGCGCCATGGAGGCTATGGAGAGGGTGCAGGCTTTGACGGTTCGGGTCTATGAGCAGTGTCTGTTCAATACCCCGGAGGAATTTGGGGGCTTCCTGGAGGCGGGTTATACGACGGGCGTTGGCAGTGAGTTTTTCCGGATCGGGCCCCTCAAACTGTTTTCGGATGGCTCGTTGGGGGCCCGGACCGCGCTGTTGTCAGCAACCTATAGTGATGATCCCGGGACCACAGGCATACAAAGCATTGAAACGGGGGAGCTGAAAGCGTTTATGGCTCTGGCGGAGGCGCATGACATGCAGGTCGCCGTCCACGCGATTGGGGATGGGGCGATTGACTTGACGGCGGAACTGCTTGGGGAGCTGGTGGAAACCCGCGGTTCTGCCGATGGTACTCTCAACCCCCTGAGACACGGCATCATACACGCTCAGCTGACCACGCCGGCGCTGCTGGAAAAAATGCGGCAGGCGGAGCTTCTCGCCTATATTCAGCCGGTGTTTGTGCCATCAGATATGGGCATTGTGGAAGCGAGAATTGGCCGCGAACGCATGGACAAGGTCTACGCCTGGAAGACCATGCGGGACATGGGGATCCGAACGGCGGGCAGCTCTGACGCGCCGGTGGAGAGTTTCAGTGTGATTGGCAATATCTACGCTGCTGTTGAGCGCTGCGATTTTTCGGGAGAGCCTGCTGGCGGATGGATGCCGGAGGAAAAGCTTAGCGTGATGGAGGCAGTCCGACTCTTTACTTCCGATGCCGCTTTTGTATCCTTTGATGAGGCACGCCTCGGGACGCTAGAGGTTGGAAAGCTTGCGGATCTGGTCGTATTGGATCGCAATCTGTTCGAGCTGACAGGCAGCGCGCTTCTTGAGACGAAAGTCGTGATGACCCTGGTTGGCGGTCGGGTTGTTTATGAGGCTGAAGAGGTGTAGTGGAAACTCGTTGAGATGGAAGAGGATTGAAATGGAAGCCGGAGCCCCTGATAGTGCGGGGCTCCGGCTTTTTTGAAATAGTGGCGGAATGTTATGGAAATATTACCGTCCGTCCCCAAGTCGAAAACTGTCCGCGTCACCAATTCAGAAGTTGTCCGCGTCACCCACTGATCTATTTCTTTCATCTTGACGGACTCGCTCCATAGGCATATAATTTAATTGAACACATGAACAGGTATACATATGTTCAATCGAAAAGGAGACCAAATTATGAATCTCGAGGTACAAAATGAGTATAAATGCGACTGCGCCATCATCCATGAAGAGGTAGTGGAAAAAGTTAGAGCGGATCAGCATCCTGAGGAACATCTCATCGATCTGGCGGACTTTTTCAAAGTGCTGGGGGACTCAACACGGATCCGGATTTTGAGCGCTCTTGCCCACTCTGAACTGTGCGTGTGCGACATCGCCCATGTCCTCAACATGACCCAGTCGTCCATAAGCCATCAGCTCCGCATATTGAAACAGGCTCGGCTGGTGAGAAACCGCCGGGACGGCAAGGTAGTCTATTACAGACTGGACGACGAGCATGTCTCCGCGATCATGGACGCCGGCCTTGTTCACCTGAGCCACGAGTAATGCCGCATAATTAAAAAAAGCGCAAAGAACATCCCGCGCTGTCCATAAAGGAAGGCGTACTGACAGGAGAGGATCCCATGAATACAAGCCAAACTGCCATAGAAACCAAGCCCCAAAAATTTCAGTACGAGCTTACCGGGCTCAACTGCGCCAGCTGTGCAGCCAAGATTGAGACAGCCGTCAACGCCTTGCCGGAGGTGGAAATTGCCACCCTGCGATTCGCGACGAAAAAGCTGATCGTAAAGACCACTGAAGGCGTTTCAGCTCCGGCGCCGGACCTTTTAGCAGATAAGATTTCAGAGGTCGTCCACCGCTACGAGCCCCACGTTGGGGTCAGGGACTTGGCTCAAGTTCAGGCGCAATCGCGTGATCAAGACCATACCCACAGCCACGAACACGGCCATACCCCTGAAAAGCGAGATAAAACAGAGCTCCTCATAGGCGCAGGTTTATACTTTGGCGCCATGCTGGGCAGCGCCCTGGGGCTTCTGCCGGACCCCGCAAGAATAGGCATCTACTTGGTTGCCTACCTGCTGGTGGGCCGCGGCGTCCTCCTTGGCGCATTCAACAACCTCAGGCAGGGCAACTGGTTTGAGGAAAAATTCCTCATGTCTATTGCCACCTTCAGCGCCTGGTTTATTGGCGAATATCCCGAGGCCGTGGCCGTCATGCTGTTTTACAGGGTCGGCGAGCTGTTTGAGGACTATGCGGTCAACAAGTCCCGTAAGTCTATTGCCTCCCTCATGGACATCAAGGTCGAAAAAACCCACTTGATCGTGGAGGCTCAAGCGCCGGAAGAGGGAGTGACGGCTGCGCCGTCGGCTCAGCCTCTCGGCAAGGTGTTATCAATCATGGGGACGAATCAAGCCGCCTCGCAGCAACCACAGTCGCAAGCCGCCACTGAAGAAGTCCGCGACATCGACACCGAATTCGTCAAAAGCGGGAGCCTCATCCTGGTCAAACCCGGCGAGCGCATCCCGCTGGACGGCATAGTCGAGAGCGGGACGGCAGTCCTGGACACCTCAGCCATCACCGGTGAATCCCTTCCTTTGGAAGTCGCGCCGGGTTCGACGGTCTTCGGCGGCAGCATCAATAAGACCGGTGTGCTCAGGATTCGGACGAGTGCGGATTATGAGTCTTCGACCATCGGCAGAATTCTTGAGCTGATTGAGTCGGCTGCGGATAAAAAGGCCAGCACGGAGCGGTTCATTACGCGCTTCGCAAAGGTTTATACACCTGCGGTCGTCCTGGTCGCAGCCCTCATCGCGATTGTGCCGCCGCTGGTTACCGGGGACAGCTGGTCGACATGGCTGTACCGGGCATCGATCTTTCTGGTCGTGTCCTGCCCTTGCGCCCTGGTAATTTCGGTGCCGCTGGGTTACTTTGGCGGTATTGGGCGGGCGTCGTCGAGAGGGATCCTCATCAAGGGCGGCAACTGCCTGGAGGCCCTGGTGGGCGCGGACACGGTGTTTCTGGACAAGACGGGCACTATCACCGAGGGCAAGTTCAAGGTGGCGCAGATCCACGGCCACACCCGCGAGGCGGCACTCCTGGAAGGGGCTGCGGCGCTGGAGCATCTGTCAAACCACCCGATCGCTAAAGCAATCACGGAAGAGGCGAAAGCCCGGGGGATTGTCTTTGGGATGATTGAGGATTACGAGGAACTGGCGGGTCGCGGCGTCCGGGCAACCTACGATGGTCGTCTCTGGCACGTGGGCAGCGCCAGACTGCTGGAGGAGCTGGGCATTACACCGGGCATCAGCGGGGGGCAGCTGACCCGGGTGCACGTGGTCGTCGACGGCGCGTGGCTTGGGGCCATCGACGTCAGCGACCAGATCAAGGCGACCTCAGCCGCGGCTATAGCAGCAATGCGCCGTGAAGGCGTGGGCCAGGTGGTCATGCTGACCGGCGACCGCAAAGAAATTGCAGAGGCTATTGGAACCGAGGCCGGGCTGGACCTGGTACTCAGCGAGCTGCTGCCGGACGGAAAAGTCAAGGCCATTGAGGAAGCCCGGGGACGCGGCCGAAAGGTTGTATTTGTGGGAGACGGCCTCAACGATGCGCCGGCGCTGGCAATAGCCGATGTAGGCATTGCCATGGGCGGCTTAGGAGCAGATCTTTCCATTGAAGCCGCGGATATTGTCATCATGAATGATGACCTGGAAAAGGTGGCCGAAGCCATTCAGATCAGCAAGAAGACGAATGCCGTGGTGCGCCAGAACATTGCCCTGGCCCTTGG
>CAYQDM010000036.1:0-14634 GCA_964416305.1 uncultured Acidaminobacter sp. | reverse complement strand
GAGTGCCAAAAAACTATTGATAATTATCAGAAATTATATTATGATAGTTGCAGAGCGTTAGGTTTATGGCTCTCGGCGCTCTCTTTAACAAGAAGTACCGGGAGTTTTTCATCTCAATTATATGAACAGGAGGATTCAACATGAACATCAGACCTTTAGGCGAGCGCGTGGTCATCCGCAAGCTCGAAGCCGAAGAAAAAACAAAAAGCGGGATCGTGCTTCCTGGTCAGGCTCAAGAGAAGCCTCAGATCGCGGAAGTCGTCGCAGTCGGTCCAGGCGGCGTCGTAGACGGAAAAGAAATCGTCATGGAAGTCAAAGTGGGCGACAAGGTTATTTTCCCTAAGTACGCCGGCACGGAAGTCAAGATCGACAACGAAGAATACACTATTATTGAGCAGTCCAAACTTTTAGGGATCGTTGAATAATTAAAAGTGCTTTAGCAATCACACAGTCAAAAAAAACAGCACAGCAGTGCATAATTATTATGAATCCAACATTCACTACAGGAGGTTAACCCTACATGGCTAAAGAAATCATGTATTCAGAAGAAGTGAGACGCAAGCTCGAAACCGGCGTCAACAAACTTGCAGATACGGTCAAAGTCACCCTCGGCCCTAAAGGCCGCAATGTCATCCTCGACAAGAAGTTCGGCGCGCCGCTGATCACGAATGACGGCGTTACCATAGCCAGAGAAATCGAACTCGAAGACGCCTACGAGAACATGGGCGCCCAGCTCGTCAAAGAAGTCGCTACAAAGACGAACGACGTCGCCGGCGACGGCACCACTACCGCAACCCTTCTTGCTCAAGCGATCATCCGTGAAGGCGTGAAGAACGTCGCGGCTGGCGCGAACCCTATGATCCTAAAGCAGGGCATTGAGAAAGCAGTCAAACTTGCTGTAGACGGCCTCAAGGAGATGAGCGTCAACATTGAAACTCAAAACGACATTGCTGACGTTGCATCGATCTCCGCAGGCGACGAAACGATTGGCGATCTCATTGCGGAAGCAATGGAAAAGGTCGGCAAAGACGGCGTCATCACGGTTGAAGAGTCCAAGACCATGAGCACCCAGCTCGAAGTCGTCGAAGGCATGCAGTTCGACCGCGGCTACATCTCCGCATACATGATCACTGATCCGGACAAGATGGAAGCGGTCCTCGAAAATCCGTACATCCTGATCACGGACAAGAAGATCTCCAACATCCAGGAAGTGCTCCCAATCCTCGAGCAAATCGTTCAGCAGGGCAGAAAGCTACTGATCATCGCTGAAGACGTTGAAGGCGAAGCCCTCTCCACGCTGGTCGTCAATAAGCTCCGCGGCACTTTCGAGTGCGTTGCGGTCAAAGCCCCTGGCTTTGGCGACAGAAGAAAAGCAATGCTCGCTGACATCGCGGCTGTCACAGGCGGCACTGTCATTTCCGAGGAACTCGGCTACGAGCTCAAGTCTGCGGACGTCTCCCTCCTTGGCCGCGCCAAGTCCGTCAAAGTCAACAAGGACAACACTACAATCATCGATGGCGAAGGCGACCACGGCAACATCCAGGACCGCATCCGTCAGATCCGCGTTCAAATCGAAGAGACGACTTCTGATTTCGATAAAGAAAAGCTCCAGGAGCGCCTGGCGAAACTCGCCGGCGGCGTAGCGGTCATCCAGGTTGGCGCTGCGACGGAAGTCGAAATGAAAGAGAAAAAACTCCGCCTCGAGGACGCCCTCAACGCGACTCGTGCAGCGGTTGAAGAAGGCATTGTCCCAGGCGGCGGCACAGCGCTGATTGGCGTGCTTCCTGAAATCTACAAGCTGATCGAAAGCCTTGAAGGTGACCAGAAGACTGGCGCGAAGATCATTGCCCGCGCTCTTGAAGAGCCGGTTCGCCAAATCGCCATCAATGCTGGCCAGGAAGGCTCCGTCATCGTTGAGCACGTCAAGAACGCTGACAAAGGCGTCGGCTTCAACGCCCTCACCGGCGAGTACGTCAACATGCTCAAGGCGGGTATCGTTGACCCGACTAAAGTCACGCGTTCCGCAGTTCAAAACGCGGCGTCCATTTCCGCTATGTTCCTCACCACTGAGGCAGCGGTTGTCGACATCCCTTCCAAGGATGCTGGCCCTGCAATGGGCGGCGGCATGCCGGGCATGATGTAGGCCGGAAAACCCTTCCGTCTTGCAGTGAAGTAAAATCGGACCACTAGTACCCTGTAAATTCTAAAACTATAACATACAACTGCGGTAAAATTTCGAAGTGCAAGGCGGAGGAAGTAGCGATACTAGGCAGTATCGCGGATAACGACAACGCAGCAATGCGGAATTTTAACCTGTTGAATGTCGAGTTTTAGTGTTTACAGGGTACTAGGTCTATGCTGACTGCGCGCAGTCACACACCGAAGTCATGCGAAAATTGAATCCGTACACTAGGGGAGCAACCGCTGAGAACGGCTATAAGCCGTGACCCTTCGAACCTGATCCGGGTAGTGCCGGCGTAGGGAAGTGTGTTTAGAGTCTTCTGAAGATCCTGTACACACCCTGTGCAGGATCTTTTTCTCGCTTTGGCATAAAAACCGAGAGGAGACTCATCCATGAAAAACAAACTCACTGTCAAAATGCTGGTCGAAGGCGGTGTCATGCTGGCCCTCGCCTATGTCCTCAGCCTGGTCGTCATCTTTCAGATGCCCAGCGGCGGATCCATTACAGCCGTCAGCATGCTGCCCATCCTGATCTACGCGGTTCGCTATGGTGCCGGCCCCGGCCTTTTTGTGGCCATAGTGTACGGAATCCTTCAGTTCATCCTGGGACCAAAATGGTCTTTCCACCCGGTCTCTATCCTGTTTGACTACGTTCTGGGCTTTGGATTCCTGGGACTGGCAGGCCTGTTTGGGAAGAAACTGGTGAACGCGACCTTTGGCATCCTCCTGGGCGTCTTACTGCGCTATGCGTCCAGCGTCATTTCAGGCGTCGTCGTCTTTGCTTCCTATGCGCCGGAGGGCCAGAATCCGCTGATCTACTCGCTGATCTACAACGCCTCCTACATGCTGCCGGAAATGCTGCTGACCATTGCGGTGTTCGCGTTTGTGTATAAGCGTCTGGTGGCGCCGAAAGGCACTGTGGCTGTGGAGAATTGATAGGTTGTGGAAGAGGGTGAAGTGGGTGTCTGAGGCCCCTGCGCCTATAGACATCGGGTTCTTCACTCCCTGTCCAGCTGAAAGAAAAAACGACTATCGGCTGAGTTCTTGAGCTTTTTAAAGCTTCAGGACTCTGCCGATGGTCGTTTTTATTTCACAAAATTAATCAGTGAGCAATGCGATATTATAGCAACGTTTGCGGCTTGTTATAAATCCTTCTGAAACGTGGGTGAAGGATTAAACGAAATTTTCATTTTAGAAGTTCCTTCATCATCTCATCAACATCATCATAACCGCTAATAGCTTGAGGGTTCTCTTTCATCTTCTCAACTTCCTGAATCGCCTCAATTGTTCCCGCGTTTGGTATAGGGATTGTGTCATTGGCCGCAGCCAAATTAATCACTCCAATCTTTTTCTTTGTGCGCTGCAATAATTATACGTCAGAGTATGTATGATGTCATTTTAAGCAGTAGGTTCATTTTCGTTAAATAAGTGTTTTAGTAGTACTTTGAAGTTTAAGAATTTGAAGTATGCTTAGCATGCAAAAACCTTGAGAGAAATATCGAGTCAACGGCATCCGTCGATCTACCTTTCATCAAAAATGAAAATCGAGGGTGGCACGGGGGCCCCCTCGATAAAAGTGTCGAACACTTTTGTTCTTCAAGTTAATTATAAGACTTATCCGTAAAATGGTCAATGACCATTTTTACAAATCTATAGCTTTCGGTGATCTCGATATTATTTTTGTAGAAGTTGGCGTTTCTTAAAATCCTACCTGTAAATAATTGTCTCAATTCATTCATAGTATGGATTTTTACCATTTCGCTGCTTACAATATTATCGAATACAAAAAGCAAGCATACGAAGTCATGAATCACTGGATTACCCATCATCTTCTGTCTGAGAGCTTTAGGAATCCCATTAATGTTAGAGACATAATTACTAACTTCCTTTGTTTTCCTTTTGAGTTTATAAGGGTTTCTCAATGAGTTGATCAAGCAATTATTGTGCGCTGCAGCGTTTCTGATGCACTTGACAGGAAAAATCAAATTGCTCATCGAAGTTTTATCTGGATACTTACCATAATAATAATGATATAGTTAAGCAAAATCTCCAAAAGAAAGCACTTCAACAATGTTCCACAGTGCAAAATCATTCTCATATTTCAGAATGAGCTCTGAGCAAATACTGTTGAATTTCTTATTAGAGAGATCGTTTAATACTCTTGGATTGATTCTTAACCACTCTTGAACAAAATTATAACCATCTTCAAGAGGATTGTTAGATATATCATTTAGGAGCCTAACTTTTAAGAAATGTTCAATATCTAGTGAGGACTTAACGATGAATTTTCTTAAGTGCATGTCTATTGTAGATAAATCCTGTAAGTATGCAAATTCGAGATCTACATACTTTCCGCAATTATTACCTGTCGCGTATTTTTCGTTGTTTTTTGCATAAGCCTTCAATTTGAAATAATAAGTGCTATTTAGTAAGAAGAACCGTGCTTCTTATTCGCTAACAAGGTTGAATTTTAAACCGTTCTCATCACGCATATGCGCAATTTGCTCATCAATATTCAATTTTAGACGCTTCAATTTATGCCTCCGTGCGTTTAGTTTTCTTTATTGTACCATAAATTGTAAAAATATTACAACGAATCGATGTAAAGTTATTATGTTGAAAATTAATATCATTTTTGATATTCTTCAGCCTTAATAATGATATGCAGTTGCCTGAGGCGAGCGCCCACTTACCAATTTCGAATACGAAATAAAAACAGAAGGCGCCTTGGCATCCTTTCCGCCAAAGCGCCTTATATTAAAACCCCACCAACACCACTTCCCGCGGATTAAACAGCCTCGGAAACGGGACCTTGTTCCCCAGACCCCGGCTGATCACGTGAGTCGTATCCCCGGTGACATGGACACCTTCCGCCAGTTTCGGGAAGAAGCCCTGATGCGGTGCCAGGAAAGGTCCAATCCAAGGAAGCCGAACCTGTCCGCCGTGGGCATGACCGCTGACGACCAGGTCGAAGCCCGCCGCTGCATAATCCTGCACATATTCCGGCCGGTGGCTTAGGAGAATCTGATAGCTGCCCGCGTTTCGCAGTCGGTTCAAAGCCAGGTTGTAACTCCGCTCAGAGGCAAACCCAATCCGGTCGTCCAGGCCGCTGAGAGTCACCGTCTCGCCCCCAGGCTCAAGGGTCAGGACTGCACTATCATTTCTCAGAACCGTAATTCCAAGATCCTCAAGCCACCCCAGCGCCTGGCCTCGCTCAATGTTCGCTATTTCATGATTGCCATAGCTGTAATAGGTAGGGGCAATGTCGGGAAAAGCCTCCATCACCGCCCGCGCTTCAGGCCAAAACTTCTCCCGGCTGTCCACCATGTCCCCCGCCAGCAGAATGGCCACCGGCTCAGACGACCGCAGACCCTCCAGCAGCAGCGCCGCGTTCTCCTCAGTGATGTGCCCGTGCAGATCGCTGAGCACTGCTATGGTCCTGCCCTTCAAAGCCTCAGGGACATTAGCCGATGGTACCGTAACCCGCTCAAACACCAGCTGCTCACCCTGATAAACGCCAATCCCCACGGAACTGACCAGACCGACCAGGATGAGAACAATCAGCGCCAGCCGCCAACCGCTTTTATATTTTATGTCAAATGCGTGCATGATCATTCACCACCTGCACCCATTGTACGTCTTTTTAAGGAAATAATAGTCAAGAAATCATGACAATTCTTTTATATTTATAAAAACACGAACATTAAAAATGATATTTTAATAAAATTTCGCAAAATGTCCGAAATAATCCCTCGATGTTGTTGACATTGTCCTCAATTTTTGTTACCTTAGAGAAAATCATTAACTTAATGCGGACACTCATATATCGGCGGTGATAAGGACTGCCAGTTTCTACGGGAAAACCGTAAATTTTCCTGCTATGAGTGAAATCTGAAGGCGGCTTTCGTCTTTGAAAGTCATGTCATTCATCTCGATTTCACTCCTGAAATCGGGATTTTTTGTTGCCTTTAGTGCTACTGAAAACCACGTTGTTTGTTATCTCTTCATTCTATTCACGGCAGGCGGGTCTTGGTCGGCCCGCTTTGCCACCCCCCTCAACTGCAGAGCTTTACTTCAAATAGTCAAGTTTCCTGAACTAAATGGAACTACTGCGACTTCCGTCCATCCATCACTCCTGGGGATCGCCGACCATCGGCAAAACAAGCTCCAGGCAAATTAGCGAAAGGGGACCCACTTAAGCATGTCCACGTTTACAATTAAAGAAGGTTTGACCTATGATGACGTCCTGCTGATGCCACAGCGCTCAGAGGTACTCCCAAGCGACGTCTCCGTCAAGACACGACTCACAGGCAAGATTTCGCTCAATATCCCCATCATGAGCGCCGGCATGGATACCGTCACAGAAGCCAACATGGCCATTGCCATTGCCCGCGAAGGCGGCATTGGCATCATCCACAAGAACATGACCATTGAGCAGCAAGCCCTGGAGGTCGACAAGGTCAAGCGCAGTGAGCACGGCGTCATTGTCGATCCCTTTTATCTGTCCCCAACACACCACGTCAGTGATGCCCTCATGCTCATGGAGCGCTACAGGATTTCGGGTGTGCCGATAGTCGACGAAGCCCACAAGCTCGTCGGGATCATCACCAACCGGGACATACGTTTTGAAACCGACAATTCCAAGCCTATCGACGAGGTCATGACCAAGGAAAACCTCATTACCGCAAGAGAAGGCATCTCCATGATGGAAGCGGAGAAGATCCTGCGCAAGTGGAAGATCGAAAAGCTCCCGCTGACCGACGAAGAGGGCCACCTGAAGGGCCTCATCACCATTAAGGACATCCAGAAGGTCGTCATCTTCCCGAACCGCGCTACGGACGACAAGGCCAGACTCCTTTGCGGCGCGGCCATAGGCCTTGGCAGCGACATGATGGATCGGGCGGCAGCCATGCTGAAGGCAGGCGTTGACGTCCTGACCCTCGACTCCGCACACGGCCACAGCAAAAACGTCATCGACGCTGTAGCTAAACTGCGCGCCGCGTTCCCTGAAGCGCAGATCATAGCCGGCAACGTCGCGACGGCAGAAGCCACACTTGACCTGATCAACGCAGGCGCTGACGCCATCAAGGTCGGCATAGGCCCTGGCTCCATCTGCACCACCCGCGTCGTCGCAGGCATAGGCGTGCCGCAATTCACCGCCGTCATGGACTGCGCTGAGGTCGCCCGCCGCTACAATATCCCAATTATTGCCGATGGTGGCATCAAGTACTCCGGAGACATTGTCAAAGCCATCGCGGCCGGCGCGGATACTGTCATGCTGGGCTCGCTCTTCGCGGGCACAGAGGAAAGCCCGGGCGAAATTGTCATGTACCAGGGCAGAAGCTACAAGACTTACCGTGGCATGGGCTCCGAAGGCGCCATGAATGCGGGCAGCAAGGACCGCTATTTCCAGACGGATTCGAAGAAATTCGTGCCGGAAGGTGTTGAAGGCCGCGTCCCTTACCGCGGCGTCCTGAAGGATATGATCTACCAGCTCGTCGGCGGACTCAAGTCCGGCATGGGCTACTGCGGCACCAAGGACCTTCCGACCCTTCAGAAGGAAGCCAAGTTCATCCGCATCACGAACGCCGGCCTCATTGAGAGCCATCCGCACGACATTCAGATCACAAAGGAATCGTCCAACTATACGCCGAGTCGGCATGAATAGATTTGGCGATTGAAAACCATCGGCGGCCTATAGTCAAGGTCGCCGAATTTATCTATACTGTAAGTAATATATGACAAAATTCCAAGTGGAGGAATCTTTACATGATGCAAGTCGAAAACGAAAAGATCGTCATTATAGACTTTGGCGGTCAATACAACCAGCTGATCGCGCGCCGCGTTCGTGAAGCGGGCGTCTACAGCGAGGTCGTCTCCTACAAGACCCCTCTCAGCACTATCAAGGAAAAAAATCCGAGCGGCATCATTTTTACCGGCGGCCCGAACTCCGTTTACCTGGAGGGCGCGCCTACCGTGGATCCCGCCATCTTCGAGCTGGGCGTCCCGGTTCTGGGCATCTGCTACGGTATGCAGCTCATGGCACATCTCCTGGGCGGAAAGGTCAGAAAGGCAGATCAGCGCGAATATGGCAAGATCAGCCTGAATATGGCCGATGAAAGCGCCCTCTTCGCAGGCGTCGAGTCCGGCTCCACCTGCTGGATGAGCCACTTTGACTACGTAGAGAAAGAGCCAGCTGGCTTCACTATCACTGCGACCACGGACAACTGTCCGGTAGGCGCTATGGAATCCGTGGAGAAAAAGCTTTACGCCGTCCAGTTCCACGCCGAAGTGGAGCACACCCCGTTTGGCCGCACCCTGATTCAGAACTTCCTCTATGAGATTTGCGGCTGCGAGGGCCGCTGGAATATGGGCTCCTTCGCGGAAGAGAAGATTGCGCAGATTAAGCAGATTGCCGGCAATGATAAGGTCCTCTGCGGCCTCTCCGGCGGCGTCGATTCCTCTGTTGCCGCCCTGATGGTCCACAAGGCTATAGGCAACAATCTGACCTGCATCTTCGTCGATCATGGCCTTCTCAGAAAGAATGAAGGCGACGAGGTCGAAAAGGTCTTTATGGAAGACTTCCACATGAACTTTATCCGCGTCAACGCTCAGGAGCGCTTCTTAGGCAAACTTGCCGGCGTCTCTGATCCAGAGACCAAGCGCAAGATCATAGGCGAAGAGTTTATCCGCGTCTTTGAAGAAGAGGCGAACAAGCTTCAGGGCATCAAGTGGCTCGTTCAGGGTACTGTTTATCCAGACGTCATTGAAAGCGGCACCGACACTGCCCAAGTCATTAAGAGCCACCATAATGTTGGCGGCCTTCCAGAAGATATGGACTTCGAACTCATTGAGCCCCTCCGCGACCTTTTTAAGGATGAAGTCCGTAAAGTGGGTTTAGAGATTGGCCTGGATGAGAATATAGTCTGGCGTCAGCCATTCCCGGGCCCGGGCTTAGCCATCCGCGTCATGGGCGAGCTGACAGAAGAGAAGCTTACTATAGTGCGTGAATCAGATGCGATCCTGCGCGAGGAAATTAAGAAGGCGGGCCTTCACCGCGATGTCTGGCAGTACTTCACTGTCCTCCCGAATGTCAAATCCGTAGGCGTTATGGGCGATGAGCGTACCTACAGCCATTTGGTTGGGATTCGTGCGGTCACCTCCATTGATGGCATGACCTCCGATTGGGCGAGAATTCCGTATGAAGTGCTGGATAAGATTAGCTCCAGGATCGTCAATGAAGTGGATCACGTGAATAGGATTGTGTATGACATAACGTCGAAGCCACCTAGTACGATAGAGTGGGAATAGCAGTCAAAAACCCTGAGACCATTGATATAAGGTGGTTTCAGGGTTTGCTTTTTGCTGACCGTACTAAAAGCGTACTATAGGTCCTTTTGTAATTATTCATTTTGGCTATCTGGTTTATTCATTTGATCCAAGCGATTGGCAACCTCAATCTGCTTATTGGGATAAAGATGGGAATAGGTCTGAAGCGTTGTTTCTATGCTTTCGTGTCCCAGTCTTTCTGAGATCAGGAGGGCTGAAAAGCCTTCCTCAATCAGCATGGAGGCATGGGAATGTCTCAGGTCATGTACGCGAATTCGTTTGATGCCAGATTTCTTAGTCCCTCGTGTCATCTCACAGTGCAAATAGGATTTGGTTACCGGGAAAAGCCTTTCGTTTGGTTCGTAGTCATAAAGCTGCTCGGCGTATTTCTGGACCAGAGCACAGAGAAAGGCTGGCACTGCGATCAGGCGGCGACTCTTGGGCGTCTTGGGTTCCATGATCAGATCTTCGCCCTCATGGCGGGCGTAGTTTTTTGTGATAGACAATGTTTTGGCATCAAAGTCAAAATCGTTCAAAGTCAATGCCAACAATTCACCCGATCGGATACCCGTCCAAAACAGGATTTCAAAGGCCAGCTTTGAAACTGGCTTATCCGAGACAAAGGGGAGAAATTTTCTGAATTCCTCTACAGTCCAGAACAACATGGACTCTGCATTTTTCTTACCCATGCTGCCGCACACTCTCGCAGGGTTGGTTTGAAGCTTATAATACTTGGAGGCGAAGTTGAAAATCGCGGAGATCTGGTTGTGGATGGTCTTCAAATAAGTTTGTGAATAGTCGCTCTCATCCTCCATCAAGGTATTTTGCCATTTGCGAATCGTTGCGGGTTCAATTTTGTTGATGGGCATCTCTTCGAAAAAAGGCAGCAGCTTTGTGTTGATGAGGCATTCCTTGCCACTGTAGGTGGTTGGCTTGAGCCGTGTCTTACAATCCTCCATGTAGATGGACACCAGGGTGCCAAAGGACATGTCGGGACTGGCTTCCGCCTTCTCAATGAATTGTCGTTCGAAAGACTTGGCTTCTCTTTGGGTTTTAAAGCCTTCCTTCTTTTTCTTTTTTCGGTTGCCTAACCAGTCGGTATAGTAAAAGGCACAATACCAACTGCCAGTGGCTTCATTTTTATAGGTTGGCATAGCATCACCCTCTCTGGCCGCAAAGCACTGAACCATGAAAACTCGTGTCATGTGGCTTTACGTGTTTAGTATTTACAGCATCACTTTTTCTTCGAAATAGCGTCTGCTGATCTTACCGGCCACGGTGATTTTATCCTGATCCTTTAGAGAATTGTTAAGACGCTTGATGATCCGGTACGCAGAGGATACCGACACACCTAAAATCTCTGCGACTTCTTCAGCATGAATAAATCTTGATGGTTCGATGGTGAATTTTCTTTCGGTTGTCATTTTCGCTTTCTCCTTTCTTTCTCAGGATGGATCTCCTGAATATACCAAGCCGCCGGTAAAAGCGCCCCGGCGGTTTGGTATGTCCAGGATGAATGCAGGGGTTTTATTTAATTCTGCAGGGATGATGAACTTAAGGTGAGGGTATCACGTCTCGGTTTCATGTGACAATCTTGTCGATGCAGTGGAATATAACCATCAATAAAATTGACATGAAAATCAAAGCAGCCGCACCGCGTAGGATGAAGCATCATTAAGAATGCCTGAATGCAGTGCGGCTGCTGTATTTGATTCTGGTTCTTTGGATGGACCGGACAAGCGTGGGCTTACGCTCTCATAGGACTTTCACCTCCCTCCATTCTGATGGAGGGCCGTACTCATTGCCTGCGACGGTTTGATCACGCTCGGACTGTGACTATACGGAAGTATCATTATCTGATGCACAAGGTCTTGGCCAGCCAATCCGCCACGATTGGCCTGCAGCATGGGTATGTCTCGCTCTCTTCTTAAACGAAGGTCATGGCGTACCTGCTGCCTGGCTTGTCCTTTCGGCTCATGCACCAAAGGTATCCGGTTCTCCTATATGAAGTTGTCAAAGATCGATTTTATGAGAAGATAAAAGTTCCTCTCATAAGCCATGAGATTTGAAGGTCATTTTTAAACCCTATTCCTCAAAATTTTTCAATTCTTTTTCTAAAGTCTTCAGTCCTTGGTTAATGGACTTGCAGACAGCCATAACACTGACGCCTTCTGCCTGAGCAATCTCAGTCTTGGTCATCTCCAGAAAGTAGTAGGCATAGATTCGCTTGGCCTGAATGTCCGGCAGCTTGGCAATGGCAGCATGAAGCTCCTGCTTCGTCATCTTCCGCTCATAGATCTCATAGGGTGACAGGGAGACAAAAATTGCGTCATGCTCGATCCCGTCGTCCCGATCCAAGGAGTAGTGAGCCTTGTTCCAGTAGACCTTTCGTTGATAATTCAGCTCTTTGCGTTTGGATTCTTCAAAGATCTCAGCGATTTCATCATCGACCATGACAAAACAGTCATTTTCATAAAACGGGTATACTTCCCGCAGATTAATCTTTTTCATTTTTATTCTCCTTCTCGTTGTTGGCTTGTTAGCGGCGAACAAGAAGGAGGCGGCGGGCTGCGGCATCTCGGTGAGACAAGACAGCCAGCTCTATTCATTTGGCTAAAAATAAACATGACAGGCTCCTTTTGGCGGGGAGCCTGTCATTGGTGGTGCACTGCCAAAAAGCTGATTACTGAAAAAAAGGCCGGATGATCCTCTCAATTGAGTAATCATCCGGCGGTGGTAGCTCAGTGAATCGGCTCCGGTGCTCGGTATCGATTGATATTCAGTTGTTCATTACCTGCTCGTGCGGTGGTCGCTACTTCGAAAAGTGCGCCGGTGCTCCATAATCAGATAATGAGTTTATCCCTGGTCTGCGATGACCGGAATGGTTGCGACTTTTCCACACATCTCACATTTGATGGTGACAATGCCTACGCTGTCAGTAGTGACATCGAAAAGTCGCTTCCCACAATGGGGACAGTTGATGGCTTTGTAGAATTCGTCAAAGGCTTCCTTTTCTGCTCCAAGGACGATCTCTGTGGTCCTCGGACAGTCAGACTTGTAGGGGCAGACCTTGTTGTTACTGCATTTAATCAGGATCTTCAGCTTTGAGCCTTCTATGGTGTCAAAGAGTCTTCTTTCTCGATTGCATTTGATCTGGACGGTTCTCATAGGGTATCCCTCCTGTACTAGGCGTACATGATGCCGGGCATGATGACCTCATGACTACTGTCTCCAGATGTTTTCATACTGCCTAACAGGGAGGCTGAATAGATGGACCATTTTCCAAAGCGACCGCGTATAATCTCGATGGTATCATCCAGTTTTTCCAGCCTGGCCCGTCTGGCAGCATCATCAAAGAGCATCAGCTGCTGTGGCATGAATTTGGGTTCGAGGTTGATGGCGCGAACAGTTACTGCCCGCACAAATGTATGCCAGTCGTAATTATTCTCAAACAGAAGCCGTGCCGCTGAGGCGATCTCCATGGGGCTTTGGGTCGCCATGGGCAACTGCATCTGATATTGATGATAGGATAGGGTATTGTCTTTCACTGTGATTTGGACGCCATTGGCTTTCATGTCATGTACACGCAGCCGATGGCTGATATCCTGGGTCAGGTGGAGCATGACTTTCCAAACCTCATCATTGGTTTCCAGGTCTGAGATGCAGGTCGTGCCATGACCGATGGATTTTACCGGTGATTGAAAGTCGTTTGGCATGACTCGGGATAAATCCTCGCCATTGGCAAAGAACCAAAGCATTTCACCGTTCTTTCCGAGGGTACTCTTTAGAAAATTCCTGGGTGCTCTGGCCAGCTCTCCAATGGTTCCGATGCCGTAGTGGGCAAGCTTCTTGTCCGTTGCTCGTCCTACATAGAAGAGATCAGAAACCGGCAGCGGCCAGACCTTGTCTTGATAGTCACAGCGATTGATGACCGTGATGGCGTCCGGCTTCTTCATGTCACTGCCAAGCTTAGCGAAGATCTTGTTATAGGACACGCCGATACTGACGGTAAGACCTAACTCCTCTTGGGTTGTGCGCCGGATCTCCTCCGCAATGGAGAGAGCACTTCCACAGACGCCTAGACTGCCGGTCACGTCCAGCCAGCATTCATCCATGCCATAGGGCTCAACCTGATCCGTATAGCGTTGATAGATCTCCCGGGTAAGCTTTGAGTATTTCAGATACTGCTCATATTGCGGTGGAACCATGATGAGACCTGGACATTTCTGTCTGGCTTCCCAGTTGACCATGCCTGTCCTAATGCCTGCTTTCTTGGCTTTTTCGGATTTGGCCAGGACGATGCTATGGCGGTCCTCTGTTGATCCGCAGACTGCGATGGCTTTATCTCGCAGTGTTGGATTCAGCATGATTTCTACGGATGCATAAAAGCTATTCAAGTCACTATGCAGAATTGCGCGGTCCTTACTCATAAAAAGCCTCTCCTTCCAAAGGTTTCTATAACTTCTTCGTTGACAGATGAAGTTTGTGAAGGTATAATGAAGATAACTTCATCTTGTAGTTCAATATTAACAGGCTAATGAAGAATAGTCAATACAAAAATGAAGTTAACGAAGTTATATTCATTACGGGAGGCAAGGAAATGAAAACTTTCTCAGAGAAGATCAAAGAAGCTCGGGAGGAATTGAAGCTCAATCAGCAGCAACTGGGTGAGCTTGTCGGCGTTTCAAAACGTTCCATTGCTGCATACGAAACGACGGACACCAAGCCTCGTGGAAATATCGCTAGAAAGCTGGCTGCGGCCCTTCAGGTATCGGTAGACTTTCTGCTCAATGATGAGATCACAGACCCAAAATACGGCATAGAAAAAGCTCCCTACATTGAGGAAGCTCGGGAACGGCTGGGGCCAAAGGCAGCCAAAGAGATGGATGTTCTACTTGAGCAGAATGTGGCCTTATTTGCTGGCGGAGCCCTGGATCAGGAAGCCAAGGATGCTTTTTTTGAAGCTGTTATGAAGGCTTATCTGAAATGTAAGGAAGAAGCCCGGAAAACCTATGGCCGAAAAAAGGAAAAGGATTAAGAGTTTTTTCGTTTTTTATTCCCAACCGGTTGACCATTTCATCGTTCACTGTCCGTATTTTTGTACCGACACTTTGATTTAATGAT
>CAYQDM010000035.1:0-24482 GCA_964416305.1 uncultured Acidaminobacter sp. | reverse complement strand
CATCACTAGGTGTGAGGACCCAAGAATCCCGTGACTTCAGTCATGGGTAGTTCAAGGCCTGCCTCCATAAATTCCTCCGCATCTCTCATAGGCTTTATTGTAATACTTCGCATACAGCATATTTACACGTTGGAAAATTCGACTGACATTAGCGTCAATACTAGGAGTCTCTACAATTAAATGATAGTGATTATCCATAATCACATAATACAGAAGCTTATAGTTGTAATTTTCAGTTTGCATCGTTTCATGAAGCAAATCTAATAGCTTAATCTTATCTGCTTGTTTTTGAAAAATAAACGCTTTATTGTTTCCTCGCTGAATCACGTGGTAAATTGCACCTTCAAAGTATGTGCGAATTTTTCTTCCCATAGTCTCACCTTTCTGATAGAACTCAAATTTGGATTTTGAAATGAAACCCGGTGTCTGACACCGAGTTTCACACAACTGAGGAAAATGGCGCCCAAGCCATTTTCCTTCTTATGTTTTGTGATAAAATAGTGCCTGAGGTGATTTGATTTGTACCCATTCAACCTGGAAGATCCCAACGCTAAGCGTTATCATACATGGAGCCAGCATTTGAAATCACATTTTGGCGAAAAAGTATTCAAAGTCGCTTTGGATGGCGGCTTCAGCTGCCCGAACAGGGATGGCAGCATAGGGACCGGCGGCTGCACTTTTTGCTCAGAATCCGGTTCGGGAGACTTTGCCCAGAGCCATCTGGATCCGCTCCCCATCCAATTGAAAAAAGGCATCGAACTCGAGCATAAAAAATGGCCCAACTCGACGAAATACCTCGCCTATTTTCAGAATTTCACAAACACCTATGCCCCGGTGGAGGTCCTGCGTGAACGTTATGAGCAGGTTCTTCACGAAGAAGGCGTCGTAGGCATCATGATCGCGACCCGGCCGGATTGCCTCCCCCCCGAAACCATTGCTTACCTGGCAGAGCTTAATAAAAGCCATTATCTTTGGGTGGAACTCGGTCTGCAGACCATCCACGAGGATACGGGCAGACGCATCAACCGCGGCTACACCTACGACACTTACCTAAAAGCTGTGGAAGCCCTCAGAAAACACGGCATTCGGGTCTGCACCCACATGATCAACGGCCTGCCGGGCGAATCCCGCGATAGGATGATGGAAAGCATGGCTCGAGTCCTCCTCGATTCTGACATTCAGGGCATCAAGATTCACCTTCTGCATCTCATGCAAAATACCGCCCTGGTCCAGGATTACGACGCAGGGCGGCTGGAGTTTCTCGAAAAAGACGAGTATGTGGGCCTCGTGTGCGATCAGCTGGAGCTGATCCCGCCTGAGATCGTCATTCACAGGCTGACGGGGGACGCCCCCCGAAGATCCCTGATTGGACCGCTCTGGAGTCTGCGAAAGTGGGAAGTCCTCAACAGCATTGACGCCGAACTCAGGCGGCGCGGCAGCTGCCAAGGCGTACACGACATCCGAAAGCGAGTTGAACGCCATGATTGAGTCGCCGCTGGCTTTTAGCCACACCCTGCTCCGCCAGTGTGTGCGAGAGGGCGATGTTGTGGTGGATGGGACCATCGGCCACGGTCATGATACTTTGCTGCTGGCCGAGCTGGTCGGTCCGCTGGGGCGGGTGCTGGGATTTGACATTCAGGCAGAGGCCATTGAAAGCACCCGGGCGAAACTCATCCAGGCCGGGCTGGACGGGCGCGTCACCTTGTTTCATGAGAGCCACGAGCATGCTGCGGCTCGGCTTGGCGAGGGGCAAACCATTGGGGCGGCCCAGTTCAATCTGGGATATCTGCCCGGCGGTGACAAGGGGATCGTGACCCGGGGGGCGTCGACGCTGCGCTGTCTGGACAGTTTGCTTCCCCGGCTGCGGCCCGACGGCATGGCGATTTTCGTGGTATACTACGGCCATAACGGCGGCCCTGAGGAAAAAGACGCGTTGATCACATTTGTGGACGGCCTTGACCAGAAGGCGTTCACGGTCCTGCAGTACAGCATGCGCAACTGGCGCAGCGACCCGCCGTTTCTGATCGCTATCCAAAAAAGATAACAAATGAATAACAGCGCTTCATTTTGTCACGAGTGCAGCAGTATTGCCAGTGAAGTTTGCCTTGGAAGAGAGTAAAAGGACAGTTGGCCGATGGTCATCTGAAGTCCCCCCTCTCGACCATCGGCCAACTTCTTTTTTATTGGATGAATAGCGCTTTCAAACCTACATCACTGCCCAAACTCCTGCAGCACCTTAACGACATACTCGAGGGGGAGTTTTGTCGCGGCGCTGATCCCGCGTCCCACATAAACAGCTTCGAGGTAATCCCATTCATAGGTAATGAAACCCAGACGCTTGAAAGCGCGCATTGCGTCCCGTGTCGGTCTAAAGACCTCAAAGCCCAGATCCGCCATGAAATTTAAAGTCGTCATCTCCCCCAGGAAGTAGAAATTCTGCTGAAGCTCGTCATACAGCTGAAGCAGCGCGCAGCTGTTGTGCTTGTCGAAGAAATCGCGATAATGATCCAAGAAGTTTTGTGCCGACCCGAAACGGTTGGTCAGCTCCAGCAGAACCCAGGCGTTGTCGTAACAAGCTCTGATCTTGGATCTGTTCTTGATCATATTGGGATCACTGCGCATAGCTTCAAGCATTTTGTCCTCATAGTGGACGACCTTTCTGAAGTCTTCGAAATACTTGAAGACAGCAGGCATGTAGCGGTCAATTACAGACGGTCGAAAGCCCGAATAGAAAATGGTTTTGACCAAGGTCTGGTAGAAGACATCATCTGAAATCACGTGCCGCTTGGGAGATTCATATTGCCGGTGCATGTCGACGAGTTCCTCCTCGGAAGCTCTTCCACTGCGTACCAAATCGCGATGAAGGTCAAAAAATTTCTCTGCCAGGACTTCGGCATTCGGAACCTTTGCCAGGATTTCAAAAAACAGCAGGTCTACGGGGCTGCGGGGGAAAATTTCAGTGTGCATTTCAAAGGCAGGCAATTTAGGGTTGATGTTTTCCAATGGATCCTCTCCTCATTTTATATTTCTTTATATTTTAATATTATCCATTTTATTCCATTTTGTAAAGCAAAAAAACTGCTGCTTTTTAAGGCAGCAGTAAATTTAATTTACCAGATGTGTCGCTTTGAGTAAGAACAATTCCCTATACCTCTAAATCATTCTGTTCCTCAAGAACCTCAAGCACTTCTTCACATTCGGCTTCGGTCAGCTCGTTTTCCATTTGCGTGAGCAATATGTTGTATTCCTCGAGGTTATTCGCGTTTTTTAACGCGTCAATCCAGTGCTCCATTAACCTTTGATTTGCCATGGCTTTACCTCCTCGACCGGTACAGCCTGTGTGAATGTGCCTATTGGATTGATACCCCAAACTTCTGATTATGAACCCGGGAAGTAGAAGAAGGGGGCAATAGACATAAGCCGCTGACACCTTCTTCCACGTATGAAGACCATCGGCAGAGTCTTTAAGCCTTTAATAGCTTAAGTACTCTTTCCGATGGTTTTTAACCAATACAGCGCATGAACAGTCCCCGCCGGTTCAAACTAAAACCCCAGTTTCATGATAAACGCAGTCTGAAACTCTGCAGATCCAGACAGCTCCACATATTCCATTCGCGCCTTAATCTCGTTTATCTCCCGCAAAACGCCTTTCGAACGCAGCGCCGCCGCAGCGCCCATACCCGCTGCATTTCCAATGATTTGAGCCTTAACCATAAGTCCCGCAGGCAAAAGCTTGATCTCTTCGGCGCTCTCCAGGTTCAGAAAACTGCCAAAGCCACCTGCCAGCAATACCTGATCAATTTCCTCCGGTCCAATCCCAAGCTGCCCCATCAGGAGTTCCACCGCTGCGTGGATGGCGCCCTTTGCCAGCTGAACCTCCCGAATGTCCTTCTGAGAGATAAACACGCCCGATTCCTCATCCAAAATGAAGCGGTCATTCTCGTCCCGCTCCAGCAGCCGCCCCTGCCGGCTCAGCTTCTCGTGGCGCAGCAGCTCTGAACAAAGGTCGATCAATCCCGACCCGCAGATGCCTTTCGCCGTCGTCCCCCCCAAAGTCGTGAACTTGTGCGGCCAGCTGAAGTTGACTTTGTCAATGGCGCCATCGACACCACCCATGCCGCAACCGATCGAACCGCCCTCGAAGGCAGGTCCCGCGGCCGTTGCGCAGCACAGCATCCTGCCCTTCCCCGCCAGCACAATCTCACCGTTGGTGCCTATGTCGATCAGTAGCAGCACCTTGTCCTTTGTTTGCCGATGAACACCGGCCGCAAAAACAGCAGAAAGCAAATCCGCACCCACAAAAGCAGCCTTGGAGGGCAGCAGCGTCAGCCGCCCATCAACGTGAATGTTTAGTCCCAAATCGGCCGCAGGCAAAGTGAGGGACTCGGTAAACACAGGGACAAAAGGCGACACGCCCATGAGCGCGCAGTTGACGCCGAGCAGCAAATGCTGCATGGTCGTGTTGCCAGTTGCGACGACGTGTAGTATATCCGTCGTTTCAATACCTGCCCTGAGCGCCAGACCAGTAATCAACCTGTTGATTTCTTGGACAATGAGTGCGCTAAGCTCACTGGCACCTGCCTCATTCATTGATACATAGTGAATGCGGGTCATGACGTCCTTACCCCTTACAAATTGGGGATTGAGGGCGGATTCAGTGGCAAGAATCTCGTCGGATGCATAGTGATGCAAGTAGGCTGCCAGCGTCGTCGTTCCTATGTCAATGGCTGCCCCGCAAGTCTTGCTGGCTGGCGACTCCGACGAACGGATCCCGACAATTTTATGATCCAGGGTAGTTGCGACGAGCTGTTGATCTTTGCCGGACACCAGCGTCGAGGCTTTTGTAAGGGCATTCAGGGAAATGCTGTCCGCCCCTGGCACCAAAGTCAGCATTTCCTTCAAAAGGCCGCTTTGATCCTTAATTTCAGCTGGCGCAACATTGATGATTGTTTCCATCACCCAAGGGTCGATTTCACCAGTCTCCACATTAAATCCTTCCACCATAATCTGTGGCTTTAAATGCTGATTGGTCAAAGTGATTTCAAGATCCCGGTCCACGTCAATGAAACAAAGAAGGCGTTCCTCCAGGTCCATATTTTGACTTTGACGGAGCACCTCTTCCTCAGAGGTAGGCTCAGGGCTTGAACCCTTTTCAATTTTAGCCCTGCACTTGCCGCAGGTTTTATTGCCGCCGCAGGCGCCCTCGACCTTATAACCCTGATCCAGAACGGCACTCAACAAATTTTGACCGTCTTTGACATAAAACTCATGACTGCCGCTTATGTCATGAACGACGAGCCTGTGCTGTGCAGGCGGTTGCGGCTTCTTTCGAAGGGAACAGGATTCCAACTGACACAATGCACAGTCGTGATGGACCTCACTGAAAGTGCCGTCTTTAGTTCTCCCAATGACAAAGGACAGACTTTTTTCAGGGTCCATCATGAAACTCTCGTTGAGTTTGACGCTGAGAGCGGGTTCCCTGGCGGTTAACATAGAAAATAGGGGCTTTTGGTCTGAAATAGGCCAATCCTTTTCGCCCGGCAAATACAGCCGCGTCAGACCAGTGGCCTTCGAGGCGCGAGATTCTGCGGCCAGGTGGTTCCAGAAGTCCGCTGCCAAAGTCTCCAGTGCGGCGTTTTCTATGGACTCCAGAATAAGTTGATCCGAAACCGTCGGCTGAGTGCTTCGAGCACTTTCGGTTGACTTCTCAATGGTCGCCACGCCTAAGATCGCTGCACTGCAGTTCTTGAGGGCGTCGCAGACGAATTTTGACTGGAAGGTCAACCCTTTGCCCAAAGCGTCATTGTCAGCAGCGACTGGGTCAGATTCAATGGAAAATTCGTCGAAGTAAACCACGGGTTTGAAATGCAAACCTGCTTTGTCAAGGTGACCCATGAGACGGTCCATAATCTTTGTCGGTGCTGTTTTGCCTTCTGGGTAGCCCATGTGCTTTAGAACCTCACCGGGTGAAGCATTAAGTTCTGAATAAAAAACCATTTGATCACCTCGAATCGGAAAAGAGACGTCGCGATTCCGTCATTTTAGCCGTCAGTGGATCCGTTTGTGGATCTCAGATGTGAATTAAATGTCTTTAAATTTGACTTTCGTCATCAGCCTGATGCCCGGGCACATGTTCACGTTCCGATGCCGCGCGCCTGAAACTATTCGGCGTCATACCGGTCTGCGCCTTGAACAGCTTACTGAAATAGGACATATCGTGGATCCCCACTCTGCCGGCTATCTCAGCAAGGCTCATGTCACTTTCTAAAATAAGCTGCTTGGACTTCTTAATCCGGTACTCCGTTAGATACTTGACGTAATTTTTCCCATAGATGTCCTTAAACTTGCGGCAGAAATAAGATGGACTCATGTTGGCGACTTTTGAGATCTCGCTCAGGGCCAGATTTTCGTAGTAATAGGTATGGATAAAGGCCATAGCCGCCTCGAACCCTTTCTCGCAGCCTCGTTCGCAGGCTGACCTCACCTGCACGGACAGCTCTTCCACATAGTCGCTGACGATCTGATGGATGCCGTTCAGAGAATTGGCCTTCAGAATGGCCACTGTCGTATCCACTGAGCCTTTGGAAATCTCCGTGGAATCAAGTCCAATGTTGACTGCATATTCAAGCAAATTGAAGATCAGCTTTGTGAAAATGGATTTAATGGTCTCTTCACTGTAGTGGTTGGCGACCAGAAAACTGCACCATTCACGGATGATGCGCTGAAGTTCATCGAGATTGCGCTTCGAAATGAGTTTGATCAACTCAAATTCGAACCGGTCAGTCTCGCTAAGCAGGAGCAGATCAAGTGCTTTGTCTGTAAAGAGATCAGAATAATGGAGGATCACGCCCTTTTCATAGGTAAAGGCATGGCTCAGTGTTTGGAAGGACTGCTCGTAGGCTTTCCATATTTCGGTATGACTCTTGCAGACATTGCTGATGCCAATCTTGACAGAATAGCGTGTCGTTGATCCCACTGCATCCACCAGTGCTCTGCCTATAGCCTCGGCGCTCCCCTTAATTTCTGCCCCCGACAGTTCAGAAAAGTTTGCCAGTACAATAATTTTATCCGTCCCAATCAGTGAGGTTGTGATAGCTTGAAAACTTTGTTGTCGAAGGGTACCCCTCACCACGTTAAGAATCCTTCGTTTGACACCATAGCGCTGCTTGTTGTCAAGTTTTTCGCATATCTTCCAGAAGTCATCCACCATGAGCAGCAACACGACATGGTTAGGTGCTTCCAAAGGATAGAGGGTCTCGAGGGACTTCAGCTGCGTGATCCGGGACGCATACCCGTAAATAAGGTCATAGATGTATTCCATGGTCAGCATTTCATTGAAAATCGCATCTTTCGCGGAATCCACAGTTTGATCCTCAGTCTGATTTTCAGGCTGAGGCTGTGGTTGTGGCTGTGACTGTGATTGCGGAAGTAGACCGGTGTCAGCAGAAGACTGCGCCAATACAGACTCCAGCCATGCCTTCACTGACTCGAGGTCGCGGCCTGAGTTGTCTTGTTCAACTATGGATTTCAACTGCTTCAAAATAGCGTCCGGACATTGACAATAAACGGATGACATGGAACCCACCTGCCTTAGAGCTTCATTTGGGTTTATTGTACACCAGGATCACGCTGCAACAAAGAAAATGGTGTCAGACACCTGCTTCCCCCCATAAATTAGGAGGAAATGGGTGTCTGACACCCTCTTCCAAGCGTGTTAGTCGAACGCCAGCCCCAGTTCGGCGAGCTCTGCCTTCACCTCATCATACAGGTCGAGATAGTGCGGCCTTGGCTGAACCGTCTGGACATTGTAAAGTTCAGCGAAGCTGAAGCCTTCCGGCGCCTTACCTATGTAGGCTTCATACAGGGTGTAGATCTTCTGGACAATCTCCTCTGCGTCCTGTCGGCTCAGTTTGACAGCGGCTCGGGTGATCTCGCCCATCCATCGGGATTCGAGACCGGTGCCGTGGTTGTCCTTAGTCGGCTTGTGAATCCGTACGCCAAAGATGTGATAGCCGGACACAGTCTGGGCTATGACCGATGCCGCAATCTCATAAAGCATCAGTTTAGTGCCGGGTCCTGCCGATGTGGTGACAGTACCCTGAAGTACCGCCTTAGTATTTCTCGCGATCGCCTGGCCGGCCGCCGTCAGAATCCAGAGAGACATACGGTCCGTCGCACCTGCGTTGTAATACGGCGTCACCTGCAGATCCAGATAGGCAGAACCAAGATGTGCCTGCCCCACCACCACTGCATGAAACAATCCACCTACTGCAGCAATAGCCGACCCCTCTGCCCCACCCGCGAAAGCGCCTATAACCGGCGCCCACCACACCTGGCGCATGCAGCCGTACTGAATGGTATGCATAATCTTGTTCAAAGCATCGAAGTCCGTCTTCAGTTCTGAAGTCGTATGGGCGCAGATGCCGTCTGTAGTGCGGATGCCGCCATCATAGCAGGTACAGATGTCTGCCACTGCAGAACCGCAGCCGCCGAGCAAATGCAGCCCCGGTCTGCCCGCTTTCTGGATGGCCTCTCTGATTTTCAAAACCGACACTCTGGCTGCGTAGAGCTCACTCGGTGCGCCAAACATGACCGGGCGATTCTCGATCACATGAGGCGGATCGAAGTAAAAGGAATCCACAAAGGGCTCCTGGGCTATGCTCTGGTAAAGCGGTACCAGCATCTCCTCTGTAGCCTTGCCCCCAATGACACCACCTTGAATGGTTGGAAGGTCCGGATCCTCGACATTTCTATGACGCATGACTCTCGTATCTTTGCCAGTTCCAATCACGATTTGCTCCGGCAGATTTCTGAGAATCTCATTGAGTTCTGATTCCGTGACTTTGATCACCCGCTTGGTTTCCATAGTATAAGTCCCCATGCTGAGGTAAAATTCCTTGCCCGCCTGGTAGAGGCGGTCCGCGAGGTCATCATCCAAATTTATGAGGGTATGTTTATCGAACTTGATATCATATTTCTTCATTAAACGGGTCGTTTCACTGTAGACCTTCAAATCGAAATCCCGGGCTTCCATTTTCTCACCGGTGTTGAGCGCCCTATCCGCTATTTCCATGCTGTTTAAAAGCATGCTATCTCCCCTTACTGCCGCATATTCTTTTCCATGAGCTGTTTGGCAATGTTCACACCGCCGGTGGCATCGACGGAATAACCGTCAGCTCCGACGGTTTTGGCATAGGCTTCTTGAATCGCGCCGCCGCCCAAAACTACCTTGAACCGGTCGCGCAGGTTCAGCCTGACCAGATCCTCAAGCAACTCCTTGGACTGAATCATGCTGGTGGTCATCAGACAGGACATGGCAATGATATCCGCGTCCACTTCCTTGGCTTTGTTGATGAAATTGTCAATGTGATTGTCAATCCCAATATCATAGACCACGAAACCTGAAGCCATGAGAAGCGTCGAGAAAATGTTCTTTCCAACGTCATGGATATCCCCTTTTGGAGTGCCAATGACGACTTTACCGTTAATCAGGTTGTTCTTTTCATTCTCGGGCAAGGTCGAGATGAGGAGGTTAATGCTATCCTTCACTGCTTCCGAGGCGAAAATCAGTTCCGCCAGGAAGTATTCCAACTTCTCGAATTTGTCCTTCACAATTTCGATCCCCGGAAGGAGGCCTTCATCAATGATCTGAAGGGGATCGACCCTTCTCTCGATAAGCTCTTTGACCAGGTTGATGACAGCCTCATGGTTGTATTCCACAACTTCGTCTGAAAGCTTTGAAAACAGTTGGCTTACATCTATATCACGCACAAAATCACTCCGTATGACTTGACATAAAATTGAAGTAAAAGGTGAAAAGAGACCAGTCACACCGGTTTGTTGTGAGGAGACGGAACCATCGGCATGACTGGTCTTTAGAGGTGAACGGGTTAAGCTTCGTTTACTTTGGCATTGCCTGCGGAAGCTTTCTTCTTGCCAAAGAGTTCTTCAGTAATGGAATCGTGGAACTTTTCGACGATTTCCTTGGAAGGCGCCTTAGTCGCGAGGGAGACTACAACGAGGAGGGTCACGTTGGCGATCATGCTCCAGATGAGAGCAGTGACCTTCAGCGGGTTAGGCCAGACGAGGGAGAACAGGAGGAGGATCAAGAATCCACCCAAAGTGCCGGCGATAGCGCCTTCTCTATTCGCGCGCTTCCAGAAGAGGCCAGCGATAAGCGGCGGGAAGAGCTGCGCGTAGCCAGGTGTAGCGAAGCGAGTCGCCGTGCTGAAAACGTCAGGCCAGTAGATGCCAAACAGGGTGGAAATGATGACAAAAGCAACGATCGCAACACGACCCGTGAAGACGATATTTTTGTCAGTCGCTTTTTTATTGAGGAATCTCGTGTAGAGGTCGCTGGTAAACATGTTGGAGCAGGCCAGGAGCTGGGAGCTCGCTGTCGACATGGCCGCCGCGAAAGCAGCTAGGAAGATGCCGGCGCCCAGGTAAGAGCCGCCCTTGATGGTGTTAATGGCCTGATGGATGCTCATCTGCGCTTCAAGCGGCGTCAGTCCGCCACCAAACAGATAAGGGATGATGAGGATGCCGATGAGGAGCAGAGGCACCATACACACGACTTCATAGATTGGATAGACAAAAGCGAGGGTTTTGTAAGTCTCTTTGGTTTTCGCTATGAAGAAGCGGATGAAGATATGCGGCCAGACCACGAAAGAACCAATGGTGATGGCGAGATGCAGTGTCAGAACCGGCGAATACAGTTTGTTCGGTCCAGGCAGACCATTGAGGCCCGGGCGAGCTTCCGCGGCTTTCTGCGCGATAACAGGAAGCGGATCCGGCATAGCGATAAAGAGCACAAAGAGAGTGATCAGAACAACGACGGTGAAGACAACACCCTGAACGGCGTCTGTCCATGCAACTGAGCGCATGCCGCCGACTGAAACGAAGATCAACAGAACTAATGCGATGGAAACCGTACCGACCATAACCGGCACATTGGCTGCCCCGAACAGACCTGAACCAAGTCCACTGAGCTGAAGCCCTATGTATGGCATTGTAAAGAATATGAGTCCGACTGAGGTGACAACCCTGAAGAAATTGGAGTAGTATCGTTCGCCGAAGAAGTCTCCCGGCGTCGAGTAACCATACTTTTTGCCGAGGAGCCAGAGTCTGTAACCAACTATGACGAGAAGGCTTGATCCCCAGAAAATGCCTTGAGCGATGCCCAGTGAGCCAACGCCGTTATTGTAGCCTTCGCCAACGACACCATAAAAGGCCAGTGTACTCCAGATGGAGAAAATGAGGGTCATAATGGTAGCGAATGTGCCAATGCTTCTGCTTCCAAGGAAGAATCCGTCATTAGTCTGTTCGTTTTTCTTGTTGGCGTATAGGCCAACCCCTATGAGCAGGAGTGAAAACAATATCGTTGCGACAATTGTGATCAATTAATTCGCCTCCCCGTAGTTCTTGAAATAGAGGTAATTGATAATAGCTGCATAGAAACCTGTCAAACTTATAGATATTACAGAGAGTGGCAGCCAGCCAAATACAAGCGGTGGGTTTGGTCCGAGCAAGAATCCGCCCCAGACGCCCCAGACGAAACCAATAATAGTTAAGATGAGAAAGGTTTTCTTGGACATTTCATACCATCCTTTCAGGTTGATCCTTTAAAGCGATTCCCGTCGCTGGGTATGTGCACTTACCCTTCAACAGAGGTTGCTTTATTAGTATGAATATTAAGACAATTGAGATGTATAAACAACAAATTTTCTTGTCGTAAAATATAAAAATATTGTCATTGTCAGTAAACTTGTTGGTAGAAGGGGGCAATAGACATAAGCCGCTGACACCTTCTTCCAACTCGCTTCCATCAAAAAAAGAAAGAAAGCCGGCGCCACCCGGCTTGCGCCGCCAGCTTCCGACTCCCATTGCACCACTTCTTATCAGTCATGACTCAGCCTGCCATCCCCGCTGATAGGAATAACCTCACCCAAATACTTTGGCTCCGGCTTTATGAAGCACATGACAAAATCTTTGTTTTTTGCCAGAAATTCTCTGACGTCCCTGCCCCACTGTCCTGAATAATGGCTGCCCTCGGCGCTGACACCCACAGCCTGCAGACCCAGCCTCCTGGCAATATAAAGCGCCCTGTACAAGTGATAGTTCTGGGTCACGACCACCGCCTCTTCAACCGCAAAAACAGCTTTGGCCCTATAAATTGAATCGTACGTCGAAAAGCCTGCGTGATCCAAAAAAATGTCCTCGGCTGGAACTCCCTGCGCCAACACATAGCCCTTCATGGCATTGACCTCATCATAGCGTTCCTGCCCATTGTCTCCGCTGAGCAGAAGCTTTGGCGCGACCCCCGCCTCATACAGCTCTATCCCCTTGTCCAGCCGGTGCCGCAGCATGAAGCTCGGCGTCCCATCAGGTCTGATCCCGGCGCCAAGAACCAGAATACAGTCCGCCTGAGTATTGGCACCAACTTCCATAGCCTCCATATCCGAGATAATACCACTTCTCATGCCGATGGTCACATAACCACCAATCACAAAAGGGATCACCAGCAGAATGAACAAAATCGGGAGGACGCATTTCCAATAGTTAACAGTCTTCTTCTTCATTCCCATCATTCCACATGCAAATAAATCGCAGCCATGAGCAGCACCGCGATCCCCCTATGCAGCTTCAGCCATAGGCCGCCGCGCTTTTTCCTGTAAAAGCCATAGCCCCCCAGCGCAACCTGAAAAATCAGGACTGAGGCTGCCATTGCTCCTGTCAAACTTAATCCATAGGTAAAAAACTGAACCAAAAAGTGCAGGAGCAGCGCGCCGATGGTCATAACCCCAAACAACTTATGGTACTTGACAATAACCTTCATAAACGCACTGAAGCCCTTAAAAACCAGATCATTCTTTTTGATTTGTGCTCGAAATTTCTTGTTCACCCATTTGACGATAAAATTAAGAATTGTTAACCCATAGAGAAAGATTATGGTACCGCCCAGAAATTCGCCTAAATCTTCAAACATAGCCTCGACCTCCTGATTTGTTTACTTTTTCTTAAGGGTCTTGCGATACCACTAAGGGCAGTTTACGGATTAGATTGTGTGCAATTTAATTACTTTCTCCCCATGATGACCTGAATACCCACTCAATTCACCCAACTATCACAAGTCTGAAATTCTTTTGGGCGGATCCAGCGGCAGCTTGACGACGCGCCCGCCCCCAGCATAAGGCAGGATTGATAAATGTCGATAGGTGCCAGCTACAGTTGAAGCCGCTGACACCCTATCCCATGTTGGAAGGAGGGGTTGATAGACTCAGCCGCTGACTTCAATCTTCATATTGTAAGATCATGGACTCAGTGACACCGTGGTTGTGGCAGATTTCACTGTAAAATTCACCACTTTTTCGAAGTGTTCTCTCCTGTGTCTCAAAGTTGACGGCGAAAAGACCAAAGGGGCCCGACTCACCTTCCAAAAGCTCGAAATTGTCCATGAGGCTCCAGTGGTAGTAGCGCTCTACTGGGATTCCTTCCTCGATCAGCTCGGAAACGGCCTTAAGATGGTCGTAGATGAATTGGGTGCGGAAGGCATCAGCGACGTCGCAGGTGCCGTTTTCGGTGATCCAGATGGGGAGGGTTGGGTGGTGGCGGTGGGACCATCGGCAAACTTTTTTGAGGCCTTCGGGGTAGAGCTCCCAGCCAAGGTCATTTCGAGGCGTATCTGGAAGTGTCTCCGAATAAAAGCCCTTGCCATGAACGCCAAGGCGATGGTAATAGTTGATGCCCAGAAAGTCGGATACCAGCCGCCTGCGCTTAAAAATACCGGAAAGACTAAGCGGAGGCAGCAGACGACCTGCAGTAAAGGCCGTGATCGCCGTGCCCTGGAAGAGATAGGACATAAGCTTTGCTGCAGCGCGATCAGACCATTTTGGGCTGTAGGGCACGAAGTTGATCAGGTGATTTGCCACGCCCACACGGGTCTGACCCCCGTTGTTAGATTGTTTGTCATCAAAGCGGGTCTGACCCCCATTGTCAGCGCCGCTGCTGCGATTCGAACGCAATTCGTGAATCAGGTCATAGGCTCTGATGTGGCAGCGTGCTAGATTGGCAAGAACTTTCATGGTCTTGCAAAAGCTCTTTTCACCCGGCGGCCAGATGCCAAAATAGTAGCCATTGGTGGCATAGACGGTGGGCTCATTGATAGTGACATAGTCCTGGACGAGGTCGCCTAGATGTTCGACGACATAACGCGTGTATCGCTCAAAATAGGTGACGCAGTTCGGGTTCAAAAATCCGCCGAGTTCGGCGAACCAGAGCGGGATGGAGAAGTGGTGGAGGGTGACCATCGGCTGAATGCCGTTTTCTTTAAGAAGTGTCAGCTCCCGGCGGTAGTGGCGTATGGCGTCGTCGCTGAAGACGCCGTCTTCCGGCTCGATACGGCTCCATTCGAGGCCCATGCGATAGACCTGCTGGTGGGTATCTGTCAGCAGTTGAATATCGTCATCAATTCGGTTCCAGTGGTCTGCGGCGCGCAGGCTGCTGGAGCCATCTTTGATGTGGCCTTCTTCGCACCACTTGAACCAGGTGTTGTTTCGATCACCGCCCTCTATTTGCATAGCGGAGGTGGCACTGCCCAGGAGGAAATGATCTGGGAGTTTGAAGGGCTTCACAGTTTAGTCACCTCCTTTGAGGGGGCCTTTAAGGCTCTTTCTTAGCCCCATACACCTCAATAACCTTGTCCTCAATATAACAGCGGAAGAGCGCTGTCATGATTTGGTGTCTTATGTGGTTTAGGATCGGATCAGAATGATAGATTAAGTCGGTAGATTAGGATATTCGGAAATTTGAGTCAGTGTTTAAAACATACAAGAAATATATGTATTTATAGCCATTCTATTGGCGAATACTCAAGAGGTGAATCCACCAATTGTTTAACTTTGATAAAGCCTGTGCTTTGTCCTCCATTTTCGGAGATGGAAGATAGGATAACTAGGCTTCGATAGATGCCGATAAGTGCCAATAGGCTCCCGTAGGCCCGGCCGCAGCCGCAGCCGCTTGCACCTTCTTTCACGCCCCCTCTTCTGCGCCTGCTTCCGCTAAAACAGACTATAATAATATTCGATTCGGGGTATAAATATAGACGACCAATCGACTTCTCTCTATTCAACGACTTTGAAAAGGAGGTTTACGTCATGAAGACCACTTTTCTTCCCAAAACCAAACCCGGACAGTGGTCGGTCATACTGTTCGTCATATTTATCATGCTCATGTTATTAGGGAGTTATCTGTCGAAAGCCTTGAATAATGACATTGAATATCCAAATCCTATAAACAGCCCTATTTTGGGCACTGCGATCTATCTTACTTTTATCATTGCAGGCGCAGCTTTCATTACCGGAATCCGAGCTTTGTTGACACACAAAGAACGAGCCATAGCGGTCTATATTGTGATGGTGATTTGCGGATACTTCGCTCTCGCTGGTTCTGCATTGTTCATAATAGGGATGTTCGAGCTGCTGAGATGATGAAAAAACAGCACCCCAGGCACATTAGAGTGAAGCGGGAGGATGGTGTAGTTTGATATCATAGTCGCTTTCAAGAGATGATCATTAGAAAACAAACTGCATTGCACACAATATAATTCACTTTCTCCTCGTAATAACTTGACAATATTGCGTTTATAATCCTCAAAAAAGGGAAAGTAGATAACGATGCACAAAACATCAAAATAAGGGAGTTGAGCGTATGAAAGGAAACCAAGATTTGATCAACGCACTGAATGGTTTGTTGTCTGACGAGCTCACCGCCGTCAACCAGTACATGGTCCACTCCGAAATGTGCGCCAACTGGGGCTATGAAAAACTACATAAGCATTTCGAGAAGCGTGCCATTGATGAGATGAAGCATGCGGAAAAACTCATCGGCAGAATTTTGTTCCTGGAAGGTATTCCAATTGTGACCCAGCTCAACAAAGTTCATATTGGCAGCGACACCGCCAAACAGCTGGAAAACGACCGATTGGCGGAGGTTGACGCCGTCAAGGCTTACAACGACGCAATTGTTCTTGCAGGCGAAGTCAGAGATTTCGCCACCCGTGAAGTCCTCGAGTCGATCCTGAACGACGAAGACCGCCACCTGGACGGCATCGAAGAGCTCCAGGACCAAATCTCTCACATGACCCTGCCACTGTTCCTCACAACTCAACTTTAATTTGGAGACAAACGTTACGCTGTAATTTAAATAAATTACCAGCCTGTCTGATAGTCATTCCAATGACCATCAAACAGGCTGGTTTTTTTACATTATAAAACTATTCTCTCTACTGGCTTTTTCGTTTGATCTCACTGCCAGGCTTAAATCTGAGGGCCGACCAATCTTCATCAAGCGCGATCTGTCTGACAGGTTCCAAACCAAAGTCTTTAAAAGCGTCCCAAAAGTCATCCCGGCTCAAATCTGATTTCTACCTTTTGGATGATTTTTTGGGATACGCTACCCAAATCAAGCCGGATGGGTCCATGGTGCTTTTTCACTCAAATTGGTTGACGGTATGTTGCTGAAAGCAAACTAAATTGTACACAACCTAATCCACTTTCTCCGACATGTGCTGCCTAAAGACACACAATTTTACTCTCCATTGAATTTTCATGAGATGCAAATTCTATTTCACCCTTGAATTCTGTCGATATTCTGTTAGAATCATAGTAATTGAACACGAACGCTCTTAGGTGCCCCACATTGGGGAGAATAGGGAAACCGGTGAAATCCCGGTACGGACCCACCACTGTATAGGACGAGTCTTTCGCTGATCCACTGGTTCTGCCGGGAAGGGGGCGATTTAAGACGCTTGAGTCCTTGAGTCAGGAGACCTGCCTA
Source organism: uncultured Acidaminobacter sp. (assembly GCA_964416305.1). Taxonomy (GTDB): domain Bacteria; phylum Bacillota; class Clostridia; order Peptostreptococcales; family Acidaminobacteraceae; genus Acidaminobacter. The sequence goes on along the minus strand of CAYQDM010000035.1, from coordinate 7,646 downwards.
AGAACAAAAAGTCTTTCCTGGGTAATGGAGAGCAGCGGAGATGACGGCAAAGTCCCGACCACAATACTTTTTATTGTGGCGGGACTTTATTTTTTTACCAAAATTTGACTTGGAGGAGATTCAAAATGACATCAGAACTCAATGCAAACACATTTCACGGATTAGAAACACTGAAACAAGCCAGTCCGGAAGCACTCGAAGCGGCATTAAAAGAGCTTGCAGGCGGCATCGAAGCGCTGGATCAGAGTGCGGCTGACGGCATGCAGCAGCGACTGGACTCCAAAATTAAGCCGCTCAGAAGTCTTGGCGTCTTAGAAGACATTGCCCAGCAAGTCGCAGGAATCATGCGCACACCCAACCCAAAACTTAACAAAAAAGCAGTCCTCTTAATGGCAGGCGACCACGGCGTCGTCGTGGAAGGCGTCAGCGCTGCACCTCAAGAAATCACAGCTCAAATGTTTTACAGTTATCTGAGAGGTGAAGCCGGCATCAACGTCCTTGCCAAGCACGGAGGCGCGGAAGTCATTTGCACGGACATTGGCATAGTCTCCCCTTTGGATCCCCCTGAGCTCATGGTCCGCCGCGTTAAAAACGGTACGGACAACATTGCCCATGGACCAGCCATGACGAAAGAAGACGCTCTGCGCGCCATACTCATAGGTGCTCAAATTGCTAAAGAAGCCATTGACTCAGGCGTGAACCTCCTGGCTACCGGCGAAGTCGGCATTGGCAACACAACGCCAAGCGCTGCGCTGATTTCCGTCTTCACCGGACACAGCGTCGAGGAAGTCACCGGCCGCGGCACCGGACTCAAGGACGACGCCCTCAAGCATAAAGAAAACATCATCCGTCAAGCGATCGAAGTCAACCAGCCCGATCCTGCTGATCCGGTCGGCGTGCTGTCCAAAGTCGGGGGCCTTGAAATTGCCGCACTGACCGGCGCGATCCTGGAAGCCGCTTATCGTCATGTTCCAATCATCCTGGACGGTATCATCTCCACCGCCGCTGCGCTGGCAGCTGCTCAAATCGCTCCACTCGCAGCAGCGTACATGATCTCCTCCCACAACTCTGAGGAAAAAGGCCATGAGATAGGCCTTAAGCAGCTCGGCATCAATTTCCGTCTCGATTTCCACATGAGACTTGGCGAAGGCACAGGCGCCGCTCTAATGTTCCCTATGGTTGAAGCCGCGCTGAAGATCGCGGATGAAATGGCGACTTTTAATGCTGCGGGTGTTACGACGGGAGATTTTTAGTTCATAAACCTCCTGGGTTCTTTCCTGAGTCACTCAGATGTGGTTGTGGATTGGATGACCATCGGCCAAAAATAAGCACTAATAAAGCCAGGACAAAGACTTGCATAAACAAGTCCTTTGTCCTGGCTTTATTTTTTTGGAGTCAGTCCTGTACAAACAGCACAATGATGCCTAGCAACACCGCAAAACCTACCATGACCGAATAGTCTTTCTTCTTGATTATTGCGAAAAGCCCCAATAACATACCGGCTAGAGACATGCCAAAGGCACTGAGAATAATAGTATGGGCGACAAGCTCACTAAATGCATTTGGGGGCCAGGATGGGCTTTGCAGATCAAACAGTGAATTTACCGTACCAATCAGCAAAAAGTACCCGACTGAACAAATGAAAGAGCCTTTCCCAATATTGGAATCTGGTAAAGCTTTGATTTTTTTAAGCATAATAATCCCACCTCAGCCTGACGCGAAAGCAATTCTGCCATATTGTGTTGACCTTCGTGATTACTTCCCCACGTTAAACCCAAATAGATCCTCCAACTCTTCAGCCTGGATTTCCCGCTCGCTCTTCTTGCCTGCATTCTTGAGCATGCTTTCCAGCTTGGCTTCCATGGACTTTTTCACCAGGTCCCTTCCGTCTAAATGCCGGAGCTCGAAGAACAGCATGGGATTCTGGTCCAGCCTGGCACCGACGCCGTAAAGCACCGCAGCCACATGCTTGCACATGCTGGCCCAGTCCGGGCAGCTGCAGTCAAAATGAATCTCCTTGGGTGATGGAAAGAGCCCATACTTCCGGTCTTGAAACAAGATCTCCAAAGCCATGGGAAATTTACCTTCAATCAGCTGCTCCAGGGAATCGATCTGATGATTGCAAAGGGCCGTGATCTGTGCCCATTTGTCGTCACTTAACATGTCGATGTTTATTTCCACTTTGTAAGGCTTTGACCTGCTGCCCTGCACCAGCGCATCAATGCGGCCTTTGGTGATTTTAAGGTCCAGGACTGTGTTGCTCTTTACATAGCTTTTGCCCCGCCCGATCCTGTTGCTGTAATCCGCGTAACTCTCGAGATTGGCGTTCCAAGCTTTCCCCCACCAAGTCCTGGCCAGGGTCCGGCCTTCGATGATCACCGGCTCAGCCTCAGGATTTTCCTTCATAAGCTTTTGTAGTCCCTTTTGAGCTTTTGCTTTTTTCACATCGATCGTTTCCGGTCTTCGATAATTATAGAAACTCATGAGATCTCACTCTCCAGACTGAGCATGGCCATCAGTGCCTCATTGCTGTATTCCGTGATCCACTGTTCTCCGCTGGTCCCTTGTAAGAGTTCACCCGAGAGTTTTTGCTTTTCCTCAATAATGGCGTCTATTTTTTCTTCAATGGTGCCCTTGGTCACCATTTTGTGCACCATGACGTTCTTGGTTTGACCAATCCGGAAGGCGCGGTCTGTGGCTTGGTTCTCGACGGCGGGATTCCACCATCGGTCAAAATGGATAACGTGGTTCGCAGCCGTCAGGTTAAGGCCGACACCGCCCGCCTTCAGTGACAGTACCATATAGGGTACATAACGCTCGCCATTGAATTGTTCAACCATCTCGCTGCGCCGCTTAACAGGGGTCCCTCCATGCAGCACCAATCCCTCCTTGCCAAAGATTTCCTTGAGGAACTCTGACAGTGGCTCCGTCATCTCTCTGAACTGGGTAAATACCAACACTCTCTCGCGCTTTTCATGAATGGTCTCGCAAAGCTCTCTCAAATGCTCGAACTTCCCACTATTTTCCGGTTTGAAATCTTCTTGTCCCAGATATTGGTCGGGGTGATTGCAGATCTGCTTGAGCTTCATGAGGCTGGCCAGGACGAGCCCCTTGCGCTCGATCCCTTCCGCTGTCTCCAACTTCGTTTTCACGTCTTCAACCAGCTGCTTGTAAAGCAGCACCTGCTTCTTGGAAAGGCCGGCATAAGCGTTCATCTCAAACTTGTCCGGCAGATCCGCGATAATGGATTTATCCGTCTTCAAGCGCCTGAGAATGAACGGCTGAATCATCCTTCGAAGTTTAGTGTAACCCATAGTTTCCTCACTGAGCTTCTTGCCGAATTCCGCAAACTCCTTGGCGGTCCCGAGCAGCCCCTGATTGAGAAAGTCAAAGAGCGACCACAAGTCACTTAACCTGTTCTCGATTGGGGTACCCGTCATGGCGATCCGCATACCTGCCGGGATCGCCTTAAGGGCTTTGGTTTGTTTCGTACCCGGGTTCTTGATAGCTTGAGCTTCATCCAAAATCAACAGGTCCCAGTGCCGCTCCCTTAAGGCTTCCATTTTGACGGCCATCCCGTAGGTCGTGATGTAAAGGAATTTTCCTTCCTCAATTTCGAGTTTGCTTTTACTCTTGAGATCGCTTTTATGCAGAATTTGATACGGCATCTCCGGGGCGAACTTTTCAATTTCCTTTTGCCAGTTGCCAATCAGTGAAGCCGGCAGCACCAGCAGGGTCTGACCCCCATTATAAGTGAGTGTCTGACACTCAGTGTCGTTGAGTGTCTGACCCCCAGTTTCGTTGAGTGTCAGACCCCCGGTTTCGTTGAGGGTCTGACCCCCGTTGTCATTGATTGTCAGACCCCGCCCATTTAATCTGTAATGCTCCAGGAACGCGATCATCTGAACCGTTTTACCCAGACCCATGTCGTCAGCTAGACAAGCCCCAAAGCCATATTGCGACATCCGGTTTAGCCACTGATAACCCGTCTCCTGATAAGGTCGCAGCGACGCCTTAAACGTTGGGATCTCTTTGGCAGTTTCTGTGGACATCGGCAGCATCAAGCTGTCTTTGAGGGCTCTGAGCCACTGACCATTGGAAATTGACACCTCAACCTCAGCCTCAGGTACGTCAAGGAGTTTCTCCAGTGTGAGCTCCATTCTCATGGCGTCACCCAGGGTCAGACCCCCGTGGCCAGATTGGCCCTCAATCCTTTCGAAGGCTTGCAGCACCGCCTCAAGCTTCTTCTTGTCCAGTTCCACCCATTTTTCCTTGTACCGGACCAGCCCCTCAGCCATTTCCAAAAACGCCCGAACCTCCGCTTCGGTGACTGTGTCGTCACCCAGCTTCATGACCGGCACAAAATCCAAAATGGCATCCATGCCAACCTTGGATGGCGACTTTTCTCCCACTGTCACCGACATCTGCGGGCTCCGGCTCTTCCTTCGCCACCAGTCCGGCACGCGGCACATAATCCCGGCTTCTTCATACAGCGCGGTCTCTTTCAAGAATGTATATGCTTCATCAACTGTGAGCCGGAGAGGCGAAAACAGCTCCCCGCTTTCCATGAGCCCCGAAATGAACGCGCTCCGATCCGCCGCCTTGATCACAGTGGAAATCAAGACCAGCAGCTTTTTCTCATCGCCCTCAAACTCCTCCAGTGAGTGCTTCAGCGGCGTGTGCACCGCCCGCTTGCTCTTCTCCGGCTTCGTCGAATAGGTCGCCATAAACGCGAATGGAAACCTCTCATCCTTACTTTCGACCAAATGAAAGAAAACCCTGCCCGCCACGTTGATGCTAGAGTTGTGCTCCGCAAAGTACCGGCTGACCGGGCCTTCATAAACCTGAATTTCCCTTTTAAATACCTTCAGCAAACTCTCCCAAAGCCCCACAAGCCAGCCTTCGTTCACAAATTCCATGCCGTTGACAAAGGGCAGCCTGTCCCTGAGCCGCTCCGCTTCTTCACTCGAAAGCTCGACCTCGATGAGCTCTCGATCCACCTCCAGGTCCGGCTGCTGAGTGATTTTCCGAATCAGCAGCTCCGCCACATGGTGCAGATAGTCGAGCCCAGTAGAAAACCACTTCTCCCTGCTCAGATATCCCAAATGGTACAGCGCCTCGTATTTGTCCCGCTCGAAGGCACCGGCCCACTCCAGTACTTCTGCCGATGGTTCCCCTTCCCCAACCTCAACCACAAAGGAAACCGGACTAAAATAGGCATCCAGTTCACATGCCTCACTCCTCCTATAACGCGCCATACACATCATCCTTTAACTTCACAAATTCCAAACTAAAATCCAAATATCATTCTGATTTTATCTGAGAAAGAGGGTTGTGACAAATGTTATGTATAAAGAAAGTGGAAGCGGGCGTCTGACACCTGCTTCCACGACAAATTACTTACCACTCACTGTGAAAATTACCGGCGTTGCATAAACCGGATCAATCCCCGCCAACGAAGCGGAGGCTTTGATTGTATAATCACCTATTGGAGCTTTATTGGCCACTTTATGCGCCGCTGAGAATATCCCCAGCGCGTCAGTGACACCGGTGTAGCGTTTGACAAGCTTAGAAGTTGGTTCCGGACTCCACACTTCAACGGTGACACTTGCCCCGCTGACCAGCGCACTATTTTGATCCTTCACTTCGACGTTGATATAGAACAGCGCGTTCCATTTAAAGATGTCACCATAGTTTGGGCTCGTAATCTTAGCAAAGAGCCCAAGTGTTGGATCAATTGTGTCCGCAATAAAATATGCAGTTGCAGTTACATTCGAGTCCATAGTCACATTAACAGAACTAGTTGTATAATCAACGTTATTAATGACCCACTTGTCGAATAGTTGACCTTCGGCTGCAGTGGCATTAAGCACTACGTTTGATCCAGCGTTATACACATGTGTGCCAGCTGTAGGTGAAGTGGTGCCCAATCCGTCTACGCCTACTGTCAGCGTATACTGTATCACAGGCGTGGACACTGCATCAACAGCCCGGTCCGCTCGGACGAGGCCATTGCCCTGGTGTTCTTGTGGAAGCGATAAGTCTTCAGCTTTCGACGTCAGGATCTGCCAGACCTCTCCATTACTCATCGCTGGATCTGCAGCCCACACGAGCGCTGCAGTTCCTGCCACATGAGGCGACGCCATGGACGTGCCGCTCCAGCCGGCTTCATACAGGCTGCCCGGAACGGTGCTCAAAATGTTGACACCTGGCGCAATAAGGTCAACATCAGGACCTGTGCTTGAAAAATAGGCGCGATCATCGTTGATATCTGAGGCAGCTACTGCAATGACAGAATCATATTTTGCAGGATAGCCCACAGTATCGCCGGTGCCCGCATCATTCCCGGAGTTCCCCGCAGAAGCGACAATCAGAATTCCATCGAGATAAGCATTTTTGCACGCCTGATCGAAAGCATATGAATACAAACTGCTGCCAAGGCTCATATTAATAATGGAAATATTGCCCTGATCGCGGACCCATTGAATCCCCGCAATAATGGCGGACGTAGAACCGCTGCCGTTATCACCCAGTACTTTAACCGCATATAGATTAACCGCAGGTGCAACGCCAACGACACCAATATCGTTGTCAAGGGCAGCTATGGTCCCTGCCACATGAGTGCCATGACCGTTACCGTCGTCATACAAATCATCGCTTCTCAGAGTCAGCCCTCTGAGATAAAATCTCTTGCCGCCGACAACATTGAGATCTTCATGATCCACATCAATCCCTGTGTTGAGGACTGCGACGCCTATGCCGACGCCTTTATTGATGACCTCCTGTGGTGTCCCCCAAGTTGGGAAAAAATAGCTTTCATCACCGAAAATTCGGTCAATCCCCCACGGTGTTATCTGACCAAGGGCATGAACTTCAGCATCCGGTTCAATGTAATCAATCTTAGGATTTTTGCTCAGCGCTATGACTTGTTGTGGTGTCATTCGGGCAGCTATGACATCCACAAGGTTGAATTCCGCATAGATTTCGCCGCCAAAAGCTCTCACCATTGCCCGGTTTTGAGCTCTCTCTGACATATTGTGAAAACCAATGAGGACGTCAACTTTTTCGCTGGCACCCAAGCCCAAACTTATGCTCGAACCCAGCAGCATGATCAGAACTATAAGTAATGCTGTTACCTTACCTAACTTGCCATGTACAATTTTTCTCATTCATCTCATCTCTTTTCAGGAGGATCCAGTCGGCTAAAACTTCATGTTTGGAAGTCGCCGAGTTGTTCGCGACTCTGGTTGTGGTTTTCTAAACCACTACATTACTGATTAACTTTCCAGCATATTTATACTCTGTATTGGATTTGAATAACGTGAGACTCCGTCATAATACTGGTCTGCGAAGCAGGGTCCTTTGACGTCGCCTTGCCCAACTGAACAAATTGACCCTCTGAGGTTAGTTGAAACTTGATGTATGATACAAAGTTTCACAGTTACTAAAACACAAAAAACCTTTGCGGATGGAGTTTGATTAAGCGCACCATCGGCAAAGGTTTTATTATTGGGGTGGAACGCGACGTTTATAAACTTTAGCTTCAAACACCTGCTTTCTCATTTGATTTGATTAAATATCCGCGCACACTCGTGACTTCAGTCGTGGGTTAGCGGCGCCTTGTGTATAGTTATGAATTAAACTGA
>CAYQDM010000034.1:0-24510 GCA_964416305.1 uncultured Acidaminobacter sp. | reverse complement strand
AAAGCTCTTTAGAACCCCCGGTAGAACCGGGGGTTTTCGTTTTACAAGAAAAAGCCCCTCGGGCAATCACGCGCCGAAGGGCTTGCAGTTCCAACAAAGCACAATTTGAGTTCAAATCAAAATTTCCATATCCGCATACTTCACGTTCCAGTGGACGTCCCGGACGAACCGCCTGAGCGCCGCCGCATCCCCCGCCTCAAAGAGCGCCAGCATCTTCCAGTGCTCCTCGTTGGTCTTGCGCAGGGCATCCTTATAAAGGTCCTCAGACCCCGTGGCATTGTAGGACTGCTTGATGAAGGTCTTCTTCAGACTGGCCAGGATCCGGATCAAATCCTCGTTGCCGCTGGACTGGATGAAGGACTCGTGAAACCGGTTCTGAAGGTGATAGTACAGGTCGTAATCCCCCTGATCAATGGCCAGATCCATTTGCCGCGCCAGATCCCGCATGAGCTCAAGGTCCAGACTCTCAGGGTGCTTCAGGCAGTCCGTGGTCGCCAGGGCTTCCAGGACCCCAATGATCTCATAAATATTGTTGGCCCGCTCCAGGGACACTTCCCGCACCACGAAGCCACGCCTCGGAATTTGTTCAATGTAGCCCTCATTGCTGAGCTGGATCAGCGCCTCCCGCACCGGTGTGCGAGAAATTTCCAGAGCGGCGCAAATTGTATTTTCGTTGATCTTCTCCCCCGGCATCAGCGCCTTCGTGCGGATCTGCTCGGAGATGTAATCATAGACTATGTCCTTGAGAGAGCGATAATTCAGCATAATGACCCCCGGGTTGTGTGATGGCTAACCTTTGACACTTTTACCTTATCACTTTTTCACCAAACAGAAAAGCAAAAACATGACCGTCCTTGTTTTGCGGGTCAATACTTTCCGGGCGGCCCGTGGTCAGTGATCCCCGGTTTTATGGATTCAATAAGACGACATCACGGCAAATTCACCCGTATCTTTGAGAAAACAATTAAAAAACTCAAGTACCAGCTTATTCATTGTCTCTATAGCATAGGCAGGGTCCACCCTCGCTTCTGTGGCGCCGCCGGATATTCCTGACAGTTGTTTGGCCAGAAACGGCGAAAACAGGGGTAAGTCCGTGTAGCTCATGTGATTGCTGCCTTGGATGTGGGTTTCGAAGGCCATCGGCGAAATCTTTGAAATGTGGTGATTGATGTAGACAGTTTCAGGTTCCGCTTTGAGTGCGGAGAGCACCTCTTCGGAATAGAAATTGAGCAGCGGCAGCGGATACGGCACCTCGTTCATGGTCGGAGCACCCGCCGCGCTCAGGCGGAATTCGCCCAGCATGGAGCCATCCAGGTTGATAACGGCGCTGATGTCGCCTCTGTCGCGCCCAAGCTGCGCACTCGCCGCCCCGCCCAGGGAGTGCCCCATCAGGCCAATTTTGTCCGCGTCAATGAGGCTGTAAATTTCCGCACTTGTCGCTTCAGGACCGCCCAGGAGCTGGTCCAGGACAAAATTCATGTCCTCCGTCCGCAGCCTCATCCACTGACCGAAAATTTCGTACTGCGCCCGTTCGTCATAACGGCCGCTGTTGATCTCCAGGACCTCCTGCATGAATTTTTTGCTGCCGATGGTCACCTGACCCTCCCCATCCACCGTCCCAGCTGCATGATAGGGATGGTCAATGGCGCAAACGACGTAGCCATGACTGGCAAGCTCCATGCAGGTAGAGGTGTTGCTCATCTTCACGCCAAAGGCACCATGGGAAAAGACGATGAGGGGGTATTGTCCGTTCGCATTCTTCGGGTACCAAATCTCAACATTCAACTTGCGGTGTTCCCCGGCGTCTGAAAAGGTCTCAATGCGGCTTTGGTCTGTAAAGGTAAAGGTTGCCGTTTCAACCTGAAGATCTCCGGTTATGGCAGGCAATTCATATTGAGGAAAAATGACCGCAGGCAGTACTGCCATAGTCATGATCACCATCATGGCGATCCCTTTTAAAACAATACGACCGCTCGCGTAGGGCTTCGCTCCAAGTTTCTTCGTCCAAAGTCTCAGCCCGCCAATGGCAGCCAGCGCTGTTAGAACGGCCATTAGAAAATACCATCGAAAACTCCACTCAACGAGCGGAGTGATTAAGGCGCCCACAAAAATCAGCCACTCGGCAATTCTGATTTTGCTTCTCTTTCCATTATGATTCTGTTTGGTCTTTATACAGTAAATCATTAACGCAAATTCGGTAAGCAGTATGACAACAAATATAATAATGCCCATGATGATCCCTCACTTTCAACTTATGGATTCATCATAACCGTTAGCGAATGGCTTGCAAAGGCGAAAAAGCCAAGCTGTTCATTTCCATAGGTGAGTTGTAAAAATGGCCGGGTAAGTTGAAACTCAGGTGTGGCGGGTGAGGGATGGTGAAGTTGGTGAAGTTGGTGAGGTTGGTGAGGTTGGTGAGGTTGGTGAGACTGGTGAGGCTGCTTTAGTCGGTGATGAAATGGAGAAGGTTTGTGAAGGCCTTGACTTGAGACATCCGCCTAATCCAAATTATCGTTTGCTTGAAAATTTTTCAATTTTTTGTTGATTCTATTTGCTGTGACCAGGTCACCTCGCCAGGTTATGAATCGAACGAGACCGTAGATGACCAGAATCTGAAGTGCAAATAGGACAACCTCGAGTGCACTTGAAACAATCCCGGTCATGCCGGCATAGATGAGAATGACGCCCTCGAGCAAAATGAAGTGAACGATTGACCGCCATTTTCTGCTTTCTTCAGTGAGCTCTGTTTTTGACCAAAACACAAGGCTGGGCAAGTCTCCTACCGCTGCGAAGGTCATGGTTAAGAGAACGTAGTCCCTGTTAATGGTTTCAGGCGGAGTAAGAAACACGCTTCCAATAATCAGAATGCCAAAGATGATAAAGTAATCTTTGATCAGTTGTCTGGCGAGATCTAAGAACCTCATGTGTTTCTCCCCCTTACAAGCCTAGCTTGGATTTAAGTACAGGGACATATTGTCTGGATACCATTAATTTTTCTCCGTTTTCCATGGTCGTTTCAAATCTCCCACTTAGTGACGGCTTGATATGAGATATTTTTGTTATATTGACGATGGTGGATTTTGACGCCCTGAAAAACCTTCGGTGATCACAGATCTCTTCAAGCTCATAGAGTTTCTGCTTGCTCTCATAGATTTCATTGCGGCAATAGATGAAGACTTTATTGTCTACAGATTCAAAATAATAGACATTGGATAAATTGAGCTGATAGATGGCGTTCCCATTGTAGCCAATCAGACTGCGCTTATGCGTTTTCAGCCTGTTTGCGAGCTCCAGAATGTCATCACTCACCTCGTAACAACGGATGATCACTTCTTCTTCCTCATGAGCCATAATGTTTTCAAAAGAAATTTTCACAGCGTCAACTCCTGTCATTAATGGGAAAAAGAGAGTTATGTACTGCATAATTTTATCACATTATTTTTCCAACAACCTGTTAAATGAACAGAAACCGGAATGATTGTTGTATTTACATTACCGTCCGCGTCCCCAGGTTGAAAGTTGTCCGCGTCACTGCACCAACATAAACCACGGCCGGTACAAGAGCAGCACAATGATTGGCGTTAAAACCGTCATGACCACTCCAATTTTCAGAATGTGCTTCGGGCTGTAATGCTCAATGCCAATCAGCAGGACGATCTGCTGAAACGGCAGGAAATAGTGCAAATTGACTGTTACATAAGACATGAACATAATGGCGATAGGGTTCAGCGCTTCCCCGGCAATGGCCCTAAGCCCCGGAACTGTAATCGAAAGCGACGTCACCGTGCTTCCCACCAGCTGGTGAATCACGGCGTTTAGTCCTATGATCGCCGGTACAAACCAAGCCGTACCCACTAACGCATCCATTCTGAACACTGAAAACATGGCCGCTGAGATCCCGCTGGACTGCATGACGCTGCCAATCGAAAACGCCGCCGTCAAAAACAGCATCAGCGGAAAGTTGAGGGACTTCAGGTCTTTAAACTTCAGCGTCCCGGTGAAGACTGCCAACCCCGCCACGCATGCCACCGCCACCCAGGCGGACGAAATCCCGTGCATCGACTCCGTCATCCAGAGCCCCACCGTTGCCAGGACCAGCGCAAGGACGATTTTCTCGCTCCTGCGCAGTGGCGAATGGCTGACAATGTGCTCAGGGTCCGGTTCTCCATTTTTAGCCGATGGTCGCCCAAGGGCCACCTCAAACACCTTTCTATTCATGATGATGAGCAATCCGGACATGATCAGCGTCGTGACAAAACTCGGCACCGCCATCCACTTCGCCCACTCGAACCAGCTGATGTCCGTCCCGCTCATCTCCACCGCGAAGTTGTTCAGGATCACATCCGCCGTCAAAAACATCATCAGCGTCGTCACCGCTGTAACGAAGAGGTTCAGCATGATGATTTCGCTGGTAGCGCTTGGCAGCTTATGCCGCTTGATATATTCCACAAAGATGGCCGCCAGCAGAATGGTTCTGGAAAAAGGCTGGGGAATCAAAAACATCAGAAGAAAGTTTGACGCTATGCCGACCCAGATCAGGTCCATGGGTTTCCTCACGAACCGCGCCAGCAGCGTATCCGCCAGCCTCGCCGCGATCCCTGAATTGACAATGGCCTGGGACATCAAAAATGACATGGCAATGGTAACGAAATTATCCGACAGCGGAAACTTAAACACCTGCTGCAGCGGCGTCATGCCAAAGACTGAGAACATAATCAGCAAAAAGGTCGCAGCCACCGACTGTGAGATCGCCTGAAACGCCCAGCTGAGCACCGTCAGCAACAGCGAACCAAAGACAATTTGCTGTTTGAGTTCGAGCCCCAAAGGATTAATGACCGTGAGACCTAACGCTATGGCCAGGCAGATCAAAAAAATCTTGAGCTTCAAGCGAAAAAAATCGTTATATTTAGTTCCTGGATCCTTTGTCGGAACCGGATTGGTTGTCTTTTCAGATTGTGCCACGTCAGAATCTTCCCTTCTCTCTGTAAAGTTCGTGTACGAAGTATGTAAAATTGTACCACGAAATGTACACTGTGAAAAGGAGGAAGGCGGTGTCGGATGAAACTCGGTGTGAAACTCGGTGTCAGCGGCTGGTGCCTATTGACCCCGAGTTTCATCAAATTTAAAAAAGGAACCGGCGCGGGGCGCCGGTTCCTGCATTTAATCCTTCAATTTTGCTTAATTTCCGCCGTTCTTTCCGCCGGCATTGTTGCTGTTGGCGTTTTCGTTTGGAGACTTGTCTTCTTTATCCTTATCTTCAAGTCCAGGAGCGGATTCTGGTTTGCCGTTGCCTTTGTCATCCTTGTCGTTGTCGATGACGTCTTCACCATCGGCAGCTTCATTGCCTTTGTCTTTGGCTTGGTCTTCAGGAAGGACTTCCACATCAAGACGGTTGCGTTTGATTTCTTTCATGATGTCTTTGACGGTGAGGTCTTCAACAGATATTCCGTCAATTTCTTCACCTAGGAATTCTTCGACAGCTTCGAGCGTATCAAGCGCAGTATCGTTTCCCTGTGACTCATACAGCTTTTGCAGCAAGTTGAGCTTGCCAGGAGTTATGTTATAGTCGTCGCCCAGTGACTCGTTGACTGCTGCAGCAAGCTCAACGCGCTCGGCGCCAATGCCTTCAACTTCAATTTCGCCCTCGAGTCCTTTTTCTTCTACAAAAGTAGTAAGGTCTTCTCCAAGCTTAACCACAATTTCACGAGTCTTCTCTTCATTTTTGTGGCTAACAGAAATATAGACGGTTGCTTCAGCATCATCTTTGTCGATATAACCGTTGTCGATCATTGCTTCGATAGCAACATGAATGGCTTCTTCAAGATCCATGCCTTTAAGATCGAGATCAAGATCCTCAATAAGTTGCATTGCTTCCTCATTCATTGCTTTAACACCAATAACATCATTAAATCTGTTAACTTTGTATTCAAGACCTGGATTCACATCAAGGCTCACCGTCGCAACCGGATTCAAATACGCGTAAGACACCGCGCCGGATGTAATCATGAGCACAGCCGCCGCTGCGGCCACCCATTTGGTTGCTTGATTGTACCATTTCGTTGTTTTCAATTCTACCACCTGTCCAATCTTATAATTCTTATTTTCGAGAAGTCGGATGCTGCCGTCGTCTTGCAGTACAGCTGCTTTCGCTCCCCTGATCTCTGTAATTACAGCTTTCATCTGGAAGTCCCCCTTTTAATGAAGCTCATGTACTGCGATAAGTGAGGATAGTCCCCACCGACGATTTCAGTTGCCGCTATAATATACTTTCGATGGCGCTCGATGATTTTTCGGGGTACCCCCGACATTTTTTCCAAACTTTTTATGGGGAGCTGGCCGTTTCTCTTTAATTCCTGAAGCAGGACAGGCGACTCCAGAATACAATTGACTGCCAGCGCACATGCCGCTTTGGTTTTTTGGGCTTTTGGGGAACTATCGGCTAAATCAAAGAAAGAGAAGCCGAATTCCGAGAACCGCTGATTGGCGGCTTCGATCTCGAGCTTGATGGATTCGTCTGGCTCGACGCTGAGCTGGCGGACCACCTGCGTGCGCATGCCCTGGTCCGGGTAGGCGTCGTCCTGCTCGCTATTACTCTCAAAGACGTAGGGGTCGATGGGCACCTCTTTCAAATGCCGGGCCTCGCGCCGGGTATGGTCAATCAGTCGCCGCTCAATGACCATGGATGCAAAGCTGTAAAAGCTGCCCTTGTCGTAATGATAGGTCTGCATGGCTTCGTGAAAGGCTTCCAGAGAAATGGCCCAGTGATCCTCGCTGTCCGACACGTATTGTCTGGAAGCCTGGGAGGCGCCCGAGCGGTTCTGAAAGTGGCGGATGCAGTTGCGTATAAAGGCATCGTTTTCGAGAATAAAGGCGTTTGCCTGTTCCGGCGTCTGCTGTATGTCGATCACTTTTTGGTCTACAGTACGTTCCATGGCAAACCACCTCCTTGTTGTGTTATGTCATGACTTTTCGAATGAATTATATCTTTTGTGCTTGTGGATCGTCTACTGCAGGGGGGTTACAAAGACTTAAGGATTGGAAAATGTAAAATAATAAGTAAAAATATTTTTACGTTATCAGCACACGTTGCGCCAACCTCTGGTATAATTAAAAAAAATCAGCTCTGGCACCAAACTTGACTTGGTGTCAGACACTCACTTCAAACCTGAGACAGGCACCAACCGCAGGTCGGTGCCTGTCATCCACCTCACCCATCGCAACCACCTAACCCTCCCCCCCTGAAAGCGAGGTATCCCCATGCTCGAGGCATATTATGACGTGATCACCAAGATCGAAAATTTCGTCGATGGTCTCATGATCGTCGACGACCAGTGCCGCATCGTTTACAATAAACAATTTCTGCCTGGCGGCTTTGATTTGAAGGAAAAGGAATCCATCGGCAAAACGCCTATGGAAGTGTATCCGAACCTGAAGGCGGAGGATTCGACGTGCTGCCGGGCAATCCACTTCGGCGAGACCACCGTGAACCAGATTCAGAAGCTGGAATACATGGGCGGCGGCGAGATGCTGGTGCTGGACAATACGTTTCCCATCATGGAAAACGGGAAAATCATAGGTGCGGTGAGCACCTCCAAATACCTGGATACCGCGGCGCTGAAGAATTTCATAGACCTGCCCAATATGACCAGCTCCCACAAGGATGGACTCTATGAGGTCAAGGACATCGTTGGCGAGTCGGCGGTGATCCGCAGCCTGAAGCAGAAGCTCGTCAGAGTGTCGAAGACCAACGCCAGCGTCCTCATCTACGGCGAGACAGGCTCGGGCAAGGAGCTGGTGGCACAGTCCATCCACAGCGGCAGCAGCCGGCGAGGCGCCATGTTCGTCTCCCAGAACTGCGCGGCCATCCCCCACACCCTCCTGGAAAGCATTTTCTTTGGCACGACCAAGGGCAGCTACACCGGCGCGGAGAACAAACCCGGCCTCTTCGAGATCGCGAGCGACGGCACCCTCTTCCTGGACGAGCTCAACTCCATGGACCTCAGCATGCAGGCCAAGCTCCTGCGGGCCATCGAGGAAAAAAAGGTCACCCGCATTGGCAGCCACGAGCCCAAGAAGTTTGACGTGCGCATCATCGCCGCTGTGAACGAGCATCCACAGAGCTGCATCGACCGCCAGCTGATGCGCCCGGACCTCTTCTACCGGCTTTCCAGCGTCCAGATCAAAGTGCCTTCCCTGCGGGAGCGCGCCGAGGACATCCCAATGCTGACCGACCACTTCATAAAGTTGTTTAACAGCGAGTATGCCATGACCCTGAAGGGCGTGACCCCGGAGGTCGCCGACTTGCTGCGAGACTACAGCTGGCCCGGCAACGTGCGGGAATTCAAGAACGTGATCGAGAGCGCCTTCAACTTCGCCGCGTCCAGCCACATCAGCGTGGAGGACCTGCCGGAGTTTATGGTCGAAGGTGTGGCGCTGGGACAGGCGACCGTCGGCACAACCTCTCCTCCAGTGGGCCGGTCTGTCGGACAGCCCATTTCAAAAACCGAAGCATTAGCCGATGGTCAGCCGCAAACCCAATCACCGCCAAATTACGCCATGACCATGCCGCCGGAGTCTGTCAGCCTGAGTGACGCTCTAGATGATTTTGAGAAACACCTGATCCTGTCCCGGTCTGAGGGCATCCGCTCCCTCTCTGAACTGGCTGGTCGCCTGCAGATTTCGAAACAGTCGCTGAATTATAAGCTGCAGAAGTATCAGATGCAGATTCGCGAAAGGTAAAACGTGCATCAACAAAAACAGACCTGTCCCTGCGTGAGCGAGCTCCCGCTGAGACAGGTCTGTTTTTGTTGAAAAGGGCTCGGTGGAAACTGGGGGTCAATAGGCGCAAGCCGCTGACGCCCAGTTTCACTACTGTGCCAGCAAATACACCGGGTAAGGCTCTTCAAGGCAATCCCGGCTGTAGTGCTCATCGCCGCTTGGGACGCTGTAAGGATCCGTGACGGTGTCGTCACTGTTTGAAAGGTTTGAGGTGGTGGGTTCAGCGACCATCGGCAGAGCTTCTTCAAGCTTTAGGAGGTGGGCGAGCAGTTTCGCCGTACTGGCCTGGAAGGTCAGGGTGATGAAGATGGCTGCGAAGGTCACCGAGGAGATGATGCGCGCGCCCGGGACGTCTGCTGCCAGCATCATGCCGGCGAGGGCTGCGGGGATGACGCCGGTTTCGCGGACCCAGCACATGTAGAGGACCTCTTTGAGGCTCCATTTGGCCTGGCGGTCCCAGAGGACGCTGACGAGGACGGAAACCGGCCTGGAGACGAAGATGAGGACCGCGACGACCAGCAGCGCGCCGCCGAGGTGCGAGAACAGGATCGAGAAGTCGATGCTGGCGCCCAGGAGGATGAAGATCATCATGCGCAGGATCAGCGTCAGGACCTCTTTAAAGCGGACTTGGGTTTCGTATTGCTCTTCGGGCACCCAGAGGCCTATGATTTTCTTGTTGCCACAGATCATGCCGACCACGAAGACTGCCAGGAAGCCGCTGAACTCGAAGTGTGAGGCCAAGATGTAGGCGCTGATCACTGTTGCCAGCCCAATCTCCGATGGATGCTCAGAAAACACCCCATGCCTGCGGCTGGCGATCAGGTACGATGCCGGGAAGCCTACGGCCAGTCCCACCGCGATGCCGCCCCCTGCGCTGATGAGCAGCTCGAGCAGTGTGCCGCTGAGGGAAAACGCGCTGCCCGCAATGAGCCCCAGCAGCGTCAGTGTGGTGATGGCGCCCACCGCGTCGTTAAACGCTGACTCCGCGATGATGGTCTGTTTCAAGCGCTTGCTGATGTTCATGGTCTTGAACAGCGGCACCAGCACCGATGGATCTGTGGAGGCGATCACGGAGCCCAGCAGCAGCCCGGTGAGCAGGTCCACGTGCAGGATCTTGCTTGCCGCTACCCCAGTGATGACCGTAGAAACCACTACGCCAAGAGTCGCCAGCGACAACACTGAAAATTTCACTTTGTTGAGCACTTTTAAATTGATCTCCCGGCCGCCGTCGTACAGGATGTACGCTGCCCCAAAGGTGAGGATCAGCTGGTTCGCTGCGGGATAGTCGGTGATGTCAATGAGGTTGAACGTCGCCGGGCCGATTAAGATCCCAGCCAGGATATACATGACGACATCCGGCATATGAATGAGTTTGCTGAGTTTGGAAAAAAGGACACCTGAAAATAAAACAATGGCTATGAGTTCGAGCATTTGATTGGTTTCAAACGCGATTGTGCTGGACATGACTAAGACCCCTTATATTTTTGGATATTTCGCCCTGTCGTTAGGTCATTCAACTTATTCTTGAATGAAATGGGCGGTTTATAATTAATGAATGTATGAATGAAGGCTGATTGTTGATTGCTGATTCTTGATTATTGTTGTTAAAACTATAACGAAAATGCAGGAATAATTGCATACCGTTTCAGAATTAACCGCCGCGACCGTGGACAAATCCGGCTAAAGCATGTCTTCTCATGATGATCACTGTCGGGCACCTCCTCATAGTTATTAATTAAAACCCGCTATTTTGCTGGATCACAGGTGGTCTTTGCAGATTTTCATCCGGCATGACCTCTGATATAAACGATCATACGCCTCTGCAAGAAAAATTGCAACCCCCGAAGTGAAAGTTCACAAATATTTAACATCTGGGGTGGTTTACAGGTTGGGGGCAATAGGCCTCCGGCCGCGCGGACAAAAACAAAATGAGTGCCTGTCACCAACTCAGAAATTGTACCAGACACATTTAATGTTTTTTTAAGATTTGTATTCTCTATATTGAACCCCAAATTATCCCTGATCGCCAATCCTGTATTGAAGTGCTATACTTTTTCCAATGAATCATTTGACGAAAGGAGCAGACTCATGAACATTGCGCTCTTGACAGATACCTGGCACCCTTATACCAATGGTGTCATTACTCATATTGAAGTCCTGGCTGAAGGGCTCAGAAATTTAGGTCACCAGGTATTAATTCTAGCTTCTGATCCACATACCAAACACCATTTTATTGATCAAGAGGGCGTGCTCCACTGTCCTGGATTCACCTTAAAGCGGATCTATGGATATGGGATCGCGTTTCCCTTTAGTTTCGAGCGTCTTAAGATCCTAAAAGCATTCCACCCCGACGTCATTCACATCCACAATGAATTTGGCATGGGCACCTTTGGTATGCTGGCAGCTCGAAAACTTAAAATTCCAATGGTCTACACCCTCCACACCGCCTATGATGACTACCTCCATTACTTGGCACCCAAACCATTTATGCCTATAAGCAAAGCCTTGTCACACGGTTATGTGCGATTCCTGGCTAATTATGCCCGCATTACGACCGGCCCTTCAGAAAAGGCCGCCGCCTATTTGAAAGCTACAAAAGTGACTTCACCTTTTTACTATATCCCCAACAGCGTTGACCTTCAGAGGTTCGATACCAATAACCTCGAACCCGGAATCAGACAAAAGATCCGCCATCAGTACAAGATCCCCGATGGTCACCTCACCGCAATTTTCGTAGGACGTCTGGGAAAAGAAAAGAGCGTTGAAACGCTGCTGGATCTCTGGAAATCAAGTATACAACCCAATGATCCCTTTCATCTCATGATCGTGGGAGATGGCCCTGAGCGGGATCACCTGGAACAAAATGTGACGGATATCGGCATTGCCCATCAGATCACTTTCACAGGCAAAATCCCATATGAAAACATGCCTCAGTACTACGCTGCTTCAGATGTTTTTGTCAGCGCTTCCCTTACTGAAATGATGTCCATTTCTCTTCTTGAAGCCCAAGCTATGGGCCTTCCGGTACTTCAGCGACTGGATCAACAGTCCAGAAATCAGGTGATTGATAAAGTCAATGGATTTGTCTACACGAGCGCTGCCGATTTTGGCACCCATCTGAAAACCTTTGGTCAGTTATCTTCCTTAGAATGGCTTGACTGGCAAACCCGCTGCAGAAATCACGTCGCCCGCCAAGGTGCAGAGGACCTGGCGAATCACTTGCTAGAGCTTTATCGCCAGGCATGTATAGCCAAGTGAGTGTCTGTCCCCAATCTTGACTGAGTGTCTGACACCAAAGTTGATTGAGTGCCTGTCACCGAGTTCGAAATTGTACCAGACACTCTTTATACATTTTTAATACTTTGTTGCAGTTTTTCGGGTATAATATGACCATAGAGTCATGTGACTTTAGAGTCATATCGGAAATAAAAAAAGGTGCAGAACCCTTTTGGATCCCACACCTCAAAATTTCTATTAATTACAGCTATCTAATCTTTTGATTCAATTTCGACTCAGATTATTTTTTCCCGCCTTTTCCATGATTTTTATCATTGTCATCTTCATCTTCATCTTCATCGTCTTCATCTTCATCGTCGTCTTCGTCATCGTCGTCGTCATCGTCGTCATTGTGATCATCCACAAATTCAGGTTTACCTTTTTCGACATCAGGCTTCATGACTGGCTTCGCTAATTCAGCGATATCATCAACATAATCTAAGAGCTGATCACTATTTTCATCTTCAAACATCAATTTCAGTTGATCAATCAAGAAATCTTCTACAGCATCCTTGTACTCATCAACATCATCTTTCTCGACGCTGTCAAATGATTCATCTTCATCCATCATTGCAGCAACAAGCGCAATCAGGTTTTTCTCGCCTACGCGATTCGGAATTCCAGCTTCTTTCAGGAGTTTATTCGCAACGGCTGGAGCTGCTGGATACATATCATCGTCCATGTCTTCTTCATCGTCTTCGTCTTCTTCGTCGTCATCTTCTTCGTCAAGATCTTCCAAGTCAATTTTTTTAGTAAGGACTAAGTCATCTTTCTCATCAAATCTAGCGACAACTTTAATTTCAAACTCATCTGCTGGCGTATAATCTACTGCTTCAAAAGTATATTTAAACACCTTTGAACCAAATTCATGACTTACTTCGAAATCATCAGACCAATCAGCCATGACATCATCATCGTCGTTAATCTCAACACTAATTTCTTCCAAAACGTCCCCAATTTCCGCATCCAACCACACAGTAATAAACAATTCATCATCCAAAATAAACGCATTTACACTGGATTTATCCTTATCATTCATTGGATTCCCATTACCCGCAAACGAAAACGCAGACAACATCAGTACCATGATCGAGATCAGCAATAAAGATATAGGTTTTTTCATGCGTACACTTTCTTTCAATACTATGGTTGAATTTCACAATTTACCGGCTATGGCCACGGACCTCCAAGGTCTGAACTTCACATTCTATGGCCTGCAGACTGAGTCCTCCACCCCCCTCTCTCGGCAACGACTTTTACGTGCCTATTTATTAGTTTCGAGAAAGTTTCCGTTTTTTTTGGGGTCACCCAATAATTAATTCTTCACTATCCAAAAAACGAAAAAGCACCCTTGTGTCATCTCTGATCAATCCACAGTCCGTGATCAACCATTCCGACACAAGGATGCCTGTCAACATCCATTTTATAATTCAACCAACAAAACGTCTAAACGCCTGAATCCCTACGCCTGCTCCCAGTTATGGTACACCGTCTGCACGTCGTCCGAGTCCTCAAGGAGATCAATGAGCTTCTGCATATTCTTGATATCGTCCTCGTCCGTCAACGCCGTCGTCGTCTGCGGCAGGTACCTCAGCTCGGCCATGGAGAATTCGTAACCATCGGCTTTAAGGGTATCGCGCACTGCCCCAAAGTCTTCAATAGACGTGTAGATCTCGAAGTGATCCTCCTCGGCAATGAAGTCCTCCGCGCCCGCTTCCAGGGCCTGCATCATGACCGTCTCCTCGTCCATGTTCTCCAGGCGGTCAATGACTAAGACACCCTTGCGGTCGAACATAAAGCTGACGCAGCCGTTGGTGCCCAGGTTGCCGTTCCCCTTGGAGAAATATGAGCGCACATCCGCCGCTGTGCGGTTCTGCTTGTCCGTGAGGCACTCCACCAGCACCGCGACGCCGCCTGGGCCGTAGCCTTCATAAGTCAGCTCCGTAAAGATGGCACCGTCCGACTCCCCCGTACCCTTCTTGACGGCACGATCAATATTGTCATTGGGCATATTGGCAGCCTTGGCCTTCTCAATGGCACTCATCAGCGCCGGGTTGTACATAGGGTCGCCCCCGCCTTCCCGCGCCGCCACCATGATGTACCGCCCAAGCTTCGTAAAAATCTTCGCGCGTTTTGCATCCTGCTTGTTCTTTCTGTTCTCAATTGTTCCTATACGACCCATTTATCTTTCCTCCAGGCATTAAAATTCAACATCACATTATACCACCAAACCCGAAATGCCGTCCACAAAAACAGTACTCCGCCGATGGTCCCCCGTCAACATTTCCTCCCCCACCACAACCCTCAGCGTTTGACACCCGGCGGAATCGGTATAAATTACAATAATGAACAGGTGAAACCGGGGGTTGATAGGCGCCAGCCGCTGACACCGAGTTTCTTCCACCCCACGAGGAGGCACGCCCCATGGAACAAAACCAGATCCTCAACATCAGCCAACTGACAAAGCATTACCTCATGGGCGAAGTCACCGTCGAAGCCCTCAGGGGCGTGTCCTTTGACGTCAACGCCGGCGAATTCGTCGTCATCCTGGGCCCCAGCGGCTCAGGCAAGACCACCATGCTCAACATTCTGGGCGGCATGGACCTGGCCACATCCGGCACCGTCAACTACCGAGGTGAAATCCTCAGCGACTTCTCCGAGAAAGCACTGACCGAATACCGCCGCAACGTCGTGGGCTTCGTCTTCCAGTTCTACAACCTGCTGGGCAACCTGACCGCCCGGGAAAATGTGGAGCTTGCCACGGAAATCATCTCTGATCACCTCAGTGTCGACGAAGTTATGGAAGACGTGGGACTCACCGACCGGGCGGACCACTTCCCAGCCCAAATGAGCGGCGGCGAACAGCAGCGCGTGGCCATCGCCAGGGCTGTCTGCAAGAACCCGGACCTCCTGCTGTGCGACGAGCCAACGGGAGCCCTGGACTTCGAGACCGGCATCCAAATCCTCAAACTTCTGAAGAAAATCAACGTCAAATATAAGAAAACTGTCATTATCATTACACACAACGCGTCCATCGCGATCATCGCCGACCGGGTGCTGAAGATGCGCAGCGGCGAAATCGTTGAAAACATCATCAACGAGATGCCGATGGACCCTGAAAGGGTGACGTGGTGATGGGTGTTCTGAATCGCCGACTCCTCAGAATGATCATGAGCTCGAAGGGCCAAAACCTTGCCATCGCTATGGTCATCGCCCTGGGACTCATGCTCTACGTGGCCATGTCCTCAGCCATCACCAACCTGGACGTCGCCGTCCAGGAATACTTCACGCTGACCAACGCAGCGGACATTTACGTCGAAATCCCCGCCATTTCGGGCTCAGAAGTCAACAGCCTCCTCTCGGTCAGCGGCGTGGAAGCCGCCCAGGGCCGGATTGTCCGGGACGTCAATTTCCTCTCTGACCTGAAAGAAGACGAAAACCAAAAGATCACCCTCCGGGTCATCTCCATTCCCGAAGGCGCGGAGGATGCCAAAGACGGCATGATCCACAGCCTCTATTTTCAAACCAAGGCACAGTCACTGGCCTCAGATGACGAGGTTTTCCTGATTGAATCCTTCGCCCGGGCCCGCGGCATTGAGGTGGGCGACGAAATTAAAATCCAGTACGCCGGCGAGGATCACACCCTCAAGGTCAAGGGGATCGTTTCCAGCTCTGAGTACATCTACCTGATGCAGAGCGAGCAGTCCCTGCTCCCGGACTTTAATAACTTCGGCATTATGTACGTCAGGGAATCCTTCGCCATGCGGTCCATCGCCTCTAACGGCCAGTACAACCAGGTGCTGCTGTCGGTCAAGGACAGTTTCGACGGCGACCACGAGTCCGTCCGCAAAGCCGTGGAAAAGAAACTTGAACACCTTGGCGCCCAGCGGGTCTATCTCAGGGAGGACCAGGTCAGCAGCCGGATGGTGCAGGAAGAAATCCGGGGCAACAAGCAGACCATGTCCATAGTACCGGTGATTTTTCTCGGCATCGCAGCGGCCATTATGTTCGTGATGATTGGACGCTTCGTGCGGAATGACAAGGTCACCATCGGCGTGCTCAAGGCTATGGGCTACAACAACCGCAAGATCATGACCCATTACAGCCTCTACGCCGTGAGCATTGGCATTACCGGCGCAGTCCTGGGCGTGATCCTGGGGTCCCTCATGTCGGTGTATGTCACGACCCTTTACGCCACCGAGAGCTTCAATGTGCCAATCCTGGTCTTCAAATTCCACGCCTGGATGCTGTTCGCCGCCCTGGGCCTTGCCCTGGTGTTTTCCATTACGGCAGGCTATATGGGCGCCCGCGGCGTCATCCAGATCCATCCCGCGGCGGCCATGCGGCCTGAGGCACCACAGTCCGGCAAGCATATTGGCCTGGAGCACACGCAATTCTGGAACTTCTGGGTCTCCTTCACGGAAAAAATGGTCATCCGCAACCTCATGCGCCACAAGCTGCGTATACTGGTCCTATCCATCGGCATAGCCCTGACCTTTATGATGATTATGATTCCGATCTACCTTCTCAGCGCTTTTCTCGACATGTTCGAGTTCCAGTACAGCGTCATGCAGCGCATGGATTACAGCGTCAACCTGAGCGGCTTCATGGCAGACCGGGATCTGGTCCGCAGCCTGAGCGACTACGACGAGATCGACTACGTGGAAGGCCGCCTGGAGTACCCCTTTGAGGTCGAGAACGGCTACAGGAAAAAGGCCACCACCGTCATAGGCCTCTCGCCGGACACCAAAATTATCCACTTTTACGAGCTCAATACCATGGCGCCGATGGTTTTCCGCCCAAACAGCGTCTTCATGACCAGGGGACTGGCCGACAACCTGGGACTCAGCATTGGGGACCCCTTTGTGATGAAGCCTTATCTTCCGGACCGGGAAGACCAGGTGTACAAATTGACGGGGATCATTCGCCAGGACCTGGGCTCCAACGTTTACATGCCTCTGAGCACACTTCAGCGTGATTTCTTTGGTGAAGACGCCGTCAGCGGCGCCTACATTCAGGGCGGCAGCGATGTCAAGGGCGTGCTGACGGATGCCCGATCCGTGTCTTCCTTTATGTCCAATGAGGATTTGCAAAACGCCTACCTGGATTTTATGCAGCTGACCTATATCTCAATTGGCATGATCGTGGTCATTGGGATGTTCCTGGGTGTGGCTATTGTCTATAATACCGTGGTCCTGATGATCAATGAGAGGACCGTGGAGATCGCCTCCATGCGGATTCTGGGCATGAGGATCGGCGAAGTCTTTTCGGTCATCTCCCGGGAGATCGCGGTGATCAGCGGCGTGGGGATTGTGCTTGGGATTCCGCTGGCCTCCTGGGCACTGGCGGGCATTGGCGCCTACTTCACCACGGACCTCTATAGTTTCGCCACAAAGCCACAGTTCATAGATTACGTCTATGCAGGCATCATCACATTGGTTTCCATTATCATTTCCCTCGCCCTGTCCTACCGAAAAATCACTCACGCCAATTTTGTCGACGCACTGAAGAATCAGGTGTCCTGATGGCCAAAGATTAAAAAAATCCCCAAGCGGAGGTGTCGAAGTTGAAAAAGAAAATAAAACTGCGCAATATGTTGCTGCTGGCTGCGGGGATCATCCTGATCGGTGCGGGGGCGGCCTATAATTACATGACCGGTCAGGTCAAGCTGGAGCCATATGTGGTGACCCAGGGGGACCTGAAGGAAGTGGTCGAGGCTTCCGGTACAGTGGCCAGCCAAAGCACAGCGGTGATCTACGCCAAGCAAGGCGGGTTTGTCAGCGAGCTGTCGTTTGAAATCGGGAATGTTGTGAATTCGGGGGATACGGTCGCTGTGCTGTCCTCCGAGGACCTCTACTACAGCATTCAGACCGCCCAGGCTCAGGTAAACGGTGCCAGGGCGCAGTATGCCCAGGCGGCGGAGAAGAATGATCCGCTTTTGGCCAAGATGGGCGAAACGGCTGTGGCGAGCGCCCAGCTGAACTATGATACAGCGGTGAAAGCCCTTGAAGATGTGAAAGTGCTCTATAACGCCGGTGCAGTCAGCCAAGCAGAGGTGGATGCGGCCACTGTGGCGGCCTCTCACGCTGAGGCAGCGCTGAAAACGGCTCAGGATCAGCTGGCACTCCAGAAGAAAGGAACCTCCGGCAATCTTCTTCGTTCTATCAGCGCCAGCATATCTGCTGCCCAGTCCGAGCTCAACCGACTGAAGGCTATGGACGGGAACCGCACCATTGTCTCAGACCGGTCCGGCGTCATGACCGAGCGCTATGTCTCCCTTGGGACCTTCGTGTCGCCCGGCATGCCGCTGGCTGAGATCTCTGCCCTTGACCAGCTCAAGGTCGAGTCCGATGTGGTGGCCAAGGATATCCCAAGTTTGTCCGTGGGCATGAAAGCAGATTTATATGCCGATGGTGACCTCTTCGCCACCGGAACCATCTCCAAAATCCATCCCAAACTGACTGAAATCATGTCCAGCCTGGGCATTGTCCAAAAACGCGTCCGCGTTGAAATTGACGTGGATGACGCTGCCGGGAGTGCCGGAGGCACTTCGCCCGGAGCGAGTCTTATGCTGGGACAGGATGTGGACGTCCAGTTCATTAAGGCCGAGAAGAAGAACGTTCTCCTGGTGGAGTCCGACTATGTTTATGAAGACGGGGATTCCAGGTACGTGCTTGTGATCGAAGATGGCAAGCTGGCCATGCGCCCTGTAGAAACCGGCCTCCAAGGCGAGCTCTATTACGAGATCCTCTCAGGCGTCACTGCCGACGAAAAGATTGTCGGAGAAATTGAGAATACGGTGAATGTTGGGGATCGCGTGTCGTGGAGACCGTGAAGGCTAACAGAAGTGCATAAACGAAAAAGAAATGCCCTGATGGGAGCTTGCTCGCATGGAGGCATTTCTTTTTTAGTTTATATAGGGCGCAGCGCGCGTCCTGAGTGCAGCGAAGCGAAACGAAACGAAGGACGGTGCACGTCTGGTGAAAGGGTAATTTTTTCAACTTTGAAACGGAAACTGGGGGTCGATAGGCGCCAGCCGCTGACACCGAGTTTCTTCCATTCAAAAAGGGCAGCGCCGCGGCGCTGCCCTTTCTTGTCTTTATTCTTACTCCTGCGCCTCTACAGGCGGCTTTGGCGGCATCACGCGTTTGTGTGCCGTCACATTGTACAAATGCTCAATTCTGGCTTTCGCCGCGTCGCTGATTTCTTTGCCTTCGAGGTAATCGTCAATGTCGTTGTACTTGACGCCCAGCTCGGCTTCATCAGTTTGGCCTTCCCAGAGACCGGCGCTTGGGGCACGGTCTATGACTTGCTGAGGAACTCCAAGGACCTTCGCCCATTCGTAAACCTCGCGTTTGGTCAGGTTGGCTATAGGAAGGAAATCGACTCCGCCATCCCCATACTTGGTGAAGTAGCCCGTGAGCACCTCCGCCGCGTTGTCTGTTCCGGCGACCAGGTAACCCAAGCTGTTGGCGACGCCGTAGAGCGTGCTCATTCTGAGCCGCGCGCGCAGATTGGCGTCCGTGATTCTGGCTCTGCCGTTGAGATCGCGGTCGAGTTTGATTTTGATGTCGTCAAAAATCAGTTCGTGTGAGACGCTGAGATCCATTTCGATCCAGTGAAGGCCGCACTTTTCGGCAACTGCGCGGGCGTCAATGGAATCTTTGGTTGAACTCTTTACAGGCAAAATAACCCCGATGGAATCCTCAGGAAACGCCCGCTTGACGAGGTTGGCGACGACGGCTGAATCGATGCCGCCTGATAAGCCTACAACGACGCCATTTTGATGGGCGTTTTGTACAGTTTCTCTAATCCACTCGACCACGCGGTCAATTTCTCTGAGGCGTGTCTCATGGTCTTCAATTCTCGTTACCATAATGGACATTGCTTTCCCTCCGTACTAAAAAATCAAGTGTTGGTGACTACATTGTTCATCCCAAGTACATGCGGATCTGCTATGGACAGTTGATTTCGAAGTGACTTCGGGTTTTTGCCACGTTAGCGCTTCTATGGGTCACTGGCTGCAGATTCTCTTTTAATATTGGTATCGGCGGCTTCTAATCTTGAAGAAAAATGGGCCGCGAGTGAGGTTTTTGGATGATGTGACCATCGGCAACCTTACTTTAGGCCCTATCTTATCATGGATTTGTCGAAATTTCGACTGTTTTTTATTTACAAAATAGGTCGTGGCGAAAACTTAAAATTAATATCTATTTTCCAATTTTGCCAAGTTCGACCAACACGCAGTGATGCTGGACCAAGTGCAGTCCTTTATTTTTGGCATAGTTGATCACGTCGTCGTCAAAGGTGCCCGGCTGGAACCAAATGTACTTGACGCCGAGCTCCGCCGCCTCGTCGATGAAGGGATAGCCGCGTTTAGGCGACACGACCATATCCACGCAGGCAGGCACCACGGGAAGTGCTTTCAAATTTTCGTAGCACGGGGTGCCGTCGATCTCCTGATACATAGGATTGACTGCGTAGGTTTCGTAACCGGCAGCTCGCAGCCGCATGAGGATTTTGTAGCCAAATTTGTCCATGCTTTGGGTGGCGCCAACGACGGCCCAGGTGTGCTCCGCCAGCATTTCTTTAATGTTTTCAGCCATAAGCTCAACACCCTTTCGAGATGATTTGTTCCTAAGTTATAAAGTCTTAACGAAATCCTGTCTTGCTCAAGTAAAGTGAGTCTAGTTTCTTTCTACCCTTAATTTAGAGTTGAAAACGGATAGACCGTAGTTTGGGCAGTTTGGGGACGCGGACAACTTCAACTTTGGGGACGCGGACAAGTTTTAATTTGGTGCCAGAGCTTCACACAATTCAGAAACAATTCAGGTGTTCTTGCTTTTAAATCGCCTTTATTCCCTATCTATCTATCTATCTATCTATCTATCTATCTATCTATCTATCTATCTATCTAACTTTCTTTCGATCTGCCCTTTTACTCGCCCGCATGCCCGTGTGCCCTAAACACCGCCGGACAGGAGATCTCTTCAAGGTCCCCCGGCACCCAGTCCAGCTGGGCGCTCGTCAGATCCACCATAGCGGTGTGGACGGCGGCCTCTTCCTCCGGCAATACCAACAGCTCCACGGTCACATGATCGGTGTAAAGGGTATCTGCCACGCGGATCGTCGGATGGCCGGCCAGGTAGTTCTGCACCTTGCCCAGCAGCGTATAGTCCACCACCGCAGACACCCTGCGGTGGATCACCCTCTCAATGACCCCCGCCGCCTCCAGGCCTAGCTGAGCACTTTGGGTATACGCCCGCACCAGCCCCCCGGTACCCAGCTTGACGCCGCCAAAATAACGCGTCACTACCACGACCACATCCGTGATGCCTTCATTTTTCAACATGGACAGAATAGGGAGTCCCGCGGTGCCCTGGGGCTCGCCATCATCCGAAAACTTCTGGGCGTGGTATTCCGGCCCCAGCACATACACCGGCACGTTGTGGGTCGCGTCCCAGTGCTTCTTGCGGATCATCGCCATAAAGGCCTGTGCCTCTTCCTCAGACTTTACCGGTTTCACATAGCCAATAAAGCGCGACTTTTCAATGACCGTTTCCGCAGAGGCTTCCCGCTCCACGGTTTTGTAATTTAATGGTTTGGGCGATTTGTCGGAGCTACTCATCTGAACTCTCCGCTGTGCTTGAACTTTGGGTCACCATCGGCGAACCATCAGGCCTTACCTCAAAGCGCTTGTATCGCTGATAATCCTTGGCATCCAGCTCCACCTCAATGAGCGACCCGCTCTCCACGTACTCGGTCTTCGACACGTGGTGGTTGTCGCACAAATAGGAATACACCGCGCCCTCGGCATACGGAATCAGCATGTGCACTTTGACGTGCCCACGGAAGATCTTGGAGCGAATCTTCTCAATCAGAGCATCAAAGCCCTCACCCGTCCGCGCGGAAATGCGCAGCGCCTCGTAGCCGTCGAACAGCCCGCCCTTTGGCACCATCACCGTATCGTGGTCTTCAGGCGCCAGCAGGTCGATCTTGTTGAGGAGCAGAAGCGTCGGTTTGCCATAAGCGTCCAGCTCCCGCAGCACCTTCTCCGTTATGGAAATCTGGTTGTGCACGTTCTCGTTGGTCACATCCACCACGTGCAGCAGCAGGTCCGCATCGTGAACCTCCTCCAGCGTCGCCTTGAAGGCCTCCACCAGCTTGTGGGGCAGCTTGGACACGAAGCCGACCGTGTCGACCAGCACCATGGCCTTGTTGTCCTCGAACTCCACGCGCCGGTGGTACGTGTCCAGCGTCGCGAACAGCATGTCCTTCTCGAAGACGCGCTTGACGCCGTCCTCCGCCTGGCCGCTTCCGTCCTTCTGAGGGCTGCCTGCTTTTTCCAGTACAGGTGCCCCCGCCGATGGTCCCTCCTGCACCAACGTCAGCATACGGTTCATCACGCTGGACTTACCTGCGTTGGTGTAGCCGACCAGCGCCACAAGGGGTTCGCCCCCCCGCTGCCGACCGGCTTTCTGGGTCTCCCTGACCTTCGTTTCTTCCTTGAGTTCATGGCGGATGTCGCTGATCCGTTCACGGATGCGCCGCTTGTCGATTTCAAGTTTCTGCTCGCCGGGACCCCTGGTGCCTATGCCGCCGCCCGTTCTGGAGAGCGCATTGCCGTAACCGGTGAGCCTTGGCAGACGGTAACCCAGCTGAGCCAGTTCAATCTGGAGTTTGCTGGTCCTGGACTGGGCTCTGCGGGCGAAGATGTCCAGAATGAGCGCCGTCCGGTCGATGACTTTCAGGCCTATTTCCGCTTCCAAATTGCGGATCTGGGAGCCGGACAGTTCGTCGTTGAAGACGATCACATTGGCGTCGTTTGCTTCCGCCAGCTGCTTCACTTCCTGCACCTTCCCACTGCCTATATAGGTCGCCACCTCGATGATCCGCTTATTCTGTACGATGCTGCCGACCACCTCGGCTTCCGCCGCCTTCACCAGCTCTTCCAACTCGTGCATGGAATACTCTATGTCGATTTCCTCCCGGTCGTCCCCCAGGCCGACGAGAATCGCGCGTTCAGTCAGACTGCCGGAGGTCTCGAAGTACGTGCTCTTTTCGGTTGTTGTCGCTGGTTTTTCATTGGTTTGATTGGATTGATTGGATTGATTGGATTGATCTTGGTTCATAAAACCACCTCCGACACCATTATATCACGCCAGCACGGTTGGGGACAGGGCGTTGGTTTAGTTGGGGTCAGGTTCGGAGATACACTCGGGGTCAGGTTCGGTAATAATTCTGCAATACAAGCCCCGTCCCCCTACGTCTTGAAAGTCTTCCCTCAGCTTTCAGTGCGCTGAGGGAAGGTTTGTCGGTAAACTTCAATGAGGCCTTGGACTTCAAAGTCAATTTTAATGGCATCCTTTACTGTTTCGCTGTTCAAGAAATCCGGCGGAAGCTTCAGGTAAGCGTTAACTTCATCTTCAGACGCAATTTGAAGTTCCCGGCAAATCTTTGAAAGTGCAAGCCCGACTTTCTTGAAGCGTTGAAAGGTAGTCTTCTTCGTCTGATTTTCCCTTACTTGGTCGCGGATCTTTGGGTAATCGAGTTTGTTCATTAGACACAATCGGCCAAATACAAGGTCAAGGTGGCCTTGAACATTGGAACGCAACTCACTTTGAGGGCGTGACAGAATGTACTCGTGGTCTCCGGGGAGCTGCATATCCTCTAAATGGTTGACATCTCGTTCACTGAGAATTTTTTGCGCGACAAGTCGCTCAACGTCCCCCATTTTATTCACGAAATTGAGGTAGTTATTCTTTGCATTTGAAGTGCCGAATTTAAATAATTCAAGACCTTGTCCCGCCTCGAACCAGGCTTTTTCGGGCCGGCCTATATAGACATGGTGGCTGCTCCACGGATATATTAATGTCTCCGTCATATTCGCTGCAACTGGATTTCTATGAATGTATTTGATGGTTTCTCGAATTTTTTCATCTCCAATTACCGGATAAGCTTTATAACGGTCGCCAAATAAATGTCCATTTCGACCCATCCTCAAATTAACGTCATAGGCGAACTTTTGGTTCAGCCATTGCATGATGCTCGAAAGTGGATCGGAATTCATTTTCATGAGCATATGGACGTGGTTGTCCATTATGCAATAACAAAAGAGTTCAAAATCAGATCGTTGTTTAATAGTCTTCAATAGGGTGAGGTATTTGTCTTTACAGTGAGGATTTTCCAACAAAAACTCTTGATTATTGATGCGGCTAATGACATGGTAAGGAATTCCTGGTTTAAGATGACGTCGACCTCTGGTAATGTTGATCACTCCTTAGCAGAACGTTATTTACTTTATATTCCATTAATGCTAATATTAACATATACCTAAACATCAATAAATACGTCTTGAATTTATCACATATATGTTATACAATAAATATGAGCTAAGGTGGTGTAAGCGGTCAAGAGAAATCTGCAGTTTTGGACACAAAGTCGTCACTTTTTTTG
>CAYQDM010000033.1:0-25289 GCA_964416305.1 uncultured Acidaminobacter sp. | reverse complement strand
AAAGCTCTTTAGAACCCCCGGTAGAACCGGGGGTTTTCGTTTTACAAGAAAAAGCAGCCCTGTTAGAGTTCGGGCTGCTTCTGTTCATTCGTAAAAATTATTCCGGAACTTTTGTCCCCATGTTACAAATACATTATTATCCCAGCCCCCAACCTGTGAATTTCCCCTACTTCCCCCTGCTGTGGTAATGGGTGTGAAGCAGCTCGTGGGACTTATGGCCGAGGGGCTCTCCCAGCCAGGTTTCATAAAGTCTCAGGACATCCGGATTCTTGTGGGACTTGCGGATTGGCAGCTCTTCATCAATCTTGTAAAGGGCGTCCATGCGCTTCTCCCTGACATCATTGGTCGAGCGGATTGGCTGCCCGCCGCCGCCCAGGCAACCGCCCGGACAGGCCATAATCTCGATAAAGTGATAAGGCGACTGACCCAGACGAATCTGCGTCATCAGCGTCTTGGCGTTGGAAAGACCATTGGCGACGGCCACCCTGAGGACAACCTCTTCCCCAAGCGGGACCTGCGCTTCCTTGATTCCCTCAAGGCCTCTGACCTCTTGGAACTCAAGGTTCATGAGTTCCTTCCCGGTCACGACTTCATAAGCCGTGCGAAGCGCGGCCTCCGTCACGCCCCCGGTGGCGCCGAAAATCGCGCCGGCGCCGGAGCCAATGCCAAACGGCGTGTCGAAGGTTTCCTCCTCGATCTCAGCAAACTCAATGCCGGCGGAGCCAATCATGCGTGCCAGCTCACGGGTCGTGAGAACCGCGTCCACTTCCCGTACCCCGCCTGAAGCCATTTCAGGCCTGGCCGCCTCATATTTTTTCGCTGTACAAGGCATCACAGACACCGTGAAAATCTCCGATGGCGCCAGCCCCTTCAGCTCCGCATAATAAGTCTTCGACAGCGCCCCAAACATCTGCTGGGGCGATTTGCAGGTGGACAGATGCTCCAGCAGATCGTCGAAAACACCTTCGATGTAATTGATCCATCCGGGAGAACATGAAGTGACCATCGGCAAAACGGGCTTTTCTCCTTTGGAAAGTTGGGCCAGCCTAGACAGCAGCTCATGGGACTCCTCCATAATCGTGAGGTCCGCGGTGAAATTGGTATCGAAGACTTGATCAAAACCCAGCCGCCTCAGCGCCGCCACGGTCTTACCCGTGACAATTTCGCCCTTCGGCAGGCCAAAGGCGTCTCCCAGGGCTACGCGTACCGCAGGCGCAACCTGGACAATGACGTGCTTCGAAGGATCCTCAATGGCCTCCCAGACCAGGTCCGTGTCATCCTTTTCCACTATGGCGCCGGTCGGACACACCGCCGCGCACTGGCCGCAGAAGACGCAGAGGGTGTCCTCCAGCGGCATTTCGTAGGCCGGCGCTATGTTGAACCGGGTGGATCTATGGGAATGGGTCAGGACGTGAACCTCCTGAACGTTCTGGCAGGCTTCCACGCAGCGCCCGCATTTGATGCACTTGCTGGAATCCCTGACAATGGACGGATTGGAATTGTCCAGAGGCAGCGCGTCGACCGCGTCCTCCAGATGGGTCCGCGAAATATTGAACCGCTCACAGAGATCCTGCAGCTCGCAGTTCCCGTTGCGGTGGCATTTCAGGCAGTCCTGGTTGTGGTTCGCCAGCATCAGCTCCAGGATCCCGCGCTGCATGTCCCTGACTTTCCTTGTGTTGGTCAGTACCTCCATGCCTTCCCAAACCCGGGTCGAGCAGGCGGCAGACAGCTTTCGGCTGCCCTTGACCTCAACGACGCAGATCCTGCAGTTGGCCTTGATCTCCTGATCCGGATGATAACAGAGGTGCGGAATGTTGACCGCGACCTTCTTTGCCGCCTCCAGCACCGTCGTCCCCTCCGGCACTCGAATCGTCTTGTGGTCAATGGTCAGTTGAATGTCCTTCATACCCGCTCCCCCCTTTCGCCCTCAAAGCTGTGTTTGCCGATGGTTTCGCGAGCAGCCACCCCAGCAGCAGTGGCATTTGCCTTCGCGCCAGCCCCAGCCTCAAGCCCCTCGACGAACGCGCCCAGCTTAAAAGCTTCAGGAAAATGTCGCATCGCCGACAGCAGTGCGCTTTGAGCCGTTTCCCCCAATCCGCAGAATGAACAGCTCGACATGATCTCCGCGAATCGCCTGGCAGTTTCGAGGTCATCCGGTCTTGGTGTACCAGCTGCGTAGCGGGCAACAATCCGTCCGATCTGCCGGTTCCCTTCCCGGCACGGTGTACATTTGCCGCAGCTTTCGTGAATGAAAAAATTCTGGATGGACTCAAGGAATTCAATAACACTGGTGCGGTCGTCCACGACCAATATGCCGCCGGAACCTACATCCAGCCCGGCCTTGGCAAGGTCTTCGTAGGTGTACGGCGTGTCCAGAAACGAGGCAGGCGCGATGCTCCCCGAAGCCCCGCCCAACTGCAGCAATCTGAGCGTCCGTCCTTCTTCAAGACCTCCGCCGATGGTCTCTATTATCGCCCTCAGCGTCATCCCAAAAGGGATCTCATAAGCGCCGGGGCGCCTTACATTGCCTGCCAGCGAGATCAGCTTTGTTCCCGGCGATTTCTCGGTGCCAAAAGCTTTGAAAGCGTCCGCACCATAATCCATGATCGCTGCGGCCGCCGCCAGCGTTTCCACGTTGTTGACCAAGGTTGGTTTTTGAAATAGGCCGCATTCTTTGATGAAAGGCGGCTTGATGCGGGGTCTTCCGCTTTTTCCCTCCATGGATTCAATGAGGGTGGAGCCTTCGCCGCAGACGTAAGCACCGGCACCGGAATAGAGCGTTATGTCGAAGTTGAAGTTTGTGTCTTGGATGTGATTGCCTAACCATCGGCCAGCTCTTGCCTGATCTATGGCGTTTTGTAGCCTTGGCCTCAGGTGTCGGTATTCCTCCCTGAGGTAGATGTAGCCATGCTTTGCACCGACCGCGTATCCCGCGATCGCCATGCCCTCAAGAAGCCTGAACGGATCCTTTTCCATCAGCGTCCTGTCCTTGAAGGTGCAGGGCTCCCCCTCATCCGCGTTGCAGATGACAACCTTGTCTTCACCGGGCACCGCGGCGGCTTGCTTCCACTTTAACCCGGTGCTGTAAGCTGCACCGCCCCGGCCCTGAATGCCGGAATCTGTAATGATTTGAATGAGCGCCGCCGGGGTCAGACCCAGTGCGTGCTTCAAGCCGTTAAACCCGCCAATGGCTTGAAAACTGGCAAGATTGTCCGGATCGTACTTATCGAAATGTTTCGTGATAAAGCTGACCGTGTTATCCATGCAGGCTCCCCCCTTTTTCAAAGCGAGCCAGAACGTCCCTGACGGCCTCTTCCGTCTTCAGCGGCCCGTACACAACGCCGTTGATCCGGATCGCCGGGGAAATGTCGCAAGCCCCAAAGCAAGGCGCTGACTCAAGATGGTACTTCCCGTCCTTTGTTGACTCCCCAGCCTTTATGCCTAAAATCCCTTCCAAAGCCACTTTTAGCTTGTGGCTTCCCGTCACCTTACACACGACGCTGTCACAAAACTGAATGACTATGTCCGCCCGCGGCACATCCGAGAGCGCTTCGTAAAAAGAGATCACATCGTAAACCCTGCTGAGGGGCAGGTCGAGCTTGTCACCGACATAGACCGCAATTTCCTTTGGCAGGTACTGTTTGGGGGTCACATCCTGGATCTCCAGCAGCATGCCGACGAGGCGTGTCGGATCCATGGCGTAGGACTCGAGGATGAAGTCGATCTGTGCCATCAGCTCCAGAGTAAGAAGGGTCACATCTGCAGGTTTGTACAGACTGCCTGCACTAAGGTGCGGATCGGTTGTGTTCGTCACATTGGCGCTCATAAGATGACCTCGCTTTCATTGATAAATTATAGATGTCTATTCTGACCCTTGAGGTGAGAAGCAGAAATTTTATTTACATAATTTACAATATGAACTTTATGAACTTTATTATGTTAATTATACACCTAATGCCTTTCCCATAGCAAGATTGCTGATTTGTGAAACGCGCATCATAAAAGCCCCCTTTATTGCAGTCACGAGGCTCTTCACCATGACTCGAACAAAGGAGGCTTGAAGGGGGCTTAAATTTTCATTTCATCCTGAAAGTCTCATAACCTTTATATGGAACCAGCGCCACCAGGGGATCCCGCCGCAATGCGTTCAGGATATCTTTCACTTCTCCGCAGCCGCGCCGCTCCAGGAATGCCTCAATCTCAAACTGATTCATAGGATGACGCCTGATGATGCTCAGCACGGCCTCGAGATCGTCTTCAATGTCGCTGTGAAATCCTTCTGATTCCAGCAGGTCGATTGGCATCCCGCCCAAAACGTCGACTGCTCGCTGCATAACCTCGGGGTCAACTGCCTCCACCTCCGGCTCAGCCGGCGGGCGCACCACGGTGTTGATGTAGAGCCGGTCATAACGCAGTGTCTCGAGCAAGGACTTAAACCCTGACAGGGCAGTTTCATCATCATTGATCCCTTTAACCAGCATGATCTCAATCCAAAGCTGACCTTGATAAATTTGAGAAAACTCGTGAAGCCCCTCGATCACCTGATCGAAGATCAAAGATCCGTGAGGCCGGTTGATCCTCTTAAACATGGATTCATTTGACGCATCCAGTGTCGGCAAGACCAGATCTGCTTTCATAAGTGCCTCTTGGACGACCTCATCATATAGCAGCGCACCATTGGTAATCACCGCAACCGGCTTATCGCTCATTTGCTTCAGCCCGCGTATCAAGTTATCCAAATCCGAATAAAGTGTTGGCTCTCCCTCACCCACAATGGTGATGACGTCAAACACAGTCCCACTTTCAATTACAGCCTTCGCCTCGTCCAACATGACCTCCACCGGGAAGAAATTCTGCCTCGCGTTTGTCATGTGGTCCGTCCGGCCCAACTGGCAGTAAACACATGAGTAATTGCATGTTTTCTTTGGAATAGGGCTGACACCCAGCGACAACCCAAGCCTTCTCGAAGGGACCGGCCCATAAACATATTCAGGTGTTTTCATGACACACCTCGCTTTCGGAAATGCGAATAGATGTCAGCAGACTTCTTAATAACCGAGACTTTTTTTAAAGAATAATAAACAGAAACAGACATATCTATTGAAATTTCATTACCGTCCGCGTCCCCAAGTTGAGATCTGTCCGCGTCCCCGGTTTTCAAAATCCCTTAGTGTCCGCAATTCCCATGTTCGCCATGGTCATGGGCGTGCTGGTGTTCGTGGCAGATGGAGCCCGTGGATTCGAGCTCTCCCTTCAGATAGAGTTCAGCCGCTTCCTTAGCGGAATTACGAACCCCAACGACCACCTCGATTCCTTTTTCATTGAAAATCTGAACCGCGCCGCCGCCCATACCGCCGGCAATGATGACGTTGACGCCAAGGTCGTTCAGGAAATTCGGCAGGAACCCCGGCTTATGCCCTGGATTGGCCACCACCTCGTGATTGACCACTTGTTCGCCTTCGACATGAAACACATTGAAATTTTCGCAATGGCCAAAATGTCCTGCCACCATACCATTATCACTTGCGACTGCAATTTTCATAAAACGCCTCCACCTTCCAATTTTTTTGCCGATGGTCACCCAACGCCACATTGCCTGTCAAGAGACCATCAGGAGCATAATTCCTTTTAAAGTTTCCCGAGCGCACCCCGCAAGAGGTCTGAATACCCCTCGAGGCCAGTCACCTCTTTCGCCAGCGCCGTCAGCGGCACCAGGTCCCGTCGGTCCACGCTGTTGAGATCAAATTTGCGATTCAGTGCCATCAACTGCCTGATCCCGGCAGAAATCCGCTCCAGGTAAGAATAAAGTCCAATGGCCCCCATGCTCATGGCGTCAACCTTGTCCCCGTAAAGGGCGCGCAGCGGCTTAACCTCACTAAAGAGTTCTTCAGCCGTGCTTCCAAAACGCTTGAGATCCTGAGGCAGCTTGTCCTCCGCCAGCAATTCGCCAAGCTTCTTGCCCGTCATGGCAGCCGCCATAGCTGCCCGGCCTATGCCCACCAGGCTGACATAAGGCGCGCCAAGGGCCAATCCCTTGAACACGTGATCCTCCATGGAAAATCCACCGGCAATAGCTACCTGAGGCAGGTCATAGCCCTTCTCCGCCATAGTCTTGAGAATCTCATAAACCTGACTCTCAAGTACTACCGTCGGGATGCCCCATTCATTCATCATCTTCACCGGACTGTTGCCCGTGCCGCCGCCTGCCCCGTCCAGGGTCACCAGGTCCACCTCTTCCTCAGAAGCGATCTTCAGGATTCGCACCAGGTCCTCCGGATCGAAGGGACCGGTTTTAAAACAGATCCGCTCCGCGCCCAGAGCCCTAAGCTCGGCAATGCGCTTTTTCAGCGAAACCTCGTCCCACATTGGCAGCCTGCCCGCCTTTTCAAATACCGGTCCTTTGCCCTCTTTGAAACGGGCAGCCACCTCAGGATCCGTTGGATCCGGAAACACGAGGTAGCCCATGTTTTTCAGCCTGAGCGCGTCTTCCAGCGTCCGCTGCAGTCCCAGCCCCTGAATGCCCTTGGCCGCCTGGCCAAACTTGAGCTCCACTGACTTGACACCGAGGTGCTGCAGTGCGTAGTCCAGGACCCCGAGGCGCTCGTCGTCTTCATTCGCCTGAAGGACAATGTCCCCATAGCCGCGTTCGTACTTCCGGAAGGCTCCGACCATGTC
Organism: uncultured Acidaminobacter sp.; assembly: GCA_964416305.1. Taxonomy (GTDB): domain Bacteria; phylum Bacillota; class Clostridia; order Peptostreptococcales; family Acidaminobacteraceae; genus Acidaminobacter. Next base: position 18,614 of record CAYQDM010000033.1, on the reverse strand, counting down.
CGCGATCAGCGGTGCCGCCTTAACACGGCCGTTTTCGAGAACCAGACCCTTGTCCTTGGCCACCACGTCCTCGCCTATGACCACCAGCACGCCGGCCATGGCCGCGCCGGCAAAGTAATCCTGCCAGTTGAGCTTTGCCATGGCGGGTAAGACAATCGGCAGCCTCAGCTTCAAAGGATGCTTTTTACCCATGCTTGTCTCCACCCTAGCCTTCGCATAGGTGGCGGCATCTGAATCCTCAGCGGTTCCCCTGGCGCCGAATACGCGGCCGTTGATGCTGAGGTGGGAAAAGTCCAACGGATAATTCTTTTCCGAAGCGAACTGACTGGAATCTGCCGAGAAGGGATAAATGGCTTCCGGACCCCTGAGTGCGGAGAGTCCAATTTCACAGCTGCCGGGACAATCCATGGTGCAGACGGCGCACATGCCTGAAAACGGAGAGGTGTGAGCCTCGGTGCGCATGCGGGTGTTGGTGACCGTGGTGCCTAGTGAAGGGCTAAAGGACATGGTTAAGCCTCCTTATGCAGGGTGTTGGTCATGAATAGTCTGGTTGTTCGTTATGCTATCGCTTGTTATATACCCTTAGGCTTCGAGGAGCGGCGCAATTTCTTCCAAATAGTTTTCATGAATCAGTTCGATCATGCCAGCGTCGCAGGATGCGGCAATTCTGGTGTCCATTGGCAGTTTGGCGAGAACTTTGATGCCATGGGACTCTGCTACCTTTTCAATATTGCTTTCCCCGAAGATCTTGTGTTCTTTGTCGCAATCCGTGCATTTAAAGTAGGACATGTTTTCGACTATGCCATAGATTGGGACGTTCATCATCTGAGCCATCTTGACCGCTTTGGAAACAATCATAGACACCAGCTCCTGCGGTGAGGTGACAATGATAATGCCATCGACTTTGATGGACTGGAAGACCGTCAGCGGCACGTCGCCTGTACCTGGGGGCATATCTATGAACAGATAGTCCACGTCCTCCCAGATGACCTCCGTCCAGAATTGTTTGACCGTGCCGGCGATGATTGGCCCGCGCCAAACTACCGGATCCGTATCGTTCTCCAGCAGCAGGTTAATGGACATGATGTCAATGCCCGTCACACTTTTGACCGGCAGAATGCCCGTATCCATTCCAACCGCTTTTTTCTTTATGCCAAAGGATTTCGGGATGGAAGGACCGGTGATGTCCGCGTCGAGGATGGCCGTATGGTGGCCCCGACGGTTCATGGTCACTGCTAAAAGTGACGTCACAAGGGATTTGCCTACGCCGCCCTTGCCGCTGACCACGCCTATCACCTTTTTAATATTGCTCAGGTGATGGGGCTGCTCTGTGAAGTCCGTTTGGTTCTTAGTTCTGTCCGCGCAGTCGGCGCCGCACGAACCGCAGTCCAGTTGACAAGCTTCGCTCATTTAATTTCCTCCTAAAAGTTGTGATTTATTTATGAAACACAGATAGGTTTGGGCTTCAACTCAGTGTCTGACACCGAGTTCAACTCAGTGTCTGACACCGGGTTCAACTGAGTGTCTGACACCGAGTTCAACTGAGTACCGGATCACTGTAATAATTCTGTAATATTGCGAAGTCCAAATTCCCATTTGCCTTGTCCTTTTAATCCACGACGGGTATATTGTGAAATTTTGAGGCCTGCTTGGGGACGCCTTCAAACAATAGCTTCATCACCTTGGCATAAACCTCTTTGATGGCTTTCCCTGATGAACACGGAAACGCCACCACACTTTGACCTTGATTGGTGGCCTCAACTACCATGCCATCAAAGGGAATCACCCCTGCGAATGGCAATTGCAGCTCTTCGCACAGCTTTTCGATTTCCCGGGTCTGACCCCGGTTGGTATCATATTTGTTGACACAGACCACGACCTCCGTCTGAAACTGGCGGGCAGTCTCAATGATTCGCTTCATATCGCTCACGCCGGAGACTGAAGGCTCCGCCACAATCAATACCAGATCCACGCCGCTGATGGACGCAATGACCGGACACCCTATGCCCGGCGAGCCGTCAATGATGGCGAGATCAACCACCTCAGGCAAAAGCTGCACTTCTTGCTTTAGCTGCTTTTTAACCTCTGAGACCAATTTACCGGAAGTCCCGCTGCCCATTTTAAGCTGAGCTGTAGAAAATACCGCGCCTTCCTTGTAGAGCTTTAGTTCTCCCGCGACCGCCGGCTGCATCTTAATGGCCCCAACCGGACACACCGCTTCACAGACACTGCAGCCTTCGCACGCAAAAGGATCCACCACATAGCCGCCTTTTTCCATCAGGTTCTCTATGGCATCAAAGCGGCAGCTTTCTCGGCAGAGGTCGCAGTCTATGCAAGTATCCGTGTCAATGACCGCTTTGTCGAGGCCGAAGTACGGCGTCAACACCGGCTGTTCATCTGAATGCTGCAGAATCAGGTGGAGGTTGGGGGCGTCGACGTCACAATCGGAAAACGCCTTGGCTTTTGAAAGCGCCACGAAGGCGCCGGCCACAGTCGTCTTGCCGGTGCCGCCCTTACCGCTGAGAATCAGGAGCTGTTTCACGCGCAGCCGCCTCCTTCACTTTGAGCAGCAGCTCTGAAAAAAGCGCCGCAAAGTAGGCCTGAGCCCGCACCAAAATTTCGCCGTTTGAGTTGATCGCACCCAGCTCAAGATCGAATGGGATCTCTCCCAGTACCGGAATGCCTTGCTCGATACAAAATGTCTCCGAAGGATTGGGAGCGCCTTCCAGGCATTTATTCAGCACCACGCCATGAGGCTTTCCGAACAGCCGCACCAACTCATACACCATGGCCAGATTGTGAGCGCCAAAGAGGGTCGGCTCAGCCACCATCAAGCAATAGTCCGCGTCCTTGATGCTCTCCATGACCACACACGCGCTTCCCGGCGGACAGTCAATCAGGGTCAGGGTCCCCTCTCCAGGCGCTTTTGCGAGAACCTCTTTGATGATGGGCACCCCGGATGCCTGGCCTGGCTTCAAAAATCCCGAATGGACCTCCACCGACTCTGAGGTGCCGCTCAAGAGCATGCCGATGGTCTTATCCCACTCACTAATCGCCCCTTCCGGACACACGATAGCACAGCCTCCACAGGAGTGGCAGACATCATCAAACACCATAATTTTTTTGTTTATGTACGCAAGTGCATTAAACTTGCAGAAATCGACACACTGACGACAGCCCGTGCAGGCTTCGTGATCAATCTTTGGAATCTTAACGTTGACAGGCTCTTCAGTAAGGTTTTCCGGCTTAAAGTAGAGGTGGCCGTTAGGCTCTTCCACGTCACAATCCAGGTAAACAGCACGCTGTGCAGCGGTCGCCAGATTGACGGAGACCATGGTTTTTCCCGTGCCGCCTTTTCCGCTGAGCACAGCGATTTTCATGTTAATGCCCCCCGTGTCCGTGGAAACCTGCGTGGAATTCATTGAGTGCTGCCAGAAGGCCTGAGCTGAAGGCAATTAGGTTTTCCTTTGCGGATGGGTACTCTGTCTTGTAGATTTCCATTTTAGCAGCGGTCAGGACCTCTGCGGCATTCTGGCCACATCTGGGCGTTAAAAGGGCTTCGATTTTTTGATCTGCTATGAGCTGTGCCGCTTTGACACCTGCCCCGCCCTGACTGTCTGCTGCAGTGTTTTCAATAAAGGTCATTTCATTGGATACAGTATCCATTATCAAGTAATAAGGTGCTCTGGCAAGGGATGCACAGACCGCTGTGCCTGCATGGTTCTCGTCCACCGGAATTGCAATTTTCATGTTTATTCCTCCAATTCTCGCCATTTAATTACTTTTGCTTTTGGTTCGTTCTATAAATTGTAATAGCTTCCCGAAGCGCGCTGACCCCGAGATTTGAGCAGTGCATTTTGTGGGCAGGGAGTCCGCCCAGGGCGCATGCAACATCCTCTTCAGTGATTGAAAACGCTTCATCCAGCGTCTTCCCCTTTGCAAGTGCCGTAGTCATGCTGGAAGTCGCTATGGCCGCACAGCAGCCATAGACGAGATAACTGATTTCCTCGATGCGGTCATCTGTCACCTTAATAAACATCTTCAAGGCATCTCCACAATCCGGATCCCCTATGATCCCTACAGCATCCGCATCCTCCATCTTATAAACGTTGCAAGGACTGGTAAAATGATTGAGCACTTCCTGAGAATAGATCACACGTCTCCCTCGCTTTTCATCTTGGCTTGAAGCTGAGCTGCAAACTGACGACGGCACCAGCCACACCCGTACATTGGCTCTTCCTCGTCGCAAAGTTTGTAATCTCCGCCCTCAATTTTCAGGATCTTTCCGTTAACCAGCGACTCCGCAATTTTCTTTCGAGCCTCGTTATAAATTCGCTGAACCGTCGTTCTGGCCACGTTCATTCTCTCCGCGCACGCTTCCTGCATCAGACCTTCCAGATCAATCAGCCGAATCGTTTCGTACTCTTCAACTGACATGCAGACAAGCTCCGGCTCGCCTTCATTTGGCGTCAACGGTCCGAAAAGATTTCTCTCTGGCAGACAGCAGACGCGCCGCCACTTTCTTGGTCTGGACATTTGAAGCGCTCCTTTCGCGAGGATTATGGGCATATGTCATTATCGACTTTAATTCTACTCTGTTTTTAACATATGTCAATAAAATTAATTATATCTTTTTTAGACTAAGCAAAAAAAATCCGGCCACATTGGCCGGACAAAACAAGCTCATATTTATTTCCAAGACTTGAACCCCAGGACTATCCGTCACATTTTTCCACTCCGGTCCCGTGTTGGTTTGGAACACAACCGGCCAACTTCACTGTTAAGCTGCCAATAGCGGAGAGGGCAAATACAAGATAGAATACCATGATATAACCGCCGAACCAGTCCACTAAGATTCCTGAACCAACGACACCAACAACTGCGCCAATCCCATAAGCCGTAAAAACGATCCCGTAATTCTGGCTGTAATGAAGTGACCCAAACATGGATAGTGTTGAGGCAGGCGCAATAGCTAACCATCCTCCCAGATTGAACCAGAAGATTGAAAACGCCAATCCAAAGGCAACTGAACTGGATCCTTTGGATAAAATCATGAGCAAAGAAGCGAATGCAATGGAAGTAAAAGACAATATCGCAGCTCTTCTAAAGGACACACGGTCAGTCAACCAGCCAAAGACCGGTCTGCCAAGACCATTAAACACAGCGAAGAATGACATCAGAAGTGCTGCGCTGGCCTGGGACAAACCTACCCACTCAATAGCGATTTTTCCCGTCATCCCTATGAGCATTAATCCAATCATAGCGCCTATCAGAAAAGTAATGTAAAGAGTTTTAAAGGACTTCATCTTTAACATTGCCGCAGACGGATATTCCATTTGTCGCTTGAGGTGTCTCCCTTGAACTGTGTCTGCCCCGGAAGTTAAACGCTGACTCTGATTTATTTGCTGATCCTGAGTCCATTGCTCGGACGGATAAGCCAGAGGCAGTGCCATCAAGGGAATGATCACACCAAAAGCAGCTCCCATGATTTTGAAAGTTTGTATAACCCCATAAAGTTCTATCAATTGTCTCGCCAGCGGCGCCGTCACAAGCGGCGATAGTCCGAACCCCACCAGCACCATTCCAACCGCCAGCCCTTTTTTATCCGGGAACCATTTCGCCGCCACAACCATAGGCACCCCGTAAGCTATTCCGACACCTGCACCGCTGACCACACCGTGAGTGAGTGTCAGCAAATAAATATTGGTCGCAAAAGATGACCCAATCCATCCTGCGGCAATGAGCAATGCACCCACTGTCATGATCAGGCGCGGACTGAAACGGTTCAAATACCTGCCGGAAATTAGCATGAACAATGCATAAGAAGCCAGCGACACCATATAAGGCAGGCCACTGAGCGTCGTACCGACACTAAAGGTCAGTTCAACCGGAATCCTGAAGACACTCCAGGCATAAACCGTTCCAAGGCACATCATCAGAATGGTACCCAATACGACATACACCCAGCGGTAAGTCAACCGGGTCTCCCCGGTATAGGCTGCATTTTGAATCATGCGCTGTCCTCACTTTCGTTGAATTTATCTTCTAAATCATAAATGACCTGATTCGTAATCTGGTTCATTCTGTTCTCCAGACGCTCCCGGATCCATGAATATTTGATGCTCAGCATTCTGGCTGCCAGGATCCCCGCGTTTTTCGCATTATTGATGCCAACCGTCGCAACCGGAACACCTGCCGGCATCTGAACGATGGACAGCAAAGCATCCAAGCCTTCCAGGGTTTTGAGCTGTATTGGCACGCCAATCACTGGCAGTGTCGTTAAGGACGAGACCATGCCCGGAAGGTGCGCAGCGCCACCGGCGCCAGCTATCACGATTTCAAGCCCCCGCCCGGCCGCTGACTTTGCGTATTCCACCATCCGTTCCGGTGTACGGTGCGCAGAAACCACCTTAATCTCAAAGGGAATCCCCAGTGATTTCAATTCTGAGGCTGCAAGCCTCATCACCGGAAAGTCGGACTCACTGCCCATAATGATACCGACGAGCGGCTTGTCATTATCCATCACATTTTTATTCACGCTCTCACCCTCTCCAATCCTTCATCTGATACTTCAATAGACATCGCTTTCATGACGGTCTCAGCCTTTGAACGCGCAGCTTCGACACTCTCCCCCAGCACAGTGACATGGCCAAGCTTACGCAGAGGACCAGTATCCTTCTTTCCATACAGATGCAAATAGCAGGCTTCCTCTTCCAACAAATACTCCGTGCCCCTGAGCTTATATTCACCTGTGCCCTCGCCCGGCCCAAGCAGATTCCACATGACACAAGGCGCCAGCAGCGCACTCGATCCCAGCGGCATCCCTGTAATCACCCTGAGCAGCTGTTCAAACTGGGAGGTAACGCATGCCTCTATACTGTAATGTCCGGAATTATGAGGACGTGGTGCAATTTCATTCACCAAAATGTTATAATTCTCATCCACAAAATACTCGACACAAAAGATGCCATTGTCGTTAAGAGCCTCAATAATCTTCGTTGTGATGTGCTTGATCTCAAACTCGGTTTTCTTGGGTATGCCGGCAGGAACACTTGAATGAATCAGAATGCCATCCCTGTGCACATTTTCCGAAATGGGGTAGAGCATGACGCCATCAGACCCTCTCGCGGCCAGGATGGAGACTTCTTTAATGTAGTCCACATAGGCTTCCGCCATGATCTCTTTGCCCTCGAAAGCCTTCCAAGCTGCCTCAAGCTGATCCTGCGACTTGACAATTTGTGTCCCTTTGCCGTCGTAGCCATCCCTGCAGCTCTTCAGTACCATCCTGGAGCCAAACTCTAAAAACGCCGCCTTTAGCGCTTCCAGTGACTCTATCCTCAGAAACTGCGGCACCTGAATGTCATGCTGCTTCAGAAAACTCTTCTGTACATACTTGTCCTGTATGATCCCAAGGCTTTTAGCCGATGGCAGCAGGCACGCACCTTCCGCCTCAAGCTTAGACAGCGCGGCAAGATCAATGTGCTCAAACTCGTAAGTAATCACATCCGCTTTGCGGGAGAGGCTGTGCAGCGCGTCACCATCGGAATAGGCCGCCACGATCTGATGATCTGCCACTTGACCCGCCGGCGATTCCGGATTTGGATCCAGCACAGTGACACTATAACCCATGCGCTTCGCTTCGACTGCAAGCATCCGCCCAAGCTGCCCTCCGCCTATAATGCCAATTTTCCCTGGTGGGTGCAACTTTCTAATCCTATTTTGATTCACCTCTTGAACTACCTGTTTCGCTTCTGAAATCTGATGTACCTTCACGCCTCAACCTCCAAGCATACAAAAAAAGCCAACAACAAAAGCTCCGAAATAAACGGAATTTTTGTTGTTGGCTTACCTGTCAACTGGTCTATGACCTTTTAACGTGTCTTCCAACTTTTTTGAAACTAAGATTGACTTGCTATTTTGAAATAAGCTCTTCCAGATCACGATCCACGACAATCCCAATGAGCTTTTCACCGGTCTTGGTGCTCACATCTGAATAAGTACTGATTACATTGACCTCAATGAGCGCTTTAATGGCTTCCTCCAAGTTCTCTCTTGAGCTTTCAAAGAGCGCCATCCTAACCTTTTTAATCAGTTCCACGCCATCTTTGCTCGTCGCGAGATTGGTCTCCGCTTTGCTCAGAAATCCCTTAATTCTAACAATGATCAAATCCTGGAATATAATGGTCCGAATTTTCTCAGGACCTCTGCCCATGTGCTCAATCTCAAACTTACTGATGATTTCACTAATTTTTGCTTCCAATTGTCCCTTTGTCATTTTAAAGTTTTACCTCTTCATTGTATTCATGGTCATCATAATTCTGTTTGAAGGTCTCTACGGCTTCACACGCTGCAAACCATTCTCATTGGTTTTTCACATTGTAACACATAATCCCTATGAAAATCAACACGGCAATGAATAAAAATCCGTAATTGTCGAACAATAATTTTCATTTTCATTTTTTTGTCCGCTTTTTTGCGTTGGTTTGACTTCAAACGCACTAGTCTTTCTGTTCTTCCTTCCGACTAGCCTTTTCAACGACTACACAAATGCGTTTTTTTCTCGTCTCAAGACTCTTTGAGAGATTGACCCAAATAATCCATCTGGACTGCTCGGTGTGACGCCATGCTTCAAAAGTCTCCAGCGCTCCCGGCTGAGAAGCCAGCTCAAGTCTTAAGTCAGCAGGACACTCCGGCTTTTCTTTGGAGGAGTAGGCTAAATCCCACCAGCCGCTTTCCTTGGCAGCGCGTACGCTCTCCATTCCGGCCTCAGTCATTCTGCCCTGTTCTATAAGCTTGCTTACCCTGTCGCGATTAATCTTTGACCATACGCTTCCGGGTTTTCTTGGTGTGAAACGCAATTTGAAATAATCCGAGTCCACACTGCGCATAACGCTGTCAATCCAGCCAAAACAAAGCGCTTCAGTCACCGCTTCCGCAAGTCGGATGCCCGCCGCATCCGACTTTGCCTTTTTTATTAAGATCCAAATTTCCTTTTCGTTCTCGTGGTTCAACTCAAGCCACTGCCTCCATGTTTCAGGTGTCAGAAAGTGCTGAACATTCTCAGGCCTGGTCATCTTTTGACGCTCCGTTCAACTCGAAGTCCGCCACCCGCTTCAGGATCCTTTGAATGACAAAGGTCATCCATAAAGAAGGCTTTTTCTTCTGTCCAAAGTCCCAGCCTTTCCAAGGCTGCCAAACAGATTCCGGCGTATAAAACCCTTCTCTGTCTGCTTTGTCTGTAACAGTGGACAACATTTCAATAAACCTTTCATCATGAACTGCCACCTCAAACTGAGACAGCACCTCCAGAACATGCAAAATGTCATACCAGATAAAGGGCAGTTTCAATTTTCTGAAGTCGGTTCCCATGTAAAAGATATAAGGATGTTTTGTTCTGCTGTTCGCCCACAGATCAAAGAGTGTCTCAATTCCTGTCCTCGCCGCTTCACGACAAGCGGTGTCGTCATACAGCGCCAGACATTTCAATATGATTAGGTTTACATAAGGACAAGGATCCTCTTTTCTGCCAGGGCCCCTGAAAGTCCCCAGTTCTTTTGAAACTTTGCACGGCCAGCCATTGTCTCTTGCCAGACTCACGAGATAGTCCCGACCTTTGAGGATTCGAGGATCTTCCTTGTAACCCATTTTGGCTAAGGCATAAAGGCTGGTTGGCGCGTCACACAGTGCCCACCCCCAGGTTTCCTGACCACTGCCGCCGTAGTGTGTTGGGATGACCATCGGCAGAGTTACTAAGCCTTCCTCATTTATTTGGCTGAGCACACGGTCGAGTATTTCTGGGATTCCGGGATCCTCCCGGGTCAAACCCAGATCCGCCAGGAAGGCGAGCTTGTGATAGTGCTGGCTGGCGCTTTTGTGGCTGCTGAGGACCACCCCCGGCCAGGACTGCAGTTCAATGATCAGCGACTGGACCAGCGGGTGGGTGATCATGGCAGACCTGGCGGCGGCAACCGCTTCATGGGTCTTGTCATATTCAGCTAAATCTGCGAGTCCCCTGTACCGGACCCATGGATCAGATGCGTTGATCAATGCCGGCCAAACCTCCATAATCCCACCTCGCTAGTATTACAATGACTGACCCCAACCTTAAAAACACTCTAATCCTGCAAAGTCACTTTCTTGAGCACCATAGCTGTCCGGTTAGGCAGGTAGATCTGAATGCCGGTCTGCTGCTTCAGCCCCGGCAGCGTTTTGACCTCATATATCACGTCATGAGAAATGCGCGAATAGCCGCCAAACCTGGTTTCATCCGTATCCATGATCACTTTGTAATTTCCTGCTTCATGAATTGGCAGCTCAAACTCAACCTGCGGATCCGTTGAGTGGAAGTTGAAAATGAAAATATAGTCCTTCTTCTTGTAAGCTATGATTTTTTTCTTCTGATCAATCCACAGCGGCTGCGGTACGCCGCCGCCCATCAGGGCATTATCACGCATCAAGTGGATCATGGCGATATCAAAATGCTTTAGATCCTCATATCTCAGGAATGGATTATCCGCGAGACTCCAGAGACGTCGGCAGTGCTTGAAGCTCCAGTTATTCCCTTCGCGCGGAAAGTCAATCCACTCCGGATGGCCAAATTCGTTGCCCATAAAATTCAGATACCCTTCGCTGCCCATGGAAATGGTGATCAGGCGGATCATCTTATGCAGCGCCACCGCACGCTCAATGACCAGACTCGGGCTCTTTTTATTCATGTGCCAATACATGTCTTTGTCCGCCATCCTGAAGATCAGCGTCTTGTCCCCAACGAGAGCCTGATCATGGGATTCGACATACCCTATCCGCTTCTCGCCCGGTCGGCTGGTGCTCAGCTCATACCAAAGCTGACCGACGCTCCAGTCTTCATCCTTTTTCATCAAGGTTTTAACCCAGAAATCAGGCATCCCCATGGCCAGACGGTAGTCAAACCCTATTCCGCCATCTTGGATTGGCAGACACATCCCCGGCATGCCGCTCATGTCCTCAGCAATGGAAACCGCATCCGGACGCAGCTCTTTGATCAGCTCATTCGCGAACTGAAGGTAAGTCACCGCGTCAATGTCTGTATTCAGGCTGAAGTATTTGGCATAGTCATCAAAGGCCGTACCAAGGCCATGGTCATGGTAAATCATTGAGGTCACGCCATCAAAGCGGAACCCGTCAAAGTGGAACTCCTCCAGCCAATATTTGATGCTGGACAGGAGAAAATGGATCACGCTGTGTTTGCCATAATCAAAGAGTTTGGAGTCCCAGGCGTTGTGATGGCCGCGGGCGCCATGGTGGAAAAACTGAGTCGAGGTGCCATCGAATTCATTGATGCCTTCTGCGAAATTCTTGATGGTATGGGACTGAACCATATCCATCAAAACGGCGAGGCCCATGCTGTGAGCCTTGTTGATCAGGCTCTTGAGTTCTTCAGGATTTCCGAACCAGGAGGACGGCGCGAAATAATTTGAAACGTGATAGCCAAAGGAGGCGTAATAAGGATGTTCCATGATTGCCATGATCTGAACGGTGTTGTAACCCTGAGCCTTAATTCTGGGCAGGATCACCTCTTCAAATTCCTTATAGCTGCCGATGGTCTCTTTTTCCTGCGCCATGCCAATATGAGCCTCATAGATCAGCGGCGATCTGGACGGATCAAGCTTAAAATCGTCATCCGTCCAGTGAAACGGCACCTCAGGCGCCCAGATTTGACCGCTGAAATCATGGGTTCTGGTATCCTGGACGACCTTTCGTATGTAGAGCGGAATGCGGTCCCGATCACCGTTTCTGGCGACTACCCTGACTTTGACCCGAGATTCGTGCTGGAGCGCGTCATGTCCGGGCAAGTAAATCTCCCAGGTGCCGTCTCCTTTATTCTCGAGAGGGTGTGAATCCCGGTTCCATCCGTTGAAGTCCCCCATCAAATAGAGCGCGAAGGCGGATGGGGCCCATTCGCGGTAAACCCAGCCGTCGCCAAATGGATGAAGTCCGAAGTGGTGGTGACCATTGGCAAAGTCCTTAAACGTACCTGTCTCGCCAAGCAGTGATTTTCTAACGCCTTCATAACGCCTCATTCTGAGCGCAATGTCTTCTTCATAGGGTTTTACCCAGGGATCAAGCTTAAAAATGCCGAGATCCGGATTCACAGTTTTAGAATTGGCAGCGTTCTCTTTTTTCTTGACTTTGCTCTCCATAAAATCGCCTCCATAGGTCTTGTCTAGTGCGTTTATGCCGTCGTCTTACGTATCGCTTCTCCACATTTTCAAACCAACGGCCACCGAAATCAGGCCAAAAATCGTCAAGGCTGGAAGCCCGTGAAAAATACCGGTTATATAGGCAACTGCATTGTAAATCAGAATAGCAAATCCCACTATGGCCATGACAAGACCCCGGGATTTTTTTGTTCCCATGTCGCCACCTCATTTGTTTGTCTTGGTTCCGGCCCTAACGACGATTCGATTTTCTGCCCTCTTCATAGAGGCTGATATACTGTTCCACGGTAATTTTTGTGCACAGCTCCGCAATCAGATCATAGGGAATCGCGTCAACTTTTTTGAATCTTATGCAGCTTTTCCCCATGTCGAGCTTACCCTCTGCCCGTGCGGCATACTCCTTTTCGAACCATGCCAAAAGCTCCGGCAAAGCGTAGATTCCCATATGGTAGAACGCAATATGCTGCTTCTGTGAGGCCAAGTTGATGAATGGCAGCGGTTCCTTGGGGTTGACGTGGTAACCGGCAGGATATAGCGTGTGCGGCACGACGTAGCCGAGCATGCCGTAGCTTATGACCTCTTCGAAACCATCGGGCAAATTTTCCAGAATCACTGTCCTCAGTTTTTCTACAGCCTCTCGACGTGCTGCCGGTAAGTTCTCCAGGTATTCCTGCGGCGTTTTTGCTTCTTTTAACAGCGTTTTGGAATCCAAGTCAATCCCCCCTCCTCCGGCAATTAGCCGGCTAAAGCATATATACCCCAATCGTGATGATTATGCAGACTTTGTAAGGTAAATCACCGTTTGATGTCGATCAGGCACGATGGGGCACAGCTTTCGAACAGCTGAACTCTTCAAGCTGCATTTTGCGAATAAAAAAAAACTCCTTTCCAATCAGATTGGATAAGGAGTTTGCAGATGAACTATGTAAGGTTGTTAATTAGAAGTCGGAACCTTCGTGAGCCAGTCTATGGCACTGCACGTCTTTGACTCTCATTTCTTCTTTAAGCTGACGGATTTGCTGATCTTTTTCCTTTAGCATTTCCTCGAGTTCTTTAACTCTTTCTTCACATCTCAAATTATCCATACAATCCATCTCCTTCTTTAGGGATTGGCATTGGCCGTCTCCCGCAATTTATTTTCTTAGGTTACACTCATTTTAACCATAACTTGTACTAAAATAAAGCATCGTTATTTAGTGAACAACATTAGTCAATGTGTCTATTAATAGCTTTTCTCTGAAAAGCCTGAATTTTCAGTCTTTTCAGAGTTTTTCAAGGTTGGAAACGTAAAAATAATCATCGAAAAAATTATTTATGCTGCCCTGTTTAAAATTAGTTCGTTAATACCCAAACTACCCCTTTGCCTTCTTTGTCTTTCCCTGCCCGCCTTGTCCATAAATAACAAAAGCAGCCTGCCGATGGTCTCACCACCCACAAGCTGTCCATGTTTGACGCTTAGCCATCTCCAACTTGCGGTGGAACTGGCAGACGATAGACGCAAGCCGCAATCGACCATTTCCGCTCAAAAGTAAATAAAAAGAGGAAGCCGGCTTCAGGACACCAGCTTCCTCTCATATGTTCTTGATAGTTTCACGGTTCGACCGAACCGTGTATAGCATGGATTTTGGATTCATCAGGGTTTTTATCAGGGTTTTGGTACTACTAAGTGTAGCTTAGGTGTGTTTGGTGCCTCAAAACCATCGGCTAAGGTTTAGAGGTATTTGCAGTAAGAAGTTCTCATGTTCGTCATCTCAGCAACGATGTCGTCCACGTTGAGGACCATTTCCATCATGCCGATCTGATCTTCGTAGACATCTGCGTCTACGTCAGCCTTGAACTCAGGCTCTACCGCATGGTAGACAGAAAGTCCAAGAGCTACGCCTGCAAGGCTTCCTGCAAACGTTGGGTCACCATTGGTGACGGTCTCAGCTGCAAGACCAGCTGATTCTGCTTCTGCTGCGCCGAAGATCACTACGACATTCTCATGTCCGTACTCATCCGCTAAAGATTTAACCCTGTTCTGATTCTCCAAATCCATGGCCCCTGCAGCCGTTCAGACGAAACACTCTGTTGCGGAATAGACGACGGTCGCTTCGCTATTCGTTTTGACGCATTCTTCGATCGCTTGGCCCGGAACACCGTCACGGTCGCCAATGATGATCACTTTTTTGTTGGCTAAAATACTCATTCATCCCATCCTTTCATAATTTTCCATAGAGCATGGATCAAAATTTTTTATACCCAATCCTTATTGATCAGAAACTTTTATCTGATAATTTAATTATAGTTATTTTATAAACATGTTCAAGGTTTTTCGTGTTACTTTAAGATATTTATTTTGTTTCACTGCTTGTTGGCGCCCGGCATGCTAAATGCCGCAAGTATTTGAGAGTCTTAGATCCAGCGTGAACACACCTTGGCTGTCCATTGTTTTATAAAGCGCACCAACCATCTCGAGAATGGTCTCCAGATCGCCTCTGATCAGTGTTGCCATGGCGTTCGTTTCAATGGACAGCGGGAAGTCGCGGATCACTTTCAGAGCGCTCTCTACAGCTGCCTCGACGTCAGGTGTTTGAACAGGCGTAAAGATCACCTGCGCGCCGACTAAACCAGTGGTTTTTCCCATAGAAGACATATGAATCCTCCCCTGTTGTTGACACTGTACTGAAGCTCAGTTTCCAGGTTAATGCGTGCTTCTGGGGTGTCCGGCGGCAAAAATAGGCATTCTTTGGTCTGTTTAAGTCTCTCAGGGGCGTAGGCTGCCATTTCCTCCATAGTTTTGAAGGTTGCATACTTGAAAACGGTTTCTCGCTGGAAATAGTCAGAGGTGTAGAGTCGGCCCCAAGAGGAGTCCAGGTGTATGGTCCCCACCATAAGTTTGCCGCCTGGTTTGAGGACTCTGAAAAGTTCGCCTAGTGCGCGCTCCGGAAACTCGACAAATTCAAAGGCTGCCATGGAGAATACGGCGTCAAAAGTGTTGTCCTCAAATTCAAGCTGATATAAATCCATATTTTTGTAAGCGATGGGCAGCGCGCCGATTTTGGTTCTTGCGATGCTCAGCATTTCCTCAGAGACATCAATGCCCGTGACAATAGCGCCTTTTTCAGCCAGTTTGATTGAGAAATTGCCAGTCCCGCATCCAACATCCAGGATCTTTTGATCTTGCTGCGGCAAAAAAAGCTCGAAGGCGCAGGCAGTTTCAATGTCATCGACAAAGCGCCCCATTTTGGTTGTGTACCACTGGTCGTAGTCTGTTGCGACTTCATTAAATATTGTCATAACTTAATCATCCTTATGCGTTGGCAAATTGTTTGAGAATTGTGTGAAGCTCCGGTACAAAGTGCAACTTGGTGTCAGACACTCAGTTCATCTCGGTGTCAGGTACTCAGTGCAACTTGGTGTCTGACACTCAGTGCAACTCGGTGTCTGACACCAAGTTAACACCCATTTGCAGATAATGTCCCACCAAAACACCCAATGTCCCTAAAAGCTGTGCAGCAGCTTCTTTTTCAATTGAATAAAGGTCTCCGAGACCATCATTTCCCTGTTCCGCGGCCTTGGCAGATCCACAAGGATCTCATCCTTGATCGTCGAAGGCCGGTCAGACATCAGATAAATCCGGTCAGACAGATAAATTGCCTCTTCAATGTCGTGGGTTATGAACAAAATGGAGGCCTTCAGCTCGTCATTCACACCCAGCAGCCAGTCCTGCATCTTGGCTTTCGTCAGCGCGTCCAGACCGCCAAACGGCTCATCCAACAGCATGATATCCCTGGAATAGACATAGGTTCTCATGAGCGCTGCCCTCTGGCGCATCCCCCCTGAAAGCTGATAGGGATATTTATGCTCAAAGCCTTCCAGCCCAAAAGTTTTAAACAACTCCGCCACCTCTGACCTGGCCTCCTTCTTCGAAACACCTTTCACCCGAAGGGGCAGGGCTACATTGTCAATGATCTTCAGCCATGACAGAAGCAAATCCTTTTGGTACATGTAGCTGACGAGGCCTTTGCGGTCTTTGACCGGGACGCCGTCGATTCTGATTTCGCCCTCGTCCTCCACAATCAAGCCCGCAATCATATTGAACAGGGTACTCTTCCCGCAGCCGGAGGGACCTATAATCGACACAAACTCGGTTTCCCTTAGGACCAGGGACACATCGCTGACAGCAAACGTATCTTCAAAGGTCTTCTTGACGCCAACGAGCTCCAGTCTATTTTTTTGGGAGGAAGTCATTGGTGAACGCCCCTTCAGCTTCGAGCTCCGACTCGATCAGACCATTCTCAAACATCCACCCTGCATAATTGGACCAGATTTGAAGGTCCATAATCCCCCACTGTGACGCCTCCGCCTGATACTGGTCCGCCAGGTAAATCTGCGAGGCGACCGCAATAGCCTCATCCACTTCCGGCGCCGCCTTCAGCAGTGACTTTACCGCCTCTTCAGGCTTCTCCATAGCGTATTCATAACCCTTGGACGTCGCCGCCAGGAACTTCTCCGCAAGATCCGGGCGGGCGCTCAAAAGTTCTTCCTTGGCAATGATCACCGGCGTATAGAAATCGAGGTTCTCTTCGAAATCCTGCAGCAAAATAAAGTTGATCGGCACATTGTTGACCTCCGCCGCAATGCCGTCCCAGCCATAGTAGATCCACGTGAAATCCACATGGCTCTTCGTCGCCGCGAAGAAATCTAACGCGCCAAGGTCCACCATCTCCAGTTTGCTGAAATCCGCGCCTTCCTTGGCCATCAGACCGCTCAGCATCGCGACTTCAGCAGGCGAGCCCCAGCCGCCGTACTTCTTGCCCTCGAAATCCTTGGGCGTCACGATCCCCTTTTCCACCGGCGACGCGAAGCCCGAGGTGTTGTGCTGGATAATCGCCGCGATCGCTTTCACCGGAAGCGGCTCTGCTGCCGTTCTGGCATAGGTGATTTCTTCCTGGTAGGAGATTCCGAACTCTCCCTGTCCCGCAGCGATCAGGCTCGCAGAGCCCCCTTCAGCAGGCTGGATGATCTCCACATCGAGCCCGGCCTCTTCGTAGAAACCCAGGTCCTGGGCCACGTAGAGTCCAGTGTGGTTTGTGTTTGGTACCCAATCCAGGACTACAGTGACCTTCTCAAGCTCTGCCGATGGTTCCTGCGCCCCATCCCCCGCAGCCGCAGCATCCTTCGGCTGGCAGCCCGCAAGTGCCAGTGTGGCCGTCAAAATCAAAACAAGCGCGACTATACTGAGTTTTTTCATCTTCTTCATGTTCGTTAACCTCCAAAAATGTCTCTTCTTAAAATTTGGGTAAATCTCACGACCATCGGCCGCCAAAGCTTTAATCCTTTACTTCTCTTTGCTGACCGCCCACGGCATCAGCACTCTTTGAAGCAGATCAATGCCCTTGAACACGGCAATGCTCAGCACGACGACAATCAAAATAGCCGCGAACATCTTGTCCAGGGCGAAGGAGTGCCTGACCCGCAGCATGTAGACGCCCAGGCCGCCGGTGCCCCCCAGCCACTCGCCAATCACCGCGCCCATGATGGAATAGGTCGCCGCAATGCGAATGCCGGAAAACAGGTTGACCAAGGCGCCGGGAAACTTGACCCAGCGAAACTGCTGCAGCTGCCCCGCGCCCATGCCCTCGATCAGGTGCAGCTCGTCCGGGTCCGCCGCCTCCAGGCCGTCCAGCAGACTGACTATGACGGGGAAAAAACAGACCAGCATGACAATGACGATCTTGGGCAGCATGCCAAACCCGAACCACATGCCGAACAGAGGCGCCAACACAATGATGGGCACCGTCTGAGACAGGACGAGAATGGGGTACACGCCCTTCTTAACCATGGGCACAAAATCCATCAGAAGCGCCAAAGCAATGGAAAAGCCAATAGCTGCCAGAAACCCAATTCCAGCCTCCTGGAGCGTAATCCAAATGTGGCTGCGCAGTCCCGGCAGCTCAGAAAACAGCACTCGGATGACGCTGGACGGCGCCGGCAGGGTGTAGGCATCTACCCAGCCCTTTCTCACGGACAGCTCCCAAAGGGCCGTCAAGACAGCCAAGAAGACAGCGGCCGGCCACTTACCGGTATTTGCCGACTTTTTCATCAATGGTCACGCCCCCGGGCTTGTAATCGATCTTGACAACAGAGCACACGCGCTCCGCACCCTGCTCGACGCAGATTTCCTGGGCGCGTTTTACAATCTTGAGAAGCTCGTCCAGGTCACCCTCCATGGTTGTCTCCATGGGACCCACGGTGTGAACGACGCCCGTGCTTTGGATGTACTCGATAACCGCGTCCACGACAGGATAGATCTGGCTTTCCGGAACGCTTGGAATGACTTGCAGACTGACATTGGTCAACATTTTGCATCTCCCTTCGAAATCAAAACTACCCGCTTAGCGGGTAGTTTGCTCAGCCCTATAAGGGCTTGTT
>CAYQDM010000032.1:0-25678 GCA_964416305.1 uncultured Acidaminobacter sp. | reverse complement strand
GTCTAAATTTCAACGTTTGAAGTGGTTTTTTTACTTTAAAGTCCTAAACTCAGGAATAAACAGTTCCTTTTAAAATAAAGATAAGTTTTATAAGCAACAAAACATTTTTCACAAGGCTGTTCATAGGAACGACCATCGGCAAAAAAATATGCCAATGGTCGTTTTTTCATACCCAAATTCATTTTTCATTGATTTGGAAGCGGGTGTCGACAGACATTAGCCTCACTCTCCGCCCTCCACCTTATTTTTTACGTAGTCATCAAAATTCTTGCGCAGAACCTCCGTCACATCTCTGTATTCTTCAGGCACCTCGACGTGACCCCAGCCCATGGTCATCTGGAACAAACCATCGAAAACCATGCTGCTATGATCGACGACTGTGTAGGGTATTCCCTCCTCTTCCAGCATGGCGACGAAGATGTCCGCTTCAAAGGGATTGTTCATGGGAATTTTGTACATAATGGGTTCCTCCTTTGGGGCTATGTCCTTTCCACCAAAATCTTCATGACACCGCCGCAGACCATACCCTCGTCCTCCGCCACCTGACCGGTCATGTCAATGTCAAGATACCTGAACTTTCCGTCTCGGATGACATCATAGGCCACTCGAATAGCCTCCCCTTCGCTGCAGCCCCCGCCTATGCTGCCTATGGTCCTGCCATCCGGCCACACAACCATCTTGGCACCCTCTCTTCTAGGGACAGAACCTTTGGTCGCCACCACGGTCACCAAGGCACGCGGCCCATGATCTGCCTTGGCCAACTCGCTTAGAACCGCGAGATCCAGCTCAGGCCAATTATTGGATTTCCTCGCAGCTTTATCGCCTTTTCTTTTATATTGAATGACCTGCGCCAAAATGGAAATGGCGATTTCCTCCGGTGTCACCGCTCCAATCTCTAGGCCTATTGGCGTGCACACCTGCTCCAACAGAGCCTGGTCACAGCCTTCCGAAATCAGCAAGTCCTTGAGACCGGCAACTCTCCGCCTGGAGCCAATCATACCCACGTAGGCCGTATCATACTTGAGCACATTTTCCAAGCACACTTTGTCATAGCGGTGCCCACGGGTCACAATGACCACAAAGGCCGCTTTATTGAGATTCAGCAGCTCAAAGCTCCTGCCAAAGCTTTCACAGATCACTCTGTGAGCCGCTGGAAACCTTAAAGCATTCGCAAAAAACGGACGGTCATCCACAACTGTGACCTTGAATCCGGCTTTCACGCCAAATTCCACCAGGGGTACGGCAATATGTCCCCCTCCAAGGACAATCAGCTGGGCTTCCGGGAAGAAAGGCTCCAAGAGAATCCCTGCCTTATTGGATCCGTTGCCTTGTTCAAAGAAGAACTCCCCGCGTTCCAGTCCACCTTCGAGTGCCGCACGCAGTGCTTGATCCTGATCCTTCCAAATCAAATCACGATTTGAAATCAACTTTTTTTCCACTGGATCTTGACCACCGGATTCAGCCAGTGTCGTTATAAGTGCTGCTCTATAGCCTGATTCGAGCTCCTCCAGGAGCTTTTGATATATTTGAGCGCAGTCCATAAAAAGCCTCCATTCTATTTGGGGCGGGAACAAACGAAACCGGGTGTCTGACACCGAGTTTCACACCAATTTCACTTCAGCACTTTCCTGAGCAGCTTCAGCTGTCGAGAGCTGTAGCTGGGATAAGCAATGGTCACATTGAATCTCCCTTTCTTTAGAACACTCTTACAATGCGAGAATGTCAAAAAACTCTGTTTGCCATGATAGCGCCCCATGCCCGATTGGCCTACGCCGCCAAAAGGCAGATTAGGGTGCGCTACATGCGTGATCGTATCATTTATCGCGACTCCGCCAGCGGAAATCGCATTGAGAACCCGGCGCTCAACCTCTTGATCCGTCGTAAAAAGGTACAGTGCCAAAGGCTTGGAGTGGCTGTTGATTTCAGATATAACCAGGTTTAAGTCTTTATAGGTCATGATAGGAAGCAAAGGCCCAAAAATCTCCTCTTTCATAACCGCAGTATCCCTATTTGGTATTTCCAACAACGTTGGCTCAATGTGAAACCGCGCTTCATCATGACGCCCTCCCCAGATCACGTGGGATTGATCCTCTTCCATCATGGTCACCAGTCGTTTAAAATGTCTTCGATTGACTATTTTTCCAAAACCGTTCTTCCAATAATCTTTTTTGCCCCACATCTTCTCAATACTGCGGGTCATTTCCCGGACAAGTTCGGTCTTGACGTCTTCGTGCACATAAACATAATCAGGTGCTACACAGGTCTGTCCAGCGTTAATGGTTTTCCCCCACATGATTCTGCGAGCAGCTTCTTTTATATGCGCACTTCGATCGACAATGACAGGACTTTTTCCCCCAAGTTCCAGAGTAACCGGGGTCAAATGCGCCGCCGCAGCTTCCATTACAATCTTCCCGACTCTCGTGCTGCCCGTAAAAAAAATATAATCAAAATTGGAGTTTATCAAGGATGAGGTCGTCTCTTGTGTGCCTTGAACGCAAGCAACGTAATGCTTGTCAAAGGCCTCATCAAGAATCATTTGGATTACACGCGACACACCGGGTGTAAGCTCGCTGGGCTTTACAACCGCGCAGTTCCCCGCCGCCAAAGCGCCAATCAACGGCTCGATGACCAGTTGAAAAGGATAATTGAATGGTCCAATAATGAGCACACTCCCAAATGGTTCCCTCACAATATAGCCTTTGGAAGGCTGAAGATAAATGGGGGTCTTAACCTTTTGCGGCTTGGCCCACCTTCTGAGATGCCGGTTGTACTCCGAAAGGCTTTTATAGACAAATCCAACCTCAGTCGCGTAAGCTTCCACTGGATTTTTTCCTAAATCTGCCGCCAACGCTTTCAACAACGCGTTTTCATGCTTCTGAATGATGGATTTTAGCCGTTTGAGCTGTTTTATTCTAAACGATAATTCTCTGGATTCGAGTGTATCAAAGTATTGTTTTTGATTTATTAACAATTGCTCCGCGTCCTGAAGCGTCAACTCTTTATTTGCCATAAAAACTCCTCCAATTTAGTGACAAACGGCAAACTCTGGTTTTTTAATCGTCTCTCTTTCGTTCTAAAATGTCAATATGAGCCTTCATCAATAATTTCGTTAGAATTTTATAATAATTTCATGAATGACTCTATCGACGTTCCCATCTTACCGTAAAAAAGTTTCTAAAAAGTTAGAATGTTCAGATTCCGATTGCTAACAAGATTGTAACATTGTATAATTATTCCTGTACATAGAGAAAGGGTTAGGGGAAGATTTTCACACACTATCATTATTTTGGAGGGATTGTCTAATGAAAAAAGCAACTACACTGTTACTCATTCTAGTCATGATTTTGTCGCTCTTTACCGGATGTGCCGGTGAGCCAGCGGCAGAAGCAGAAAAAGTCATCAAGATTGGCGTCTTCGAGCCTCAAACAGGCGAGAATGGCGGCGGGGGCTTCCAGGAAGTTTTGGGAATCCGTTATGCCAACACCGTTTACCCTACAGTTGACATCAACGGCGAAACTTACAAAGTTGAGCTTGTCGAAGTCGACAACAAATCAGATAAAACCGAAGGTGTTACTGCAGCTCAAAGCCTTGTCAGCGCAGGCGTTTCCGCTGTCATAGGCTCTTATGGCTCAGGTGTCTCCATCGCAGCCGGCCCAATCTTTGCTGATGCCCAGATTCCGGCGGTCGCCCCTTCTGCAACAAACCCTCAGGTCACTGAAGGCAACGATTTCTACTTCCGCGTTTGCTTCCTTGATCCTTTCCAAGGTACAGTCATGGCGAACTACGCGATCCAAAACGGCGCTAAAACAGCTGCTGTCATCACTCAGCTTGGCGACGACTACTCTTCCGGTCTTGGTTCATTCTTCGTCACAGCCTTCAATGAGCTCGGCGGCGCCGGCGCTGTCATCGCTGAAGAGCAGTTCCAGACAAACCAAACTGACTTCAAAGCTATTTTGACAAATATCAAAGCGAAAAACCCTGACGTCATCTTCGCTCCATCCTCTATTACAACTGCGCCACTTCTGATCAAACAAGCACGCGAGCTCGGCATCACGGTGCCTATCATGGGCGGCGATACTTGGGAAAATGCAACAATCATCGAAAACGCCGGTGCTGACGCAGAAGGCATCGTCCTCTCAACATTCTTCGACGAAGCTGAGCCAGCTACTGACGAAGCAGCTTCTTTCATCACAGGCTTTAAAGAGTACCTCACAGCTAACGGACAAGGCGAGATCATCCCTGCTGTATCAGCACTCGGTTATGATGCTTACATCACCATTCTTGAAGCTGTCAAAGCTGCCAACTCAACAGAAGGCGCTGCCATCAAAGACGCTCTTAAAGGCGTTGAAGTCGTGGGTGTTACAGGCTCCATCACTTTTGACGAAAAAGGCGACGCCAACAAGAACATGGCATTCATCAAGATCGTTGAAAATGGCCAGTTCAAGTTCCTCAAAACCGTCACTGTAGAATAATAGTCCGTTAACGACAAATGTGCCTTGAGTGGGGGTTTATACCCCCACTCATTTACATCTTTTTTTAGTGTCAGGCGTACTTAGAGGAGGCATCGCGTCATGGACTTTGCAGTATTTCTGCAACACTGTTTGACCGGAATATCACTGGGTGGTGCCTATGCGTTGATCGCAGTCGGCTACACTATGGTTTACGGTATTTTGAGATTGATCAACTTCGCACATGGCGACATTTTTATGATGGCGGGCTATTTTATGGTGTTTGCATCCGCCTCAATGCCCTGGTATATAGCTACCCCAATTGTCCTCATCGCTACAGTTATCCTTGGCGTTTTGATTGAGCGTACCGCCTATAAGCCGCTTCGGAATGCACCAAGAATGTCGATCATGATTTCCGCGATCGGCGTTTCGTATTTGCTTCAGAATCTGGCGACCTATCTCTTCACGGCACTGCCAAGAGGCTATCCTACGCTCACTGCACTCAAGAAAATTTTCCAGATTGGGCCTTTATCAGCTTCTCTGGTGACCTTTATTACACCAGTTCTTACACTGGCTCTCGTTTATGTCCTGATCCTTCTCATCAATCACAGTAAAATCGGGATGGCTATGCGGGCAGTGTCTAAAGATTTCGAAACCGCTCAGCTGATGGGCATCAAGATCAACAGAGTCATCAGTTTTACATTTGCTATTGGTTCCCTTTTAGCAGCCATCGGCTCAATCCTCTATTTTACGGACCGCATGACCGTCTTTCCTTTCAGCGGCGCGCTGCCTGGCCTCAAATGCTTTGTCGCCGCAGTTTTGGGCGGCATAGGCAGCATCCCCGGTGCCATGGTCGGCGGCTTCATTCTCGGTCTAGGAGAAACCGCGCTGGTAGCTATGGGATATTCCACCTTTAGCGATGCCTTTACCTTTATTCTATTGATTGTAATGCTTATCTTCCGCCCTACAGGTATTTTCGGCGAGAAAGTGACGGACAAAGTATGATGAAGATGAAGAAAAGTACAAAGATCATTTTATCAGTGCTTATACTGATCGCAGCCGTTGCTGCCCTGTGGTTTCTCGACGCTAACAAAAATCAGTACAGTTATGCAATTTCAATCCTTCAGCGCAGCGCAATCTATGCTATTGCAGCTGTGGCTATGAACATGCTGACAGGTTTCACGGGTCTGTTTTCTCTGGGACAGGCGGGTTTTATGGCTATTGGCGCTTATACCGTCGCTATTCTCACTATTCCGGTTGAAATGCGCGCGAATGTCTACTATATCAACGGCATTGCAGATTTTCTCGCAAATCTTTCCCTGCCATTCTGGGCGGCGTTGATTCTGGGTGGCGTTCTTGCGGCAATGGTCGGCTTCTTTGTCGGTATTCCTGTATTGAGGCTGAAGAGCGACTATCTGGCTATTGCCACCCTCGGTTTTTCAGAGATTATTCGCGCAATCATAGCCGCACCACAGCTCGACAGAATCACCAATGGTTCCTACGGACTCAAGAGCATTCCTGCGTTCGGCTCCATCTTTGAAGTCTTCTTTATAGCCGGCATTTGCATTTTACTTATGATTTTGGTCATCAACTCTTCTTATGGCAGAGCTTTCAAGGCCATCAAAGAAGATGAGACTGCAGCTCAGGCTATGGGCATCAATCTTTTCAAACACAAGAGCATGTCTTTTATCATCAGCTGTTTCTTCACCGGAATCGCCGGCGGACTCCTTGCCGTCTTCATGAGATCTATAGACTCCAAGACCTTTCAAATTGCGTTGACGTATGACGTTCTGCTGATCGTTGTACTTGGAGGCCTTGGAAGTATCACTGGCAGCGTCATTGGTGCGTTTCTTATGACCGCTGGCAGAGAGTGGCTGAGGTTCTTTGATAATCCGCTGGTGATTGGCGGCTTTCAAGTGCCGCTGTTCAGAACCGGTTTCCGTATGGTCATCTTCTCCCTGATTCTCATGGCTGTCGTTCTCTACTATCGCAAAGGGCTCTTCGGGGATAAAGAATTCACCTGGGATAGGATGTATAACTACTTTATTCGGTTAAGAGATCGAATACGGCGGAAAACGCCTGGAAGGGAGGACAAAGGCAATGTCTGATCAAGTACTCAGCCTGGAAGACATCACGATGCAGTTTGGTGGTGTCGTCGCGGTCAACAACCTCTCCCTGGAAGTCAATAAAGGTGAAATTGTCGCACTGATAGGTCCAAACGGTGCAGGAAAAACGACAGCTTTCAACGTTATAACCGGTGTTTATGCCCCGACAAACGGCAAGGTTTCCTTTCAAGACAAACCCATTATCAGCAATTTCCCTCAAGGGAAAATGAAGAAGCTCTACTCGGGTGAAAACAACGGAAAGTATACGGAGTTGATCCGTAAAACACCGGATGTTATTACTAAGTTAGGCGTCGCGAGAACTTTCCAAAACATTCGTCTCTTTAAAAACCTGACGGTTTTTGACAACGTTTTAATCGCAAAACACATGAATATCAAGTCCAATGTGTTTTCAGCGACATTGAGACTAAATCACAAAGAAGAGCAGACCATGCGGAAAGAGTCTATGGAACTTCTGGAAATACTGGGGTTAGCCCATCTCAAGGACGAGATTTCGAGTTCTCTGCCTTACGGTCAGCAGAGAAAACTTGAGATCGCCCGTGCGCTGGCAACGAAACCTTCCCTGTTGCTTCTGGATGAGCCTGCAGCAGGCATGAATCCACATGAGACTCACGATCTGACTGCATTTATCAGAATGCTGAAAGACGATTTCCACCTGACCGTTCTGATGATTGAACACCATATGAACCTGGTCATGGAAATCTCAGACCGCATCTATGTATTGGATTTCGGAAAATTGATTGCCTCGGGAACGCCCGCTGACATCCAAAGCAACCAGAGGGTTATCGATGCTTATTTGGGGGTAGCTGACGATGAGTAATGACATCCATCTTAAAATTTCCAATTTAAGTGTTGCCTACGGCGGGATCCAAGCAGTCAAAAATATTTCCATAGATGTACCCAAAGGCAAAATTGTGACACTGATAGGTTCGAACGGCGCTGGGAAAAGTACAACACTCCGAACCATCGCCGGTGTTGTTAAGCCAAAAGAAGGTTCGATCCAATTTAACGGCGAAGAAATTCTGGGCAAGTCTCCGGACTATATTGTCACTCGTGGCATTACGCTGGTTCCGGAAGGCCGTAAAGTCTTTGACAACCTGACAGTCCTTGAAAATCTCAAGATTGGTGCTTATGTCCATAAGCATAAGCTTGAGGAGGATATCGAGCAGGTTTACAGACTTTTCCCGCGTCTCAAGGAGCGTGCATGGCAATTTGCCGGCACACTTTCCGGTGGTGAGCAGCAGATGTTGGCAGTCGGCCGAGCGTTGATGAGCCGTCCAAAATTGATCATGATGGATGAGCCATCCTTGGGTCTTGCCCCACTGATCGTCAAGGACATCTTCAACATTATAAAGACAGTCAATGCTGAAGGCATCACCGTCTTGCTGATTGAACAGAATGCAAACCTTGCGCTCAAAATCGCAGACCATGCCTATGTTATGGAAACCGGCGTCATTTCCATGGAAGGTACAGGCGCTGCACTCCTGGCAGACGAAAGTGTTAAGGAAGCCTATCTCGGAAAAAGAAAAGATTGATAAAACAATAAAATCAAGGGGTGTGGAAGAGGGTGTCTGACACCGGTTCCGCACCCTCGTTCTATATGGGCGGTACAATCTCAGGATGAAGGCATAATCCCCCCTCATCTGGTCTTCAGAAAGCCCAATCTTACGGGAGATGAGTCTTATGCCTAATGTTGCTGCCTTTTTATCCTACGTGTTTATAACGACCTTCACACCCGGCCCAAATAACATCATGTCCATGTCCAACGCCAGTCGCTATGGATTCTTAAAGAGCCTCCCCTTTAATATCGGGATCTTCTTTGGTTTTCTGGTTATTCTGGCTTTGAGCAGTCTGTTCAGCGTCTCCCTATATGCTGTCATTCCAAGTATTAAACCTGTCATGACAATTGTTGGCGCGGTCTACATCTTGTGGCTGGCGTGGAAGACCTATCACAGCAAGCCCCAGGACGGCTCAGGCAGCACGAAGCAGACCAACACAATGTCTGCAGGGCTGCTGCTTCAATTCGTCAACCCCAAGGTCATTCTGTACAGTATAACGACACTGTCTACTTTTGTCGTACCCTATTACAAATCAATTCCCGTGGTTATTGCCTTCGCTGTCTTTCTGGCTTTTGTAGGGTTTGTATCGACCTGCTGCTGGTCGTTGTTCGGATCTGTGTTTCAAAGGTTTCTGCATAGCCATCAAAAGCTGATCAATTCGGTTATGGCCCTGCTTTTAGTTTACTGTGCGGTGTCACTTTTTTTGTAACGTGCGGTTGATCTCAGAATTGAAGGTTCGAACCGTGAAGGCCTGTATACGAAACCATCGGCAAAAAAATCATCAGGGAGCACAGGCGTGCTCCCTTTTTTCTTGCGAATGGCATGGTTGAACTTGCGGCGATCCTAAAGCTCAAAATGACCAGAGGCCTCAGGCTGATACAGCACCTTTTCAATTTTGAGCCGGACGGTGCCTTCCGGAACTTGCCAGTCGATCTCGTCGCCTTCATGATAGCCCAGCATGGCGGTTCCAATGGGTGCCATGACTGAAATTTTATTTTCCAGAAAATCCGCATCTTCCGGATAGACGAGGCTGTATTCGGTTTTTTCATCTGAATTCAGGTGCTTGAGCAGGAATCTGGAATTCATGGTGATTGTGCCGGATGGAATTTGCTCCGCCTCAACGACATGAGCCCGTTCCAACTCGAGTTGAAGTGCTTTCAACTCCTTGGAATCCTTTGCTTTTCCAAATTCGCGTTCCTCTGACACCAGTTTTTTCAGTCGTTCCAAGTCTTGCTGGGTTAGTATGATACTTCGGGTCATGATCTCTAATTCCTTCCTTTCGGGCTCTAATTAAGAGGAGTCCTTCGCAGGACTCCGTTTTCTTAAGTATAGTGGATGTTTCTATTTTTGTAAATGGATGGGTGTCGCTGAAGTTAACATCCGTTAATCTATTTCGTCCCCCGGCAACAACGCGAATGAGAATTTTCTAAGCCTGCCCTCAGACTTCTCGCTTGTATTCAGATATTTTATTAAAAGCTCGCTGAAGTCCTTCAGAAAATCATCACACCTCTCATCAGTCATTGTAATGGGATAACTTCTGAAACCAACTCGATCTTTGACCATATCATAGGTGGGTGTTGAAATATATCTTGAAAAGTCCACGATCATAGACATGGCAAAAGTATAAAAAAGATCATAGTGAGCATTTCGGTCTCCGGAGCTAACGAGTTCTTCAATGGCTTTAAACGGCTCCAACCTGACTTTGTAAGTCTTTTCTACGGTGCCGCGAATGGGCGTTTCTGAAACAATTTCAAGGACACCTATTTCCAGTAGTTTTTTGATGTGTCTGTATAAACTTGCGACAGGGATCCCCGGAACCGCTTCAATAATTTCTTTTGGTGTCGCTGAACCTTTTTCTGAAATAACTTGGATGACTTTCATCCTGACAGGATTCAATAACTCACTTAGCATTTTCACTTTTGATCCCTCCTCGTAAAATCTAAGATCTCATAGTTACATTACGTGAAATAGAGTTGGTCCTAATGGGGCTCCGAGCAATTAGCTCAGAATGTGTGTCCTTAAAAATGCCGCAAGAGGTGTCGTTAAGCTCACAAAAGCAGCGGCATAAGGACAAGCTGATTGATTATATGGGCCATCATATGCCCAAGCATAGCATAGAGCAGCCCTTTCTTCCAGTAAAGCCAGCCAAAGCCGAGACCGGCAATTCCATTTAAAAGCAGCGCTCTGATTACAATAGGCACTGAAAGACCCATCATTTGAGCTGTAGCAGGTAAATGACCGAGCGCAAACAGGAGTGACGATAAGGAAATGGCCACCCAGGCTTGAGAAACACTTATGGCTTGTCTTGCGGCAACAATTCCATCTTTATTATTTTGCTTATTAGAGCCTTTGGTCAGCAGCCACAGGATCAAAGTCATAAGTCCAAGTCGCAAAAGGACTTCCTCGACAATACCGCCATATAAAACAGCCGCAAACAAATAGAGGGGTGAAAAATTAAAGGTATTGAACCCTTCGGGAAGGTACTTCATGAAGATGAATTTCTCTGAGAGTGTAATGATCAGAGACGAGGCGCCGCCTATAGCGACAGCTGATATAATTCCATTGTAATCAGGTAATTTTGTATCTGGAAAAGTTAACCTTTCTCTCAGCTTATAACCTACTGCAGCTGCGACAGCCGTCAATAGTGCTGTTTGAAGACCGGTTACCACTAGCAGCATTTCCATTGAACCAAGCTGCTTCATCACAGCATCTGATAATTCTGGTGACATGGTGAGAAATTGATAATAACCAATGAGCGCGCCTGCAAATGCGCCTATAGCGGCTAACAGAACAACTTTATGCAAGGTTTTCACATCAGATCCACCTTTCAATTTTTATTATTACTATAGATATTATTATCATTATTGATAATATAAAAATATCACCAACGAAACCCATTGTCAAGATTTTGAGAAAAAAAGACAAAGAGAATGTGAAGCGCTCTCTGATATGCTCCCCTTGTGGCAGACAGTTGAAATAACAAAACTGTCACTGCAAGGGGAGCATATCAATAGCGCCATTCTCTTTGTCTTTTTCTCTCTTTATCGTTTTTTTCTTTACAATCCGTTCTCTTCCCAACTAAAAATATGTTACTCCACTCTGATTCTGCAATCCACTGCCATAAACTGACCGCTGGAAGCATCCCAGGTGACCGGGTTCAGGTCGATCTCCTGAATGCCGGGCAGATCTCCAATCATGTCGCTGAAGCGCTTCACCACTTGCGCCAGTTCTTCAACCGGAACCTTTGCCTTGCCCCTGTATCCGTTTAAGAGCGGATAAGTTTTTAAGCTTTCAATCATGCTGGAGGCTTGTTTCTGACAAACCGGCATCAGCTTTACAGAGACATCCTGGAACAATTCCACCAGCGTCCCGCCTGTGCCTACCAGGCATAAATGTCCAATCCCCGGTTCAAATTTTCCACCCAAGATCACCTCATGCGTAATCTTCGCTTGCTCCTGAACCAATACAGCTTCTGCACCCGGGAAGGCATTGAATAATTCCTGGACCACCAGCCTCAAGGCGGCTTCACTTTCAATGTTCAGGACAACACCTCCGGCATCCGACTTATGCAGCACCTCCGGATGCTCTATCTTTGCCACCACAGGAAAGCTCAGTTCCTCAACCTCCAGTATGCCGGGGGCGGAGATCCAGTGCCACCTCGGGGTTGGGATGCCATAAAGCGCCAGCAATTTCATGGCTGCATCAGAACGCAGATATCCTGTTTCATAGCGGGACTGCATCAGCGATCTGGCAGTACGGCGATCAGCGCTGCCCCCATCAACCAAATGGTTTTTCATCTCGAACTCAGCTGCAGCGCCGCGCTCATACCTGCCCGCTTTCACGGACATAGCCTGGAGCACATCCGCAACATTTTCCGGAAACTCAAGACATGGAATCTGATGCTGATTCAACACCGTCCGAGCCGCGGCCCCCAAAGTCGGGCCAATAAAGCAGCAAATTACAGGTAAATCAAATGCTTTGATGACCGGTACCAAAGCTTCCGCAATCTTTCCGGTATCAATCGTCGCAGGCGGAACGCAGATCACGGCAAGCGCATCATACATCCCGCTTTCCGCCATGGTTTCAAGTGCCTTCGCATAATGCTCCGGCGGCGCAGGCGCGACAAGATCAATGGGATTTGCTGTAGAAGCCTCAGGGAATAAAACGCTCGCCAATGCGTCTCGTTTCTCTCCCGGCAGCAGCGGCAGCTCAAAGCCATGCATTGCCAGCCGGTCCGTAATCAGGATGCCCGGACCGCCTGCATTGGTGACAACCCCCACCCTTTTTCCGGTAAACGTCCTGGACTTACTCAAGCTCATAGCTGTCAGATAAGCCATTTCCAGCGTTTCAACACGGATCGCCCCGGCTTTTTCAAGCAGTGCCTCAATAGCCGCATCACTTCCGGCAATACTGCCGGTGTGGGAACTTGCCGCCGCTGCCCCCGCACTGCTTCGCCCGGATTTGACAACGACCACGGGTTTAGTTTTCGTCAGCTCTGAAACCTGTTTAAAAAAGCTTTGGCCTTCACCGATGGTCTCCAGATACAGCATCACGACTTTGGTGTACGGATCATCTCTAAGCTCGCCCAGCAGATCGCTGGCATCTACATCCATCTGATTTCCGAGAGATGCAATTTTGGAAAAGCCCATCCCCAAATGCTCCGCATAGTCCAGCAACGCTGCACCCAGTGCCCCGCTTTGCGTGATGAAAGCTATATTTCCCGGCGTCGGCTGATGCTGCAGCATGGTGGCATTTAATGACACTGCGGGATCTGTGTTCAAAACACCCATGCAATTTGGCCCCAAGAGCCTCATGTTGTATCGATCCGTAATTGCCTTGAGCTTGCTCTCCTCGACTGCGCCCGCTTCACCGGTCTCCTTGAACCCAGCGCTGATACAAACCACCGCTTTTACACCGAGTTTTCCGCATGTCTCAACCGCTTCAAGCACTGCGCCTGAAGGCGTTGTCACCACCGCAAGATCCGGTGCCTCAGGCAAAAGCTCGACCCTTTCATAAGCCTTGACTCCTGCGACATCTTCACCGCTGCGGTTCACAGCGTAAAGCCCTCCTGTAAAACCTCCGTCCTGAATGTTCGACAGAATCGCGCTGCCCAGTCCGCCGCGTGCCGAAGCCCCTATAACAACCACACTTTTTGGGGACATCATGGCATTTAAATCGCGTCGAAACTTCGGAATATTTTCAGACCAGCTCTCGACTTTCACACCCGCCGGAACGGGGTCACCGCAATACCGAACGTGGCCCGTCTCATCCATGCCAAATTTGCCCTGTGCAATCTCCAGGATCACCCTTGCGCCCAAATGCCGCGAATGTTCATTGACGGCTTTTAATACCGCTTTGCGCAGTTGTTGGTTTTCCTCAGGAATCGAATAGTCAATCACGTGAGAAGGCGACCGCATGAGGAGCGGCCCACCGTCAATTTCCGCTGTCGCCAGGTGGGCACTTGAGCAAATTGTCTCCTGGCGCAGGTGAAGTGTGTCGCCGACACCATCGGCACCAGCAAAGAGGCGGTGACCATAGGGCGCTGCAGACAGGTCCGCCGGATGAACGTTGACCATCCAGTAATGGTTCACAAGGGCTTCCGTCGTAGCCCAAACATACCCTGCCAGCAGAATCAGATCTGCGCCAAAAGGCTCAATCAGCTTCGCGACCTCCTGATCGTAGAGCGCGCGCACGCCGAGGTCACTTAAGGCTGCGTCATGCTCGTTGTGAAATGCCCGAAGATCCAAAGAGGCAAAGGCCATGCCGATGGTCTTTGCCATCTCAACCGCCTTGGAATCCGGCTTGTCAGAGAAGACGCCAACAATCTCAAAGGGGCACCCGCCATGGGTCTGCTCCATTTCTTTTTGAAGTTCATAGGCTTTCCAAAGCGTGTTGCCGCTTCCGGATGCAAAGCCAAGCACCTTCAATTTCCCGTGAACCGGGTTATGAATAAGTTTATTTTTCATGATAGATTACCTCCGTCAGGCACAAAGTTGCGCTTTTGCTTATGAAAAGGGCGGGAGTCATAATGCAGGCAACTCCCGCCGGATTCATGAGTGTTGTTCAGACTAAAGTTTCAGGATGCCAAGATTTGAAAGGAAGATCAGAACCACCGTTACCGGTACAACGTACTTCACAACCGGGAACCAAGCTTTAACGATTGTGCCTTTGATCTCGCCATTATTGGATATTTCAGCAACAGCGTCTTTTTCACCCCAGAACCATCCAACCAGGATCGCTGCGGCTAAGCCGCCAAGCGGCAGTGAAATATTTGAGCCAAAATAGTCAAAGAGATCAAAAATACCTTTGCCAAAGAGTGTGAAATCACTCCAGATCCCAAAGCTGAAAGAAACCGCAATACCCATGACGTAAGCAATTGCGCCGACCAAAAGAGCCGCTTTGGTTCTGGCCATCTTTCGCGTTTCAATTAAATAGGAAACAGGCATTTCCAAAATGGAGATGGATGAAGTCAAGCATGCAATGGCCAAAAGGACAAAGAACATGAAGGAGAAAATTGATCCGAGCGGCATTTGTGCAAATACGGCCGGCAGTGTGATGAAGACGAGACCCGGTCCGGCACCTGGTTCAAGTCCAAAGGAGAAGACGGCCGGGAATATAATCAAGCCCGCGAGCAGCGCTACTGAGGTATCCATTAAAGCAACGATAATTGAAGTCTTAGGTAAATTTTCATGTTTGCCTAAATAGCTCGCATACGTCACCATGCCGGACATGCCGACGCTCATACTGAAGAACACTTGACCGAGCGCTGCAATCCATACACCGCCTGTAATCTTCGAAAGATCCGGCGTGAGATACCATTTGATGCCTTCCCAGGCGCCTGGCAGCGTCAAAGCGCGAATAACGAGGATAATCAGCAAAGCGAAGAGCATTGGCATCATAATTTTAGTCGATTTCTCGATGCCTTGTGAGATGCCTTTGATGATGATGCCCACTGTCAACGCCATAAATATAGCGTGATACATCAGTGGTTTAACCGGGTCAGAGATGAAGGCGCCAAAGAAATTTCCGATTTGATCAGGCGCCAAGCCATTGAGCCCAAAGAAGGATTGAATGGAGTAGTAAACAGTCCAGCCGCTGACAACGGAATAATAAGACAGGAAGATAAACGCCGAGAAGAACCCAAGAAAACCAATCCATTTCGCGCCTTTTCGTATCTTTGCATAACTTTCAATGGCATTTGTTTTACCGTGTCTCCCAATTGCAAATTCAACCAAAAGCAAGCTGGCACCTACAAAAAGGACACAAATCAAGTATAAAAGTACGAAGGCGCCTCCACCGTTTGTTCCTGTCATGTATGGAAATCTCCATATATTGCCCAGTCCGACTGCTGAACCTGCTGCCGCGAAAATAAACCCGAGTTGTGACTTGAACTGATCCCTTGGTTTTTGATCGTGTACTCGTTCTGCTGATACTTTGGATTCCACCGCCATGGTTAGATCCTCCCTGTTTGGAATAGTGTGTTTCAAAAAGGAATATTATTATTTCCCCAAAACCGCTTCTATTCTGTCAAATGCTTCTGCCATCTGTTCATTTGGGATAGTACAGGAGATTCGGATATAATTGTCGCTGTTCGGTCCAAAGGAGATGCCCGGAATGGTGATCACCTTCGCTTCTTCAAGTAGCTTCATGCCAAGTGCCATGGAGGTCATGCCTGTTTTTTCTATGTTCACAAACAGGTAGAAGGCGCCTCGCGGCTTCACGCAGGACAAGCCTTTAATCTGGTTGATACGTTTGTGTGCATAGTCGACGCGATCTTTATAAATTTCCACCATTTCTTTGACCTGAGTTTCACAGTTTTTCAGTGCGTAGAACGCTGCCTTTTGAGAAACGGAATTCATGCACATGGTGGTGCCAATATTGATGATTTTCATGGTATCTATGACCTTTTTGGGTCCTATGGCATAACCAATCCGCCAGCCGCACATAGCATAGGTTTTGGAAAAACCAGCCACTGTGAAGGTGCGTTCTTTCATGTCCGGCAGTGTCGCGAAACAGATATGCTCGCCCTCGTAGATAAAGGCTTCGTAGATTTCATCCGAAATCAGGATGAGATCGTGTTTCTTGATGACATCACAGATTTTCAAAGCCTCTTCCATCCCTATGACAGCACCTGTAGGATTGCCCGGTGAATTGAGCATGACAATTTTAGTCTTAGGGGTTATGCAGGACTCCAGCAGTTCTGCGGTCATGTTGAACGCATCTGCCTCTTTTAGAGGTACAGGTACCGGCACACCATAGACGTAGTCGATTGCCTGCATGTAAGGTGTAAAGCACGGATCCGGCACTATGACTTCATCCCCGGGATTTATCAGCGCCTGAAGAATCATGTAGATCGCTTGAGTAGCCCCTGCACCAATAATGACGTCTTCCGGAGAGGACTCAAGTCCATAGTTGTCTCGCCAGTAGTCCGAAATGGCTGAACGAAGATCCTGAAAGCCATTGACTGGTGGATAATGCGTAAAACCGGCCTTGGCAGCTTCCGCTGCCGCCTCAACAATGCTGGGATGCGTATGCGCGTCAGGCTCGCCAATCCCAAGACTTATAAGCCCCGTGTATTTTGATGCGGCTTCAAACATTTGAAGCATTGGCGAAGGCTGAACGGACTTAAAAAGATTCGACAATGTTATGTCTTTCATTTCAGGACCTCCTAAAGGCTTTTTGCCAGCTCAATAAATTCTTCCGGTGTCAAGTCGCGTTTTAACGACAATGAGAGATCCTTGACTTTGCCGAGCAGCGCCTGCTCCTGTTCCTCTGTCAGAACGAGGTTGTTTTCCCAGATCCAGGTTTTAATGTTGTCTTTGCCGCTTTTCTTGCCAAGATACAGCTTAGGCTCTGATTGACCCGTCATGCTCCAGTGGTAAGGAAGCATTGCCAGAGGTTCTTCGTTTTTGCAGTTGACCCAGAGACTCGATGGCATGCCAGTTTCCCATCCGAAAATTCTTTCTCCGACAACCGGTCTGGTAGGCGGCACAGCGAACCTGGTATAGTCGGCCACTGTATTCGACAGCGATTTAAGCTGATCCAGTTCAATCCCGGTGTCATACCCATACAGGACTTTTAATGAAAGGGCGAGAGGCTCAAGGGCTACGCTGCCCGATCTTTCTCCAATGCCATTGACGGTGACGTGGGCAACTTCCGCGCCTGCAGCAAGGCCGGCAATAGTCGAAGCGACGCCAAGACCAAAGTCATCATGGAAGTGAACTTCTATTGGAACGCTAAATTCACTTTTTAATTTTCTCACCGTATAGGCTGCGCCTTCCGGCGAAAAACATCCAAAGGTATCTACCAGTGCCAGAGCATCCATGTGTCCGCCTTCAGAAATCTGATGTACAGCGTCAATCAGAAAATCAAGGCTTGCTCTGGAGGAATCCGCAGGAAAAAATGTGACATAGAGGCCCTCTTCCCTTGCTGCCTGAGTCGCTTCAATAGCGGCTTTAATGGCTCGTTCGGCCGTCCAGCGCTTACCGTATTTGAGCAAATGTTCGCTGCCGGGAATCTCTGCCAGGACATGGGAGACCCCGCACTCTCTGGCGAGTTTCATGTCCTCGGGTGTATTTCGCACAAAAGCAAAGATCTTGGGACCGAGGTTGAGAGAGGCAATTTCCTTGATGGCATCCGCATCTTCTTTGGAAGCCGCCGGTGTACCCGCTTCGATTCTGTGGACGCCTGCCAGGGCAAGTTTCTTGGCAATTTCAACTTTTTCCTTTCGAGTCAGAATAATGCCCGGCTGTTGCTCACCGTCCCGTAAAGTCGTATCCAGAATTTCGATTTTTTTGGGGAAATCATAACCCTTTAAGACGTCTGCTGCGAAGTTTGACTGACTGACCCACCATTTTCCGTCTTCCTTGTAACCCATAGGTACCTCCCTTTTTTCATACGCATTAAAGTTTAAGGGTATAAAACAACTTTTCTCAACCTTGTTATTATTGTTTGTAATCTTTCGAAATTAATGTAACATCGTTTTATCATCCTTGTCAATAGTTTTTTAATGGTTGGTGGACAGTAATTTTTCTTATCAATTTTCAGTACATTGTTGTATAATACAACTACATAATGAGTGTTGGAGGACTGACATGACAAACAAGTCTGAGAATAATGCTGAACTCTATTTCAGCATCAATGAAGTTGCCAAGCTTCTTGGCGTCGTTCCAGCCACTATACGCAACTGGGAAAAACAAGGGTTTTTCGTCGCCAAACGCAGTTCAAACGCATACAGAATTTACAGTTTGGAAGATATCGAAACCCTAAAGAAAATTAAGCAGTACTCCATAGATGACAAAATGGGTTCCAAAGCTATAAAAAGTCTTCTCATGACTCAGGCATCACTGCCGCCTCTGATTGTTGGCACGGATGCTTATGATGCATCCACGCCTCCCAGCCGCAAGCTCATAGGGAGCAAATGGAAGCTTTACAGAGATAAACTGAATCTGACCCTGGAAGAAGTCGCCACTCAAGTTGGCATTTCAACCTCCTATCTCAGCAAAATTGAAAATGGCCAAGCGAATATTTCCTATGAGATCCTGGAACGTCTCGCAACCTTTTATGGCGAAAGTGTCCTGCATTTCTTTGAGCCTGAAGAAGAAAACAGAACACTTATCGAAAAGGGTACCGGCGAACCTGTTCAGGCCGGCATACCCGGGGTCACCCTTGAATCTCTGATTTCACAGAAAGAACACGTTCTCTTTCCCATGATGTTCTATGTCGAACCCGGTGCCGGCGCGCCGGAGACCCATCAGCATCACGGCGAAGAATTCATCTATGTGGTCAATGGCAGCTTCAGGGTCACATTAAACTATGCGGATGTCTATGATATGAAAACCGGAGACTCCATGTACTTCAAATCCACGGAATTCCACAACTGGATGAATCCAGGCAAAAAAACATCGCAGATCCTGTGGGTCCACTCCCCGGTGGAGCGGTAACACAACTTCAATAAACGACAAAAAAGCGTTAAGAAATTGGGCCGCTTCCAAGAGGC
The DNA here is from genome assembly GCA_964416305.1 of uncultured Acidaminobacter sp. Taxonomy (GTDB): domain Bacteria; phylum Bacillota; class Clostridia; order Peptostreptococcales; family Acidaminobacteraceae; genus Acidaminobacter. The sequence continues at coordinate 6,549 of CAYQDM010000032.1, read as the reverse complement.
TTTCATTTCTTAACGCTTTTAATTTTGGGGTGTAAGAGGGGAAGCACAGACAAATGGCCGCAGTCACCATCATCCATCTTTTAGATATGAAACCGGGTGTCAGACACCTGGTTTCTGCCTTTGGAACTCGGGGTCGATAGGCTCGAGCCGCAGACACCATCATCCATATCTATAGCTTTACATTCTCCCCTGTCATCATCAGGATCACGCGTTCGCAGATATTGGTGGCATGGTCCGCAATGCGCTCGAGATAGCGCCCCACCAGAATCAACCCAATAATCTGATCCTCCTGATTTTCACGGATTTTAATCAGACGAAGCAGCTCTCTATAGATCTCTTCGTACAGTGTATCAATTTCGTCATCTTTTCTCGCCGTTTCGTACGCCAATTCAATATCATGCTGGAAATAAGCCCTCAAACTGGCCTCTACCATCTCCCGTACTTTTCTCTCCATGATGGGGAGCCTTTCAAGGGGCTTAACCAGCTCATATTTTCCAAGGCTTAAGACGACTTCCGCGATATTACAGCTGTAATCACCAATGCGCTCCAGATCTGTCACAATCTTGATAATGCTGACCATTTGTCTCAAATCAGAAGCCAGCGGACTCTGGGTCGCGGCGAGGGTTATGCACAAATTCTCAATTTCCTTTTCGAGTTTATTGATTTCAGGGTCCTGAGCCAGAATCTGCTTCGCTATTCGAGCATCTTGCCGGACAAAGGCTTCCATAGCCTGTCCAATGCTCCCTGCCGATAGTCGGCTCATATACGCCACTTTGCTATGGATCTCCCTGATTCTATCCTCCATTTGCTCTCTCATGAACGCGTCTTCCTCCTCATTGAACGGGCGGGCTCATCCTTCCCTGCGAACCGCTCATGTGCCTGACTTAACCAAACCGACCCGTAATGTAATCCTCTGTGCGCTTGTCCCTTGGATTGGAGAAAATCGCTTCCGTCTTGTCGTATTCGATCAAATCCCCCATCAGAAAGAATGCAGTCTTGTCAGAAATTCTGGCAGCCTGCTGCATGGAGTGGGTGACAATGGCAATGGTATACTCCTGTTTCAGACTATCCATCAGTTCTTCGATTTTTAATGTCGCGATTGGATCTAGGGCAGAGGTCGGCTCATCCATCAGGATGACGTCCGGTTGAACAGCGAGGCATCTGGCGATACAAAGTCGCTGCTGCTGGCCGCCTGAAAGCCCGTAGGCGTTGTCATTCAGTCTGTCCTTGACTTCATCCCAAAGCGCAGCACTTTTCAGGCTGGCTTCCGCGATCTCCATCAAGAGTTTTTTGTCCTTGATGCCATGGATTTTCGGGCCGTAGACAACATTTTCAAAGATGGATTTTGGGAAAGGATTCGGCTTTTGAAAGACCATGCCGACCTTGGTTCTGAGCTCCTCCACCCGCATGGATTTATCGAAAATATCATTGCCGTGATACAGGATTTCGCCGGTGGTTCGGACTATCGGCACATTTTCGATCATTCGGTTTAAAGTCTTGATGAACGTGGACTTGCCGCAGCCGGACGGCCCAATAATGGCAGTGATTTTGTTCTTCTCTATTTGCATATTGATGTTCTTCAGGGCTTGGTCGTTGCCGTACCATAAGTTTAAGCCCCGTACATCAAAGACGTTATTTTCGATTTCAGGGTTTTGAATGTTCAAAAGGATCTCCTCCATATTAGAAGCGCTTCTGGAACTTGTTCCGGATAATGATAGCGACAGAGTTCAGGACAAACAGAACTGCCAGGAGCACGACAATGGTCGCCGCGGCAAGGTTCGCGTATTCCGGTGTCAGTACGGTATCCAGCGTCCAGTAATAAATCTGGATTGGCAGCGCGGTAAAGTCATCCATAATGCTGTTGGGTATTTTTAAAATGAGCGTCGGGATGCCCAGGACGACCAGCGGTGCGGTTTCTCCAATAGCTCTGGACATGGCGAGAATGGATCCGGTGAGGATGCCTGGCAGCGCAACCGGGAGCACGACTTTTCGGATTGTCGTCCATTTGTCCGCCCCCATGCCATAGGAGGCCTCACGCAGGAATCCCGGAACAGCTTTGATGGCTTCCTGGCTTGCGACCACGACTGTCGGCAGAACCAGGAGGGACATAGTGAGTCCGCCTGCCAATATGCTGGAGCCAAGGTTCAGCATCCGCCCGAAGACGGCCAGGCCGAGGAGGCCAAAGATGACGGACGGCACACTGGCGAGGTTGGATATGTTGACTTTGATAAAGCGCTGGATGCGCCCTTTCGAGGCATATTCCTCAAGATAGATGGCTGTTGACACCCCGAGAACTAATGTGACCGGCACGACAATGAACATGAGATACACGGTCCCGAGGATCGCGCCATAAATGCCTGCCTTGTCAGCAAACCTCGAGAGGTTTGAGGTCAGAAACTGAAGATCCAGCCAACCAGCGCTTTGAACGCCTATTCGGTATAGAAGGATAGCTAAAACGACGAGGGCAAACACGGTTGAAAGTGAGAATAAATGCTTTAGACCGTTGTTGAGTCTGACCCGACGCTCGATGCGACCGCTGTCAATTTTCACTTTATAGCGCTCCAGAGCGCGCATTTGATCTGTCTCAAGCATGATGTCTTCCCTGCCTTCTCTGAGGAATTCTGATTTAACTGCGCTCATCAATATTCCTCCCTGTATTTATGAGAAATATGCTGGGCAATGAGATTCATGATTAAGGTAAACAGGAACAGGATCAGACCGACTGCATAAAGGCTGTAATAGCCCACTGTGCCGCTGCCAGCGTCTCCGCTCGTAAACTCGACAATATATGCCGTCATGGTCTGCATAGACTGAGTAATGTCCAGGGTAAAGTTCTTGGAGCTGCCGCTGGCTATGGTGACGATCATGGTTTCGCCAATGGCTCTTGACACGGCAAGAACAATAGAAGACATAATACCTGATATTGCCGCAGGAATGACGACTTTAAACGTTACTTCCAACCGCGTGGATCCAAGTCCCAGCGCGCCTTCACGCATGATGTTGGGGACGGCATTCATGGCGTCTTCCGAGAGGGAGGCCACAAGGGGAATGATCATGATGCCCATGACGATCCCGGGGCTTAGGGCGTTCTTTGCACCTAAAGTCGGAATCAGCTTCATCAGGAGCGGCGTCACGAAGGAATAGGCGAAAAAGCCGTAGACTATGGTCGGGATGCCGGCGAGAACTTCCATAATTGGCTTAAGGGTGCGGCGCGTTCTTTCCGTGGCGAACTGACTCAGATAGATCGCGGCGGTCAGCCCTACCGGTACCGCGACGAGCATGGCAATCAGGGAGGTTATCAAGGTCCCGGTAATCAAAGGCAGAATGCCAAAGGACGGCTCGGCCGCCAGCGGTGCAAGCTTAGTACTGAAAACCTGAGCCAGCTGCACCTGACTGAAAAACTTAGCTGCGTCCGTGACCAAAGTGATGATAATGCCAAAGGTGGTGAACACCGAAACGAAGGCCATGACAAAAAAGAATTTTGGCATAAAGCGGTCAGAGACGTGCTTTTTGTTTAAGATGTTGTTTTGAATCAATTGTCGAACCTGCGTATCTTGACTCATCTTTTTCACTCCATTGTTTGTTCATGCAAAACTTCAAGATGGGCAGCCCCCGCCCCCACCTTGAAGTTAAAATGTTGTTTCGAAGTCTTTTTTGCGGTGACTACTGGATTGCTTCGAGCTGAGTCAGGTACTTTGCGTAGGCTGCTGCCGGAAGCGGTGCGAATCCATTTTCACCCGCGAGTCTTGCTGCGCCTTCTGGAGAGACGACATATTTGGCGTAGTCGAGAACCTGAGGTCTCTCTTTTGCGTAGTTGAGGTTCAGGTAAGTGTAGACGAGTCGTGTGAAGCCGGCGTACGGAAGCTCTTCGCCGATGGTCTCAAGAGTAGGCTCTACCGGGCCGCTTCCAAAGTCGACTTTTACTGCGACCAGTTTATCTGTGTTGGTTGTATAGTAACCGAAGCCAAAGAACGCGATGGCATTTTTATCCTGGGAAACGAGGTCCACCAGCGTGGAATACTCTTGTTGGAGGTTGGCGGTTGCGACCATCGGCTGCTTATCCAGGATCTCTTCAGCGAAGAATTCGTAAGTGCCATGGTTCTCATTCGGACCGTAGAATTTGATTTCTTCCGCTGGCCAATCAGCCCTGATGTCGGACCAGAGGACCTTGTCGTCTGCTTTGTAGCTGCCGGAAAGGAACATTTTGACGATTTCGTCCTGAGTCATTTCTGTTGCCCATGTGTTCTCCGGGTTGATGACCATGGTCAGTCCATCGTAGGCAAGCTTGATTTCCATGATGTTGTCGCCCATTTTGAGGCCTTTTTCTTCGAGTTGGGCAATTTCTTCGTCTTTGATCTTTCTGGAAGCGTCGGAGAAGTCCGTCTCGCCTGGGATGAATTTCTTAAAGCCTGCAGAAGAACCTGCGCGGCCGACCTGCACACTGACTTCGTTTTGTTCGTTGACCATGTATTCTTCAGCGATGTGGGCCATGAGTGGATATACCGTACCGGAACCGTCGACAATGACGTCGCCGCTGAGTGCTTCGACCTGCTCGCCAGGTTCTGCAGCAGGGGCTTCCGCCGCAGGCTGGGAACACGCTGCCAGTGAACCTACAATTCCAAGGGTTAACATGAGTACGAGTGCTTTTTTCTTTAACATTTACAAGTCCTCCTAGTGGTCTTTTATTGGATGTTTTTTGTTTTTCGTTTATGGACTGGCTGAGGGCTTTCATCGCGGGGCGTCATGTCTTGCCTCAACCTTACAAACTGAGTTTAGCACGGAAAATTCACCCTTGTGTTTTGTCGAAGTTAACGGATTGTTAAATCCATGTTGAATCGTACTTGTTTTTTATTTACATTTCTTTATTATGCCGATGGTCACTCGGATCACAATGGCATGGATCATCAACCCCTTTGGCGATTCCATTCAAGTGTTAAATGATGAAATTGTGAAATTTAAAACTAAACGAAGAAATAATTCTTGAACTTGTTTATATTTTAACTATAATTAAATTGTCGGACAATTTTATTTACCTATATAGTCACGTGAATTAACCATAACCCACATTGGAGGTCCGACTTCGAGCACTACCTTCTCTCCAAAAAAATTCAGGAGGTTGAACATGGAACAGTTTTATGATGTCGTCATTATAGGTGCAGGCCCGGCTGGCCTGTCTGCGGGTCTGTACGCAGCCCGCGCGAAATTGAAAACCGTCATACTTGAAAAGGAAAAAGCAGGCGGTCAGATCGCAACAACCGACGAAGTTGCCAACTACCCGGGTTCAATTGAACACGCTACCGGTCCGAGCCTCGTAGAGCGCATGGTCAACCAATGTGAGGAATTTGGCGCCGAACGTGTCAAGGACGCTGTCACACGCTTTGATTTTGAAGTTAATCCAAAAGTCATTCACACCGAAAGTGGTGCCATCTACTATGCTAAATCGGTCATCGTAGCCACCGGCGCGACGCCAAAGAAAATTGGCTGTTCGGGTGAAGCCGAGCTGACCGGAAAAGGCGTTTCCTATTGCGCGACGTGCGACGCTGATTTCTTTACCGACCTGGAAGTCTTTTGTGTCGGCGGTGGCGACACTGCTGTTGAGGAGGCCATGTATCTGACAAAATTCGCGCGCAAAGTAACTTTGGTCCATAGACGTGACGAGTTCAGAGCGGCAAAATCCATCATTGAAAAGGCTAAGAAGAACGAGAAAGTCGACTACTTGATGAACTCGGTCGTCGAGGAGATTTATGGCGAAGGCATTCTCGAGGGCATCAAGGTCAAGAATGTAAAGACCGGCGAGATTACGGACATCCCTGCGTCTGAGGATGACGGCACCATGGGCGTCTTCGTCTTCATAGGCTATGATCCGGCAACCTCACTTTTTAACGGTTGTCTCACCATGGACACTTCAGGTTATCTCATAACGGATGACACTATGAGAACCAATATCCCCGGAGTTTTTGCAGCAGGCGACGTGCGTCAAAAACAGCTTCGTCAAGTGGTGACAGCGACTGCAGACGGCGCCATAGCCGCGGTTATGGCGGAGAAATATATTGAGTCATTGTAACGCGTATGTTTGAAGGATCCAAATTATTATGACGAATTATGAAGCATTATTAATTTTACGAGGAGGATCACTATGTTAATTCTGGATAAAGACAATTTCGAACAAGAGGTTCTGAACGCTAAAGGTTTGGTGCTGGTGGATTACTGGAACGAAGGCTGTGAGCCATGTAAAGCACTCATGCCAGATGTTGAGGCACTCTCTGAAGCTTATGGCGACAAAGTAAAGTTCTGCAAACTCAATACCTCAAGCGCGAGGCGCCTCGCTATTTCTCAAAAGGTACTGGGACTGCCGACTATTACGCTCTACAAAAATGGCGAAAAAATAGCTGAAGCCACTAAAGAGGCCGCTACAAAATCCGGTATTCAAGCTATGCTGGAAGCGGCAATCACTGCGTCAGCCTAAATCACGGAGGAGGGATAAAATGTCCTATGCAGTATTGAAAGCGGCCGGTTATGTGCTCGTGCACACGCCGGATATGATTATGC
>CAYQDM010000031.1:0-25842 GCA_964416305.1 uncultured Acidaminobacter sp. | reverse complement strand
TTATCATTCTCAGATTACTCCGTGAAACGAAGTCATGCACTTGGAAATAGGAGGGTGGGATGGCTGGTGGGATGGCTGGGTTAGGAGACCATCGGCTAATGTATTTAAGAGAGCCCCGGGATAGTGTATACTGGTAACGGAAAGGAAGTGACACCATGACGGTCTGGAAATCCCACGGTCTGCGCGGCGACGCCCTCGAATCGCTGCTCCTGAAGACCCACGACTATTACCGCTCCAAGCAGCTGGCGCGGATCGACAAAATTCACGTACCCGTCAAAGTGGTGGAGCTGGACGAGCGCGGCATGATCACCAAAGCCTACTTTGAGAAGAAGTCCACCATAGACTTTCAAGGCGTGATCCAAGGTGTGGGCGTGGCGTTTGAAGCCAAGGAGACACATCAGAAGAATCTGCCTCTATACAATATTCACGAGCATCAGGTCGAGTTCATGCGGGACATTGACATACAGGGCGGGCTGACCTTTATCATTGTACATTTTAAATTCAATGACACTTACTTCCTCATTCCTTATGAGGTCGTACGGCATTACTACTATGGAAAGTCGCGCAAATCCATCCCCTACAATGCCATGAATGAGCAATACAAGATTGAGCTGTCTGCCATGGGGGTGCTGAACTACCTTCCGGCTCTCAACAACTACGTGCGGGAGAAGATGAAGGAAAAGCAAAAATAAAATGAGGTGCCTGATCCCCAGTTCTTTGAAACGGGGATCAGGCACCTTTTCTCTTGTTCATCAGTTTTATTCAAGTTCTTCAAACGCATTCGCGAGCCTTGCAAAGGCCTCAATCGTCAGCGCCTCGCCACGAAGATTCGGTGCAATCTCGACGGCTTCCAGCGCCTCCAGAATCTTATCCTTCGGCATGGACAGACCGGCGCTGAGGGCGTTGAGCAAAGTCTTGCGCCGCTGGCCAAAGGCCGCTTTAACGACTTTGAAGAAAAAGTCCGGATTGAGCAGCTCGACCCAGGGCTTCTCGCGCAGCTTCAGACGGATCACGAGACTTTCGACGCTGGGCTGCGGCATGAAGACCGTCGGTGGTACTTTTTGGACCACGCTGGCCTCGCAGTAATACTGCACTGCAATGGACAGCGACCCATACGCCTTAGTGGATGGGGATGCCGTCATCCGCTCGGCGACCTCCTTCTGGATCATAACTACAATCTCAGAAACAGGCAGCCGCTCCTCGAGAAACCGCATCAAAATAGGCGTCGTGACGTAATAGGGCAGATTGGCGACCACCTTGGGCTTTCTATCACCAAAATGTTCTGTCAAGAGTGCTCTGACATCGACCTCCAGAATGTCCCCATGGACGACCTCGACGTTCTCGAGCCCCTCCAGCGTTTCATTCAGGACGGGCAGGAGGCTGGAGTCGATCTCCACCGCCACAACCTTTTCGGCATGCGCTGCCAGAACCTGGGTCATGACACCAATGCCCGGCCCAATTTCCAGGACCACGTCCTCAGGGCCGACCTCTGCGTTTGCGACGATCCGGTTCACGGTGCCCTCATCGATCAGGAAGTTCTGACCCAGGCTTTTCGAAAAGCGGAAGCCATATTTGTCCATAATATAGCGTATGGTGGATGGTGAAGTGAGCTTCAGCATGTCTTCGGGCCTCCATTTTCGAGATCAATTGCGGTCAGCGCCTTTTCGAATTCCTCCCGGGAAACCCCAAAGCGGTTGAGCCTGAGCAGGAATTGCTTGCCATTGCCATAGCCAATGCCGAGAAGCTTCCCCATTTTATCCCTGCGTTCGAGGGCACCAGGTCCCCCCTCCAGGCCGTTCTTAATTAAGTCTGACTTCGTAAAAACATCCACAGGGTTCTCCACCCAGGTTCTGACCTTTTCGAGCGCTGCCAGAATTGCCTGGGGATTGGCGTTCTCTATGCCAATATCCCCTTCTGAAGTGGCATCCGCCCTGGACAGATAGGCATGTTTGGCACCCGGTACCCGCAGTTTGAGGCGTTCGCGGATCCTTTCACCCATGAAGTCGGGGTCTGTGAAGATGATGACGCCGCAGCGGCGATCCGCCTCTTCAATGGCGCGAAAGGTGGTTTCCTTGATGCCGTAGCCGCTGGTGACTATGATCTGAGCATCCACAGCCCGCTTCACCGCCCGTTCGTCACTGCGGCCTTCGACGACTATAACTTCTTTGACCCGCATCATTTGACAGTCCTCGGGTCTTGAATGCCAAAGAAGCGCAGTCCGTTCTGATAAGTGGCCTCGGCGGCCTCTTCAGGGGAGATGCCCCTGATTTTGGCCACCATGTCGCAGGTGTGCCGGACATACATGGGCTCGTTGCGCTTGCCCCTGTGCGGCTCGGGCGTCAGGTATGGCGCGTCGGTTTCGATCAGCAGGCGGTCCAGCGGCACCTGCTCCACCACGCTTACAGTCTTATGGTTATTCTTGTAGGTCACCGGTCCGGCAATGGAGATGTACGCGCCCAATTTCACGTATTCCTTCGCCAGCTCCGCGCTGGAGGAATAGCAGTGCATCAGGACACCATGATCAAACGCCCTCTCAGCTCTCAGCGTTTTGAAAATCTCCTCGTGGGCCTCCCGGTCGTGAATGATGACCGGCATGTCAAGGCGCCGCGCCAAGTGGAGCTGTTCGACAAACCACTTACGCTGCACATCCGGCTCGGAGAAATTATAGTGAAAATCGAGGCCAATTTCTCCTATAGCCACGACTTTTTCCTTTTTAGCCAGACTCTCGATCATGGCCAGCATGGACTCATCCATGGTTTTCGCGTCGTGAGGATGAATCCCGACCGCAGCATAGATGAAGTCATAGGTCTCGCTCAGCTTGACGGCATCCATGGAACTCTCCAGGCTTGCGCCGGGATTGACCATCAGCGAAACGCCGTTGCTTTTGGCGCGGTTGATGACAAACTCACGGTCGTTCTCAAATTTTTTCGAATCCAAATGGGTATGGGAATCAAAGAGCATTTCTTACCTCTTTTCTTTGTTCTTGTTCGTTTTGAAGTATAGTCGCTGAGCCCGGAGATCAAGGGACCAAGTCCCATAATCTCCGGATCACATCGTGCCTATTTATATTAAATGCTGTTAGGATACGGTCGTGCCGGATGGCATATCCACCGTTAAAAGACCCAGGGCTTCGCCATCCGCGGCTGCCAGGATCATGCCGTGGGACTCAACACCACGGAGCTTGACGGCTTTCAGGTTGGCGACGAGGATGACCTTCCTGCCCACCAGTGCCTCTGGCTCAAAGAATTTGGAAATACCGCTGACGACCTGGCGCGTCTCTTCACCCACTTTGAGCTGGAGCACCAGGAGTTTGTCCGCGTTTGGATGCCGCTCGCAGGCCACGACTTCCGCGACCTTGAGCTGAACCTTGGCGAACTCGTCAATGGTGATTTCCGGGGACTCTGGGGTAGTGTGACCATCGGCAAAAGCCTTTTCTTTAGGAGCTTCTTTGGAAGGCGCCTCTTCCTTCTTCTCTTCCTTTGCGGGCTCCTCAGCCGGTGCGCCCAGAGCGGCGAGCGCCTCGAGTTCCTTAGGAATGTCGATGCGCGGGAAGAGCGCGTCCGCCTTGCTTACCTTCAGACCTTCCGGCAGCAGGCCAAACTCGCGGGCGCTGTCCCAATTAGTCAAGCCGCCCTCTGTGAGACCAAGCTGATCCCAAATTTTGCGGGAGGTGTGGACCATGAACGGCTGAATGAGCGCGGACACTATGCGGATGGCTTCTGCCAGGTTATAAAGCACCGTGTCGAGGACGTCTTTCTGCTGCTCGTCCTTGGCGAGGACCCATGGCGCTGTCTCGTCAATGTATTTGTTGGTGCGGCGAACCAGCTTCCAGATTTCGTCCAGGGCATTTGAGAAGTCCAGCTTGTCGAGCTTCTCCTCCACTTTGCCGATAGTCTCCTCAGCCAGCTCTGTCAGGGAAGCGTCAAAGGCTGTAACGGCGCTGCTCTTCTTGATGAGGCCGTCATTGTACTTCTCGATCATGGCGATGGTGCGGGAAACCAGGTTGCCCAGGTCGTTCGCCAGGTCGGAGTTCAGGCGGCTCAACAGGACTTCATTGGTAAAGATGCCGTCCTGGCCAAAGGAGTACTCGCGCAGGAGGAAGTATTTGAGGGCATCAACGCCATAGCGGTCGATCAGGACGACCGGGTCGACAATGTTGCCCTTGGATTTTGACATTTTCCCGCCTTCGAGGAGAATCCAGCCGTGGCCGAAGACCTTCTTAGGTACCGGCACGTCCAGCGCCATCAGCATGGCCGGCCAGATAATGGTGTGGAAGCGGACAATTTCCTTGCCTACAAGGTGAACGTCCGCAGGCCAGAACTTCGCGAAGTCGCCGTCCATCTCTTCCGGGTAGCCCAGGGCAGTGACGTAGTTGCTCAGGGCGTCCAGCCAAACGTAGATGACGTGCTTTGGATCAAACGGAACCGGGATGCCCCAGTCAAAGGAGGTCCGGGTGACGCAGAGGTCCTCGAGGCCTGGTTTGATGAAGTTGTTGACCATTTCGTTGACACGGGACTTAGGCTCAGCGAAGCCTTCGACATTCTCAAAGAGATCCAGGAGGCGGTCCTGGTACTTGGACATTTTAAAGAAGTAAGCTTCCTCACTGGTCTTGGTGACCTCTCGGCCGCAGTCCGGGCACTTGTGATCCACAAGCTGGGATTCTGTCCAGAAGGACTCGCAAGGGGTGCAGTACATGCCCTCGTAGGTACCTTTGTAGATGTCGCCTTTTTCGTAGAGCTTCTCGAACATCATCTGTACGCGGCGCTCATGGTAGTCGTCCGTGGTGCGGATGAATTTGTCGTAGGAGATCTCCATGACTTTCCAGAGGTCTTTGATTTCCGCGACGACTTTGTCGAGGAATTCTTTAGGTGCCTTGCCCTGAGCCTTCGCGACGTTTTCAATCTTTTGTCCGTGCTCGTCTGTGCCGGTCAGGAACATGACGTCGAAGCCCTGGGCACGCTTGTACCTGGCCATGACGTCTGCGGCGACTGTGGTATAGGTGTGGCCTATGTGGAGTTTCGAGCTTGGGTAGTAGATGGGGGTAGTGATGTAGAATGAGCCTTTTGCTGTCATATCGCACTTCCTTTCAAAATTTTTAAATTCGGGCTGCCTAAAAAAAGATAAACCTCCGTCCTGATTCCTCAAGGACGAAGGTTCTGTTCGCGGTACCACCTTGCTTCACGCGACTAATCGCGCCTCAGCGCTGCAGGCCTGACGCTATCAGGTCTGTAGCCGGCTTTCTAACGTCTGCCAGACGGCGCTGCCTAACCGACACAAGTTTGTCGTTTCAGCTGCGCGGTTCAGGGGCCATCTTCACACTCCGCCTGCCGCCGGTTCACACCAAATCCCGGCTCTCTGAAGGCAAGTTACGAGGTGTTACTCTTCCCGTCATAACCTTTTCATATCAATTGTACCACATTATAGCACAACGTGTATTGGGGTGCAAGTTTTGTACTTTCAAATTGAATTGCGCGAGAATTGTGTGAAGCTCTGGCACGCTTTTGAAAAGTGTCCGCGTCACCAACTTTGTTTTTGTCCGCGTCACCAAAATTGATTTAGTGACGCGGACAAAAGCCTCGCTTATAAACAAAGTACAAACTTGGCCTTAAAAACAAGTTGCTTCCCTTAGCGTAATATGATAAAACCATAGAGAACTCTTAGCATACCCAGACGTAAGGAATCAGTAAAGAGGTGTATAGATATGAGCAAGTATTTGAATGACCAACTCAATCAAATCCGGCAAATAGAGCTGGATCTTATGAACATTGACTTTAAAGAAGAATGTATACGAATCCAGGGCTCTGAAGCAGGCGACCGGGAAAAGCGGTTTGACCTTGTCTTTGAAGGCGTCAACGCGTTTTTTTACAGTGATCCGGGACAACCCGACACCACCGTCCCAGGCAAGCGGTCCACTATGAAAACCGTCTCTTATCTCCACGACGGCTTCGGTGAGTTTGCCGTTGTACAAAATCAAGATGAAGAGATTGAATTTTACAATCTCGAATCCTCAATTTCAGTCCCAAATTTCAACATTGAATTTGATGACGCCACCCTGTTTATTGAAGCGGAGGGCATCACCATCAACGACCTCCGGTACACCCTGACTAAACAGAGCTGAGAAAACGCCGCAAATTCCTGCGGCTTTTTTTTATTTTGGTCCTTTGCAACAAATTCGTGTAAACTATGAAAATAGGGTACAAATAAGGTAATCAGCACTCAGTACTCATCACGGACATTTAAGCAGCAGAGAATATGAGGGGGTATCTTTTTGAATTCACAATTGGTCTTCACACTCAAAGACGTTGGTATGCTCGTACTATGGGCACTGCTCGTCGCCATACTGATTTTTATCCTATTGGTTCTGATCCGTTTCTACCGCTCGTTCAAAGACATCATGAAAATTGTAGATGATCACAGAGCCAACATCGACAAAGTCCTTGAAGAAGCACCTGGCATTACTAAAAATGTCAATCAGATTTCTGATGAAGTCAACACCACACTGAAAGCCTTTCACGGCACGATCCAGAATGTCGCTGAAACCACTGAAAATGTGACTACAACCATCAAGGACAATAAAGATATCGTCGCCAACGTTTCGTCAGTTTTCAATACCGCGAGGATCGTCAAAGGCTCCTATGACAGGATCTTCAAAACAGAAACCGAGGCAGAGGCCGACTCAGAAAAGCATCCGGAAAAAGGATAAGAACGCTTCTGTAGGCTCTGAGAAATAAAGTTAATTCTTCCAATAAAATTCGACCAATATCTTACAAATTGCTAAAAAACGGATGAATATCCGTTTTTTTATTTACTTTTCATCCATTTTGTGGTATAAATGAATATATCATCTAAGTCTGGCACATAAAAAAAGCGACTTGGATTTTATTTTTTGTTGGATATAATTTTTCCAGTTGACTATTAATGTAAATGCTGGTATTCTTAACTTAAGCGAATTTTGTCGAAATTTGTATTATAAAAAGGAGGTTTTTATATGAAATCAACAGGAATTGTAAGAAAAGTAGACGAACTCGGACGCGTAGTAATTCCGATTGAACTTAGAAGAACACTCAGTATTGGTGAGAAAGACGCACTCGAAATCTTCACAGAGGCAGATACCATCATCCTCAAGAAATACGAGCCAGCTTGTGTGTTCTGCGGTCAGGCAAAAGGCGTCAAGAACGTCAAAGGCAAGAACATTTGCCCAGATTGTATCTCTGAAATCTCCAAGCTGTAAGATTGAAAACTTCTTAAAACGACAAAGAAGGCTGTGCCTGTAATCTGGCACAGCCTTCTTTCTTTGTATTCCGTGTTTCACTATCTCTATCGCTATGGTTCTCATTTCCATTTCACGTCTCAACACTCCCGGCTAAACCAGCGTCGACAGCCTGTAGACCTCTTTCTTAGAAAGTTTATACAGTCCTGCAACCTCTGCAGCTGCGTCCTTCCGACTCATCCCAACATTCACGCGATTTCTGATTTCCAACAGAATCGTCTCCTCATCAGGTGTTTCTGCCAGCGCCAATGCTGCACTGGCCGCCGCGGCTTCTACAGGATCAAGACCCGCCAATACAATGACAAACTCGCCTTTTGGGGTCTCCGCCTCGAAATGCCGGATTGCCTCAGAAATCGTGCCTCTTACAAATTCCTCGTAGCGCTTGGTCAACTCCCGTGCCACTGCAATCCGCCGGTCGCCGAAGCATTCCAGCAAATCCTTCAATGTCGCCTCCAACCGGTGAGGCGCCTCATAAAAGATCAATGTCCGCTCATCTTTTGCCAGCGCTTCAAATTGGCCCCTGCGCGTCTTTTTGTTTCGGTCGGGAAAACCTTCAAACGCGAATCGTTCCGTAGGAAGCCCGGAAAGTATCAGGGCATGAATGCCAGCGACCGGCCCAGCAACCAGCTCCACCCGAATCCCTTCCTGAATGCAGCTTTGAATCAGCACCTCTCCGGGATCAGAAATCCCCGGCATGCCAGCGTCGGATACCAGCGCTACGCTGAGTCCGCTTTTCAGTTTCTCAAGCAGTGCCTCCCCTGACTTCCTTAAGTTGTGCTCATGATAACTGACCAGAGACTTCCGAATCCCCAAATGGTTAAGCAGCTGAGAAGAGCGCCTCGTGTCTTCCGCAGCCACAAGGTCCACCTGTCCCAAGACCTCTTCAAGCCGCCTGGAGATGTCCCCGAGATTGCCGATGGGCGTCCCACAAACAAATAACGTTCCCGACATCACTGGTCCTCTCCCTTCTTATCTGTATCCCTCGGCGTAGGATCGACACCTGCCCGCCGGTAAATCTCCAGGATTTCAGGATCGTAACCGCCCTCCTCTGCATAGACATACAGCGGCGGCTCTACGCGCATCTCAGCCCCGCCGCCCCGAACGCCCTTGATCAACAGGATGTTTGGGGCTTGACCGCGCCTCGGGTGCACAAACCTGAGGGCTTTTGGCTCCAGCTTGAAGTGCCGCATCAGCTCAATCATGTCCGGAAGTCTGGATGGCCTGTGGACCATATAAAATGATCCTCCCGGCTTAAGCAGCTGTGCAGCCGTACGAATAACATCTTCCAGAGTGCAATGAATCTCATGACGGGCAATGGCTTTCACGTCTTTTGGATTCACGAGACCACCGCCGCCTGCTACATAAGGCGGATTGGTAACGACGACATCCACAGACGATTTATTCAAGTGACTGAAGGCGTTTCGAAGATCCTCCGCAATAATTTGAATGCGATTTTCAAGCGCATTATAAAGAACACTGCGGCGTGCCATGTCCGCAACCTCATCCTGAATTTCAAAGGCTGTGATCCTGGAAGCCTTGGTCTTGGCGCTGAGCAGCAGCGGCAGAATCCCGTTGCCCGTGCCCAAATCCACTATATGCGCGCCGTGCTTGGCTTTTGCAAAATCGCTGAGCAGCACTGCATCAATCCCAAAGCAAAACCCGCTGGGATTCTGAATGATGCTGAGACCCCCAAGCTGCAGGTCATCTACCCGCTCACCCGGCAATATGAGTTTTTCTCTTTCCATGACGGCCTCCAATAGTAAATAAGTAATTGCAGAGAGAAGAGAAGGGCGCAGGAGACGGAGTCCATAGGCGACAAGCTCGGACACCGTCCTCCACACCCTTTTTTCCTTTAAAAAAGCCGCCCGCCAGAGCAAGGTCTGGTCCGGAGGCGGCTTAAGGACTCTGAATTAAATGATAAATTATTTTTTCTTGCGTCTTCTTGGTCTGCGTCTGCGAGGCTTTTGACCGTCTTCGTCAGATCCCTCTGCCTCAACATCCGACAGCTCAGCACTTGACTGCGCCGGCTCCAGCTTTTTGGGAGGCGGTGTCTGCTGCCCCTTTTCAGGTCTTTCCTGCCCTGTGCTGCTGCCGGTACCCGGACCGGAAACTGCAGCTAAGCCCGGTACCGCACCGGCGCCAGGTTTACCCTGACCTCGGTCTTGTCTTTGCGGTCGATCAGGTCGATCAGGTCGATCAGGACGCTCTCCTCGTTCCGGTCTCTCTGTCCGGTCCTTCTGCGGCCGACGCTGCTCGCGATCTGCAGGTTGACCCTGGCCCTGTGGCTTTGCTCCGCCTCTGCCTTTGTCCCTGCGGTCTGCCGAACGATCGCGATCCTGAGATGCCGTCTCCGCCTCACGCCTTGCTGCCCGGTCACCCGTGGCGTAGTCATCCAGCCTGTCAAAACGCATATCGTCAACAGGCTCTTCCTCGACTTGCTTAGAACGTACTGGATTGTCGCCCAGCTGATCCTTTTTATAGGTAACAATGTCTTCGCTGAGCTCGAGGCGTCCTTCGTTTTCACCCAGGATGTGGCGGACCTTCACAGATTCCGTCAAAATAACCGCGTCTAATACGACACCCATACCATCCGGCGTTTTGATCCGCTCGCCTTTGTTAGGCAGCTCCCGTCGAATATCGAGATAAGTGTCGTGCTCATATTTGAGGCAGCACATCAGACGGCCGCAAATACCTGATATTTTGGTTGGGTTGAGAGATAGATTCTGGTCCTTTGCCATTTTGATTGACACCGGCGCGAAATCCCCAAGCCAGTTGGCACAGCAAAGACCAACGCCGCAAGGCCCAATGCCGTTGACAATCTTTGCCTCGTCACGCACGCCAATCTGGCGCAGCTCGATGCGGGTTCTGAACACGGATGCGAGATCCTTGACCAATTCGCGGAAGTCAATTCTGCCATCCGCTGTAAAATAAAAGATGACCTTGTTGCTGTCAAAGGTGTACTCCACTTCCACCAGTTTCATTTCGAGCTCGTGCTCGATAATTTTTGCCTGGCAGGCAGAAAAGGCTTCCTTGGCCTTCGCCTGGTTTTCCCTTTGAATCGCCTGGTCCTCTTCCGTAGCGATTCGGATCACCTTTTTCAGCGGTGAAACAATTTCGGTTTCTTCGACTTCGCGCAGTCCGAGGACAGCCGAACCATACTCAATGCCGCGTGCCGTCTCCACAACGACGTCGTCTCCCCGCTTTATGTCAAGTCCATCCGGATCAAAATAGTAGATTTTGCCGGCCTTCTTAAACCGGACCCCTACGACTGTTATCATGCATAACCTCCTGTATTTTTAAAGCCATGGCGTGCATGGCTAGAGACGTGTTCGCATTTTCATCCAATGCGCGCGCCGTTTGCTCAAGGATCTCAAGACAGTCCAGCCAAGGCGACTTCTGGGTTCGACCCAAAAGACCGACGAGCTCTGAACGCTTGTCCTGACTAAAGATCTTCATGCTGTTCGGATCTACCCAAAGGGCAGAAAGATCTCGATACCATATTATCATCAATTCGATCAAAGAGGTAGCCAAAACTTTGTCTGCGCTGTATTTTTGAAGCTTCAGGAGGCCATCCAGGGGATCCCGGCGCATCAGGGCGCTTATGATGTCGAGTGCATCCTGCCTGGTCTGGGTAAAAACTTCGGAAGTCGCCAGCATCAGGGCTCTGCTCATGGAACCATCGGCAAAATTAGATGCAATCCGGGCAATCCCCGCCTCCACGCCATGGGTTCGGACAAGCCAGGTCTCGATCACCTCAGGCTTAAGCCTCGAGAAAGAGACGATCTGGCATCTCGACAAAATTGTTGGCAGAAGCGCGTCAGCCTGAGCCGTTACAAAAATAAGCGTCGCGTAGGACGGCGGCTCTTCGATCATCTTCAGCAGCCGATTCTGGGCGGAAGGTGTCATGGTTTGAGCTTCATCAACGACGACGACCTTGCGCGCACCGCTGTAAGGCTTGACCATGACAAATGACTGCAGCGCCTCAATCTGCTCAACCTTGACGGATTTGCCGTCCGGCTCAACTTCCAAATAGTCCGGGTGGTTCTGTGTCTCAAATTTCAGACACGACTGGCAGTGCCCGCAGCCCTCATCCAGTCCGGCCTCACAGAGCAGCGCCTTCGCGAGCTCCCGTGCGACCAGCCGTTTGCCGCAGCCGGGCACCCCCTCAAAAATATAGCCATGCGCCAGTCTCTGCCGGTTCATGGCCAATCTCAGCAGACCAATCACCTCTTCATGGCCCGCAATCTGATTATACCCCATAGTTCACCTCATCAGAACTTAACATGGCTTTCAACATCCACGACAAAAACCGTTGCCCCGCCTACTGTTACCTCAATAGGCATCGTCATAAACCCGCCCGCCTCGCTGATGATCGACGTCGTCGTCGTCACTTCTTTTCGCGTCTTGCACGTGTCCCCGATCAGCGTCATAACCGCATCAATATGCTCTTTGTTGACGCCAATCAGCACTGTGGTATTGCCCGCCTTCAGGAAGCCGCCCGTCGATGCCAGTTTCGTAACGCCAAATCCGAACTCGTTAAGTTTCCCAATGAGCTCCTGAGCGTCCTCGTCGTGAATAATCGCGATCACTAATTTCATAGATTTCGGCCTCCTTTTTTTCTCTTTGTTTTCTGCGTCCTGGGATCGCAGCGTTACATGCTGCCAAATCTCGTCAATGGATAGAGTCGAAAGATAGCTCTGCCAATGATCTTCTCACCATCAATAAGCCCCACCTGGCTGTCTCTGCTGTCCAGGCTCACAGCTCTGTTGTCGCCCATCAAAAAATATTTTCCATTAGGGATCGACTCAATATGGACATCCCCATTGGTATTCGAACTGACATAGATTTCCTGGAGCTTCTCTCCGTTGATAAAGACATCTCCATTCACAATATCCACCGAATCACCCGGAAGCCCTATGACGCGCTTGATCAGGTTTTTGCTCGGATTGACGCTGGCGAAGAGCTTTTGAATGGGATTGAGGGACTGAATATCATTCTCCGAAAGCATTAAATCTGTTTTAAAAGAGACAATATCTCCGCTCTTAACCTCTTGCGTGCGTTTCAGAAGCAAGATGTCCTTTTCAATGAGCGTCGGGTACATTGAGGTGCTGTAGACCACTGTCGTGGCGAAGAAAATATTGAAGACCAGAACAATAATTATGGCTATGGCAAACGACTTCAACCATTCAAAAATTTCATTTTTCACTGTAAATCTCTCCCTGAGGACAGCCCTGCTGTCAATTTAAGATTGAAGCCCTCTGCGGCTTCGCGTTAAAAACCTTTCCTTCACCGACCGACTCAAGTTTTGAACGGTCAGCATTTACCGAAATGCTTTCAGAACGGCAAAACGACCATCGGTCAATCCATTTACCTTATGTTGAATACCCAGATCTGACAGAACTATTCTGAGGACTTCTTCAGAGATCATCTCACCCGGAACCAGCAGTGGAATTCCCGGGGGATAAGGAATCAAAAAATCTGCGGCTATGCGCCCCTTGGCTTCTGAAAGCGGAATCCTCTCCTGCTCTGCCCAGAGGGCTTGCTCCGCTGATGCGCCCCGTATTGGCAGCTCAGTCACTTTCAGATTTGGCACAATAAATTTAAAAGAATCCGCTGGTTTAGAAGGCGGGGACGCTGTTTCAGCAATTCGGCTCAAACTGGACGTCAACCGATCAAAATCCGAAGCCTCGCTGACAATACTTGGAATTAATACGACGTAAAGGGGTGTGGCGTATTCGCCAATCACACCGTCCATCTCCAGCGCCTCGTAAAGCTGATATCCGCCTATTCCAAGGTCACACCCGCTGATAACAAGCCGCGTCTTGTCAAAGCTGAAGCCCTCCGGCCATGACATCTGGTCGTGCATGAATTTATAACCCATTGAAACGGCAGATTTGTAAAAACCATCGATCAGAGCCATTAGCCGCTGCATTTCTTCCGGCCCTTTCGTCTCATAATGGCCCGCCGCGAGCTCCAAAGACAGCATCAAGGGATAGGACGGACTTGAGCTCTGAACCATGGAAAGATATGCAGAAATTCTGGGTTTAAGGCTCAGCCCCCGCTCTGTGCCATAATGCAGCATAGAGCTTTGTGTCAATGAGGTCAGGGTTTTGTGAGTGCTCTGAACTGCGAGATCCGCACCCAGCGACAAAGCCGTCTCAGGAAGATCCCTCGACAGCCCAAGATGCGACCCATGGGCTTCATCAACAATCACAATCAGACCATGATAATGTGCCAGCTTAATAATGGTTCTCAGATCACAGGCAACACCTTCATAATTTGGATACGTCACAAGTACTGCAGCCGCGTCCGGATGACGTCTGACAGCTTCCTGAACTTTATCAGCGGACAGTCCCAGAGAAATCCCCGCAGTTTTGTCAATCTCAGGCATCACAAACACTGGTTCGATACCACCTAGCAGTACCGCAGACAATACGCTTTTGTGGGCGTCTCTGGGCAAAATAAGTTTGGCGCCTCTAGGAACCGTGCCGAGAATTGCGCCAAGAATGCCTGACGTTGTACCCCCCACCAGAAACTGAGTCTCAAGGGCACCAAATATTCTGGCCGCCTCATCCTGTGCTGTTAAAATAACGCCTTCCGGCGCGTGTAAGTTGTCCGTCCCGGGAATCTCGGTATAGTCGAGGGATTCCAGGCTGAGCGCCTGCTTTGCCAGCAGTTCAGATAAACCTCTGCCAAACTTGTGTCCGGGAACATGAAATGAAACCTGATTTTTATGCCTCAGTTCCGAAAGTTTCTCAAACAATTTCTGTGAGGATTTCATATCACGACTTCACCTTTTCCCGGGCAATATACGCATTTAAACTCTCAATAAAAGTCTCGGAAGGTTCGAATAACAATTTTCCTTTTTCAGGAGTTTCAAATGTCACCACCCGCCAGGAAGACCTCAGCTGCGACACGGTAAATCGCCTCTTTTTGGAAATTTTCCAGTCTTGAGTGTGGTCATAGGCTCTTATTTCCAGCACATCCCTCAGCTTCAAACTGAAAAAAGAGGTACTCGTCCGGCCCAGTTGGCGCTCTATCACAAGAAGATTATCAATGATTTTGTAGTTAAACGCTTCTCCATTATGGGAAATCAGTCGCCATACAAACCAAACGCCTGAGACCAGAACAGCAATGGAAATAGCTGAACTCAATCCGGATGGAAAGGCGCTGAAAATTCTCACACAACTATTGGTGGCAAATGCGATCAACCCTATGGTGACCATTAATTTCAGCGTTCCGACCGGTTTTCTTTTTACAGTTTCTCTCTCAAATGTACCCATGGTGCCCCCTGTTATTTGATGACCTTGAATCGACCTTTTTTTCTGTCTCTGTCAGCGCCTGGACTGCGGCTGCTTCGGGGACGCTCGCGCAATGTACTGCTCGGACGCGGCTTTTGCTCAACCGGTTGAGCCCGATCCAGCGCCTTTCGCATTTTCCATAGATCAATCAGAAAAACCAACAGGCTGCTCAAAACTATGGCGCACACGACGACTAACGTGACTATTTGAACTGGCGACATTGATGACTCCCCCCAGATGAATTTTTCTGATATAATGACATCCATAATGAATGCTCATCAACGGTACTATTTTATCACAAATTAAGTAGGTATGATGAACATATCCACAAAACATGATAGGAGGAACTATATTGCTGTCTAAAAAACTTGCTGCCATTACGCCTTCCTTTACCATCGGCATCAGCACCAAGGTCAATGAAATGAAGAAAAACGGGATTGCCATCACCAATCTGAGCATCGGGGAGCCTGACTTCTTTACGCCGGACCGCGCCAAGGCTGCCGGTATCAAGGCCATTGAGATGAACAAGACCAAATATGACGCCGCAGAAGGGGTGCGTGACTTCAGGGAAGCGATTTGCCTCAAGCTCAAAGAAGAAAATCAAATCGAATACAAAGCAGATGAAATCGTCGTGTCCAGCGGCGCGAAGCATTCCATCACCAACGCGCTGATGGCACTGCTCGATCCGGGGGATGAAGTGCTCATTCCTAAGCCTTATTGGGTCAGTTACCCGGAGATGGTCAAGCTGACCGGCGGCGTACCGGTTTTCGTCGATACCCAGAGATCCAACGATTTCAAGGTTACCGTGGAAGACCTGGCTGGTTGCATCAATGACCGCACCAAGGCCGTCTTCATCACGAATCCTTCCAACCCTACCGGCGCAGTTTACAGCCGTGAAGAGCTTCTTCCAATAGCGGAATACCTCGTCAGTAAAGGCGTCTACATTATTGCGGATGAAATTTATGAAAAAATAGTCTTTGATCAGGAATTTACTTCCGTCGCATCTTTGTCCAGCGACATTAAGGCTATGACCATCACCATCAATGGCATGTCCAAGTCGACTTCCATGACCGGCTGGAGAATTGGCTACACTGCGAGTACGCGAGAAATTGCCAAAGCCATGGCGACCATTCAGGGACACCTGGTGTCTCACCCAGCGACCATTTCACAGTACGCAGCTCTTGAATCCCTGAGCTGTAAAGAGGATATGGTCATCATGAAGAACGCCTACGCCAAGAGACGAGACCTCGTCAGCGGCCTTCTGTCCGAGATTGAGGGGATCGACTTTGTCCGTCCGCAGGGCGCTTTCTATGTGTTCATTGATGTCAGCGCGTTCAAATCCAAGCTGCCTGCGGCTGAAAGCCTGTCCATCCAGGTCTGCGACCTTCTGCTTGAAAAGTTCCAGCTTGCTTTGGTTCCGGGGATTGCATTTGGTCTCGACAATTTCGTCCGGGCGTCTACGGCTGCCAGCGAAGAAACATTGAGAGAAGGCATGGCGAAACTCGCGGCTTTTGCGGCGTCACTTAAATAAATTCTTCAGTAAAAAGCCATTTAGATCACCCGTTAAGAAAGATCCTGCTGACAGAGAAAGACGGTACCTATGGCCAGGTTGTTTAAACTGGCCAATCGGCACCGTCTTCTTTTTTTGACAAGGGAGTGAGAATGGCGGACTGAAACCATCGGCCAACTCTTTCAGTCTTTGCTGCTGATCTGAGACTACCTGATAACTTCGACGCCTCTCATGTAAGGGCGGAGCACTTCAGGAATGATGACGCTGCCGTCTGCCTGCTGGTAGTTCTCGAGGATTGCGGCGTTGGTTCTTCCAATTGCAAGGCCTGAGCCATTCAGTGTGTGGACAAAGTTGACCTTTTTGGTGTCTTTGTCCCTGTATCTGATGTTGGCGCGGCGTGCCTGGTAATCCTCGAAGTTGGAGCATGAGCTGATTTCCACATAGCGGCCATAGCTTGGCATCCAGACTTCGATGTCGTAAGTTTTTGCAGAGCTGAAGCCGAGGTCTCCTGTGCAAAGCTGGACGACGCGATGAGGAATTTTGAGCAGTTTGAGGACTTCCTGGGCTTCGCCAAGGAGCTTTTCAAGTTCATCATAAGAAGTTTCAGGCTTGACGAATTTGACGAGCTCTACTTTGTTGAACTGATGCTGACGGATCAGGCCGCGGGTGTCTCTGCCGGCTGAGCCTGCCTCTTTCCGGAAGCAAGGCGTATAAGCTGTGTGATAAAGCGGCAGCATGCCGTCATCCAATATCTCATCGAGATACATATTAGTTACAGGAACCTCTGCAGTTGGAATCAGGAAAAAGTCCTTGGCCGGCACATGGAACATGTCGTCCTCAAATTTAGGCAGCTGACCGGTTCCCGTCATAGCCGCGCGGTTGACCATAAATGGCGGCAGGATTTCCGTGTAGCCGTGCTGTTCGGTGTGCAGATCCAGCATAAAGTTGATCAGCGCCCGCTCCAGCTTTGCGCCGAGTCCTTTGTAGATTGTGAATCTTGTGCCGGCGATTTTGGTCGCACGTTCAAAATCCAGAATACCGAGGTCCATGCCGACATCCCAGTGAGCTTTGGCTTCAAAATCAAATGCGGTTGGTTCCCCCCACACCCTGTAGACTGCGTTGTCAGCGTCACTCGTGCCGACCGGGTTGCTCTCGTGCGGTGCGTTAGGAATGTTGAGAAGTCTGTCTTTCAACTCAGCTTCAATGACGGAGACGCGCTCGTCCATAACCTTGATTTCATCCGCGAGCTGCTTCATCTCTTCCATGAGGGCGTCCACGTTTTCGCCGTTCTTCTTAAGGACCGGAATCTGTTTGGAGGCCGTCTTTTGCTCATTTTTCATCTTTTCGACTTTTACCAGAATTTCTTTTCGCTCATTGTCGAGTACGATCACTTGGTCAATCTCAAAGTCTCCGTTCCCTCTGGAAGCGACTCTCGCCTTGATGTTCTCGAAATCTTCTCTGATTCTTCGAATATCCAACATAATAAAACCTCCTCAAATGTTTGTTTTTCATGATAGGCTTGATTCGATCGGGTTGAAAATGATGCAAATAAAAAAGCCCCTCGTCCCGATCCTAGGGACGAAGAGCCTGCTCTCCGCGTTGCCACCCTGATTGACGCCGCCTGTTTTTGCGACGTCCTCTCAACAGCACTGTAACGTGTGCCATGCGTCCGGCATTACCCGGAGGCTCCGAGGCGGATTCGGCGTTCATCACGTACCGGTTTCCACCACCACCGGCTCTCTTTGACGGATGCTCTGCTTACTGTTCCTCATCACTGCTTTGATTGCAGATATCATAGCACATGACGCCCGATTCTGCAAGTCAGAACTCAAAATTCAAAGCTTAATGCATTTATTTTTGCCGATGGTCATGACAACCCCACATTCCACCCAAATTGCCTTTGGGTTTAAAGTTCATTTTTTAGATGGTTGAAGATCTTTCTGTCAACTTGGTCTACCAGAACTTCCAGCGCCTTTGCCTTGATCTTCATGACTCGCGCAATTTCTGACGGCGGCAGTGGACGTTCAATCCCAATGCCGTAACGGAGTCGGATCAAACTGGCCTCCGTATCATCAAAGAGCTGCTTGTCCAATAAAACCTGTATACGCGATTCCAATGCCTCAGGGGTTTGCAGCTTATTTTCAGTCTCCAAGGCCACTACCTCTGAAATTTGGATTTCATTGTCGTTTGATGAATGTGTCCGCCAATCAGCATTTTCTCAAGGGGCGGCGTTGGCTCATCCTGGATCCAGATCAGTTTGGATAACCATTTAATCCACTGTTTCATAATTTAACACAACCTACCTTACGTAAATTTCAATTTTGTTCTTTTCAGATGACAACCTGCTCGTACAAATCAAGCAGATTCTGCATTTGAAGATTGTAAGCGTCATTTTTTGAATTGAGCAGGGTGAATCCGCCTTTGTTTTCATGATGTGCCAGCATACCCATTTGATCCAGCGTCATCTTGAGATTATTGATTGTGCCCGCATTGCCATCATAGATCTGAAGTTTGTCGCCAAAAAGAGTCCTCAAGGCTTTGCGCAGAAAAATGAAATGGGTGCACCCAAGTACAACAGCGTCTACACCTTCAGTGTCAACCTCCTGAAAGCAGCTTTTGATCTCAATTTCCGCTTCATGACCGGTCACGACACTGCGTTCGACCATTCTAACGAGGTTCGGGCAAGGCAGTTTGATCACATTTGCCTGTGCAGCGGTTCTTTGCATCAACGCCGCGAATTTCTTTTCGCGCAGTGTCACCTCAGTCGCCATGACCACAATATCCCCATGGGGGTGATCTTGGACCGCAGGTTTTAATGCGGGCTCCATACCCAGGATTGGGATTGGAGCGAATTTCTCTCTCAGATAGGCCGCTGCCGCTGAAGTTGCAGTATTGCATGCAATCACAATAGCTTTGACGTCGTGAGACTTCAGTCTCTCACATACACGATCTGATAAGTCGATGATCTGATCTGTCGACTTCTCCCCATAAGGCGCATTGGCCGAATCCCCAAAATAAATAAACGTTTCATTTGGCATTTGTCGGATGGCTTCACCAAGGACGGAAATGCCTCCCATCCCGGAATCAAAGATCCCAATGGGGCGATTGTCCAGCATAGACAATGACATTGGAATTTCCCTCCTCCCTCATTGTTGTCCACAGTTATTATAATACATGCCAAAAAAAATGCAATCTTTACTGCCAAAACTCGAAATTTGTAACTTCTTATCAACTTATCAACAGTTTGCTTGTTGATAACCTTGCTGAAGTTGTCATAACATCGATGAGATTCATGTAAAATTAACGAAAAGGGAATTTTTATTTACATATTCTTGACACAAGTTTTGAGATCTCAACCACTAGATATAGTGGGTTTTCCAAAAATAATAAGAACGTCGATGCCAAAAAATTAATATTGATGACACCGGCGTTCTTCAATTCACATATCAGCATGAAAGATATGGAAGAGGGTGTCTGAAACCCGCTTCTACTTCCTAGTCCCAGTCTTCCTCTATGAACAATCTATAGTTTCATATCCCCACTCTTGATCCAGCCCTTCTTCCTCATATACTCTGAAAAAATAAGAGTCAATCCTGCCGGAAGAAGGAAATGCAGAACGATCATTTTAATCAAAATGGTTGTGAACACTGTCGTTTCTGACATAACTGCCACTGTCCCAAATTGCCCGACCAGGCCGCTCGTCCCCATACCTGCACCGACAGAGTTGCTTTCCATTTTAAATACGACAGTCGCAATTGGTCCCAAAAGTGCACTGGTCAGGATAGGAGGAATCCATATCTTGGGATTTCGAATGATGTTTGGAATCTGAATCATGCTCGTGCCGAGGCCTTGAGCAATCAACCCCCCAAACCCATTCTCCCTGAAACTCGACACTGCGAATCCCACCATTTGAGCACAGCAACCCACAAGTGAGGCCCCGCCCGCCAGTCCACTCAGCCCGAGGGAAATCGCGAGAGCTGCGCTGCTGATTGGGAGCGTCAGAACGATTCCCATAATGACCGCAACCAATATCCCCATTGGCACCGGATGCAACTCCGTCGCAAGGTTAATGACCTGGCCGATGGATTTCATAAGCGCCGCAATGACCGGGCTGACAAAGAGTCCTACTATACCGCCCACTATGATGGTTGACGCAGGCACAATGACAATATCCACCTTCGTTTTTCCGCTGATCAGTTTGGAAAATTCCGCAGCTGCCAAGGCCGAAACGAAAGCGCCCATAGGCTCGCCAATCTTGACGATAAAATCTCCGGCGGCATTTTGACCCACCGTCCCAGCGCCGACCGCACCAGCGACCATTGACGCAAAAATCCCCAAAGGTTTAGCGCCGATACTATGCGCTACAGCGCCGCCTATAGCCGGTCCCATCATAAACTGTGCGACCCTGCCAAAGGTCGTCAGTGCCGCAATGCCGCCATAATCACCAATTTGCTTCAAGATTAAACCAATAATCAAAGAGCTGAATAATCCAAGGGCCATGCCGTTTAAAGTTTTGATCAAATAATCTCTAATTTTTTTTCCCATGGTTTCGTCCCTCATCCTATAAATTTCATGTGGATGTCAAGTGCACGTGCAGAATGAGTCAAAGCGCCGGAGGAAATCACGTCAACCCCAGTCTCCGCGAGTTCTTTGAGCGTTTCCAGGGTCACGCCGCCCGAAGCCTCCAGCACGACGCGATGATCATTGACAACCACCGCTTCACGTACTTGTGCGACACTCATGTTGTCCAGCATAACAATATCCGCTCCTGCATTAATGGCCTCTTCCATGCCAGATAAATCCTGCACTTCGATTTCAAGTTTTACAGTGTGGCCAACCTTGCCTTTGATGGCTTCGAGGGCCTCTCTGATGCCGCCACACGCTTGAATGTGGTTATCCTTGATCAAGACCCCTTCTGAAAGGTTGAACCTGTGGTTGAAGCACCCACCGCATCTGACGGCGTACTTCTCCAGTGCTCTGAGTCC
The DNA here is from genome assembly GCA_964416305.1 of uncultured Acidaminobacter sp. Classification (GTDB taxonomy): domain Bacteria; phylum Bacillota; class Clostridia; order Peptostreptococcales; family Acidaminobacteraceae; genus Acidaminobacter. The sequence goes on along the minus strand of CAYQDM010000031.1, from coordinate 4,776 downwards.
AGGAGTCGTCTTTCGCGTATCAACGATTTTTACGCCCGTATGTCGGACAGTTTCTGCATATTGTTTGGATAGGGTCGCAATCCCGGACATACGCTGCAACAGATTTAAACACAGGCGCTCCCCTTTGAGGAGGGCATGAGCAGGTCCTTCAATTTCGGCGACCGAATCACCTTTTGACAACATCTCGCCCTCATTCTTGTAATAGGTGTATTTGAACTGGCCGGGTGCCAATGCTTCGAATACGGCTTTAATCACCGCAATGCCACAAAGAACACCCTCTTCTTTGAAAGCAATTCTGGCTTTGCCGACAGCCCCTTGCGAAATCAGCAAATCCGTTGTCAGATCAATATAATGAAGATCTTCTTTTAAACCTTGATCGACAATTTCCTTTAAAATCAAACTGATCAATAGGTCCTCTCCCTTCAAGCTTTTGAATTTATTCAATCCCAAAGCTCCCTACAGATTGTTTTATGGATAACGCGTCCAGAATTAGTGCTTTTGCGACCTGAAGGCCATTAAAGACTTCAAATTCCTCTGTTTCTGTCAGTTCAGCGTTCTCGATGTCCTCAAAAGCTACCTTTATTTTTTCAAGTGCAGTTTCAAGAATATCAGTGTGCTTGACCAAAGGAAGCGCGGCATCAAAAATCTCGCGGAGCGCGTATTTCGAGATATTGCGTTTGCCCGAATCCAGGACCAATTGTGGGGCGGCTTTGTATGCCTTGACCAATGATTTTTGCAGCGTCTTGGTTTCTAGGACCCTGACAATACGCTCACTCAGTGCCATGCATTCTAAAAGTGAATTGCTCGCCAATCGATTTGCCCCATGAAAGCCTGTTCCAGCTGCCTCCCCAGTAACATAAAGACCTTTTACCGGAGTAGCGCCAGTGCTGTCCGCCATGACACCGCCCATGTGGTAGTGTTCGACAGGTTCAATCGGGATCGGCATTGTTTCAGGATCAACGCCATTTTCCATACAAACCTTATAAATATTCGGAAATCTCGATTGGAAGAAAGCAGGCTCCAAGTGCCTGACATCTACAAAAACTTCAGATCCGGCATTAAATTGATCGTGAATCGCCTTGGAGACCACGTCTCGAGGTGCCAGCTCCATTAAAGGATGAAGACCCTTCATGAACCTTTCACCGGCGCTGTTGATCAGATGACCGCCTTCTCCCCTGACTGCCTCAGAAATCAGAAAATAGCCAGCGCCTGTAAGTTTAAATGCCGTTGGGTGGTACTGAATGTAAGCTGCGTCTCTAAGCGGAACCCCTGCTCTCAAGGCCATAGCCAGGCCATCTCCGGTGACAACCGATGCGTTGGTCGTCCTTGAAAACCATCCGCCAATGCCCCCTGTAGCCAGCACGACCGCATTCGATGACACACATTGGACATGACCGTCCATGCTGTATGAGACACCGAGAATCCCACTGTGCTCTGAGATCAAATCTATAGCAAATGCATACTCCAGTACTTCAATGTTCGGACATTTTCTTACCCGCCGGATCAGCGCCTCCATTAAAGCCATCCCCGTCGTGTCCCGCGAATGCACAATTCTGCGCTTTCTATGACCGCCTTCCATAGTCATGTTCAGCTTATTTCCCTCATCCTTGTCAAAATCGACGCCATAATCAAGAAGACGGCCAAGTACTTTTTCACTCTCACTGACCATGGCTTTGACCACGCGCAAGTCATTCATATAGGCTCCCGCAGCCAGCGTGTCCTCAATGTGACTGTTAAGTTCACCGTTCAATGTCAGCGCGACCCCGCCCTGTGCCAATTGGCTGTTGCAAACAGATAAACTCTCCTTCGACAGGACAAGTGCTTTGTAGTGCGGCGGCAGTGCGGCAGCCAAATATAATCCGCTTACACCAGCGCCAATAATCACGACATCATAATAAGGCGTTTCCGCATTCAGACAAACTTCTGTCAGATACCGTCTAGCCATTGGGATTCAACATCCTTAAAAGTGCACCTTCCGCACGCTGCCTCAAGTCCTCATTCATAACAATTTCAGGAACGTCACCGTTTAACGCTTTCTCCACATCCACCAGCGTCGTCTTTTTCATATTCTGGCACACCAGGCAGCCTGATAATAAATGGAATGTCTTTTCAGGCGCTACTTTCTTCAATGAATGCAAAATGCCAGCCTCTGTTCCAATAATAAAACTCTTATCCTCCGACTTCGCTGCATAGTCAATAATTTGCGCTGTACTCCCCATGAAGTCGGCAAACTTCCACACACTGGGATTGCATTCCGGGTGCATTAACACCTTGGATTCAGGGTGTGCCTCAATAGCTTTAACTACATCTTCCTCCTCTACGCGTTCGTGAGTAATGCAGAATCCGTCCCAGAGAATGACCTCCTTCTCTGGCACCTGCTGCGCTACAAATCTTCCCAGGTTTCGATCCGGCAGAAAGATGATCCTATCCTCTTTCATCCCTTTGATCAATGCCACCGCGTTGGAAGACGTACAGCACAAATCGCTCAAAGCCTTTACCTCTGCCGATGTGTTAACGTAAGCTACCACAGGAACCCCCGGATACTTATCCTTAAACTTACTCAATGCTTCTGGTTCGACCATGTCCGCCATAGGGCATCCAGCATCAGGATTCGCAAGAATAACCCGCTTTGATGGATTGAGAATTTTTGCGCTCTCTGCCATAAAGTGAACACCACAAAAGATGATGCAATCCTTATCCGTAGTTTGCGCATACTTCGCCAGCATATAGGAGTCCCCGACAACATCAGCAATCTCTTGGACCTCAGGAATTTGATAATTATGCGCCATGATCAGCGCGTTTTTTTCCTCTTTGAGTTTCTGAATTCTTTCAATTAAATTTAATGACACTTATGTACACATCCTTCAATTGTATAATCAGGTGTCTTGTCACCCTTGAGTAAAAAAACGGGTGGACTTTCTCCCTTACAAGGGAATAAACCCACGCTCTTTTAATTTTGCCTCGATCTTGTCGAATACGCCACTATTGGGCACTTCTATGGTGTGATAGTGCCTCCCATCAGTCAAAGAAGCCAACGGCAAAGCATCAGAAGCCCGTACCTTCATGATGAATGCTTCGAGATCCGCACGGCTGTTGATCATCAGCGTCACGACGATCTCCCCGTAAACAGGATGCTCCACCATCACATCTATGACCCGGCCACCGAGATCCACTATAATGGACAGTTCTTCCTCCAGTGACTCCAAGCCGCTATGGGTTGATTGCAGCGTCCTTATGTGGGATCCAATCCTTGGCTTTGGAATTAAATAACCGTTCGAAGTAGACACGATCTGAAGCCCTGAAGCCCGAAGTACTGCAATATCCTGAACAATCACCTGTCGACTTACATTGAATCGCTTCGCAAGACTCGACCCTGTGACAGCATCATCATTTTCACGAAGCATGGCAGCAATTTTATTGCGTCTTTCTTCAGTCAATCACATCACCTCACAACATTTGCATACTTGTTTCATTATATCAAAAACACTATTAATAATCTCGTTAATTTGATCGTTAATAAAAAATCAAACGAGAATAAAAAATAAAGGGATTTCTTTATACCTGATTGAACTGAAAAACCTCCCTGTTTAACAAAAAACTGCAGCTAAATTAGATTCAGCTGCAGATGTCCCAATATAAAATTTGTCTCGATATTGCTTTATTTCTGATCTTCAGATATAGTTCTGATTCGATCTACATTTGCCCGAGAATTTGATATGTGCTTGGTAATTGATTCAACAGCCCTTTCTTCATCTCTGCTTATAAATGCCTCAAGAATGATTCTGTGCTCCGTAAGAGCCTTGTCCATTCTACCTTCCATTCGAAGAGATGCATTTCTGGTGGACTTGATAAAGAGCTGAAAATCCTTTAATAAATGTTCCAAATATCTACTTTTCGTCGCATGATAAATTGTTTCATGAAAAATAGTATTCAACTCGAAGAATTTATCAACATCTTGCTTAGCTGCATAAAACTCCATTAATTCAAAGATTTCTCGCAGCTGATCGAGTTCCGCTTTCTCCATTCGGTGAATAGACCACTTGGCAGCAATCGCTTCAATAGCAAGCCTGATTGTATAAATATCGCTGATATCCTGATCTGTGATTCCTTTAACAATAACACCTCTATTAGGAAGATTCTCAACCAAACCATCCAGCTCCAGTTGTTTTAATGCCTCTCTAACTGGTGTCCTGCTTACGCCAAGCTCATCAGCCAGCTTAGCCTCTACAATTTTTTCACCTGTCACGTATTTGCCGCTCAAAATATCATCCCTGACTCTATCAAAGATAATAGTCGTCAAAGATTTGTTCTCTTTCTTCTGATCAAATATATCCATAAAAGGTCCCCCGTTAATTGTATGTACATTTTTCTTAATTCTAACATTTGTTTGTAACCTAAGCAACTTTAGTTGACTGTGAGCGCAAATTATTTACATATTACCTTGTACAATAAAAAACGGACATCTGCTTAATGCAAATGTCCGTTTTTATTTACCCGGCGACGACTTACTCTCCCAGGGGGCTGCCCCCCAAGTACCATCAGCGATGAAAGGCTTAACTTCTGTGTTCGAGATGGGAACAGGTGTGGCCCTTTCTCTATAGTCACCAGGTCGTTAGCTTCGAGAGGCAGCACAGCTTTGCTGCGCGTTCGAGAAGCGGTTTTTTCACCGGAGGTGAAAAAAAACTTCCTTGCTCTCTGATCTAACCAAGTTTGAAAGTATGTTTCACACCTTCAAAACCGCATACGGAAGATTACGTTTTATATCTGTTATAAACC
>CAYQDM010000030.1:0-26596 GCA_964416305.1 uncultured Acidaminobacter sp. | reverse complement strand
CAAAAAAAGTGACGACTTTGTGTCCAAAACTGCAGATTTCTCTTGACCGCTTACAGCTGAGTCAATATGCTCTATACCATAGTCTCTTAACTCTTCTAATAGCTTTTCCCCTAAGCTCACTCTGCCTGTTATTGTATGTATCCTTGCTGATGTAAAATTTTTCTCATTCATTTTGAGAACCTCCTGATATATATTTTTTTTACTTCCTACTTTATATATATTTTTCAGTCTCATTTTTTTTGAAAACTGTCATAATTTTAGTCATCTCTTAAAAATTTATGTCTGTTTCTATTTTCAGTTGAAATATGTAAATCTCAAAATTTTATATTTTAATGCAAAAAATGAAAAAGGCTGTCAAAGTAGCATTATATCTGCACTTGACGACCTTTTTCGTTTTACTGACGTATGAAATGATGTATCCTTGCTATACCAAGTATTTCAGAGTTTGCTTATTTCAATATTTTCACTTTATTTGCATCTTAATTTTTTTGATTGTGATTTATACAGGTATGTATTCTTAATTGAGTTTAATATAACTTTATTATTAAATAATTCGTAACCTACATCAGCGCCCTGTATTTATTAACAACTCAATGGTTTCAACCTGACTTATTTATAATTTCATTTCACCTGCCTCTATTTAACTTAAACAATTCTTTATTGAAAAGAGAACTTTAGTTCTTGTCTGATTATTATTTGTATTCCTTTATATAATTATTTACATCAATTAAATATTTTAGCAACATTATACAACGATAGCTATTTTCCCTCGTTCCATATTCTAAATCCTCACCATGCAAGATTTCATGTCTATTAAACTTATAATAATCTCTAACCTTTCTATTATATATATTTGCAGTAATTGCGCTATCGCTTAATAAAGGATACAAACATAATGCATCTGTTAGATATTCATCTTTATAAATCTCTTCAATTATTTTTTTCCGTTTATCTTGTTTTGTAAATAAATGTTTTTCAATAATGTCCAAAGTAATACCATCCGCCTGAATTAACATTATTGGTATAGATACTCTGTAGTTTCCTTCTTTATGGCACCGCAACGATTCACTAATAAATTCATACCTATTATTAAAATTTAACTCTACCTCCATCAGCAAATTATCCTCTATTTCTTGTGCAAACGACAACATTTCATCATTAACGTCAGTTATGTCAGAATTAATTATTCTATTTGCATAACTTGGCTTTAAATTAAGTAAAATACTTAAAGGTATGTACCAGCCTTGTAGCATAAGTTTATCTTGCATCTTTTTTACATTAACGGGCAGTGCCTCCATAGCTTTTTTAAGCCCAGACAAAAGTTCCATCTGGATAGATATGTTAATGTCTTTGGTAGCTTCTTTAAATGCACGTGCTAAATTTGAGTATCCCTCTTGAATTCTTAATAAAAATGGTTGAACTGATTTGTTTAATTCTTTCCTACAAGAACAATAATATTCTTTTAGACCTGTAACAAAGTCATCACAACTATTAATCAGTTTAATAGAGAAACCATTTGACTCTGCAATGATATTTAATATTTCAATTTTTTCATCATCATATAAGCAATCTACATTCTCATCGCCTTGCTTAACATCAAGACTTTCAAATAATTTTGTGCATATTTCTTTTGATGTAGAAACTTTTATGTTTTCCTCATACCAAGCCAAAAAAGAGAGCGTCAAATTTGATTTAAATAATAATTCTCTACCGCATATTAAGTGAGCTTCTCTTTTTTCTGTTCTCCCCAAAAAATCGCCCCCTGTATATTTTTTAATCTATGCTCTCTTATAATAGGATTCACAAAGTAAATATATATCCGTATAGATATTAGAATCCAAAGTCTTATTACCTTTTATTGTCCTATACTCGACTCCCATACCTCCTTCAAACTCATTCTACTACCAGACAAAATCTTCCTCTCCTGATAATTCAATGAAAGTCATCTCGCTCTTTCCCAGATGCATTTTAGGTGGGCGATTACCGGAGTCCGTGCTATAAACTACAGCCGTTATAAAAAAATCATCATACTGTTGCTCCAAAACATTAAACGCCATTAGATTCTTGTATCCCTGTTTGAATTTATCTATAATTACTGCTTCTAAATGGCTTCTGTCATATATTAATTCAGAGTTTTTTTCACCATTTTGCTCTTGGTACTGAATCTGATAAATTGGATTTTTCCAAATTATTCTACTCTTAAATGGCTCTTCTATATGGTTGTATTGAGTAATAATACCATCTATCATAACTACTGATATTTCATAGTCCTCTAAATACCTTAACACTTCTTCAATTTGCTCCAGATTTTCGCAAGTGGACAATTCCCATTTTTTATCATCTTCAGTTATCTTAAAAATTATATATTTCGGAACTTGAATTATCACTTCTTTTGCTTGCTTTACACCTATTGCGGAATAACTCTTTAACCATAAACCCGTGTGGTCATACTTAACGCTACTGTGTGCCATTATATATTCCGTATTCTCTCTTACTTTTTCTGGTCTTGGAAAATATCCTGTCATTCGATTTGCATTCTCTACTAAATTATACATCAAATCAAATAAACTAATCCTCATAATGTCTGTCATCCACCTTCCATTTTTGACCATTATAACGGATTAATATAACGTACTCAAGATACAATAAAACTACGTTAACACGGGCTATTCGCAGTTTATCAATTTTATATTATATTGATATTTTCAAGATAACTTAACATTTATATAATGATATTTATTCCAAAAGTTTGGCCATCTTATCTAATTGTTCGGTGTGTGATTCTCTATATTGGTGAGTATAAATATCACTTGTTGTAGATGGTGTAGAGTGTCCTAACATTTTTGATGTATCATACAGAGTATTTTGAGCATAATTTGCTAACGAAGCAAAAGAATGACGTAATCCGTGTAGAGTAAGAGGTTTTAGACCGTTTCTATTGATGAAATTAGTAAATAGTTCTGATATATAATTAGGTCTAATAGGTCTACCATCCTCCCAACATACTACATAATTCTGATTTTTATATTTATGTCCTTTTTCAGCTTTTATTATTTCTTGCTTCTTGTACTCTTCTCTAAGAGCCAAATAAATTGGTTCGGACAAATACAAAACTCTTTCAGATTCTTCAGTTTTAACCCCTTTCTCTATGGAAACGGAACCTGCTGTTGTTCTTGTCTCTCTTATGTGAACTAAGCGGTTATCAAAATCGACATTATGCCACTTAAGACCTGCAATTTCACCTCTTCTAAGACCTAAAAAAATCCCTAACTTTATTATTATTTCTTCCCTCGTGCCTTCTGCAATTTTTAACAATTGTCTCAATTCTTCTTTATCATAGAAATGAATGACTTTCTTAACCTTATTCGGAGGTATAACTTTATATGCAGGATTAAACTTCAATATATCTTGATTAACCGCTACATCCAAAGCAGTTCGCATTAAAGTATAGTGCTTGAGTGCAGTATTGCTTGAAAGTTTTTTTTGAATATCAGACAAATATCCCTGAATATCAGTTGCCGTCAATTTTTGAAGTACTTTTCCTCCCGAAGCCAACTCTATGTGTCTAATAATATTTCTATATCCATATACCGTTGTCTTTGCAGCATTATGAATTATGATATTGTCCATCCACCAATTTAACCATTCTGACAAGGTAATTGTAGATGGAATTACTAAGTCACCATTTGTCTTTGAAGCTTGAAATTCCTTTAATGCTCGTTGTGCATCTCTTTTTTTATCATAAGTCTTAGTCTGCTTAAATTGTTTCCCATCGACTATACCATAATCAAAGGTAACATAATATTTTTTCCTTACATCATCATAAGCTATACCCTTTTCAACTTTAACTCTTGCCATCTACGCAAACCCCCGTCACTATTGAATAAACTACATCTTATATCTACCAATTAATATTACTTATGATACCCACCATAAAAAATATCTACCAAATATCTACCAAAAAACGAAATACACCATATATATAGTGTTGTCTAAGGCTAAACACTGTATATATGGTGTATATTTGGTGGAGGCGAGGGGAGTCGAACCCCTGTCCAAAAGCCCTTTGCCATCAGTTTCTCCGAGCGCAGTCACCTATTTAAATTTAGCCATCTCTCACTCCTGGTGACCGGATTGAGGTCAGGCGATCTTCAATTATACCGCTCTAGAGTCGAAGCATCCTTAAGAGCTGTTCCCCACGATATGACGTCAGACCCCGGGGGCGTAGGCTACCTCGGGCTGACGAGCAGACTAAGCTGCTAAAGCGTAATTTTTGTTTGCGTTTAATTTAAGGTGACCCAGTTCTTTAACGTGTACCCCAGGTCAGGAAACACGGCTCGCTTCCAATGACTCTAAACCCCTGTCGAAACCAATACGCCCCCATGATATGGGATCAGCAGCACTTCGCGCATAAACGCAGTACCTGCAGGATCAACGTGCTTCAATCGCATTAAAGAGAGTCGCTCTTAATGCTTTCATACTTTCCTTCATTTCACTTCCCTGACAACAACAGAAAAACCTAGTACTTCTGCCGTTCTCTCAGCTCTTTCTGGATATTCCGCTCTGAATCCCGCTTCGCAATGGAATCCCGCTTGTCATACAGCTTTTTGCCCCTCGCAATAGCAAGCTCCAGCTTGACCAAATTCTTACTGCTCAAATAGAGCCGCAGTGGAATCAGAGTAAAGCCCTTTTGTTGAATATAGCCGGTCAGTCTCGCGATTTCCTTCTTGTTCAGTAAAAGCTTTCTGGACCGCAGTGGATCCACATTGAAGACATTGCCCATTTCGTAGGGACTGATGTGAAGGTTGTTCACGAAGACTTCGCCGTTCTTGACCTCGGCGTAAGCGTCGCTCATGCTGGCGCGTCCCATGCGGATCGACTTGACCTCAGTGCCGGTCAACACCACACCTGCCTCAAAAGTCTCCTCTATGAAATATTCATGTCTGGCTTTTCGATTCTGGGCGACTGTTTTTTCAGGACGCTCCGGTTTCTGATGTCCTGTGCTTTTTGGTCGTTCCGCCATGCTTCTCACCTTCTTACCTTTTCATCCTTCTAAGAATATCACGAACAGGCGTTCTCGTCAAGTGGCTCGCAGCTCCCAAGCACTTCGAGATCAACCGGGACCACCCTTTGCAGAGTGAATGACCATGACCATCGGCAAAATCCTTTGGACATGGTCATTCAGTTCAAAAACCTACGCCCACTTAAACACCGCTTCAAGGGCCCGCAGAACACCTTCATCATCATTCGACGCCGTGACGTGATCCGCCACATCGTGGACAAACGCCTCCGCATTGGCCATAGCCACGCCCATGCCGGCGTATTCCAGCATCTCCAGGTCATTTTCATTGTCCCCGAAGGCCATGACCTCTTCACGACTGACGCCCAAAATCCCGCACAGCCGCGCCAGCGCCGTCCCTTTGTTGACGCCCGTCAGAAGCACATCATAAATGGTATCCAGGGACTTATAGCCCGTGATCCCTTCAATGGCCTCAATCTCCCGGCGCATCTCAGCCGAGCGCTCCGAGTTGTCAAAGTGAAAGCCAATTTTGTAAATGTCCTTCTGTTCAAAAAGCGCAAGCGCGTCCGGCACCACCTCTGTCCGTACACGATGCTCAGGTGGATACTCCTTCGAGATCCGCTGAAAATACGCGATCAGCTTCTCCATGCGCTCGCTGTAAATCGTTTCCTTGTCATAGAGGTGGAAATAGACGTCATAGCGCCGGGCAATATCCAGGACTTGTCTGCCGATGGTCACCGGAATAGGCGCCCCATACAGCAGTTCGTCTGTGACCGGATCCACAATGACAGCGCCGTTGCAGCAGATCAGCGGTGTCGTGATGCCAATCTGGTCCGCATAACGCTTGGCAGCGCGGTAAATACGACCTGTCGCCAGGGTGAACCGGGCGCCGGTACGCATCAAAGCCTGTAATGCTTCTAAAGTCTCAGGCGACACCTGTTTATCAGAATTTAAAAGTGTGCCGTCCATATCTGTAACTATCAGTTTATACATTCTCTACTTTTCCTTTGCTTCAAGATGTTGGAGATACTGAAAGTCCACCTGACGCTGGTCCACATCCACGCGAATCAGCTTGACTTCCACCAGGTCACCTATGCTGAAACGCTTTCTGCTTCGCATACCGACCAGGGCCATACTTTTCTCATCATAATCGAAGTCGTCCATGATTTCAAGACTCGACATGTGAACTAACCCTTCTACGGTGTTTGGCAGTTCGACGAAAAAGCCAAAGTTGAGGACGGAGGAAATCAATCCGCTGAAGATTTCGCCAACATGATCAGCCATATATTCAGCTTTTTTCATGTCGTCCGCGTCTCGCTCCGCTTGTTCTGCCACGCGCTCGCGCTCCGAGGACTGTATGGCCGCTTCTTCAACAATGCGTCTGAGGGAAGCGATCCGTCGCTCTGAAAGCTTGCCCTTTAAAGACTCCTTTATGATCCGGTGGATCTGGAGGTCCGGATAGCGACGGATTGGTGACGTGAAGTGACAGTAATATTCCGCAGCCAGACCAAAGTGGCCTTCATTGAGCGGGGAATATTTCGCTTGCTTGAGAGATCTGAGCATCAGCTTGTTGACCACATGCTCTTCCTTATGCCCCTCGATCTGCTCCAGAATCTGCTGCACGGTTTTGGGCTCAATGCCATCTTTCCCTATCTTGACTTTCACGCCAAGATTATAGAGATATTTGATAAAGGTTTCAATCTTCTCTTCATCCGGATCTTCGTGGATCCGGTAGACAAACGGAAAGTCCATCCGGTTGTAGTGTTCCGCCACAGTCTCGTTGGCGATCAGCATGAATTCTTCAATCATGCGGTTGGCTACGCGGCGCTCGTCCAGGATGACATCGATCGCTTTGCCAGTCTCGTCCGTGATGACCTTGCCTTCTGCGAAGTTGAAGTCCACAGCGCCGCGGTCCATCCTGCGCTTGCGCAGGATCTTGGCAAGGGCTTCGTAGAGCTTGAGTTCAGGCAGGAGGTCTTTGAATTTTTCAACTATTTCCGGAGAAGCTTTGTCTTCAAGGAGATCTGAGACGTCGGTGTAGATCATCCGGTATTTGGAGCGGATGACAGACTCATAAATCTCGTGCTTGACCACTTCCCCCGCAGGCGTAATTTCCATGTCCACACTGAGAGTTAAGCGGTCCACATCCGGATGCAGGCTGCAAAGGCCGTTGGAGAGACGCTTCGGCAGCATTGGCACAACCTTGTCCACCATATAAACGGAGGTTCCTCGGTCAAAAGCGTCACGATCCAGAGCTGAACCTTCTTTGACATAATGAGTGACATCGGCAATATGAACACCTAGAACCAGGTTGCCGTTATCAAGTGTATCAATGGAAATGGCATCATCCAAGTCTTTGGCGTCCGCACCGTCAATGGTGATGACAAGTGCGTCCCTGTGATCCGTTCTGCGTTCGAGCTCAAGAGCATCCAGTTCTTCCGGGAAAGCTGCCGCTTCAGCTTCCACGGCAGGCGGGAAAGCTTCAGGGAGGTTAAACTTGCGAATGACAGACAGGATGTCCACATAAGGATCACCTTTTTTGCCCAAAACCTCGATGATGGTACCACCTGGGACTTTGGAACCTTTAGGCCAGTCAGTGACTTTCAGCACAACCATGTCTCCGTCCATTGCTTGCCCGGTATTGGCAAGGTGGACGTAGAAATTCGTGCCGACTTTAGGATCCTGGGGCTCGACCATACCATACTTTTTGTAGAGCTTAAAGGTTCCAACTACTTGTGTAGCCCCCCTGGAAAGCACTTTGACCAGGGCACCTTCACGGCGGCGACCATCGGCAGAGCGCTTTGTTATTTTGACAAGGAGGGTGTCACCTTGGAATACGCCCTCCAGCTCAGGCTCAGGAAGAAAGATATCATTGCCCTTCTCTCCGGGCACCATTAGGAAGCCGAAGCCCCGCTGGGCAATGTCGACCTTGCCTATGGTCATGTCAAACATTTCCGGTGTCCCATACTTTTTCTTCTTGGTAGCCACAATGGTGCCCACCGCGGCCATTTCCTCAAGGGCGCTGTAGAACAGGCCCTTATCCTGAGTGCTGACTTCCAGGTATTCTTCAAGAACATAATCAAAGACAGGCTGTTTAAAGTGATTTTCTATGGCGTCTAGAATTCGGTCTTTCATGGGAAACCTCCTGTTTGGGGATGATCTGATGGGTTTCGACAACGTGACATTATCACAAGTTGTGACGTTCTAAATTACTGTTTATATACCCTAACCATCGGCATGAGAAACGGAAAATGCCGCCTAGTAAAAAACCCCTCCGGACGCGCCGGAGGGATCTTGATCAATTATTATTAAAGCAGTGATCCAAATTGGATGAAGACAGGCGCGAATACCAGCGCGACAATTGTCATCAGCTTGATCAGGATGTTGATGGAAGGACCGGACGTATCCTTGAACGGATCGCCTACGGTGTCGCCAACGACTGCAGCTTTGTGTGGCTCGCTGCCTTTGCCGCCGTGGTGGCCTTCTTCAATGTATTTCTTCGCGTTGTCCCACGCGCCGCCAGCGTTGGCCATAAAGATCGCCATGAGAACGCCTGTGACGAGAGCGCCGGCAAGCATGCCGCCAAGAGCTTCAACACCAAGGATCAGACCCATGGCAATTGGTGAAATAACTGCCATGAGACCTGGAATCATCATTTCTTTGAGCGCCGCAGCCGTTGAAATGTCAACGCACTTAGCGTACTCAGGAACCGCCTTGCCCTCCATGATGCCCGGAATTTCGCGGAACTGACGGCGAACTTCCTCGATCATTTCATAAGCAGCTTTACCTACGGATTCCATAGTCATTGCAGAGAACAGGAACGGCAGCATGCCGCCAATGAAAAGACCAACGACGACATTCGGATTGAGAATATCGATCTTCTCGATCTGCGCTGCAGTTGCAAAAGAAGCGAAGAGAGCAAGTGCTGTCAGAGCAGCAGAGCCAATGGCAAAGCCTTTGCCGATGGCTGCAGTCGTGTTGCCCACCGCATCAAGTTTATCTGTGATCTTTCTGACTTCTTTAGGCAGTTCGCACATTTCTGCGATACCGCCAGCATTGTCAGCAATTGGACCGTAAGCGTCAACCGCAACTGTGATGCCCGTTGTGGAAAGCATGCCGACTGCTGCAAGGGCAATGCCGTAGAGACCCATGAACTTGTAGGAAACCAATGTTGCGAGTGCAATCAAGATAATTGGAACCGCCGTGGAATACATACCAACTGCGAGACCGCTGATGATTGTTGTTGCAGGACCCGTCATGGACTGAGCCGCAATCTTCTTAACGGACTTATAGTCGCCGGATGTATAGATCTCAGTCACTTGACCGATCAGTGTACCTGCGATCAAACCAGCGACGACTGCGAAAGCAGCGTTCATATTGCCAAACGCCATATTGGAGAGAACAAATGCCGCAATGATAACGATGCCGGAGCTGACATATGTACTCATTTTAAGTGCCTTGTGCGGATTGGATTTCTCGTCGCCTTTGACAAAGAAGGTTGCGACGATAGACGCAAGAATACCTACTGTTGAAAGTGCTATTGGAAACAGAATGCCCGGCTCGTTGTAAAGAACAAAGCCCAGGGTTACAGCTGCGATAATGGAACCGACATAGGACTCGAAAAGGTCAGCACCCATACCAGCGACGTCACCAACGTTGTCGCCGACATTGTCCGCTATAACTGCAGGGTTTCTTGGATCATCCTCCGGAATACCGGCTTCAACTTTACCGACGAGGTCAGCGCCAACGTCAGCTGCTTTTGTATAGATACCGCCGCCAACACGGCCAAAAAGCGCGATAGACGATGCACCCAGACCAAAACCGGTGATGATGGTGCCGTCTCGGAAGATCAAATAGAGAACAGTAACGCCTATAATGCCGAGTCCAACAACAGACATACCCATAACTGCACCACCGGAAAAAGCAACGGATAATGCACGGTTCATGCCGCTTTCCTTAGCTGCATTCGCAGTACGAACGTTTGCCTTGGTAGCGACCTGCATGCCAATAAACCCTGCGAGTGCGGAAAAGAATGCACCTACAAGGAAGGACACGCCTGTCTGCCAGTTGATGCCAACAGATATAATGACGAATAATACCGCGGCGAAGATGACCAGCGTCTTGTATTCTCTTCTCAAGAACGCCATGGCACCATCATGAATGTATGAGGAAATTTCCTTCATACGCTCTGTTCCCACATTGACCGAATTGATCTTTGCGGTTACAAGGTAGTATGCAAACGCCAGAGCAAGGAGTCCTGCAACCGGTGCTGCGTAAATCATGCTGAAACTCAAATCTGTCTCCTCCTTAAAAGTGTGATGATTTTATTTTATCTGCCTTGAAGATACACAAGCAGAAGGGTACAGAGTATAAATGCGATCGCCGCAATTTTGGTGATTTTGTCCAATAAATCGTCATAAGCTCTGCCTTTTTGCTTTCCGAACAACTGCTCCGCGCCGCCGGCAATTGAACCAGAAAGACCAGCGCTTTTTCCCGAATGCAGCAGTACGCTGGCGATCAGGACGAGTGATGCTATTACGACGATGATCATCACAAAAGTATCCATTAATTATTTCCTCCTCATGAGTTGTTTACCATGGATTATTCTAACATAGTGATTTTGTTAAATCAACTGGATTTGTATATTGTATATTTAGAAACTTTCGGTTAAAACTGAACATTTTGTTGAAATTGCAACGCATCGTTCCGCGACTTGCATTTTATAAAATTTCTCCCGAAATAAAAGGAAGGAAAATGGTGCGACTGCCATTCAGGCAGCTCGACACCAAATTCCCCCCTCTTCCGCTTGTTGGGGATGTGTATTTATTTCAGATTGTAGAAGGCGCTGAGTCCTGCGTATTTTGCTGACTCGCCCAGCATTTCTTCAATGCGGATTAATTGGTTGTATTTCTCAACCCTGTCTATTCTGGCAGGTGCACCAGTTTTGATTTGACCCGCATTAAGAGCGACAGCCACATCTGCGATAGTGGAATCCGAAGTTTCACCCGAACGGTGAGAGATGACAGCGGTATAGCCGGCACGTTTAGCCATTTCAACAGTGTCCAAAGTTTCTGTGATGGAACCGATCTGATTCAGTTTGACGAGAATGCTGTTGGCAGTTTTGCTCTCAATTCCGCGAGAGAGACGCTCGACATTTGTAACGAAGAGGTCGTCTCCGACGATCTGGATTTTGCTGCCCAGCGTATCTGTCATCAGTTTCCAGCCTGTCCAATCCTCTTCATCAAAACCGTCTTCGATTGAGATGATAGGATATTTTTCGACGAGTCCTGCATAGTAATTGACAAGCTCCTCGGAAGTCATTTCAACGCCTTCGCCAGAAAGCTCATATTTGCCCTTTTCTTTGTTGTAGAATTCTGACGCCGCTGCATCTATAGCAAGACGGATGTCTTCACCCGGCTTGTAGCCTGCTTTCTCGACGGCTTCCAAAATAACCTTAATGGCTTCTTCATTTGAAGCCAGGTTAGGCGCAAAGCCGCCTTCATCACCTACACCAGTTGCCAGACCTTTGGACTTGAGCACCGACTTCAATGCATGATAGATTTCTGCGCCCATTCGAACAGCTTCGACAAAGCTCTTAGCGCTGACCGGCATTACCATGAACTCTTGAATGTCCACGTTGTTGTCCGCGTGGGAACCGCCATTGAGAATATTCATCATTGGAACCGGAAGGGTTTTGGCATTGACACCGCCCAGATACTGATAAAGCGGAAGGCCCAGTGACTTCGCAGCGGCTCTGGCTACTGCCATTGAGACACCAAGGATTGCGTTGGCGCCGAGTTTCGCTTTATTTGGCGTTCCATCGAGTTCAAGAAGGATGCGGTCGATTTCAGTTTGTTCAAAGGCACTCATGCCGATCAATTCAGGTGCAATGATCTCATTGACGTTGTTGACGGCAGTTAGTACACCTTTCCCGAGATAACGGGACTTATCGCCGTCACGGAGTTCAACAGCTTCGAAAGCGCCAGTGGAAGCGCCTGATGGAATTCCTGCGCGCTCCATGGTGCCGTCTTCGAGGTAAACTTCAACCTCAATGGTTGGATTGCCTCGTGAATCGAGAATTTCTCTGGCATAGATGTCCATTATGGCTGACATAATAATAATCCCTCCAATTAGTTTTCTATCAGGCTGATGCCTGTCATTTCTTCAGGCTTATTAAGGCCCATCAGTTCCAGAAGCGTCGGCGCCAAATCGCAGAGTCTTCCGCCGCTTCGGAGTTTCTTGTCACTTTGGGTAATCAAAATGCATGGTACCGGATTGGTCGTATGCGCAGTGAAGTTTTCATGAGTTTCGTAATCGATCATCATCTCTGCATTGCCATGGTCCGCTGTGACAACAGCACTGCCCTTCAATGCCTCGAGTTTTTCGAGAATCCTGCCCAGACACTGATCCACGGTCTCGACTGCCTTAACGGCCGCATCAAAATCACCGGTGTGGCCAACCATGTCAGGATTGGCAAAATTAAGAACGATCAAATCATACTGATGACTGTCCAAGGCTTCCAGGACACCCTCCGTCACCTCTGGTGCACTCATCTCCGGTTTGAGATCATAAGTTGCGACTTTAGGTGAAGGTATCAATTTACGGTCTTCCCCTGGATTTGGTGCTTCGACTCCACCATTAAAGAAAAAGGTGACGTGGGCATATTTTTCAGTCTCAGCTATTCTGAGCTGCCGTTTGCCAAGGGCACCCAGATACTCGCCCAGTGTATTGTTGATATCCTGGGGCGCATAGGCCACACTGACATTTGGCATGGTGATGTCGTATTGCGTCATACACACATAGTGGAGCGGGAAGTATTGGTGATTAAAGCCTTCGAAGGACGGATCCACCAGCGCGCGGGTCATTTCTCTTGCGCGATCAGGTCTGAAGTTGAAGAAGATCACAGAATCCCCTTCCTGAATCCTAGCCAACGGTTTGCCGTTTTCCTGTATGACGACCGGCTCTATAAACTCATCCAACACCTCTTTGGCGTAAGAATCCTTTATCGCCTGCAGCGCGCTTTCAGCGCCGTGACCTTCACCGTGGACCAAAGCGTTGTAAGCTCGTTCTACCCGCTCCCAGCGCTTATCCCTGTCCATTGCATAATAACGGCCGCTGACAGTGGCGATTTTCCCTTTAATTTTTCCTTCTGCCGGCGCTAAATGGTCCTCCAGCTCTTCCACGAATCGCAGTCCGCTGGTTGGAGACGTATCCCTTCCATCCAGAAAAGCATGAATGTAGACTTTGTCCAGACCTCTTCCTGACGCGAGATCCACCAAGGCCTTCAAATGCTCAAGATGACTGTGGACGCCCCCGTCAGAAACCAATCCCAGCAGGTGGAGTTTTCCGCCGGTTTTCAAAGCATTGTCCACGGCACCGGTCAATGCCGGATTCACATAAAAGTCGCCGTCTTTGATTGATTTGGTGATCCTTGTTAGTTCCTGGTAAACGATGCGTCCGGCACCAATGTTTAAGTGCCCGACCTCTGAATTCCCCATCTGCCCATCCGGGAGACCGACATCCATACCACTGGCACCTACTAAGACGTGGGGTCTGTTCTTGATCAGGCGATTGAAAACAGGTGTCTTGGCAGCCTCAATGGCATTACCTTCCAAGTTCTGATTATATCCCCACCCGTCGAGGACAATCAGCATTACAGGTGATTTAATTGTTTCCATGGCACATCTCCTTAAAAGTTGACAAGAGAAAGAAAACTGTCCGGTTTGAGACTTGCGCCGCCCACCAAAGCCCCGTCAATGTCGACTTCGTTCATGATCTCTTCAATATTGTCCGGCTTAACGCTGCCGCCATACTGGATCCGAACTTCCTCAGAAATCACATCGCCATACATCGTCTCAATCAGACCTCTGATATAACCAATGACCTCCTGAGCCTGGGCAGCCGTGGCGGTTCTGCCTGTACCGATCGCCCATACAGGTTCATAAGCAATGACTGTAGTCACAGTCTGTTCTGGTGAAACGCCTTCGAAAGCAGCGATCACTTGACGGCGGACAACCGCTTCGGTGTTTCCCGCCTCGCGTTCCTCCAGAGTTTCGCCACAGCAGACGATAGGAATCAGTCCTGCTTCATGGGCTTTTTTGAGTTTGAGATTGACGGTTTCATCCGTCTCATTGAAGTACTGCCGGCGCTCTGAGTGACCAATGACAACATAAGCGGCTCCGGCCTCTTTGAGCATCTCCGCAGAAATTTCTCCCGTGTAGGCGCCCGAGTCTTCAAAGTGCATGTTTTGCGCGGCAATTTTTATAGGTGTTCCCTCTGCGGCTGCCTTCAGTGGCTGAATCAAAGTAAACGGCACACAAAGCACCACTTCAACCTCAGTGTCTCCGAGTCCCGCAGCAACCTCCCGCACAAAAGCTCTGCCTGTATCCATAGTCATGTGCATTTTCCAATTGCCTGCGATGATAGGTTTTCGCATGAATGTCCTCCTGATTTTTAAGCGTTTCGATCATCAAGTGCCGCAATGCCCGGAAGTTCTTTTCCTTCGAGGAACTCAAGCGAAGCGCCGCCCCCAGTGGAAATGTGGGTCATTTTATCGCCAAAGCCCAGTTGATTGACTGCAGCCGCGCTGTCCCCGCCGCCTATGACAGTAATGGCATCAGACTGCGCCAGAGCACTGGCCACTTCAAAAGTTCCCGTAGCAAAGGACTTGAATTCGAATACGCCCATTGGTCCATTCCAGACCACGGTTTTCGCGCCGGTGATGACACGCTTGAAATTTTCGACAGTTTTCGGTCCAATGTCCAGCCCCATAAAGCCTTCCGGGATTTCAGCATCACTGGAAACCTGTGGGACTGCGTCAGCCGAAAACGCATCCGCATAGACATGGTCGACAGGAAGTAAAAACTCGACGCCTTTTGCCTTCGCTTTCTCAATCATTTCTAGGGCATACTCCATTTTATCAGTTTCCAGCAAAGAAGTCCCGATATTATGGCCTTGAGCTTTCAAGAAAGTGTAGGCCATGCCGCCGCCAATAATCAACGCGTCGACTTTTTCGAGGAGGTTGCGTATAACTTCAATCTTATCTGAGACCTTTGCACCGCCGAGAATAGCGACAAGCGGCCTCTCAGGCTGTGTCACTGCAGCGCCCAGATATTTCAGTTCTTTTTCAATCAAATAGCCACAGACAGATTCTTCTACAAATTCGGTAACGCCCACTGTGGAAGAATGCGCGCGATGCGCGGATCCAAAAGCATCGTTAACGTATAAATCCGCAATAGATGCCAAGTCTTTGGAAAAGGCTTCACCATTCTTGGTCTCTTCACTTCTGAAACGCGTATTTTCCAGGAGAATGACATCTCCGGATTTCATATCCGCCACTGCTGCGCGGGCCTTAGGTCCCACAACTTCCATTTCGTCCGGAAATCCTACCGGAACACCTAAAATCTCCGTCAAGCGTTTTGCCACCGGTGCCAGTGAGAAGGCAGCGAGATTGTCTCCTTTAGGCTTTCCAAGGTGTGAGCACAGGATTACCTTTGCGCCGTTTTCCATTAGGTAGCGGATCGTTGGCAAAGCGCCGGTGATTCTGCTTTCATCAGTTATTACGCCATCTTTTAATGGTACGTTAAAATCCACCCGTACCAGGACACGCTTGTCTCTAACGGCGAGATCCTCAACACTTTTCTTATTGTACACCATAGTAAGCATCCTCCCTCTCTCAAAAAGAACTGTTGTCTAAATCAACCTGATGCAGCCACTGAAGGTATATTTTGCTCTTAATGGCATGATATGCCACATTCCCGAACATTATGAAAAACCCGGACCGGTTGAGGATCCAATGCGTCTTCGCATGAATCCCACTTCTCCGGTCCGGAGCTCTATTCAAACCATTAAAGCTTAGATTCCTTTGCCAACCATGTAAGCGACGAGGTCTACGACGCGGGCTGAATAACCCCATTCATTATCATACCAGGAAACAACTTTTAGCATGTTGTCGCCAATAACCATTGTTGAAAGACCATCAATGATGGAAGATCTTTCGTCCATCTTATAGTCCATGGAGACCAATGGCTCATCAGAAAATCCGAGTATTCCTTTGAGAGGGCCTTCCGAAGCCGCTTTCAATACCGCATTAACTTCTTCAGCCGTAACTTTCTTTTCCGTCTCGACAACCATATCTACTATTGAGACCGTAGGCGTAGGTACGCGAAGCGAGAATCCGTTGAATTTCCCCTTGAGTTCAGGAATGACCAAGGCCACAGCTTGAGCGGCTCCGGTAGAAGTAGGAATAATGTTTTCGGCTGCGGCGCGGGCACGACGGAGGTCACTGTGAGAACCGTCCAGGATTCTCTGATCATTTGTATAAGAGTGAATAGTCGTCATTAAGCCCTTGACGATGCCGAAGTTCTCCAGGAGCACTTTGGCGAAAGGTGCGAGGCAGTTTGTTGTGCATGAAGCGTTGGAGACAATGTTATGCTTAGCGGGATCATAAAGGTCTTCGTTGACACCCATAACGATCGTAATGTCCTCATTCTTTCCAGGCGCGGTCAACAGGACTTTCTTTGCGCCGCGCTCAATGTGCTTAGCGAGCTCTTCGCCTGTTCTGAATGCACCGGAGGATTCAATGACAACATCAATATCATGCTCCGCCCAAGGCATATTCTCCAGTTTTCTTTCCGATGTAATTTTAACTTCCTTGCCATTGACAAACAAGCTGTTGCCCTCAGCATAAACTTCTCCGTCAAATTTTCCAAAAAGGGAGTCGTACTTCAGCAGATGCGCCTGGGAAGCAGCGTCTTTTGGTCCATTGATCAGGACAATTTCAAAATTTGGATCTTTCAACCCTGCATAGATTCTAAATGTATTTCTGCCAATTCTTCCAAAACCATTAATTGCTACTCTTGTTTTTCTCATGATTCATCCTCCTTGAATGTAAGTTATTTTGCGTCATTTAGTATCGCCCTTGCGACTGTTTCATCCGTGACCAAAATCAGCCCCGAATGAAGTTTGCAAACTGAAACTATTGCATCCTTTTTTCCCAATCCGCCAGCTACTGCCACCGGATTCTGTATGGCTCTGAACCGTTCAAGAGTGATGCCGATGGTGCTGATTTCATACACGATCTCACCCTCGCGGTTAAAGTAATGTCCAAAGGCTTCTGCAACTGCGCCCCTACTCTTAATGATACCAATTTCTTCTTGATTTAAACCACGACGATTTGCCATTGTCAAAGCGTCACCCACCCCGAATAAAAGTACGGTGATCTTTTCTATCAGTGACATCAGTTCTCTGATCTCGGGTTCATTCTTAAGACTGCTGATCGTATCTCTGGACAGAATGTCCGGTGTGAACAGCAACTTGTACTGACAACCCAAGCTATTGGCAAAGCGTTCAACAAGCGTGTTGGCCTGATATTCCGCGCGATTGCCGACGCCGCCGCGCGCGGGAAGAATCATGGCGTTTGGATAATACTCTTTCTCATGCTTGAAGTTGTCAATGACACTCTGAACCGTCGTACCACCTGTAATGCCAATGACACTGTCGCTTTGAATCACTTTTTTGAGATAATGGGCCGCCACTTTACCAAGTTCTTTTTGTGCAGCAGCTTCATCTTGCGAGTCCTGAGCCGGTGCCAGTATGACTTTTCGAATGCCAAGCTTCTTTTCCAACAACTGCGCCAGCTCAATAAGGCCAGAACGGTTCTGAAAGTACCTCTTCAGAAGTTCATAGATTTCATACCCTTTTTTCGTCAGGTACATGCCTTCCAGCGAAAAATCGACCAAACCCTGCTCTTTTAAAATCAAGGCTTCTTTACGGGCAACACGTTCTGTCAGGCCTAACTGAGTCGACAGGTTTCTCCTTCCGATTGGCTGATGGTCTTGAAGGAGACTCAAAATCCTGTAGCGTGACGCTAAAGCTTCCACCAGTTCTGGCGCAGCACTCCTCAGCATGGCCGCGACTTCTGATAAACGCATCATTTCATCTTCGGAAGCATGATTTGAAAACATAGACACCTCCAGCTCCTATTTTGAGGGACTTAAAAAGTCCTTGGGTACCATTTTTGTCCCTATGAAATAAAAAAAATATCCACCCAACTTATTTTAACACATTGAGTGGATGATGCAACCCATATTCTGGTGATTATGTTCAAATTCATGTACTTTTAACAAAGTGGTTTAGACTTAAAAACGCTTGCGCTTTGACGAGGATGGAATTAGAAGTTCATCTCTGTATTTTGCAACGGTGCGCCTGGATATTATGATGCCGATCTGGTTTAATTCTTCCATGAGTTGCTGATCACTGAGGGGTTTTTTCGGATCTTCTCGATCTACCAATTCTTTCATGATTTTTTTGATGGATTCTGAAGAGACGCTCTCCCCCATTTCACTGGAGACGCCGCTCTGGAAGAAATATTTGATTTCATACAGCCCATGAGGACATTGAAGGTATTTGCCACTGACTGCCCGGCTGACTGTAGATTCGTGAACTCCAATGCGCTCGGCAATGTCCTTAAGCGTCAGGGTCTTCAAATACATTGGGCCTCTTTCGAAAAACTCCGACTGGTACTCCAATATAGCCTCTACAACCCTGTAAATGGTGTTGCGCCGTTGTTCGATGCTCTTGATCAGTTTCATTGCAGAGCTGAGTTTTTTGCTTATATATTCAGAGGCAGCGTTTTGCTGATCACTTTCCAAAATGCGTCTGTAAAAATCATTGATGTATAGTTTAGGTGCTGTCGAGTCGCTGACCAGGATCACGTATTCACCTTCGTTTTTGGTGACCACGACATCAGGTACCACATACCTTGTCTCGTCTTCTGCGGAAAACGCGCGCCCCGGTTTGGGCTCAAGTCCCCTTACCAGATCACAGGCGGCCTGAACTTTTTCAAGCGGTGCGCTTAATGCTTTCGCTATGTTTTGAATCCTGTTGTTGGCGAGATCGTGAAGATAAAACTCTATGATCTTTGCGGCGAGAAGGTGCAGTTCGCTGCCGTTGGCCAACAACTGAATTTTTAGGCATTCTGCGAGGTTTCTGGCGCCAACGCCCAGTGGATCAAAGGTTTGGATCACTGCCAGGATTCGTTCATAGTCCTCCACCGTAATTGGAAATTTAACGAGTACCTCATCAGTCTGCAGATCAAGGTAACCGTTCTTGTCAATATTTTCAAGCAGAAACTGCGCGACCTCATAATCTATCCCCTTGAGATCACTCATACAAAGTTGAAATGCCAGATGGTCGTAAAGACTTTCTTTGGCTGGCAGAAAACTTTCATAGGAAAACTCGTCGTCTCTAGATTCGGATGACACACTTGAACCCCGTTCTCTGCTCATGCCCTGAGAAACTTCTTTCCAGTTTATATTGTCCAGATCATTAACTTGAGCCCGTTCCTGAACCGGTTCGCTCAAAGGCACCGGGACTTCATTCACGGCAGGAAGCGGCGCTTCATCCTGGGATTGCAGCTGAAGCACCGGATTGGTCATCAACTCTTCCTGAATAAACTCTTTAAGTTCAACCGAATTATACTGAAGAATTTCAATGGCTTGCTTCAGCTCAGCGGTCATGATCAACTTTTGGGTCTGGATCATATTGAGGTTCATGTTCATCTTCATTATTATAGCAACTCCAGTCCTCTTTCAGATAGCTCGGGCAAGGTGCAGAACAGCTTCCAACACACCTCCGCCAATACTTCTGGCTTTGTCTGAGATTGTCAGGCAATGATCCTCTTCGGCGCGGGGATCAACATCTGCCACTTTGAAGCCTCTCGTCACGCGAAGTCCCTCGCTGAGCTGCCCCCGTAAAACACCTGATATTGTCGCTATGGCTGGCTCTCCGTCAACTTCCGCCACTGCCTGGCCTTCTTCTATGCGCTCGCCTATTTGGGCAAGAGGTTTGTATACGCCATCCTTGGGCGCGCGAATGACGCGTTCTCCGGCAAAGCCGCCAATCAAACCAGGGACAGCCGTATCCGGTTCAGGTAACCCTTTGTAAAGAACGCGGCCGAGATAATGGCCGCGCATGGTCTCAATGACCGCATGGACATCTTTGCCGGCTTCAAACCCGGGTCCCAATCCTATGACAATTGGTGCCATATCTATGGTCGTTCCAAGATTGCGCTTAGCAATGATAGCGTCGACGACTACGTCAAACCGCATCCTGTTCAGCCCTTCCAATCTGGGATCTACAACGACAGGAACCGCATCCATGGCCCAAACGGATTCGACATCCGGCCATTCGGTTCGAACGGCGCGTATGCCTTCTACAGTTGTTTCCCCATCAAAAACCGCTTGAGCAAAGGAAACCGTTCTTCTGATCACCGTTGGTTGAGCAATTTCAACCGCGACGACCTTAAAGCCAGATTCATGAAGCTTTGCAATGACGCCGGTTGCAAGGTCTCCGGCGCCTCGTATCAAGACGCGCAATTCCTCGATTCCAAGCTTCATCTCGGCCTCAGCTCCTTCATGGATTTTCCTGAAGCCTCTTTCATAACCATGAGCACTTCGGCCAAGATACTTACAGCAATTTCTGGCGGTGTCTCTGCCCCAATATCAAGTCCAATTGGCGCGTGGACCCGCTCCAGAAGTGCCTCATCCACACCTTCCTGTCTCAAATGATCCAGAATGATGCTTACTTTGCGCCGACTGCCTATGACGCCAATATAAGCGGCATCAGAACGGATAACCTCTCTGAGCGCCTTCTCATCACTGTCTTTGGTCGCAATGATTATATATGTGTTCGAATCGACTCGTGCCAATTTCATGGCCTCCGCCATGTCTTCATGGATGTGAATCTCCCTGGCTTCAGGAAAGCGCACGGGATTTCCAAAAGAATCGCGGTCCTCGACAATGACGACATCATAGCCCAGTTCAAGTGCAAATTTATACAAACTCATGTTCACATGTCCACCGCCTGCCAAAACCAGGCTTGGGCGTGTTACATGAACTTCGACAAAAACCTTCAGTCCGCCGCCGCAGTGCATAGGCAGTCCGTCCGGAGCATCACTGTTCAGAACCATCTCAACCATTTCTGACTTGCCGCTCTTGATGGCCTCCAGAGCACGGTCAATCACTGTTTTTTCGGCTAGGCCGCCACCAATTGTACCAATAATTCCGCCCTCTTCCAGGACTATCATCTTCCCGCTGTGGCGAGGCGTGGATCCCTTTGATTCAATAATCGTGGCCATGGCAAAGGGCACATTCGCTTTCACCAATTCTGATGCACGTTCGTAAAGATCAAGCATGCGCTCACTCCTATCTTCAATACCGCACCTAAAGGTGTCTTGAAATACTTAATCAGACACTGTATGTTTTTCAGCAATACTCTCATTATACTCTTATTTTGCATCAAATTGAAGGCAAAAAGAAACCACTGCCTGACATCGACGATCTTACTTTCGCATCAAAACCGTTTTCCAGCACAACCAAAAACGGAGGCGAAGACCCCAAGGTCCCCACCTCCATTTGGATAATTCTCAATTCTCAATCAGTGATGTGCTTTATCATAAGGCTGGCCGCTGGCTTTTGGCGCCACGGCTTTTCCGACAGCGCCGACGAGAACCAGTATGGTCGCGACATAAGGAAGCATTCTCAGAAACTCTGAAGGAATCCAACCGATCCCCAGTGTAGACGCTTGAATTTCAATCGCTTCAGCAAATCCAAAGAACAGGCATGCCAGCAATGCCCCAATTGGATGCCACTTGCCAAAGATCATGGCGGCTAGCGCAATAAAACCTTTGCCCGAAGTCATGCCCTCCCGGAACATGTTGACTGCGCCTATAGACAGCGATGCCCCAGCAAGCCCAGCAAGTGCTCCGGAAATCAATACACAGATGTAGCGAATTTTGTAGACGTTGATACCCACTGTATCCGCTGCTTTTGGATGCTCTCCCACCGCTCTGACACGAAGGCCGAAGGGTGTCTTGAAGAGCACGAAATATGCAATACCGACCACTATGAACGCCAAATAGACGAATGGATTCAATCCGCTGAAAAAGCTTCCTAAAACCGGTATATCATTAAGAAATTGCAGTGCCTCAGGACTTCTTGACAATCCGCCGCGAATTGGATCTGTCTGTCCCGAACGGCCATAAATGACCTCAAGAAGATATGCTGCGAGACTTCCTGCAAGCAGATTGATGGCGACACCGGCAACAACCTGGTTTGCTCTGAGATGAATAGCCAGCACACCCAGAATCAGCGATGTCATCATACCCATGGTCATGGCTACTAAAATTGCCACCCAAGGATTGGGAACATACCTAAAGGTTAAAATCGCGAAGAACGCACCCATAATCATGATGCCTTCCAGCGCAATATTGACCACGCCTGAGCGCTCAGTGAAAACCCCGCCGATGGACGCGAATATAAGCGGTGTAGCCAGACGCAGGGTCGATGCGAGAATGGCCATAATAATGATCATCATTTCTCAGCCACCTCCGTCTTTGGTCCCTTCCGTCTGAACTTCTTCTTCAAATCCGGGAAGTACTGCAGGATCGCCTCACCGGCAATGAAGATGATGATGATGCCTTGGATGATTCCAACGACTTCCTTTGGAATTCCGGCGATCTGCATCTTTCTTTCACCATTAGCCAGTATGCCAAACAGGAGCGCACTTGCAAGAACACCCAGAGGATGATTCTTGCCCACCAGAGCCACTGCAATGCCAGTAAAGCCATACCCTGCTGAAGCAGGTGCCTGGTCAATTTTGAACGTCAATCCGGAGACAAGGGTTGCACCGGCCAGACCCGAAAGCATGCCGGAAATAAACATGGCTTTGATGATATTTTTCGAGATTGAAATGCCGCCATATTCAGAAGCAAACGGATTTGATCCGACTGAACGGATTTCGTAGCCCATGGTCGTTTTATAAAGCAGGAACCACATTACAAATGCCGCCGCTATGGCGATAAATATGCCGGTGTGAAGACTGGAGTTTCCAAAGATAGGCATCAGATCCGACATATTCGACAATCGGGCATTTTCACCGAGGATTACGGAATGCGCTTTTTGGACATCCCCTTGAAGCGTGGATGGGTTTAATGAAGTCCGTATGAAAAAATTCGTTAAAAACAGCGCTGTGTAGTTGAGCATTATTGTGACAATAACTTCATGAACGCCCAGTTTGGCCTTCAACACACCCGGGATTGCAGCCCAAAGGCCGCCGCCGAGGGCTCCTGCGATCAGAATTACAGGGATCAGTACAGGTGCCGGAAGGTCTCTGAAGATATAGCCGGCAGTAACAGTGAATAACGTGCCTATGACAAACTGTCCTTCAGCGCCGATATTGAACAGGCCGCAGCGAAATGCAAAAGCAATGGACAAACCTGTAAAAATCAGCGGTGTCGTTTTCAATAAAGTCTCACCTATGCGGCTCATGCCGAACATGCTGCCGCTGATCAATGCATAATATGCCACGAAGGGATTATTTCCGGTCAAAATTATAAAGATGGATCCAATAAGGAAGGCTAGAAAAATCGACAGCAGTGGAAATTTAAAATTGTCCCACAGCTGGGCCCAGCGGCTTTCAGTTGTTTTTTCCATGCTCCCCCTCCTTGTCTTCGGCTGTTTTGTTCAGGGAACCGCCCGCCATGAGTATTCCAAGCTCACGCTCTGTCGCCTGGCTGCCTTCAACGAGTCCGACTATGGCACCGTCGTAGATGACAGCGATCCGGTCCGCGAGCGCCATTACTTCATCCAGCTCCAGAGAGACGAGCAGTACGGCTTTGCCATGGTCCCTTTGTTCCACGAGACGCTTGTGAATAAATTCAATAGCGCCAACGTCCACACCGCGAGTAGGCTGTGACGCGATCAGCATCATAGGATCGCGCATGAGCTCTCTGGCGACGATCAGCTTTTGTTGGTTGCCGCCGGATAAAGCGCTGGCAGCGACATTCTCACTTGGGGTTCTGACGTCAAATTCAGCGATCAGTCCGCGGCTGTATTCGTGAATTTTAGGATAATTCATGATGCCGTTCTTGCTGAACGGCTCTTTTCTGTGACTGCCCAGAATCGAGTTCTCAGCAAGGGTATGGGACATGACCAGACCGCGTTTTTGCCGGTCTTCCGGAATGTGAGAAATGCCCTCTTCAATGATGTCTTTGGTATGGGCTTTATAAATATCTTTTCCGGCAAATCTGATGCTTCCGGATTCAGGCTTTCTAAGCCCCGTCAGAACCTCGACCAACTCTGTCTGTCCATTGCCATCAACACCAGCTATGGCAAGAATCTCACCAGCCCGAACATTAAAGCTGCAGCCCTTGAGCACCGGGACTTTCCTGTTGTTGTGACATTTCAGATTTTCGACTTCGAGAAGCACCTCACCCGGCTCACGCGGCATTTTGTCAACCTCAAGGTTGACCTTGCGTCCGACCATCAGTTCAGCCAATTGGTCTACTGAAGTATTTTCATTGACCAGGGTTTCAACGTTCTTTCCTCGCCTGATTACAGTGACCCGGTCACTCAATGCCATAACTTCCTTCAATTTGTGGGTAATCAAGATGATGGATTTGCCCTGATCTGTCAATCTGTGCATGATAATGCCCAGTTCCTCGATTTCCTGAGGCGTCAGAACCGCTGTTGGTTCGTCGAGAATCAAGATTTCGGCACCTCTGTACAGCGCTTTTAGAATCTCGACGCGTTGCTGCATCCCGACGGTGATATCGTGAATCACCGCGTCAGGATCGACCTGTAAACCATATAAGTTGGATATTTCTCTAACATCCGCTCTGGCCTTTTCGATATCAAGTCTGATGCCCTTTTTGGGTTCAGAGCCGAGGATGATATTTTCCGCAACAGTAAATGGCTCCACCAGCATGAAGTGCTGATGCACCATGCCTATCCCATAGCCGATGGCGACATTTGGATCTTTGATATCAACTTTTTTTCCATGAATATAAATTTCGCCGGAAGTTGGCGTATAAAGTCCGTATAACTGGTTCATTAAAGTCGTTTTTCCCGCGCCGTTTTCTCCAAGTAGAACGTGGATTTCACCTTGTTCCAGAGTGAAATCGACTTCATCATTCGCAATGACGTTAGGAAATTTTTTTGTTATTTTCTTCATTTCTACAACATGAGGCACTATTGATCCCTCCACTCTGCTCGATAAAAATTGAGTCGGATGTCGTAACATCCGACTCAGAAAGATTGCTTCTCAGGTTATTAGAGTGATGGTGCAGTAAAGGCAGTGAATTCAGCTTCTGTTTGAGGTACTGTGAACTCGCCATTTTTGATGGCTTCCATGTACTTGTCTGCTTCTGCTTTAAGATCGTCAGTCAAGTTGCCGGCGTTGTCAGAGTAGCCAATGCCGTTGTTGGAGATATCAAAAGTATGGACTGTGCCTGTGAAATTGCCGTCCACAACTTCTTTGGTGACTGCGTAGACGCTCTCGTCAACACGTTTGATCATGGAACAAAGGACATTCGTTGGTGACAGTGCTGATTGGTCCTGGTCAACGCCAATTGCCCAGAAGCCTTGCTCTTCAGCAGCCTGAATCAAACCAACGCCTACGCCGCCAGCAGCGTGGAAGATGACGTCAGCGCCGGCTTGGTGCTGAACGATTGCGATTTCCTTACCTTTTGCTGCGTCATCAAATGAATCCGCATAGTTGACGAAAACTTCTGCGTCAGGGTTGACTGCTTTGACGCCGGCGCGGAAGCCGTATTCGAATTTCTCGATCAGAGGGAATTTCATGCCGCCAATGAAACCAATTTTGTCAGTTTCAGTTTTGAGACCGGCTATGACGCCTACGAGGAATGAACCCTCATGCTCTGCAAAAGTAATGGATGCGACGTTAGGCATCTCTACGACAGAGTCTACAAGCGCGAACTTCTGCTCAGGGAACTTTTCAGCAGCCTGCATCATAGCTTCGTTAAACAGGAAGCCGACGCCGATAATCAGCTCAACGCCTTCTTCAGAGAACGAAGTCAGGTTAGGCAGGTAATCATCCGCCGTAGTAGATTCAAGGACCGTGCGCTCAATGCCAAAATCCTTCTCTGCACGCTCGAGGCCATACCATGCAGAGTCGTTGAAAGATTGGTCCCCGAGTCCGCCTGTATCTGTGATCATGCCGATTACAACGTTTTCTTTAGTTCCTGCGCATCCTGCGAGCGCGCCGGCTGCAAGTACAACGATGAGCAGTAATGCAAATAGTTTCTTCATCATCCCGTTCCTCCTCATTTTTCAGGTTGTGCCAAATGTCCTTTTTCTATCGCAAAAAAATTCACCAGAAGACTTACAACACAGAGCACCTCGTACTGCGGGCTATGCCCACACTTCAAACTTTCCGATGTTGTTAAAGATCTTGACTGGCGATTCTCCCTGCACTCTCTCTTGGACAGGCTACACCTCATGTTGTTGAACACACCTTAATTATATCCAAAATTGCCCTAAAGTATCAAGACAAGAACATATTTTTTTAGTAAAGAAGCCGGTAGATCACTTATTCCTGTGACATACCGGCCTCTCTCAATTAATCTTGCATCAAATCAACAAACTCTTAACTAGCAAGGCACCGCTTCTTTAGCAAGGAAACCCGCTTCCGCAAGCAATTTGATTGCAAGCTCAAGCTTTTCTTCAGCGACCATGACAATGGGTCCGGTGCAGCCCATGCCGCTCTCCGCATAGA
>CAYQDM010000029.1:20632-27787 GCA_964416305.1 uncultured Acidaminobacter sp. | reverse complement strand
CGGTGGTGTGAGAGGACGGCTACTCAACTAATGGGTAGCCTCCTACTCGATTTCACTTCTTCACCGGCTTAAGATCCAGCTCGCCCCACATGCCCAAATGCTCGTCGAGGATCACTAACACGCCTTTGACACCTGGGACTGCCGCGGCAAACTTCACTGCGGCGTCTATATCTTCGGGGGTGTTGATCCGGTTGGCGGTGGCCGTTGCGACGGCATCAGCCAAAGCGGTGTCTTGAGCGAGGATGACTGCGGCGTGTGCCCGTCCGAAGCTGAGGGAATGCCCAAATCGTCCGGAAGAGGTGCAGATGCCGAGCGGCGTCTCCTCGGGTTTGATGTGGAGGGCCAAACGGCCTGAGAGGGGGGAGTCGCCGGCATAAATCAGAACTTGGCGTGAGGTAGACAGATCCAGGTAGAGATCGCCGCCGTTTTCAATGATGACGTCCGTATTCTGCTTGCGCAGGTAGGTGCCAACGACCGCGGCTACAGCGCCGGCGACGGCGGCCATGGGTCCCACGCCTGCCAGTTGGGCTGCCTGTTTCATCATCCGAATCATTGGCGGATCTTCAGGACGAGGCTCGAGGGGGGTCAGACTATCCAGAAACTCTGGCTCTGACTCAATCTGCGAAACCAGGATGCTTCGGCACGCTGCCAGCACGTCGTCGACACCGTTGATCTCTGACGACACATAGAGGTCAAGGTCAGATTCTCCCTGGGTCACGTTGAAGCGCCTAAGGGGATGAGCGTGATGTCCGCTGGTCCAGTCCCGGTAGAAACGGGGTTCGTAGGGAGGCTTGGTGAAGTGACCATCGGCAGGGCCTTGGTTTTTCATTTTTAGAGCACCGGCTCCGGCACCAACCCGGAAATGGCACGGGACGGACAAACCGGGATGCAGTGGTTGCAGCCCACGCACTTGGCGGGGTCGAAGTTCAGCTTCCAGTCCGGCGCGGCAATAGTGAGGGCTTTAATGCCGCAGACGGAGGTGCAGAGGCCGCAGTCCGTGCAGCGGTTCTCGTCAATGGTGATTACGGATGGAATCAGGTCCACGTTGAGGCCCAGATTTTGGAGATACTCAATGGCGTCAGCGATAGATTTTGAAGGACCCTCAATGTCATAAAGGAGGGAGCCCATGAGGTTGAAATCTATGTTGGCCTTCAGGATGTTGAGCTTCAGGTCAAAGCGCTTGATGAGTTCGTAGGTCACCGGCGTGTTGGTGAGGGCGGCTGGAAATCTCATGTACAGTTTTGTTTTCATTATTCCAGCACCTCCGCGTTGGCCATTTTTTTGACGCCTTGATTTTGAGTGAAGAGTTTTACCGGCGCTTGAAGCTCGAAGCTGCCGCTCTGGATTTTTTCCTTCAGAATGTCGGCAATTTCCCGGGCTTTGCGCATGCTGGTGGTTGGGGAAGTCTTTACCATTTTGCCGTTGATTTCAATTTGTCCGCTCTGGAGCTCCGCGTAGTTGACCTTTCTTACCACCGGCCTGGAAAGCTGAGGGACAGAATAGTCGATCAGATTTGTCTCAATGTTCTCGTTGCGCACCGCGCAGAAGCGCAGCATCTCACGGTCGAGAAGGGGAATCGGAATGCCTATGCCCACGTTGAGGGAGGTGCCATAAGCTTTGAAGACCGCTGGGCTGATGTATTTGGTGTCCATCTCTTTCAGGTCGCCAATGACCGCCAGCGTTGCGCCGGTGCCAATTGGGGTGCCGTTGGCGTTTCTTGTCGGTGCGGTGTTGCACTGGGTACCGTTCCAGGACACATAGCCTACTGCCCCGCCAACGAGGATCCTGGTTCCCAAGCCGATGGTCCTTAGCTCTGGATCATTCAGCAGCGGACTCAGGGCGCCCGAGGTCGCATAGGTGACGTTGCCATAGTTTGGAAGCAAGGTGCCCATGTAGGTGTAAACTGCCTTGCCGGAGCCATTGGTGGCGGCGGCGTAGTTTTGGTAGGCGTTTCTTGGATTGAAAAGATAAGCCTCGTTCAAGTCGTCCAGCTTGACGGTGGCTTTCATTTTTTTGCCCGGATAGCAGTCGGTGCCTTTGCTGGTGGCTTCGAGGACGATTTCTTTTCCGTCGATCAGATCGCAGATGACGTGAGCGCCGCCGTATTCGTAGCCATGATCCTCGGATTCGGCGGTGGCGCCTATGTAAGTATCCACGGCGGCCAGCCCGCCGTAGGCCTCGACTTTGTTGAGGGTCAGCTTTTCAAGCCGCGTTGGTGGATCTGTATGGCCAAAGTTCAGGAAGGCGCCGGATGAGCACATAGGCCCAAAGGTTGCGGTGGTAACCACGTCAACGGCCTCGAAGACGGCTTCCTCGCCGTCGCGGTCGATCATCTCCAGAATTTCCTCTGCCGTGCAGACGACAACTGTGCCATTTCTGATCTTCTCGTTGATCTCATCAAAGGTGCGTTTTTCTCTTTTGTCGCTCAAGGTGTGTCCCTCCGTCTCAGTTTTCGTCTCTGTTTCTGTTCAAGTTCAATTTCGTGTTCGATTATTATTTCTACTTCTATTTCGTAATTGAAGAATCTGACCATAAAAAAAGCCCCGCCGACGGCAGAGCTTACGTAATCACGCATTCCTCATCTTTCGGTTAAACCGCTGGATTTGGCACCACGCCTCAATGGGCAGGTTGCCGGACTTCATAGGGCCAGTTCCCTCCGTCTCTCTGGATAAGAGTCATCTCTATTAAGAGGATGACACATATTTAATTGAATTCATTATAGTGATCTGAAATGGGGATGTCAAGTGGATTTTGCTTGAGAAAGTTGACGTTTGGAGAACGGCGGGTCCTGGAGGATGGAGGGGTCAATTGGCCTGAGGCTGCAGACACCCGTTTCATTGTGAATGCTCTGCCGATGGTCGGATCGGTGACTTTTTGCGACCATCGGCATAGTTTTTATTTTTAACACCTGAATTTTCTAGTTGCCGTCCGCGTCGGGGAAGGTGCCCTTCCAGGGCTTGAGGACCAGCGACCTTGCGCCGCCTGCAACGAAGGGATCGCTGGAGGCCAGCTCGAAGGCGGACGCTTCATCTGAAGCGCGGTAAATGACGAGACCGCCGCTGTCGTCCAGAAAAGGGCCTCTTGCAGCGATTCTTCCCTTAGCGGTCATTTCATCCAAAAAAGCGCGGTGCTGGATCAGAAGAACTTCTTCCTGATCCGTCTCAATTTTTGTGAGAATGGCTGCGAACAAATGCATACCCACTCCTCCTTTTTTTTAGCGTGGTGAGTTATACGTTATTTGTTGAGTTGCTTTCGCGCTGTTTCAGAGGTCAAATCCTCGCAGCGGCCGCCTCTGAGGACCGCGCTGGCGCCGGGATGGCCAACTATGGATTCTGCCAGGCGCGCGGTGTCCATGGCCTTTGGCAGATCGACGCCGGTCTGGATGCCCATTTCGTGCATCATATGGATCACATCCTCTGTGGCAATGTTGCCGGAGGCGCCTGGTATGTACGGGCAGCCGCCAAGTCCGGCAAACGCGCCATCGAAGGTTCTGAAGCCGGCTTGGAGCCCGGCGACAATATTGGCCATGGCCATGCCGCGGGTGTTGTGAAGGTGGAGTACCCAGCGGACTTCGGGGAAGGTTTCAATCATATGCCTGCCCAGTTCGAAGATGAGTCTTGGATTCGCCATGCCGGTGGCGTCGGATAGGGAAAGTTCGGTGATGCCGAGGTTGAGATACTGACGGGTGATCTTTTCAAGCTGTTCGACGGGGATTTTCCCCTCAAAAGCGCAGCCCCATGCGGAGGACA
Organism: uncultured Acidaminobacter sp.; assembly: GCA_964416305.1. Lineage (GTDB taxonomy): Bacteria > Bacillota > Clostridia > Peptostreptococcales > Acidaminobacteraceae > Acidaminobacter. The sequence goes on along the minus strand of CAYQDM010000029.1, from coordinate 24,038 downwards.
TGGCCCCTGAGACTTCAATATTGTTTTTCGCCGCGAACTCGACACAGGCCTCAAAGCCTTTCATCATTTCCAGCGGGGTTTGATTGAAGTTGTTGATGCAGTGGGACTCGCTGACTGAGACCGTGAGCTTTGCTTTGGTCAGTCCTGCGGCGTGAGCCCGTTCCAGGCCTTTTAAGTTGGGCACCAGGACGCGGTATTCCACGCCGGGTACTTTGGTCATGCGGGTTGCAAGTTCTTCGATGCCCGCCATTTGGGGGACCGCCTTGGGGTGGACAAAGGCGCCCAGCTCGACGATTTTCACGCCGGAGTCGACTACAGCGTTTAGAAGCTGGAGCTTCTCATCTACAGTGAGGATTTTTGGTTCGTTTTGAAGGCCATCTCTGAGTCCGACCTCACAGATTGTGACTTTCTCCGGCCAGAGCATGACGGGTTTGGTTTGTGGGTTTTCCAAGGGGGGGTTCTCCTTTCAAGGTGAATTTGCGAATTGTGTCTGAATTGTAGTGAGTGCCTGTTGCTCAGTTTGGATTGGTGCCAGAGCTTGGTGTAAATTTACACTTTAGGGGAAATTGGTGTCAGCGGCCGTTGGTCTCTTGCCCCTGGTTTTTCGATTGCCGCATGCCTGCAGCTGAGTAAATTTTGTCGATCACACGCATGTTGAGGATCGCGTCTTCAGCAGGGAGAATGGCCGATGGTCGTCCTTCCAGCACACATTCACTAAAGTGCTCAATTTGCGCAGCATAGGCGTTGGTTTGATACTCAAAGACACTACTGTTAATTTTACCATTTTTTGTTATACTGACGCTTGGGTGCTGGTAGGGAAACTCAATGCGCATTAAGCCTTCGGTACCGGTGATTTCAATGGACTGGTTGTAGCTGCCTCTAATGGTGCAGTCAATAGTGGCGAGCCTGCCACCAGGAAACTTCATGGCAACAGCCATGGCTTGATCCACAGCTCCATCTGATGTCAATTGAGGGATCGCTGTGAAAGTTTCTGGTTCGGCATTCATAATCCAGCGTATGCCTTGAATGCAATAGCATCCAATATCATAAAGGGCGCCTCCGCCATAAGCGGCATTCAGCCGGATGTCATCATCTTTGAGGACCTGAAAGGAATAGCGAGCGGAGACATTTTGGATGGATCCGATTTCGCCTTGATCTAGCAATGCACGAATCTCCTGCCATTTTGGATGACAGCGGAACGCAAAAGCTTCCATAAAGAGCACGTTGTTTTTCGTGCACACCTCAACCATTTGATGTGCCTGAGCTTCGCTTAGTGCTGCGGGTTTTTCGCATAAGACATGTTTGCCGGCTGCAGCGGCTTTCTGTGTCCACTCGAGATGTAAGTGATTTGGGAGTGGTATGTAGACGGCATTTATTTCCGGATCATCAAGCAAAGCTTCATAAGAGCCATAAGCCTTTGGAATGCTGTGGGCCTTTGCCAATTGTTCTGCCTTTTCCTGCGTGCGGCTTGCTATTGCGATGACTTCAGCATTTTCAGCTTTATGAATGGCCGGGATGACGCGTTCATTGGCGATCCATGCTGCGCCCAGGATGCCCCATTTGACTGTGTTTTCACTATTTTTCATAGGATAGCCACCTTGTGATAATGCAAATTGTTTGAGAATTGTAGTGAGTGCCTGTTGCTCATATGAATTTGGTGCCAGAGCTTGGTGTAAATTTACACTTTAGGGGAAACTCGGGAGAAACTCGGTGTCAGACTCCGAGTTTCTCCGCGGCCTTTGGCCTATTGACCCAGAGCTTCACCAAAAAGAAACCGGCGTGCCGGTTTCTTCCTTTTCGAGTCTTTATCTCAAGTCAGTCACCTTAATATGATCCATATCCGTAAAGGTTCTATTTTCACCGGCCATAGCCCAGATAAAACTATAATTGCTGGTGCCGCAGCCAAAGTGGACGGACCAGCTTGGGGAGATCACCGCTTGCTCGTTTTGCATGGTGATGCTTCTGAGTTCCTGTGGCTGCCCCATGTAGTGGAAGACCAGGTTGTCTTCAGGAACATCGAAATAGAGGTAGACTTCCATGCGGCGTTCATGGGTGTGGCAAGGCATGGAATTCCAAACGCAGCCGGTGTCCAGAATGGTGCAGCCCATGGAAAGCTGGCATGTCTCCAGAACAGCCGGATGGATCAGCTGATAGATCACGCGCTTATTCGAGGTTTCGAAGCTGCCAAGCTCAACTTTGTTGGCGGTTTCAAGGGTGATCAGTTTGGTTTGAAACTTGGTATGGGCCGGGGCAGAAGTCATGTAATACTTTGCAGGCTGTGACGGATCGTCGCTTTTGAAAAGGACTTCATGGGTTTCTTTTCCAATATAGAGGGCGTTGAGGCGGTTTAGGGTGTAGGAGTGACCATCGGCAATAACCGTTCCTGGTCCTCCCAGGTTGATAATCCCCAGTTCCCGGCGCTCCAGGAAATAGCTGACGCCCAGATCCTTTGCAGGATCGACATTCTTCTGAAGGTCGAGAGTGGTGCTCAGTGGCATGGCACCCAAGGTCAGGACGCGGTCAATGTGGGAGTAAACCGCCGTCACGTCGTCAGGGACAAAGACCTTCTCAATGAGAAACTCTGTTCTTAGCTGGGTGGTGTCATAATGTTTGGAATCATTTGGATTGGCGCCGTAGCGTACGTCCATTTGTAGACCTCCTTAAAGTAGGTGATAGGGGGGAACTTCCTTAAGTCTATGCATGCAGAATGCCTCTGGCAGCGGGGCCCGCTGCACGGAGGCACTCATGTTGAGTGTACGTAAAGGCGCATTACAGTTTAATCAAAGATTTTTTCGCGTTCGAACATCTTAGGCTCTTCTTCTTCAGTGGCGATTGGCCCTTCATGTTCGACGTTCCAGTGCTCAAGCACTTCTGGGTCAGGGTCGGCGGAGCTTTTGTAGGCTTCTTTCGCATGCTTGATGTCTTCCTCAATTTGTTTCAGTTCAGCGAGCAGAGCTTTTCTTCGGTTGTTAAGGTCAGCGACTTTTTGGAGCATGGTTTCGCTCATTAGAACACCTCCTCATTTTAGCATTTTATTAATACCCTGAAAAGGGCGGGAATCACACCAAAAGGATGGAAGTTTGGGAAAAGGATGTGGTTAAAACATCTCGTGAATGAAGTAGCGGGTGTTCTCTTAACGATAATAAATTACAGTGATGTTATTTAAGGGGTTAATAAATGGCTTTTTGGGGTTTATTACATCAGACATGAGGGTGGTTCTGTACTGGCGATTAAGGTACTGTTAGATGTTTGCACCGCTTCGCGCTGAACCTTGCTGTGCTCGGTTCAGGCTGCGCTGGAATTGGATAAAGATGTGCGCTTTGGGTTGTCTGTTGTTATATATGAGGGGGTAGGGGTGGACCGCTTCGCGCTGAACCTTGCTGCGCTCGGTTCAGGCTGCGCTGGA
>CAYQDM010000029.1:9832-20532 GCA_964416305.1 uncultured Acidaminobacter sp. | reverse complement strand
AGGGGTGGACCGCTTCGCGCTGAACCTTGCTGCGCTCGGTTCAGGCTGCGCTGGATTTGGAAAAAGATGTGCGCTTTGGGGTGTCTGTTGTTATATATGAGGGGGAGGGGTGGACCGCTTCGCGCTGAACCTTGCTGCGCTCGGTTCAGGCTGCGCTGGAATTTAAGATAGATGTACTCTTTGATCAATCGGTTGCTAAAGGTACAATTTTGGTTGCCAGCCGTGCACCTCGCTCCGCCTGTGCCTTGCTGCGCTCGGTTACAGGCTGCGCTTCGGTCGCGGGCTGCGCCCTATACAAAGTCAAATAATTTTGCAAGGTAAAGAGCAAGCTCTCTACCTTGCAAAATCATATGACTTTGTGCACGGCTTAAGCTTTTTGCGAATTATCTGAAAAAAAGGATTGTAGATTGTCGACAATCTGCTATAATGGGTTTATAGACAACAGAAAATTCTCCTTAGCAAAGGGGTCATGCCCAATGGCAGAAGCTATAACTGAATATCAACGAGATAATTTATGTTCCGTTGTCTCCGAATATATCAAAGAACAAATACTTGTTGGGAAGTATAAAGCCGGAGACCATGTACTCGAAGCGACAATTGCGAAAAATCTCGGCATCAGCCGCTCACCGGTTAGAGAAGGGATTAAGGATCTCGAAAAGGAAGGCATTGTCGAGATTGTTCCCAGAAAAGGGACCTATGTCACAACCTTCAGCATCAAGGATGTTCACGAAGTCTTTGATATTCGAATTCTTCACGAATACGACATATTGAGGATCCTGATTCAAGAGCATAAGTTAACAGAATATGATTTTGGGATATTGACCAGTCTGGTAGACCATATGGTCTACATTGTAAAGAGCGATTTAAGCGATCAGGAAAAGATCATTCAAATCAACAAAATGGATATGGATTTCCACATATACCTATGGAATAAATCTGACAGCAAGCGTCGGATAAAAATTCTGAAAGACATGTTCTTTCAATTAAAAATGGCAATGATGTACGACACAAATGAAACCGGGGATTTAATGCAGACCGCTACAGATCACTATGAGATCATTGAGCATCTCAGAAATGGGGATTTGGAAAAGTGCAAAACGGCATTTCTTAATCACATCAACAGCTATAAACAGGGCAACTTTGAGAATCCCTACTAAGGCTCCCAACTAAAGAGGAGGTCTTCTCCTTTTTAATACAATTGTCGACAATCGACACAAAATCTTACAATTAGAATTTGTCACAATCAGTCACAATCAGTCACAATCAACTGTATGAAACCACAAAGTCATTAATGTTGTTCAAAAGTAGCAATCAAAGGACGGAGGTTGAAAGAAAAATGAGTAAGACGCTGTATTTCGAAGTATCGGAATATCAGGAAAGACTCAGCCGGACGCAAAAAAGCATGGCTGAGAAAGGTATCGATGCATTAATAGTCACAGATCCCGCCAACATGAATTATCTCTCTGGTTTTGACGGATGGTCCTTCTATGTTCATCAGTGCCTGATCGTGTTCGCGGATCAAAACAAGATCATGTGGGTCGGACGCGGACAGGACGGCAACGCAGCAAGACTGACCACCTGGCTGGAAGAAGAAGATATTCGGGCATACACGGACGACTACGTTCAATCCCTTGTAAAGCATCCAATGGATTTCGTGTCGGATATCCTGAAAGAGAAGGGCTATGACAAAAAAGTCGTCGGAACCGAAATGGATACATATTATTTCACGGCAAAATGTCAGGAGCGGCTGGTGAAAAATTGCCCAACGGCAACTTTCATTGATGCTACTAACCTGGTGAACTGGGTTAAGATTGTAAAATCCGACAACGAGATTGCGTATATGAGAAAAGCTGCACGTATAGCTGAGCGCGTTATGGAGACTGCGTATGACGCCGTGGATATTGGCGTCAGACAGTGTGACGCGGCAGCTAAGGTTTCAGCAGCTCAAGTTTACGGAACCGAAGAATTTGGCGGGGACTACCCTTCCATTATTCCGCTCATGCCGAGCGGCATTCGAACCTCTACACCGCACCTCAGCTGGACAGACGAGCCTTACAAAGATGGTGACACGGTCATTCTCGAGCTCTCCGGATGTTACAGACGCTACCACTGCCCGCTCGCAAGAACCATGATCCTGGGCAAAGCGCCTCAGACGGTCATTGATCTGGGCAAAGTCGTGGTAGAAGGGATCAACGAAGCCTTAAGTGTCATCAAGCCAGGGATCTATGCTGAAGATGTGGAGCGCGCCTGGGCGAAGAGCATAGCCAAGAGCGGATTCATTAAAGATTCCCGCATTGGTTACTCCATGGGACTCAACTACCCACCTGATTGGGGCGAGCACACTGCCAGCTTAAGACCTGGGGACAAGACTGTGCTTCAACCCAATATGACCTTCCACATGATCCCAGGCATCTGGTTGTCGGATTGCGGCATTGATATCAGCGAATCCTTCCGCGTCACTGAAACCGGCGTTGAGACCTTCACGAACTATCCGAGAAAACTGCTCGTGAAATAATCCAAGAGCGCGGGAACCTCGCGGTTTTGAAAGGAGTGAGACGAGTTGAAGAATATCTTTAAGTTCATCACAAAATTTGAAGAGTTTGTTTTAAGTTATTCAATTTTGCTGATGGCGTTTATCCTCATTGGCAGCGTGTTAAGCAGAACGTTCCTAAACTCCAGCTGGACCTTTGCAGAGGAAGTGGGGCAGAGCTTAACCATCATCGTTACGTTCATGGGTGTCGGGTATTGCGCAAAAAAAGCAAACCACATCACCATGTCAGCCGTTTTCGATCTGCTGAATCCTAAGTTCAAGAAAATTTTCATGATCGTCATCTCAGGTGTTTCAGCAGTCATGATGCTCTACATTGCCTTCATCAGTTTTCAGTACACCATGAAGGTTCTGGAGCTCGGCAGGGTTACCCCTTCACTGAGAATACCCATGTATCTGATCATCGCGATCGTACCAATAGGATTCATCCTTGGCGCAATCGAGTACGCCAGAACCTTTATCCTGAATGTGACAAGAAAACAGCTCTATCTCTCCACTGAAGTAGTGCTGGATACGGACCTTAAAATCATCCCGCCTTCAGATGCCAATGCGTGATGAGATTCCCAACTGACTGAATTTGGCTGGCAAGGGTGGCAGTTAAAGATTGCTGCCCAGTCCGGCCAGGGAGGTGTTGACTTGGTACTTTTATTAATGGCCATCATGGTGGCGCTCTTGCTGCTGAATTTTCCAATGCTGCTGACCATGATCGTGGCACCACTGACGATCCTGCTCAATTATTTTCCTAACGTCAATCCAATTTTGGCGATCCAGCAGGTTGTCGCCGGCGTACAGCCCTTCGTCCTGCTCGCAGTTCCAATGTTTATTCTGGCAGCGGACATCATGTCTGCCGGGCAAACCGCAAAACGGCTCCTGGACTTTGTTCAGACCTTTGTCGGCCACATCCATGGCGGCCTGGGCATCACGACCGCTGCAACCTGTACATTGTTTGGCGCTATTTCCGGCTCCACTCAGGCGACGGTTGTCGCCATAGGCAAGCCTATGAGAAACCGGATGCTGGAAAGCGGATATCGCGATTCAGATACCATCGGCCTGATTATTTCATCAGCTATTATCGCGCTTTTAATCCCGCCGAGTATCTCAATGATTATGTATTGCGTCGTCACAGGCGCCTCTGTTGGGGACCTTTTTATAGCAGGCGTCCTCCCGGGATTATTGATTCTCGCCTTTTTCTCGGTCTTCATCTATTTTGATGCCCGAAGAAAAAACATACCCCTAAGCAACAGGCTTACATTAAAAGAGCGTATGGTTTCTTTCAAAAAAGCAATCCTGCCGCTCGGTTTTCCGGTCATTATCTTTGCTGGGATCTACTCTGGGTTTTTCAGTCCGACCGAAGCTTCTGCCATTGCCGTGCTCTATGCGCTGATTTTGGAAATGCTGATTTTCAAAACGATCAAACCAAGTGATTTGCCTAAAATCGCGCTGTCTACAGGTGCCGTCACGGCTTCAGTCTTTATCCTTGTCGCAGCCGGTTCACTCTTCTCCTGGGCGATTTCATACGCGAGAATTCCGCAGATCATAACTGCTGCTATCCTCGGCGTCGACCCAAGCGCGCTTAGAATCCTTATAACTGTGACTTTCGCTTACTTTATTGGCTGTATGTTCGTTGACTCAATCGTTGTCATCATTATATTGACGCCAATCTTTTTCCCGCTGGCAATGGCTGCTGGAATTCACCCGATCCACCTTGGCATCGTCGTCACACTTCAAGCCGCGATAGGTTCCATTTCACCACCGTTTGGCTGCAACATATTTACCGGTATAGCGATCTTTAACAGGCCATTCCTTGAGGTCATAAAAGGACTTCCGCCTTACATTTTTATGTTGGTGATCATTTCGGTGCTGATCATAGCCTTCCCACAGATTTCGCTGCTGCTGGTGCCTTAAGACCTATCAGACAAGGAGTATGAAGGATGGACACAATCAAACAAGCAGTACTGGCGCTGGAGTCTGAGCTCATTGAGCTCAGACGGGAGTTTCACAGGCATCCGGAGCTGGGTTACCAGGAATTTCGAACCTCGGGCATAGTCAAAGATTACCTCGACGGATTGGGCATTGAGACCCAGGTCGTGACAGGCACCGGAATTGTAGGCCTCTTGAAAGGCACTAAAGACCAAAGCTCTGCCGATGGTCTCACTATCCTGCTCCGCGCCGACATGGACGCTCTGGCGCAAGAGGAAAAAAGCGGCGTCGACTACGCGTCTCAAACGCCTGGCCTGATGCACGCCTGCGGACATGACGGACATACAGCCATGCTGCTGGTTGCGGCGAAGATCCTTTCCGGTTATAAAGACCAACTGAGGGGCAATGTCAAATTCGTCTTCCAGCCTAACGAAGAAGAAGCAGGGGCCCTCAACATGATTGAGGCGGGCGTCCTTGAGAATCCAAAAGTCGATGCAGCTTTCGGTGTTCACCTCTGGACTCCGGTGCCGAGCGGGAAGATTGGCTTATCGAACGGACCGGTCATGGCAGCCACAGAAGAATTTGAACTTGCCATTATTGGACAACCGGGGCATACCTCTACACCACATACGGCAAAAGACCCAATCCTCGCAGCATCGACGATTTTACAGCTGCTGCAAAGTATTCAAACCAGGGAGATCGATCCTTTAGTGCCCATCACCATCATGGTGGGCAAGATCAAAGGTGGCAGCGGTCGGAACATTATTGCGGACCGCGTCGAGTTAGGCGGCACGATCCGATTCATGTTCGCAAATGAACCTGTCGAAAAAAAGATCTTGCTGGAGAAGTTCGAACGACTCATTAAAGGTGTATGTGAGGCTCAGGACGTGGGCTATGAACTGAAGTACATTCCGAGCAATCCCACACTGATGAATGATGAGCGCATGGTTCAAGTGTTGAGGGAGGCGGTGGTCGAAACCATCGGCGGATCTGAGGGCATTATTGAGCATCGCTGCATGGCAGGTGAGGATTTCGCAGAATTCACCCAGAAAGTACCCAGCGCGTTTTATTTCCTGGGAACAGGCAATCCAGAGGTGGGCAGCCACTATCCGCACCACCATACCTGCTTCAACATTGATGAAAGCACACTCAAAACCGGCGTGGAGATTCACGTCAGAACTGTTATGAATATGCTGAAGTAACCCACTGTACCAACAGCGGGCGGGCTGAGCGGCAAAGGCAAAAGCGAATGCGAGCCCAAAAGCTGAGGTCATACACTATGTTCAAGAGATTAAGGGAGGATTCATTGTGAAGAAGCTTATTACATTGTTAATGCTGATTGTACTCGTAGGCGCTGCGGCTATTGGCTGCGGACAGCAACCTGCGGAGGCCCCTGCGGCAACCGGTGTAGAGACTTACAGCTGGCGTTTTGCCCATGAGGAAATCGACGGCAGCGTTCAGGACCTGTATGTCAAGAAGTTCAAGGAAGTCATTGAAGAAAAGTCCGGCGGCAAGATCAACATTGAAATTTACCCTGTAGGTCAGATTGGTGATGCGCTCCAACAGGCTGAGATTCTTCAGAATGGCGGTATTGAGTTCGCGATTGTATCTCCGGGCAATACAGGTACAGTCGTTCCTGAGAACCAATTATTCTCTCTCCACTTCCTCTTCTCGGATGATATGGAAAAGAACGCTGAAATCTTCAAGAACAGCGTGGCTTTAAATGAAATGCTCAGCGCTAAATATCTTGAAAAGAACATTCAAGTTCTGGCTTATTGGACAGAAGGCGCAATGCAGTGGACTTCCAACAAGCCTGTAACAACACCGGCAGAATGGAAGGGCATGAAAATGCGTACCATGCAGTCCCCTATGATTGTGGCTGCGTACGAAGCTTACGGTGCGAACCCTACGCCGGTGCCTTACATGGAAGTTTACTCCGGTCTCCAGCTCAATATGATCGAAGGTCAGGAGAACCCACTCTTCGCGATTGAAGAAATGAAGTTCTACGAAGTTCAGAAGTACCTCACACTTGCCAGCTCCAACCTGTACATGACTACAACGGCCACAAATCCTGACTTCTTCAATGGCCTGCCTGCTGATATTCAGCAAATGGTACTCGACACAATTGATGAGCTCCGTCCTTACTCCTTTGAAATTCAGGCAGACCTCAATGGTGCAGCCCTCGACAAAATCAAAGCAGCGAGCGATATCGAAATTGTCGAACTTACACCTGAACAGCGCAAGGCTTTCCAGGCTGCCAGTGTTGCCGCTTATGACCGGTATGCGGAAGTCGTCGGTGCTGATGGCAAAGCGATCCTGGATAAATTGATCGAAGAAGTTGCAGAGATGACAAAGTAATAGAATTAAACATTGTGGCAAATGTAAATGATTTTTAGTGTATAGTGTGTAGATGTGCGTAATCTTTGGATCACCACATAACAGTTTCGTTGAAATGGAATGGATACCCAAAATAGGATGTGCCTGGAGTTCGGCGCTCCAGGCACATTTCAGTTTTAGTTAATACCTGATACTTTAATGATCGTTGTAGGCAGTCCCAGTCAATTAAAAGAACGTCGACAACCTCAGAGTATCACAAGCGAAATGTGCGTGTGATACTATTTATCCCACTAAAGGAGGATGGAAATGGTAATTTTTCCAGAAGCTAAAATCCTGGAGATCGATCTCACATCCGGAACCATCAATCGAAAAACCCTTCCAGGCGAAATCTACCGTTTGTATCCAGGCGGCTCTGCTCTTGGGCTCTACCTGATGATGCAGGATTACATACCAGGCACGGAAGCACTCGATCCAGGCAATGTACTCGTTTTCAGCGTCTCACCTCTGACGGGGCTGCCAATCAGTGGCATCAGCAGAATGAACGTCACCGCCAGAAGCCCTCTCACCGGTACTGCAGGAGACAGCCAATCCGGAGGCTTCATAGCCTCTTATCTGAAGATGAACGGCTGGGATGCCATCGTCTTCAAGGGCAAATCTCAAAAGCCGGTCTATCTCGTGATTGATGGCAACAAAGCCGAGTTGAAGGATGCTTCCCACCTGTGGGGCAAAGTGACCGGCGAGGTGGAGTCTGCAATTCAGGAAGAAATTGGAGACAAGAATATTGAAGTCGCTCAAATTGGCCCGGCGGGCGAGAATCTCGTCAAGTATGCCTGCATCATCAACAAATGCAGCAGAGCCAACGGCCGTAACGGCATGGGGGCCGTCATGGGCTCCAAGAATCTGAAAGCCATGGTCGTCAAAAAAGGCCGGCCTATGGTTGCAGCGGACTCAGAAGCTTTCATGGCTCTGGCGCGGAGCTCTCGCAAACTGCTGGAAGAAAATGAAGGCGTGGCGGGATTGGGTCTGAATGGCACAGATGGCGATCTTGAAGGCTTCAGCGACTCTGGTTTCCTGCCGACGCGCAACTGGAAAACAGGGTACTTCCCTGAAGGTGCCAACAATATTACCGGCACGACTATGTATGAGACCGTTCTTAAAGAGCGTGACACTTGCTATGCCTGCGCGGTTCGCTGCAAACGCGTGGTTGAAATTCCAGGCCGGGTGGATCCTGTCTACGGCGGACCTGAGTATGAAACCTGCGCAGCCCTGGGCTCCTACTGTGGCGTTACAGACTTGGCAGATGTATGCGAAGCCAATATGCTCTGCAATATGTATGGGCTGGATACTATCTCCTGCGGCGCGACGATTTCCTTTGCCCTGGAGTGCTTTGAGGAAGGGCTGTTGTCTTCAGAGCAGGCGGAAGGCCTGGAGCTGAAGTTTGGAAACGGTGCAGCGGTCAATGCGCTGGTCAAGAAAATTGCTCTGCGAGAAGGCCTGGGAGATTTGCTTGCAGAAGGCAGTGCCCGTGCGGCTGAGAAGATTGGCGGCAGGTCTGAAAAGTTCAGCATGTCTGTCAAGAAGCAGGAACTCCCGGCCCATATGCCGCAGTATAAACCTGCTGTAGGCTTGGTTTATGCCGTCAATCCGTTTGGTGCAGATCACCAATCCAGTGAGCATGACGTTTTCCTGGTTATGCCGCCAGACAGCCGTGAACGCGAGCGTCTCAGCAAGCTGGGAATTTGGAAGGGTTACGATAATCCTTACGAACTGGACGCTGAAAAAGTTCGCTTTGCGCTGGATACTCAAAAGTATTTTTCTGTGCTGGACTCTTTGAGCCTTTGTCAGTTTGTCTGGGGTCCGTCCTGGGAACTGTATGGTCCTGATGAATTATTGGAACTCTGCCGTTCAGGCATCGGCTGGGAGACTTCTCTTTATGAATTGATGATGGCCGGCGAGCGCCGGATCAACATGATGCGCCAGTTTAATGCGCGCGAAGGTTTTACCTCAGCAGAGGATACACTTCCGGCACGTCTCTTTGAACCTTTTGCCGATGGTCCCTCAAAAGGCATTCACGTCGACCGTGACGCTTTTGAGGCCGGGAAGAAGCTGTATTATGAAATGGCAGGATGGGATCCTGAAACAGGCAATCCGACAGCTGCAACTTTGAAGAAGTTGTCGCTGGATTGGCTGTTATAAACAACAATTTCAAATGACACAGAGGAGGGACAGGCTATGGGTGAAACAAAGAGAATCAACATTACGCTGAATCATAAGCTGTGCGAGGTCGAAGCGGGCATGACCATCAGCGAACTCTTGAGTTTAAAAGGTTACCCAAAGTCTGTCGCCGTCTTTGTCAACAAAACGCCGCTTCTCATGAAGGCATATCCAATTTATGAGTTGAAGGAAGCGGATACAGTGACTGTTTTCAGGCCTCTTGGGGGCGGCTAGGTCGAGGGTGCGCAAAGGTGACCATCGGCATAATCACTCTGGAACGCTTGAAAACGAAGCACTGGAAAATAAGGAGGAAATATTATGTTCAAATCCCTTGGAGATTTGGACGCGTTATTGAAGCAGCACGATGAATACCGAAGCAACTGCTTGAATCTGATCGCGTCTGAAAATTACACCAGCATGAAAGTGCGCAGTTATCTGGACAACGATTTTGGCAACCGCTATGGGTGCTACGCAACGCTTAATCCATCTGTGCGTGATTACACAGGAAATAGGTATATAAATGATTTCGAAATACAGACTCATGAGTTGATGAAAGAGGTTTTTCACGGAGAGTACGTGGACCTGAGACCAATTGGCGGGCACATGGCCGGGATGTCTGTGGTGCTGGCACTGCTGGATCCAGGGGATCTGGTCATTGAGGTCAGCCTGGAAAACTGGGGCCATGGTCTTGTGGGTCCTATGTGCCAAGTGAGTCATTTCAATAAGACGATTAACGTTAAATACATGGCTTTTGATGAGGACCGGGCGGTGGATAACGCGAAACTTGAAGCGCAGATTCGTGCCGAAAAGCCGAAGCTCGTCATCTTTGGCGGATCTGGGACGCTCTTTCCGGAGCCGGTGCGACAGTTCAGGGCACTTGCGGATGAGTTGGGCTTCTATATTGCTTACGATGCTTCGCATGTTACGGGCTTGATAGCTGGCGGTGTGTTCCCGAACCCTTTGGATGAAGGCGCGGATATTATGTTTGGAAGTACCCACAAATCCTTCCCTGGTCCGCAAGGTGGGTTTGTGACTTCCAACAACCGGGAATTAATGAAGAAAGTTGGGGAGACGTTGTCGCCGTCTTTAGTGACGAGCCATCACCTCTTCAGAATTCCGGCGCTGGCTGCATCCCTGCTGGAGATGAAGAGCTTCGGTCCTGCTTATGCCAAGCAAATTGTGGCGAATTCAAAAGCGTTGGCGGTGGCCCTTGAAAAGGTAGGATTCAATGTCCTTGGCAAGAACCGGGGATTCTCCGAGTCACACATCATCTTGGTTGACGCGGGTGCTCAGGTTCAGGTTGGTCCGGCCAAGCATCTGGAGCAGGCAAATATACTTTGTTCAGATGATTTTTCGGGTGCGAGCCCGGAAATCCGGATTGGCACCTCTGAAATCACTCGCCGTGGTATGAAGGAAGGCGATATGGATCAGATCGCTCAACTCATTTACAGGTCGCTGATCCTTAAAGAGGATGCGGCTGTGATTTCAAAAGACGTTGAAGCCTTAGTTTCAAAATTCCAAGGGGTCGCGTTTGCGTTTTAAGTTAGTGACGCGGACGGTAACGATTCTGTAATATTATGGACCAGGTACGGAACTGATTGAAGTACCTGACTTCAAACGCATCTTTGTACCTGACCTCAATATCAGTGAGAAAGTTCCCTGATCTAGATGATTTTAATGT
>CAYQDM010000029.1:0-9732 GCA_964416305.1 uncultured Acidaminobacter sp. | reverse complement strand
TCACCTCACACTATCAGACGTGCACCTCGCTTCGCTGCGCTTCGCTTCGGTCACGGGCTGCGCCCTATATAAACAAAGGTGACAACGTGAGTCCGAAAGCAAGCTTTCTCCTCCTGATGATTTTAATGTTCACCTCACACTATCAGACGTGCACCTCGCTTCGCTGCGCTTCGCTTCGGTCACGCCCTTGCTTCGCTCGGTTATAGCTGCGCCCTATATAAGGGAGGGTGATTCCATTCATCCGAGAGCTAGCTCTCTTCTGAACGAAACCACCCTCTCTTATGCACGTCTGTTAGCCTACGCGGAGTTCCCCCTCCATCTGCCAAAAGGTCCGGCCTGCTGCGCTTTCAAATCGCGCAGCGACGCACCTTTTGGCCTTTTCTTTTTGAATTCCTTCAAAAAATTGCCTATTTTTCACGATACCCCGAGGCCTCACCGCCTTTTCCTTTATTTCACCCCTATTCTATGTTAAGATAGGTTAACAAAAAATCATGAAATGATTTCAATTTCAGAAGATTTAATTAATCAGCGAGGTGACAACCATGAATTATGTCTTTGTATCACCGTATTTTCCATCCAATTTTAAATATTTTGCGATCCGCCTGAAAGAAGAGGGGGTCAATGTCCTTGGTGTCGGCTCTGAGCCCTACGACAAGCTGGACCCAGAGCTCAAAGACGCTATGACCGAATACTACAAAGTAGACAACATGGAAGACTATAATCAAATGCTCGAAGCTTGTGGGTTCTTTACTTACAAATACGGCAAAATTGACAGGATCGAGTCCCATAATGAATACTGGCTTGAGCAGGACGCCCGGCTCCGCACGGACTTCAACGTCTTTGGCTTTAAGATTGAGGACATGGCCAATGTCAAATTTAAGTCCAAAATGAAGGAAGTCTTCAGAAGCGCCGGCGTTCCGGTTGCCCGGGGAAAAGTCATCACAACACCTGAGGAAGCCAAAGCCCTAATCAAGGAAACCGGCTATCCCGTCTGTGCCAAGCCGGACAATGGCGTCGGCGCCGCCAATACTTACAAAATCAAGAATGACGCCGACCTGGACAGGTTCTTCGAAACCAAGCCGGACACGGACTATATCATGGAAGAATTTATTGAAGGAGAGATCCACACCTTCGACGGCCTCGTCGACCGCAGCGGCGACGTCGTCTTCATGAACTCCTTCATCTTTGACAAAGGCGTCATGGAAACCGTCAACGACCAGCTGGACATGTTTTACTATAACCAGCGTGAAATCCCCGAGGACCTCAAAGAACTCGGCCTCGCTGCCGTGAAAGCCTTCAGCCTGAGAGAACGCTTCTTCCACATTGAGTTCTTCCGCCAGAAGGATCAAAAACTCATTGGTCTCGAAGTCAACGTCAGACCACCGGGGGGGCTCTCCATGGACATGTTCAACTTCTCCAACGACATGGACTTCTACAGCCAGTTCGCGAAGCTTGTGGCCGGTCATCCCATCGAGATCGACGCCGAGCGCCCGTACTACTGCGCTTACGTAGGCCTCAAGCACCGCGGCCTGATCCGCCACAGCCATTCCACAGGGGATTCGCTGGACAAATACGGCGACCTGGTCGTCCACCACGGTCCAATTGCATCGATCTTCGCCGCGGCCATAGGCGACTATGCCATTGTCATCCGCTCGCCGGAGCTCGAGCCCCTCAAGGAAGCCAGCCGCTTCATCATGGCCCGGGAGAACGCCTAGAACAGATGTAAACGGCAACATCCAAATTCAATTCAACCAAAGACATAAAAATTCTGCCGATGGTGACCCACCCCAAACACTGCATCAGGGTGTGCGTGACATGACCATCGGCAGGGATTTTAAGGAGGACGTCCGACATGCAAGTCGATTATCATCAATTCTACAGCTCGCGCCTGGGGCGCTACATGGAATTCAAAAGTTACGGCCACGCCGGCAAACCCATGATCGTGTTCCCGTCCAGTGGCGGACGCTTCTACGAATACGAGGACTTCAAAATGATCGAGGCAATTGCGCCCTTCATTGAAAACGGGCTGATCCGAGTCTACACCCCGGACAGCATTGACGCCGAAACCTGGCTGAGCAAGTTCGGGTGGCCCGGCGACCGTGCTCGTCATCACAACGCCTATGACGCTTACATCATTGAGGAGCTGGTGCCCTTTATCCGACATCACGCCAACTGGAAGGGCGGCATGATCGCCACCGGATGCAGCATGGGCGGCTACCACAGCGTCAACTTTTACTTCCGTCACCCTGATGTCTTCGACACGGTCATTGCCCTCAGCGGGATCTATGACGCACGCTTCTTCGTAGGCGAGAATATTGGCGACTACGACGTCTATATCAACTCACCGGTAGACTACCTGAAAAATATGGAAGACAATCACTATCTGGAGGCTTACAGACGGGGCAATATCATCATCTGCACCGGCCTCGGCCTGTGGGAAGAGGACACCATCCGCGACACCAGGGCTATGGAAGCGGTCTTGAAAGCGAAAAGCATTCCGGCATGGATCGATTACTGGGGCTATGACGTGGATCACGACTGGCCTTGGTGGCGGGTCCAGATGCCGCATTTCCTGGGTAAACTGCAGGAACAGGGGAAATTGAGATAGAAATGAAACGGGAATCAGAAGGCCAATATGCGTCTTCAGATCCCCGTTTTTTTTCTTTTTATTAGGCTTGGGAGACCAGAAGCGGACAAAGATCATTTTCTCCAAAAACACTCGTATCTGATGGTTTTCACTTCACTCCAACGGGGTAATAACTCATTGACTGGGATCGTGTGACAGTATGTTGTTTGTGGTATGCCACTATCAGGCATGAGGTTTCCGGAATGGAGGAAGTTATATGTATTATGGAATCGAGTTGTTCGAAACAGCCGCTCAACCTGTACTGTCTCAGCGTCACGTGACCTCTGTGGACCAGCTTCCGGTGGTGATTGGAAAAGCTTATGAAGCCGTCTTCAGCTACCTCTATGAGCGCGGCGAGCAGCCTGCGGACATGCCGTTCGTCGCTTACTACAACATGGATATGAACGCCCTGGACGTAGAAATTGGCGTCCCGGTTTCCCGTGTGTTTGACGGCACCCCGGAGATCCTGTCCGGTGAGATTCCGGCAGGAAGGAAAGTTGAAGGCATGTATCAGGGGCCATACGCAGGCATGACCGCCATCTATGACGCCTTGAATCAGTGGATGGCCGAGCGGGCCATTGAGCCGACCGGCGTTGTCTACGAATTCTATTACAACAGCCCGGAGGAAGTGCCTGAGAGTGAGCTGCTGACCAAAGTGGTCTTTTTGGTCAAGTAACCATTTCCAAGGGATTTTAGCCGATGGTCACAGGACCAGCAACGCTCGTCCACGTAACACCGCTTATCCTCAAAACACCACTCGGCTATCAAGTCTCCAACAAAAACTATTAAGGTGGTGAACTCCCTCTTGAGATATCAACATTGCCCCAAATGCGGCGGGTACCTGTCCCTGGAGGAAACACAGGATGTCAACCGGCCTAAATGCACCTCCTGCGGCTTTGTTTTTTTCCAGAACCCTGCAGTCGGCGTCGCCGCCATTCTGATCCGGGACCGCAAGGTCCTTCTGGGCCGGCGCATTGGCAGTTACAGCGGGACGTGGTGTATTCCCTGCGGTTATGTGGAATATACCGAGGATGTCCGGGATGCCCTAATCCGTGAAATGAAAGAGGAGACAGGGCTGGACTTTGAACTGGGTGACATCTTCGCGGTGCATTCCAATTTTCACAATCCGGCCCAGCACACTGTAGGCCTGTGGTTCCTGGCGCAGGCTGAAGGTGACCCAATCCCACTCGATGACTTGGATCAAATCGGATTCTTTACTTACGAAGATTTGGAATCCGCAGATATGGTCCTGGCTTTCCCGACGGACGGTCTGGTGCTGAAGTCCCTGAAGGACAAGGATTTAATAGATTAATCATGGACGCATATGCGAAAGGAGCAGGTGATTGATTTGGATTTAGGACTCAAGAACAAAACGGCCATTGTGCTGGCCTCAAGTGATGGCCTCGGTAAAGCCATAGCCACAGAATTTGCCATGGAGGGCGCCAATGTCATGCTGTTCAGCTCATCAGAAGTCAAGCTGAAAGCGGCAGCGGATGAAATTGAGATTCTAAGCGGGCGCCGTCCACTGTACTGTGTGGGTGATTTGAGAAAACCTGAGGACCTCTCGCACCTGGTGGATGAAACCGTCAAAACCTATGGCTCCATTTACGCGCTGGTCAACAACGCAGGCGGACCACCGGCCGGCACCTTTGAGCAGTTTGAGGATGATGTCTGGCAGAGTGCCTTTGAGCTGACGCTTTTGTCCTATGTCCGGATGATCCGTCTGGTGCTGCCGCACATGAAAGTCGGCGGAGGTGGGCGTATTCTGAATTCCACCTCCTCGTCCGTGAAACAGGTTCTGGAAAACCTGATCCTGTCCAACACTTTCAGAAATGGTGTGGTGGGTCTTTCCAAGAGCCTCTCCCAGGAACTGGGTCCCGATGGGATCCTCGTCAACGTCATAGGCCCTGGCCGCATTGGCACTTCGAGAATCACCTATCTCGACCAGATCAGGGCAGACCGAATGAACGTGTCCGTGGAAGAGATTGAGAGAGAAACCTTCAAGAACATTCCGCTGGGTCGCTATGGAAAGCCGTCGGAGTATGGTAAGTTGGCCGTATTCCTGTGCTCGGAGGCCAATACCTACATCACCGGACAAACGGTGCTGGTGGATGGCGGATTGACGAAGGCACTGTAAATTAGGGAGATGGAAGAGGGGTGGCAATAGATACTTGCCGCTGACACCCGCTTCCAACACCCGCTTCCACATCAGGCAACCTGATTCACTCATACAAAAAAGCAAAAATCCCCGTAGTGCCCTGGGCACCACGGGGATTTTTTGGAGGAAAATCGATGTTTTTCCGGATTAAACTTTTACGTTAGTGGGCTTAAGCGCGGCCTTTTTTAATCCAGCCGGCAGTCTCGATGAGTCGCTTTGTTTGGTGGGCGACTGCATCCTTAACGTCCTCAACCGGTTTGCCATCCTGGCCTTGTGTGACGGAGGTGCCGTAAGGGTTGCCGCCGGCTTTGAAGATGGAAGCATCTGTATAACCAGGTGCGACAATGATTGCGCCCCAGTGCATCATGGAAGTGTAAAGGGAGAGAATCGTAGCTTCCTGACCGCCATGTGGGTTCTGAGCGGAGGACATAGCGCTGACTGCCTTGTTGGCCAGCTTGCCTTGTGCCCAAAGGCCGCCCTGGATGTCAATGAAGTTCTTCATTTGCGATGCCATGTTGCCAAAGCGGGTTGGGACGCTGAAGAGGATAGCATCGGCCCAATCAAGGTCGTCTGAGGATGCTTCCGGGATATGCTTTGTCGCTTCAACGTTGGCTCTCCATGCTGGGTTGCCATCAATGGCGACTTCTGGAGCCAACTCTTTAGCTCTTACTAATCTGACTTCTGCGCCTGTGCCTTGCGCTGCTTCCTTTGCCCACTGGGCGAGCTGGTAGTTGATTCCTGTTGCGCTATAATAGACGATTGCTAATTTGACGTTTGACATTTGAAATACCCCTTTCAAGTGGTTGTTTTTATTTTAATGATGTTTTGTATTTGATAACTGTTCTCATTATAACATAGATATTACTAATTGGAAGTACTTTTTTAAAAATATTTTTAATTAGTAGTAATTTGTGGTGAGTTTCTAATGTTTTGGTGAAAGTCAGCCGGTATTTGAGAAATGTTATTAGAAACTTCCCATAATAATAGCAGAACTTCTCGTTTTTGTGGAATTCTTGTCAAAGGGGTTTACCTGATGAGCATCCTGTTTTATAATGAATGAGACAAATGTGTTATGTATGCACGGCGCGGTGATTCAGATGTGGAGGGACTTGAATGAGTATATTTGAAATTGTGATGTTGACATGCTTTGGGTTTGCATGGCCAATTTCCATACATAAATCCTGGACAAGCAAGAGCACGGGCGGTAAAAGTCCGGTGTTCTCCTATGTAATAATTGTTGGCTATCTGAGTGGGCTGACTCATAAGTGGCTTAACAGCAGGGATCTCGTTATGGTGCTGTATGCCATCAATATGGTCATGGTAACTATTGACCTTCTGATCTATTACAGGAATAAGAGGTTGGAGGCGGCTGCGACCATCGGCAAAGGTCTTGAAACGGCAAAGTTGAATGGGTAGCTTTTAGAGCGGATGATTAACGGGAAGAAGGCGTGAAACGGCGGTGGCTGTGGACGCCGGCTTCCCGTTTTTGTTTGTGGGAAGGTGAGATGCGGTGGTAAAGGCGCTTCGAGCTGGATTTGAGTTAGTTATTGGGAAATAAAAAAGCTCCATGGCGTGAGGCCTGGAGCTTTGTGGGTTTTTGGGTTTGGTTTTAGGATGCAATGAAGTGATCGTAACCGAGCCAGGTTTTGACATCATACAGATGGTAGTCAAAAGGGAGATCGTCTATGACAAGTTTAGCCAGGTGGTTATCTCCGGCGCTGATTTTAGAGACAAGGAGGTCGTAGGCGTCGGTGGTGAAGATGCCTTTTGCTGGGTCGGTTGCGCCAGCAGCAGCAGAAGCGTCAACGATGGTGACGCAGGTGCCGTTTGAGTCACAGTGAATGGAGATGTTTCCGGTGTCTGAGCATGAAATGCTGCCAAGGACGTTAGCGGTCTTGCCCTCAAAGTTGCCGTTGATGACCATGCCATTATTGAGTACGATGTAGCCTTTCATACTTATCCCTCCGTTGAATATATATACAATCAATGTGATATTTAATCTTTATCTGTTATAAATAATAGCATATATCAATAAATAGTCAACCCTTTTTGATAAGGTTTTTGTATTGGATTCACATGGACTGTGAGGTTGAAGGCGGGGAATGGGCAATGGCATGAGCTTCGGGGCTGGAACTGGAGGTGAATTTTGGAAAATAAAATACCGCTGATTCTTTGGATGTGAATCATGCGGTATTCGGGATAAGTAATATTGGGATTAGGGGTGGACTATTTCATTGCCACGGCGCCATGCGGACAGACAGCGACGCATTTCTTGCAGCCTATGCAAAGGGCGGCGTCTATGACGGGATGTTCTGCTTTCAGAAATTTTCTTTTTTGAGTGACAGCGCCGGTCGGGCAGACGCGTTTGACGGGGCAGAATGGAGATTGATCGCATTTATTTTTGATTATAAAGGCTTTTTTCAAGTGAGGCAGCTCCTTTCGATACCCCCTACCGTAGGGGGTTGCTATAAACACTATACTTGATCTGGTGGATGGTGTCAATGAGGGATAGGGGGTTGTTTGGATGAAGTTAAAGGAAAATGAAAAGCGCAAGATGAACGTCATCGCAAGGGGATGCGCATAAGTGTGAATATTTTATATTCATGCAAAAGCTCTGGCACCGTTTTTGAGTTGGTGACAGGCACTGAAATGGTTTTTGTCCGCGTCCCCAAAGTTGAAGTTGTCCGCGAGGGTTATGTCCCCTTGCTCACGAGCTAAATTGTGATAATAGCTGAACCCACTGCTTGAATGACCTGCCGGATCGTGAGACAATGGAAAAAACCTTAGAAATTGTGATCTTGGAGGCTAAATATGAACATTCAAATTTTCGGGAAGTCAAAATGTTTTGATACGAAAAAAGCAGAGCGGTATTTCAAAGAGAGGGGCATTAAGTTTCAAAAGATAGATCTGCTGGACAAAGGACTCAGCAAAGGGGAACTGAACAGCGTCGTCTCAGCAGTGGGCCTCAATGCGTTATTTGACATGGAATCGCCACTTTACAAAGAGCTCAATCTGGATCGTATTGGCGGACATGAGCTGCGGGCAGAGATTCTGCTGAACCATCCCAAACTCTTTAAGACACCAATAGTGCGAAATGGCAAGCAAGCGACGCTTGGGTATTGTCCCGAGGTTTGGAAGACTTGGGTGTAAGGCTGTCATGTCAGTCATGCAATTGAGTATTGACTCAGTCGATTAATCTATTGAACAGGAGGTCACTTATGAACGCATCCTGCTCCTCTGAATGGCTAAATCATTTCCTAAAAGAACGCGGCGGGGTCATGACCATCTCCATGCGCCTTACCACCCATGGCTGATGAGCAGCTTTTGTCTGTCCTGCAGGTCTTGCAGGCAAACCGGATGATGATGTTGGGTATCGTACAGTAAATGTAAACAGTGAATTTATATTTTTTATTGAAGAAAATATTATGGCTGAAAAACTAAAGGATCACCGACTCGGTTTTTACATTGAAGGTTATGGTCGATTCGAGCTGGACTTTGAGGCCAATGGTTAATATGAGGTTTAAGAGTTCGATCGTTAAACATGTTTTGGCAGCGGGGCTTCTGTATGGTTCGAACACCCTTATTTTCCCAAAAAATATTGTACGCATAACCCGCGTCAAGCCGTTGACTTCACTTTTGTTTGGGGTATAATGAGGCTATACAATTACATAAGCAGATCATCTCCGAAATGGCAAACCGGCTTAAAGGCCGGGACGCAAAGTGACGGACCTAAAGCATCTGAAAGGATGCCATGGTGGCCGCACCGCCGAAGGATGACTTCACAGGCACAAGCAACGTTCCTGGAGCATGATTCTGCAATTCCAAACCAAAGGGAGGAAGACAGATGAAACGCAACAGGAGTAAGGGGTTAGTGCTTTTTTTGATGCTTGTTTTAGTTCTCACCATGAGCGTCATGCCGTCCGCAGCCGCAAAGCCTGAAAAAGAAGTAAAGGTTAAGCCGATGGTCACAGAACAAACCAAACGAGTGAAGGTAGTTCGGGATGAGGCGTGGAAAGCTGCGAAAGATGCTGCAGAGGTGCTTAAAGAACAATTGGAAGTTTCTAAGGATACTCTCGAATTAGAATATGAGGCACTGGTGGCGGCGGGAGATACAGAAGGCGCACTGGCTAAAGCCGCAGAGCTGGCAACTGCTAAAGCGAGTTTCGCAGCAGCCAAAGCTGCACTCAAGAGTGTCATCAAAAATGGCTATACACAGGAAGAGCTCACTACAATCGATGCAATTGGCGTAGCGCTCGTCCAAGCGGATTCAACTATTCAAGTTCTTCCGGTCGAAAATATCATTGTCAAAGGCAAACACCTTGGTTTTGATACGCCGCCTGTCATTAAATCCGGGCGCACTTTAGTGCCGGTGAGGGCACTGGTCCAGGCTTTTGGTGCTGAAGTTAAATGGAATCCGGTCGATCAAACAGTGACTATTACAAAAGGTGACCAGAGGATTGTTCTGACACTTGGAGAAACAGAAGTCGTTGTCAATGATGGTACTATTCAACTTGACGTTCCCGCTCAAGCCATGAACGGCAGAACCGTAGTCCCACTCAGATTTATTGCAGAGCAAATGGGTTTTAAAGTGGATTATGAGGATGGGGACATCACGATAGAAGAAGTCGAAGTGGATCAAACGGTTCAAATGACTGAAACGACTGTAGAGTCTGATGTGCCTGAAGAAGCAGATGATAACGCTGTGGCAGAAGAAACAGAATCAACTGAAACAGAGGAATAGTTTCAGGCTGATCATTAATTGAATAGAATACCTGCTGAAATAGTGAAGAGCGGTTGTCAAGGGATCCTAATCCACCTTGCCAACCGCTCTTTTTCACTTCCCGTACCTGACACCCAAAATGAAGATGATGAAGATGTTTTTGATGAAATTCAGCAATAGCAGACTTGTCAAAAAAATTAAACGTCAGCGTTCCGAAAATCGTGCCAG
>CAYQDM010000028.1:0-28703 GCA_964416305.1 uncultured Acidaminobacter sp. | reverse complement strand
ACTAAAAATGATGCGATTATCGATTGAGTGTGATAAAGTTTGGGAAGTTAGCATTCATGGGGTATTTTATTGAAATTTCTAAATAATTAATTGCTTTTATATCTATAAATGTGATAAAATATAAATGAAGACACAAAATAACAAAAATGACAAAAATAACTATATATTACCAATTCATCTGCTCAATAGCTTGAAAAATCAACTCCAATATAGCCCACGCTTCTTTTACCAGATAGAATCTGAAGGAGGCTTGTCATTGTCAAATTACAAAACTCAAAAGGACTTTGTTTATTATGATGATTATTGGAAATACATTATTGATAAGAATATGAAAGAAGCACAGCAGCGCTATGAGACTGAGTTGTGCCAGCGGCATGAAGATAGGCGAATAAATGCTGCAATACTGGTTATTGCGATATGTGCAGTACTGTGCTTGGCGTTTTCCGGTATTGTGATTCGCAGTGCAGAGATCTACCAGGCTAAATATGAAATCCATATTATACAAAGCGAGATTCGAGACATGCAGCTTGAAGTGGAAGAATTAAGGGCTCACATCGACAATACAGTATCGCTCAACCATGTAGAATCAGTTGCTTTAAATGAATTGAAAATGCAATACCCTGAATCAAGTCAAATCGTCTATATTGCATCAAACTGGAATTATGCCATGGATGACATAACAGAAGACAGCCAATTGGCTGAGGTTGAGAAGGGTCTTGCCTTTGCTGCGAAATTGAATTGAGTTTTTCTTTTCCCGAAACTGTAAAAGGTGCAGTTTTGTTATGACCAAGTCATAGCAAAACCGCACCTTTTGTATTATTCGGCTGGTAAAAATCAGTTAGTTTAGATCTGACTGAACAACCAACAAAATTTGATTTTTAAAGCGGCTGATCTCCAAGAAGCTGCCTTTGAAATAAGCCTAAGTCTAATGGAACCAGAATTAAGATATAGGCGTCTAAACATTTGGGTTACTTATTTCTCATGTTCTTTACAATCTCGTGGCATTGACATTAAAACATAATTACAATTACGCAGCAGCACCCTCTGGCAATTTAAATGCGAGTATAATGATGTTGTACGGAAAAATAACTGAAACAGAGCAACGAAAGGGGTTTTAAGACAGATGAGAAAGTTGTGGACCGTTTGGTTACTTATGATTATTATGCTGCTCGGCGTAGTCCAACCATCAATGGCTGGTGAGGCGAGATTAGGATTTAAAATAGAGGTTGATGGGAAAGCGCAGGATTATACTGCAAGGACTGTTACTATTGAAGTAAAGGATGAGGAGATCGCCATAGGTGACATGCCTGCCATTATACTTGAGGGAAGAACGCTGGTTCCTATCAAGGAAGTCTTTGAAAGCGAAGGATTCGGTGCCAAGGTAGAATGGAACCATGAAAGAAAAGAGGTCACAGTCACTTACAATGGCAATACAATAGTGGTCGCCATTAACAGTAATGTCGCCTATGTCAACGGTGAGAAGAAGCAAATTGATCCGGACAACGCAAAAGTTGTCCCCAAGCTCATCAGAGACACGAGTAAACAATACGCCAAGACTATGATCCCGCTTAGGTTCGTTTCAGAAACGCTGGGTTATGAGGTCGCTTGGGATCCTCAAACTTATACAGCCGCGATCATCGCTCCCGAAAGTGAGCCTGCTCATGAACCCGAACCAATTCCAACACCTGATCCAGAACCGATTCCTATACCCGACCCGCAACCCCAGCCAGACCCAGACCAAGAGCAAGAGATTGAGCCATTGCCGAGTTATGATTCAGATATTGATGATGCCATAAGTACCAACAGTAATTTCATATTAACCACAGGCAGCAGTGTGAAGTCATTGCCTACTGGGTTAAAGAGAAATCCAATTCTTTGGACGGATGGGAATCCAAATAATGCAGTCACATTGAAAATGCCTGAGGCAGAAGTGGACTTTGATGCAGTCGAAGGGGACGTAGTGAAGATCCTGTCTCTGAAGTATTCATTAAATAAGGCTGCTCCAAGATTTGAAATAACAGCATCAGGACCTTTTTCTGACATTGACGTTCAGACTATGGACAAGAAACTGGTTTTGGATATAGTAAATGCACAAAACGGTCTATCACAGGTGACCTATAAAGACAACCCTGTGGCTGCCGGATACCGAACCAGTCAATATGCCGCGGACCCTATGACGACACGCGTCGTCCTTGACTTAAAGAGTAATAATGAGAGATGCAGCGTCACGCTAAGTGAAGACAGAAAAACTCTGATCGTCGAATTTGAGCCAAAGACCATTCACACTATTGAGCTTGGTCAGAGTCACCTCGGAGATTATATTCGTGTTTCCGGTATGGCACCAACGAGTGTGAAGACCTTCAGAATGTCGGATCCGGACAGGGTGGTTATTGATCTGGTTGGTACGCAGACAACCATCGGCTGGAGGGAAGGGTCGGCGAGCGGGCAATTTGTGACCGGAATCAGGACGGACCAGTACAACGCCGTTACAACACGCGTTGTGGCCGTGATGGATGGAACCGCAAACTACGAAGTAATTCAGAATGGGTCTGAAACCTGGATCCAATTTTCACAAACTGGTCTGAAAAATTTCGAATATACGAGCAACGACACGAATCCAATGATTCGTTTCAATCAGAGAAACTTGGATTTTGACAAATCGGACATCGAGGTTATTGACGATTACGAGAACATGACTTACACCTTCATACTGCCAGAGGATGTTTCGGACACTTTTGGAAACGGTAAGCTGGTTGTAGATGATCGAGCTATTGATAGTATTGAGTTGAAACAGGATCCTGACGGCAAAACGCGGATTATCATTAAACAGTTGGAATACTACGAGTACAAGCTGGAAGTGACGGCGAAGGGCATTGCGATTGCGGGCTATAAACCCAAAGCCCTCTATGATAAAATCGTCGTTATAGACGCAGGACACGGCGGTACAGATCCAGGTGCGGTGGCTGGCAGCGAACATGAAAAGTCCATCAACCTGAAGGTCTCGAATTACGTCAAGTCGGTGTTTGAGGGATCTGAGGATTACAAGGTGTACTACACCAGAACGACCGACGTCAACAAGAGTCTTCAATACAGGACAGATCTCGCGAATACGCTTGAGGCGGACATCTTTGTCAGCATTCACAACAATGCCATGAACACGCCGGCATTTCAGGGGATGGAGACACTCTATATGCCAGGCGGTTCAACGACGAAATTGAGTTCGATTTCAATCGCGAAGATATTCCATGAAACGCTTCTTCCAATTGTAGATGTGGCAGACCGGGGACTGAAGCCGCGAGATGGTCTATATGTCCTGAGGCACACTAAAATGCCTGCAATTATTTTGGAACTCGGGTTTATGACAAATCCAAGTGATCTGGAAAAGATAACGAACCCTGAGGTTCAGCAGCGCGTGGCGGAGGGGATTTATCAGGCGACTGAAACCGTCTTCAACAGATTCCCAACCACCAGATAGAATAAGAAAAGATGCTTGAATGAGGTGTGCCATGGAGGTTCAAAACAGTAGACTGCCGCGCATTATGATCGTCGGGACCGGCAGCGGATCAGGAAAGACGACAGTCACCTGCGCCGTAATGAAGGCAATGCAGCTGCGGGGCAACCGCGTCGCAGGGTATAAATGCGGCCCGGATTTTATTGATCCAATGTTTCATACGAGTGTAATTGGCGTTAAATCGCGAAACCTGGATATATTTTTGAGCGGAGAGGAAGGGGTTCGATTCCTTCTCGCCAGGTCGGCGCAGGACGCGGATCTTTCCATTATTGAAGGCGTTATGGGGATGTATGACGGCGTCAGCATGACTTCGGATGAGGCTTCATCGAATCATCTCGCCAGGCTGACCGGGACACCGGAAATACTGGTTGTGGAGGTCGGCGGAATGGCGCTTTCCCTCGCGGCGCTGATCCAGGGCTATTTGAATTTCAGACCCAATCTGATCAAAGGGATCATTTTGAATCAGTGCTCCGAGGGTCTGTATGCCTATTACAAAGACATGATCGAGGATCAGCTTGGCATCCGGGTTTATGGTTATTTGCCGATGGTTGAGGAAGCGACCATCGGCAGCAGGCACTTAGGTCTTGTCACAGCGGACGAAATCGCAGACCTGCAGAATAAAATACAGAAACTAGCGGAAGCCGCAGAGCGTTCCATTGACCTGGACGGATTGACGGAACTCGCACGAGAAGCCGAGGCGCTGGAATGGACGGACCTATGGCAATCCGTTCGCAAAACTTCAAGCAATAAAATCAGAATCGGCGTCGCCAGAGACAAGGCATTTTGCTTTTTCTATCAGGACAATCTCGATCTGCTTGAAGCTCTCGGTGCAGAACTTGCTTTCTTCTCACCGCTGGAGGATCCGAAGCTGCCTGAGGACTTGCAGGGACTTATTCTCTATGGCGGATACCCTGAGCTTTATGGGGAACAGTTGTCCCGCAACACCTCAATGCTGGAGAGTATACGAAATGCTGTTCAAAATCATCTGCCGACGCTGGCGGAGTGCGGCGGCTTTATGTATCTGCTCGAAACCATGGAAGACGCTGAAGGCCAGCGACACGCCATGGTGGGGGCCATTGAGGGTGAATCTAAAATGCTGAATCACCTGGTTCGTTTTGGCTATGCGAAAATGAAGGCGCTGAAGGATAATCTCCTATGTGAGGCTGGAGCGGAAATTCCCGTCCACGAGTTTCATTATTCGGACAGCAATAACAACGGCGACGGCTTTTTCGTCGAAAAAAAGCAGCGCAGTTGGCACTGCGTGAACCTCGCAGAGACTTTGTTTGCCGGCTATCCACATCTGCATTATGGCAGTCGGCCTGAACTGATGGTGAGGTTTTTGGAATCTTGCACTGGCAAAAAATAAAAAGGAACGGCGCAAAGTGTAGTGGCAGTCAGTTTTGACTGGCTGCCACCACCTGCTCCGTTCCTTTTTCCGTTCACTGAAATTGCTAAGGGGTATTGAGCGTTTCAACATAGGTCCGGATTCGTTTGAAAGCTTCTCGAAGCATGCTTTCCGAGCCGGCAAAAACCAGCCTGAGATAGCCTTCTCCCATAGCGCCAAAGGCAGAGCCTGGCACGGTAAGAACTCTGGCGTGGTGAATCAGGTCCTCGGCGAATGCCTGAGAGGATTTGCCGAAGGATTTGATGTTGACGAAAGCGTAGAAGGTTCCGGTTATGGTGTGGCAAGTGATCCCGGGGATCGATGCCAGCTCTTCCAGAACGAGATTGCGATTTGTGATGTACTGGGCGCGCATCTCGCTGATAGCGCCGTCACCTTTTTCAATAGCCTCCGCTGCAGCGGCCTGTGTAAACTCAGGCAAGCAGGACGCTATGCCCTCCTGTAGTTTAGGCATATTGGAAATGATTCTCGGATCGCCCACGACATAACCAACGCGCCAGCCGGTCATAGCATAGGTTTTTGAGAAACTGTTGACGATCAGGATATTCTCACGGATGCGGTCGAATTCGGCAAGACTGTGATGACGGGCCTCATCATAGACGAGTGCCTCGTAAACTTCGTCTGACACAACGAACAGATCGTGACGCTCCACGACGTCTGCGATTTTTTTCATGTCCTCATAGGGGATGACAGCTCCCAAAGGATTGCTTGGAGAGTTGAGTATCATGGCTTTTGTCTTTTCGGTGATGGCGGCTTCGATATCTTCGGCTTGAATACAAAACTGATTTTTTTCATAGACCGGAACCGGAACCGGGATTCCACCGAGCAAACGAATTTGGCCCGCATAATTTGGATATCCCGGATCCGGGATCAACACCTCATCGCCGGGATTGAGAACACAGATAAGTGACAGCAAAATAGCCTCCATGCCACCAAAGGCGATCATGACGTGATCCTCCGTATGAGGGGCGTTCAATTGCTGCGTGTACTTATCAGCTATGGCTTTTCGAAGCTGCAGTATGCCGGCGTTTCCCACGTAGTGGGTTTTATTTTCGTCCATGGCTTTTTTTGCAGCGTCCTTGATGAAGGTCGGTGTATCAAACACAGGTTCGCCGACGGTCAGACTAATGACATCCTCATATTGAGCGGCGAGCTCAAACATCTTTCTGATTCCGGATGCCGGGTAATGCTGGACGACTTCTGACAGTGTTTTCATAGGGGATCGCCTCCGATTGGGTGAATAGTGTGCAGGGTACAACCGTGAAGGAAATAGGGTTAAAATAGGGTAAAACTGCTGATATCAACTGACTGCCTTTAGGATTTTTATGCTTAAGAGAGTATAATTGTGAACGACGCGCAAAAACCTTCAAATTCTGATCTGTAATCCGGTTATTGTACATGAACCAAGTGCAAACACAATGGATTTTACAATGGTATTTATTGTGTATCAAGACTATTCTACGCTTTTCCAGAGGCTTAAACAATTTGATTTCACACGATTCTCAGAATTCTTTTCAAAACATCATTTGTAATTTGAGCTAAATAAATGTATCATTAAAAAAACTATGTCGCAGAGCAACAAAAACGTTTGCAATTTGTTGAAGTCTTTTGTAAAATAGTAAATAAATATACAGACGTGCGCATAATTAAGATTAGCGCACCTAATTATCAGGAGGTAAATCATGCCAAAACGTACTGACATTGAAAGCATTTTGATCATTGGCTCAGGACCGATTTTGATCGGCCAGGCCGGAGAATTCGACTATTCAGGGACTCAGGCCTGTAAAGCGCTAAGAAACCTCGGATATAAAATCATTCTGGTGAACTCTAATCCAGCGACTATTATGACAGATCCTGAAACCGCAGATGTGACTTACATTGAGCCTTTAAATGTGAAGCGCCTGACAGAGATTATCGAGAAAGAACGCCCGGATGCGGTGCTTCCAAATCTCGGTGGACAGTCGGCGCTCAACTTGTGCTCGGAGCTTAGTGCTCAAGGAATTCTGGAGAAGTACGGCGTCAAGGTCATTGGCGTTCAGATTGACGCGATTGAACGCGGTGAAGACCGCATCGCATTCAAAGAGGCCATGAACCGACTTGGCATTGACATGCCGCGCAGCATGCCGGCTTACACGGTTGAAGAAGCGGAGCAAATCGCACATGAGCTTGGCTACCCGGTTGTTATTCGACCTGCGTACACCATGGGCGGCACCGGCGGCGGATTGGTCTACAATATCGAAGAACTCAGAACCATAGCCAACCGTGGCATCGCGGCCAGTATGGTAGGCCAAATTCTCGTCGAGGAGTCGGTGCTGGGCTGGGAAGAGCTGGAGCTCGAAGTCGTACGTGACGCCAAGAATCAAATGATTACTGTCTGTTTCATTGAGAATATCGACGCTGTCGGCGTACATACGGGTGACTCTTTCTGCTCGGCGCCTATGCTGACGATCAGTGAAGATCTTCAGAAGCGACTTCAGGTGGCAGCCTACAAAGTCGTCGAGGAGATCGAAGTTATTGGCGGCACGAACGTTCAGTTCGCTTACGATCCTAAGACGGAGCGCTTTGTTATTATTGAGATCAATCCTAGGACGTCGCGATCATCGGCACTCGCTTCCAAGGCGACGGGCTTCCCGATCGCACTGATTTCCGCAATGCTCGCTGCGGGTTTGACTCTGGATGAGATTCCATACTGGAGAAAAGGCACCCTGGATCAATACGAGCCATATGGGGATTATGTCGTCATTAAGTTCGCAAGATGGGCATTTGAAAAATTCCCTGGTTCCATTGACAAGCTCGGCACTCAGATGCGTGCGGTTGGGGAAGTTATGAGCATCGGCAAAAACTATAAGGAAGCTATGCAGAAGGCCATTCGCTCCCTTGAAATTGGCCGCTATGGGCTGGGCTACGCGAAGAACTTCAACGAGCTGAGCCTGGACGTGCTGATGTCCATGCTGGCGGAGCCGTCCAGCGAGCGTCAGTTTATCCTTTACGAAGCAATTCGAAAAGGCGCGGACATTGAGGAACTTTACAAGAAGACGTATATCAAGCCATATTTCCTTCAGCAGATGAAGGAACTGGTTGACCTTGAAGAAGAGATCCTCACTTATAAAGGGAGCAAGCTGCCTGACGCGCTGCTCACCCAGGCTAAGAAGGATGGCTTCGCGGATCGTTACCTGGCTCAGCTCCTCGGTGTTGCAGAAGTTGAAATTCGTGAGCAGCGAAAAGCCATTGGGGTCGTCGAAGGTTGGGAAGCAGTTCCGGTCAGCGGCGTAGAAAACGCGTCCTACTATTTCTCCACTTACAATGCGCCGGATCAGACGACGGCCAGCGACCGCAAGAAGGTCATGGTTCTCGGCGGCGGCCCGAACCGTATTGGTCAGGGCATCGAGTTCGATTACTGCTGCGTCCACACTGCCTTCGCGCTGCGTGACCTTGGGTATGAGACAGTTATTGTCAACTGTAACCCTGAGACGGTATCGACGGACTATGATACATCGGATAAACTTTACTTTGAACCGCTGACGGTCGAGGATGTGCTCAGCATCTATGAAAAGGAAAAGCCGCTGGGCGTCATTGTTCAGTTTGGTGGCCAAACGCCGCTTAACATTGCAGGGGAGCTTGAAAAGGCCGGGGTCAAGATCATTGGCACGACGCCTGCAACCATAGACCTGGCGGAAGACCGCGACCAGTTTAAAAAGATCATGGAAGAACTTGAAATTCCAATGCCGGAAGCCGGCATGGCAGTGACGGTGGAAGAGGCTTTGGAAGTGGCTGGAGGTATTGGTTACCCTGTCATGGCGCGCCCTTCCTATGTCCTTGGCGGCCGAGGCATGGAAGTGGTCTATACGGAAGAGCAAATGAAGAGCTACATGGAAGCGGCTGTGGGCATCACCAAGGAGCGTCCGATTCTGATCGACCGTTTCCTCAATAACGCCCTTGAAGCCGAAGCTGACGCCATTGCGGACGGCAAGGATGCCTTTGTGCCGGCTGTCATGGAGCACATTGAGCAGGCGGGGATCCACTCCGGCGACTCAGCGTGTGTCATTCCTCCAATAACCATTTCTCAAAAGAACCTCGACACTATTGTTGAGTATACGAAGAAAATTGCCAAGTCCCTCAATGTCATAGGTCTCATGAATATGCAGTACGCGATCGCAGACGACAAGGTTTATGTTCTTGAAGCGAATCCGCGTGCGTCCAGAACGGTACCGCTGGTTTCTAAGATCTGCAATATTCCTATGGCAAAGATCGCGGTTGAGCTCATGATGGCCAACTTCACCGGCGCCGAGTCAAGCGTCAAGGATCTTAAAACCAGCGTGATTCCACACTTTGGCGTGAAAGAAGCGGTGTTCCCATTCAACATGTTCCCAGAGGTTGACCCGGTTCTCGGCCCTGAAATGCGTTCTACAGGGGAAGTTCTCGGCATGGCGGACAACTTCGGCATGGCATACTTCAAGGGTTATGAAGCAACGAACCTGATGCTTCCTACAGAAGGCTGCGTCCTGATCAGCGTCAACGACAAGGATAAAGTGGATGCCATTGAAGTCGCCAAGGCCTTCATTGAGATTGGCTTCACGGTGAAAGCGACCAGCGGCACCAAGGCGTACCTCGCTCAGCACGGCATTGAGTCCGAGCTGATCTACAAAATGAGTGATGGTCGTCCGAACATTGCGGACGGTATTGCCAACAAAGAAATCCAGATTATCATCAACACCCCGGCTTCCAAGGTCAGCCAGATAGATGACTCCTATGTCAGAAAGTCAGCGATCAAGCACAAGATTCCATATGTGACGACTCTGACTGCTGCCATGGCTTGTGCGAAGGGGATCGCGGCCTTCAAGGCAAATGGCGAGGGAGGCTATAAGCTCAAGTCGCTGCAGGAGTACCACGCGGATATTAAGTAGGTTGAAATGGGATATGAATGCATCGGTGGTTGGTGACGCGGACAAGTTTTGACTTGGGGGCAATAGGCCACAGGCCGCGCGGACGGTTATGTAATTGCAATACTGAAAATTATAAGCGTTCATTATTGAACGTAGAATCAAGAAGAGCAGGAGATCAAAAGTCCCCTGCTCTTTTTCGTGGTGTGGAATCCCATTTGAAGTCAATAATGTGACCACAATAAAAGAAAATCATGCCATCGATGTGACTTAAGTCATAACCTTTATTATTATGAAAGTATTAATGATGACTTAAGATTAATATTAATGAATTGACAATAGTGTATATCGTATAGTATAATGAGGCCATAAGGAGGCGGTTAAAGTGACGCAAAATGATGCGATTCAAAATCTGATGCAGGAACTTCGCCGCGGAACACTGGTCATAGGGGTGCTCAGCCAGCTTCATGAGCCGGAATACGGCTACTCACTGGTTCAAAAGCTAAACGACTGCGGTATGACCATTGATCAAGGCACTTTGTATCCTCTTCTTCGACGGCTTGAAAAGCAGTCCCTGCTCGAAAGCAACTGGGAGGTTGAGGACCCAAGACCAAGACGTTATTATCAGCTCAGCGATTCGGGTCGGGAGGCCCTTGAAGCCTTAAAAACGGAATGGAATGAGCTCGTTAAAACCATGAATCTTATGCTTTCACTTGAAAGTGAGGAGGCGTTAAAATGATGACCTGGATGGACCGTTACCTCTATGCTGTGACGCGAAGACTGCCTAAATCCATGAGAGAGGACATTGAGCGGGAACTGCGTTCAAATCTGATGGATGCCCTGGAAGAACGGTTGGAAGGCCGCGACGCCACGGAGCAGGATGTACTTGAGCTGCTTAATGAATTTGGAGACCCTGAAAAAGTCGCCTCCGAATACATGCCAGAAAAGCGATATCTGATTGGTCCTGAACTGATCGACTTATACTGGATGATTTTGAAAATAGTTGGTATTGCAGTTGGCATAGGTCTGACCATTGCGCTGGTTATTTCAGCTCTGCAAGGCGAACCGACGCAAAAGGGTCTCATTGAAATCATTATAGGCTACTTCGGAACCCTATGGTCAGCCGCCATAAGTCTGGTTGGAACCATTACCATTATCTTTGCCGTTATTCAATATACGACAGCTGGTCAGGAGTTCAGCCATTCAAAGGCCGCTGAAGAACTGCGCCAAGCGGGCAAAGAAATTGGAGAAGCCTTTAAGGAGACTGAAATCTCACACACAGTAAAATCCAATCAGGCCAAAGTAAAACAAACGAAAACTTGGTCTGCAGATCAACTTCCTGCAGTGCCTGCCTCCTCTGACCGCGTCAGTATTTCTGACAGCGTGGTTTCTCTGGTATTCATAGGACTTGCTCTACTGGTCTTTAATGTCTATCCGGATAAAATTGGAGCCTATTTCTTTGATAATACGGCCGAGAAATGGGTGGGTGTTCCGTTATTTAACGTCGCCATTCTCAGCGCTTACGTGATGTTTTACAACTTTGTGTGGATTCTGGAGGCATTGCTGCACGTGAGATTGATTCAAACGGGCCGTTGGGGATTTGCTGAGCGCATGGTCAAGATTCTTATCAGCCTTTTGGGACTGGGGATCTTCATAGCATTGATTCAGAATCCGGCTGTGTTCAACTCGGAAGGCATCAAAGCGGGTTTGATTCAATACGGCGTCGATCTGTCGGGACTTGCGAAGCTTGGTATGCTGAACCTGAGAATTTTAATGGTCATTGTCATTCTGGGTACGGCGGTGGAAGTCATCAAGCAAGGCTATTATGCCGTCAAGTCCAAGGTGGTGTGATCCGCGAATGCGTTCGGCATGCGGGATGAACGATTTCGTAAGAGTTCAAATTAAAAAGAAGCCGCGGCGTGTAGAAGGTGACCTGAAAACACCTTGTATACGCCGCGGCTTCTTTTGTCGCGTTTAGACTATAGTCGTTTACTTAACAGCTTTCTTCTCATTCAGCGCCGCTTCGATCTGCGCGTGTACCCTCTGGCTAAGGGCTATGGAGTCCTTGTGGTCGCCTTCCTGGAGGACCACAGGCGGCAGGATCTGAATTTCCACTTCTGCAGGGTGAATGGTGATACTGCCTTTTTTCATAATGTCCTTCGCGCCGTGCAGCACGATAGGTACGATGTGAGCTCCGGATTTGACCGCAAGCCGCATGCCGCCCGGCTTGAACTCAGAAAGCTCGCCTGTCAGGCTGCGAGTCCCCTCAGGAAAGAGCACCAGATTATACCCGGATTTCAAAACCTCAATGCCCTCGTTGATCACCTTGATGGCCTGCCGCACATCATCACGATTCATGAAGATACAGTGCATGTACTTCATCCACTCATTCACGATTCTGAATTTCAGCATTTCGATTTTCGCGACAAAACCAAGATCTGCTGGGACATAACCCAAAATCAGAGGAATATCGAAATGCGACTGATGATTCGAGACGAAGAGGATGGCGCCGTTGGCAGGAAGGTTGTCGGCGCCGGTGACGGACACCTTGCTTCCTGTTTTATTGACGAGATTCTGAGACCAGATTCGGGCACGCTGGAATGCAATTTGGTCCAGAGCCTCAGTTTCTCCCGCCGCCTCCAGCTTTCGTGCTTTTGACAGCTCGGGCAGTGTTTCAAGCAGAGATATTCCAAAATAGAGATACCAGATTAATGTTCTCATAGAATCGACCTTTCATTGAGATCATGATCGCCCGGGCAGCTTTCGAAGTTCTGAAGGCCGAGTCGACAGGCAAAGCATGATAGGGAGTGCCGGTGTACGAAGAAAAATCCAGCCTAAGATTAAATATACCCGTTTCTGCTGATGTAAACAAGAGAAACGTTGTTCGAATGGAAGGAATTAATGCCAAAGAAGTTATTGCCGATGGTCATATTAATAAACATTCTCACAAGCTCTGGTACCAAAACAAACTCGGTGTCAGACACCAAAACAAACTTGGTGTCAGACACCAAAACAAACTCTGTCCGCGTCACCAACATCACATCACAACTTACTCAACTTACTCAAAAGAAAAAATTAGAGAGGGCGTTTGAAAATATCATGAGAGAGGTATATAATGTAAATGCAAATGCGAATGATTCGCAACTAAAAAGAGCTAACGAAATGAGGGAGATCACATGACACACCTATTAAAATCACGCCTGGCAATAGGCATAATATTTCTAACAGCCTTGATTTTCTCAGCCTGTGGAACAAATCAACCTGAAGCTTCAGACGGGCTTCCGGCTTCTGAAACACCGGAAGTTTCAGAGACTGGTGAAAAGCCGCAGCTGGTAGCGACCCTGTTCCCGCAGTATGACTTTGTCAGAGAAATCGCCGGGGATTTGGTCGAGGTATCGCTGCTTTTACCGCCGGGGGTCGAATCCCATTCCTACGAGCCGACACCAAAGGATATAGCAGGGATCACAGAAGCAGACGCATTTCTCTACACCGGTGAAGTGATGGAGCCCTGGGCTGCCAAAATCATTGGCAACTTAGGTGGAAAAGAGGTCAAAATAGTTGATCTTAGCAAGGGGATCACTCTTTTAGCTTCAACTGAAGAGGAGGATGCTCACGAAGGCGAAGAAGAAGGAGACGAAGACGGCCACGAAGAGGGTGCCTTCGACCCCCATATCTGGCTGGACCCCAATAACGCCAAAATCATGGTATCCACGTTGCTGGAAACCTTGATTGAAATTGATCCGGAGAATGAAGCAGTATTTAGGGAAAACGCCGAGACTTACCTGGCGGAGCTGACCGCCCTCGACTTGGCCTTCAGGGATCTGTTCGCTAAGTCTGAAACTCAGACCATTTATTACGGCGGGCATTTCGTCTTTGGCTATTTTGCGAAAGTCTACGGACTCACCACCGTGTCGCCCTATGACGGATTTTCGCCGGATGCAGAGCCGACGCCCAAAAGAATCGCGGATCTGATCGATGCCATGGACCAGGCGAAGTTTAAGGTTATTTATTATGAAGAGCTTGTGGATCCAAAGATTGCGAGACTTGTCTCCCAGGAAACCGGCGCTGAAATGGTACTGCTTCACGGCGCGCACAATCTCTCGAAGGAAGAGCTGGAAAGCGGCACCAGTTACCTGGAACTCATGCATCAGAATCTTGAAAAATTGAAGTTGGGGATGGGATACAGTGAATAATCCTGACAGAGTCAATCAAAATGATGCACAATTGACAAACACTCAACAACCGCCGAAATCAGAATATCTAAGAAGCATCATCCTAAAAGCGGACAACGTCACTCTAAAGTATGGCAGACACGAGGTTCTGACGGACGCGAGCTTTACCGTTGAAGCGGGGGATTATATCGGGATTGTGGGACCTAACGGCTCCGGCAAAACTTCGCTGATGAAAGCCATGCTGGGACTCATCACGCCCACCGGCGGACAGTTTTCCTATGCCGGCGAAATCAAAGACAACCGCTTTATTGGATATCTGCCGCAGAAAGTCATCAGTGGTGATCCGCTGTTTCCTGCAAAAGTTCGAGAGGTCGTCGCCATGGGGCTCCTGTCCTCCAAGCGTTTTCCAAAACATCTGAGCCAGGAGGACTATAAAAAAGTAGATGAGATCCTCAGCCGCTTGAAAATTGGGAACCTGGCCGAGAAAAAAATTGGAAATCTCTCCGGAGGACAGCAGCAGCGCGTGCTGCTTGCAAGGGCGCTTGTGTCATCGCCTCGGCTGCTGATTCTGGATGAGCCGACCAGCGCCCTGGATCCCAAGGTGCGGGAGAACTTTTACGGCATCCTGAAAGAGCTCAATGAGCAGGACGGGGTCACCATACTGCTGGTCTCCCACGACATAGGCTCAATTGGACAATACACCAAAAAAATGCTGTATCTCGACAGAACGGTGGTCTTCTTCGGGACCTATGAGGATTTTTGTCACTCCCAGGATATGACCCATTACTTTGGGCCGCTTTCCCAGCACAAATTCTGCTGGCAGCATGATGACCTGCCGGAGGCGGCTGCAGCGAAACCAACCATTCACTTTCACGCACCCCATATACATGTGGACCACGTCCACGCCCATGGCCAATCCATAGATCACAGCCATGATAGCGACGAGGACTTGCCGGACGGCTCGGAGAACGAGCTGGAGAAGGCGGGGGGGAAAGAACCAACGGCACCAAAAGCGGGATCCTCAGACAAGGAGGCGCGCCCATGATGACCTTTATTGACTCTATTCAGCAGGCCGTGCAATACGACTTTATTCTCAAGGCACTTTTGGTCGGATCTCTGATCGCCATCAGCGCGTCGGTGCTGGGCCTCTTTCTGGTCCTTAAAAAGTATTCGATGATTGGCGACGGCCTGGCCCATGTCAGCTTCGCTACGGTGGCCATAGCCCTCTGGCTGTCCGCCTCGCCGCTGGTGGTCTCCATCCCCATAGTGATCCTCGCTTCGTTTTTCATCTTGAAACTGAGCGAAAAGACCAGCATGCACGGTGACGCAGCTATCAGCCTGGTATCCTCCTTTTCCATTGCCATGGCTGTCTTAATCGCCAGCATGGCCAAAGGTTTCAATGTCGACCTGATGAGCTATCTCTTCGGCAGCATCCTGGTCATCAGCAACTTCGACGTGGCGATTTCCGCGGCACTGTCCCTGGTCGTCATTGTGACCGTCATGTTCTTTTATCACGACCTTTTCGCCGTCACATTCGATGAGGAATATGCCCAAGCCGTGGGCATGAACACGAAATTTTACAACTACCTCCTGGCCGTGCTGACCTCAATCACAATTGCCCTTGGCATCCGCATTGTGGGCACCATGCTGATTTCCAGCCTGATTGTCTTCCCAACGGTCACCGCCCTCCAAGTATCCAAGGGCTTCAGAATGACCATTCTCATTGCGACGGTGATCTCAGTGGTCTGCGTCGTGCTGGGGGTGTTCATGTCCTTTGCCTACAACCTGCCCACCGGCGCGGTTATTGTTCTCATGAACGCCATTGCCTTCGCCCTGGCCTTCCTGATCAAAGCCTTGCGGCGCTGATCAGAATGAGTGAGAAGAGGTGAAAATAGATGAAAGCAAACAGTGAAAGTGAACGAAAGCCTGTGAAAGTTGTGGCGGGGGTCGAAAAGAAAACCATCGGCAGAAGCTCTGGGAATAAAGAGATGCTGGAAAGCTGCGGCATAAAGTTGACCCGCCAGCGCCTAGACCTTTTAGAGCAGTTAAAGAAGGCCGATGGTCCCATAACCGCAGAGCAGCTCTTCCTGAACCTTCGGGAGGAAGCCGCCGCGATCAGCCTTTCCACGGTCTACAGAATTCTGGACGCCTTTGAACTGAAGGGGCTCGTGGAAAAAGTCGTCAGCGCAGACGAGAACAAGGCGATTTATGAGCTCAACCGTCACGAACACGGACATCACCTCATATGCACCCAGTGCAAGGTCAGAATGACCATCACAGGCTGTCCGCTGGCCGGTTACGAAGAAGCTTTAGCCAGATCCACTAACTATACAATTACGGGTCACAGACTGGAAGTGTACGGCTTATGTCCGAAGTGCCAGTCTGATTTGGGCATGCTGTAGGCTGGAGCCGGGAACTTGTCCATGGAAAGGTGGAAGTAAATTGAAAAAGCTGATTACCGCTGTGGCAACCTTTTTTGTCCTAGTCATGCTGAGCCTGGCCGTCGATCAGGTGTTGACCTGGGGGCGACTTCTGGACGGCATTGTGGACTGGCTGGACCTGGTGCTTTACGCTGTCCTGGGGATTCTATTCCTCGTCTATGTGCTGCTGCCCATCCTGCGCTGGCAGGCGTATCCAACGCCGGAGACCCTCAGCATCAGCATGCGGGGGACACTGAAGCAAAAGCGAAAACTGCTGAAGCAGGTCAGACGTCATTTGACGGAGGACGCGCTGCGCTCTGAAGTTGACGTGCTTATGAAAAGTGAGGACGACCAGGCTGTTCAGGCGTATCTGGAAGGCTACTACAAGAAACGAAGCGCGGAGGCCAAGACCGCCGCTGCAGCCTCCGCAACCCAGTGCTTTGCCGTGGTTGCCGCCAACCAGAATTCTGTCCTGGACGCGGTTATGATTTTGATCTTTAACATCAGCATGATTCACAAAATCTATACGTCCTTCAGAATGCGGGACTCATTCCTCAATATCGCGCGCTACTACAGGAGCACGGTCCTTCAGGCTTCCGTGACCGGCTTGTTTGAAAGCCTGGATGATGAAATCGTCGAGATTCTCAGCAGCCGCAGCCTGGAACTGACGAGAAAGATTCCGTTTGCGGATGTCATCATGTCCTCGATCCTTCAAGGCTTTGCCAACGGATACATGACCTACTACTACGGTTACCTCTCCATCCTCTCTTTTGAGAGGTCCCTTTATAATACCGGTGAAAGTGACGTTGACCTTAGACGCAAGGCGCGCCGCGACACCCGAAGCTTCATGCTGTCCATGGTAGGTAAGCCGCTGGACCAGCTGGCGAAGAAGATGAAGCCGTCCTTTGGAGCCTTCTTCAACTTTGGCCGCAAACCGACCGAGGATTTGGAAGGGGAACCGGAGGTTTAGGGAAACTCGGTGTGAATCTCGGTGTCAGCGGCTGGCGCCTATCAACACCGAGTTTACATAGCAAAGAACCCCGCAGCGGCGCCCGCTGCGGGGTTCTTCATAAGGTTTTAAAACGCGTCCACAAACAAGTGGTGGTACTTTTCTTCGTTCTCCGGGGTCATTTCAACGAATTTGGTGTGATCTGCCTGACATATAGGGCAGAAGGCAGGGGGCTCGTCCCCTTTATGGCGATAGCCGCAGACGGTGCAAAGAAATTCCATGGTTTGGCCCTCCCAGTGCAGTATTTTGTGGTCGCTGAACTTGAGTACAGCAGCTGTCCTATTCCTATTCTAAGATATTTATGGTGCTGTGCCAATGGTGGCTTTCGGAACCATCGGCAAAAATTCTTTTAAAGGTTCTCAGACACTTTTGTCCGTCTTCTCGAGTACCGGCTTTGGCCTCGTATTAACGCTCTGAACCAGGATGACCCCGGCCAGAATGACGACCATAGACAATAAAATACTTGGCGTGACCGGTTCGCTGAGAACCAGCCAGCCCAGGAGCACCGCGATCACGGGATTGATGTAGGCATAAGTGCTGGCTCTGGAAAGGGGCCATTGCTGGATAATGTAGATGAAGGCGCTGTAAGCCAGGATGGAGCCAAAAAAGACCAGATAGAGCAGTGCCAGCAGACTTGAGGTGGAAACCTGAAGCGTATGATTCTCGCCTGCCAGAAAGCTGACGATCATGATCCCAATTCCCGCGATCAGCATTTGCAGGCCAATTTGAACGACGACATGACACTGGGGCTTAACAGTTCTGGAGTAAATGGTGCCGACGCACCACAGGGTCACGGCGGTCAGAACCAGGGCCACGCCCCGGGGATCGAGACTCATCTCACCACCGCCGGACACGATCAGAAGTCCAACGCCGCCAAAGCCAATCACCAGGCCAA
Source organism: uncultured Acidaminobacter sp. (assembly GCA_964416305.1). GTDB lineage: Bacteria > Bacillota > Clostridia > Peptostreptococcales > Acidaminobacteraceae > Acidaminobacter. Next base: position 10,414 of record CAYQDM010000028.1, on the reverse strand, counting down.
GCCAGATCCGCCAGTCCGTCTTTCTCATCTCAGGGTAGACGGCCATTTGAAACAGAGCCATGAGTAGCGGGGAGGAAGCGACAATCAGGGAGGTGGAGCCGGAGCTGATGAAACGAGCGGCCAAGCCGACCAGACCAGTACCGCCAAAGAGCAGCAGCATTCCGACAATGCCATGCTGAACCACTTCCCTGGCATGGGTTGGAAACTTATAGCCCCTTAACCTGGCAAACGCAAGCATCAAAGTGCCTGCGATCAGGAAGCGCAGAGCGGTGAAAAAAAGCGGCGCTATGCCGGTGACGCCAATTTTTATGGCGAGATAGGTTGAGCCCCAGACTATACAGACCGTCAGATAGGCCAACCAGTTGATCAGTTCTTTGTTGCTCAGTTTTGACATGGATGCACGACTCCTCAAGGGTGATTCTATAAGAGGTGGGTGCAATTTGATTGTCACATTACAGCGCCCACAAGAATCTTTTTAATGAAAAACTCATTATAGTATTATATCATAAGAACTGTAAAGACCTGTCATTATGATCTCATTATTCCGGTGTTTGAGCAGTCAAAATTTAAAATGCTTTGAAAGCCTTCAAAATAGTCAACTTGGAGAAAAAGAATTTAAGTATTCAAACACCGGAATAATAACTAAGGAGGAAATAAATTGGAAGCTGCAGCATGGACAGAGCATCTCAGCCAATTGGCAGTGCAATTTAACCAACTAGGTATCGTTTGGGCTGCCGGCGCCTCATCGGTTTTATACGAGCATGGTCTCACTTCATCCGTGAACGATCTCGACATCCTGGTACAACTGGAGGATGCCGCGAAGCTGGACGCGTATCTGGAACCCTTTGCCACAAAACCGCCGGAACTGGATCATCCAATTTATAAAACGGCATTTTTCAGAGAATATAAGGTAGATGGCGTAGAGATCGATTTGATAGCAGGTTTTGCCATAGCCCATGATCAGGGGGTTTACCACTATCAGTTCGATCATGAGGCCATTGACCGGGTCGCCATTTTGAACGGTGTCGGGGTGCCTATCGCAGCTCTGGAAGACTGGTATGTACTCTATATGCTGATGGACCGGAAGGAAAACAAGGTTGCGCTCATAGAGTCTCATTTTGGCGCCAATGGCATTGAAGCGCCGTACCGGCTTGAAAAAGCCCTTGAACAGCCACTGCCGGAGGCTGTCAGAGCCCGCATCGTCGCCCTTCTGAATAATCCTGATATTTCAATGCCGGGGGCATAACTGGGAGAGGAGTCTGTCTATGACGTTTATCTTTGATGCCCACGCGGATATCTGGAGTGATGTAGTGGTGCGGCGCAGTCGAGGCGAGAGGGATGTCTTCCGAAACCGCCATCTGGAAAAATTTAAGAAGGGTGGCGTCAGCGGCGGAATTTTCGTCATGTGGATTGATCCGCCCTATGACCAAGATCCTGAAAAGAGGCTCGCCGAAATTGTCAAAGCGGCTCAGGAGGAGTTGGAGGAAGCCGCTGGGCTGCTGCATCTGATCAGAAGCTCTTCTGATTTCGAGACCGCGGCAGCCCTGGGAAAAATGCCGGTGGTTTGGGGTGTGGAAGGCCTAAGCGGGATTGGAAGTGATCTTGGGGGCATTGAGGCTCTTTATGACTTGGGCATCCGTCACATGTCCCTGACCTGGAATGAGGCAAATCCTCTGGCGACCGGTGTCAAACAGGACCCGGACCGCGGACTCACAACCCTGGGCTTTGAGGCTGTGAGGCGGATTGAAGCCCTGGGTATACTTCTGGACGTCAGTCACCTCAACGAGAAGAGTTTTTGGGAGGTCATGTCGGCAGCTTCAAAGCCTTTGATCGCTTCACACTCCAACGCCAGGACGCTGTGCGACGCGGCGCGCAACCTTACTGATGCGCAGATCAAAGGGATTGCTTCAACCGGCGGGATCATTGGGATCAACAGCTACAGGGATTTTATTGATCTCGATCCCAAGAAGCAGACCGTTGAGCGCTTTGTGGATCACATCGACTATATGGTGTCGCTGGTTGGCGTGGAATATGTCGGACTCGGCTATGATTTCTGTGACTATATAGAGGAAAACCTGATCCAGGGAGGCGTATCGGACCCGTACAAGACGTCTGCGCCGGATACCTTGGGGCTTGAAACCGCTGAAAAAGCTTCCGGGGTCCTGAATCATCTGCACCAGCGGGGCTACAAAAAAAGTGACATTGAGAAGATTGCCGGAGGCAATTTTGTTCGTTTGTTGAAAGACAGACTGGAGGTGTAAAATGAGACTCATCATCAACCGGGAGCTGATGCTTCGCCCTATCGAACTGCAAGACGCTACGGCTGTTCTGGAGCTGATTCTTAACAACGAACAGCATTTGAAGCAGTGGCTGCCGTGGGTGATTAAGCCTTTTACGATCCACACTGTTCTCAGTTACATAGAAATGTCGGATCGAAAGCGGCTGCAGCAGTCCGGCTACGAATTTGTCATTATTCACAACAAAAAAATATGCGGCATCATAGGGCTTCAGCATATGGACTGGGAAAACAGGAAAGCCAACATAGGCTACTGGATCGGAAAAGCCTCGGAGGGCCAGGGGATCATTCTGCGCTCGGCCGACGCGGTTGTCAGGATGGCTTTTGAAGATCTCAAGCTGAACCGCCTTGAGATGTTCTGCGCGGAGAAAAACGTCAAGTCCAGGGCTGTTCCTGAACGGCTGTCTTTCAGGATTGAAGGGATCCTCCGCCAGAACGAGTGGCTCTATGACCACTACGTCAATCATGTGGTGTATGGGCTGCTGAGGTCTGAATTCAAACAGGCACATAAACTGTTGAACTTTGACGACGACATTTGAATACCTTAGACAAAGATAAAAATATAAGATACATTGCTAAGATAAAAGCTTACAGACAAAACAAAAGAGGAAGTGCAGCCCAGTTGAACGGCTGCCTTCCTCTTCCTCTTGTTATAGCGGTTTACTTCAATAAATTTTCTTTCATGGTCTGATAGGCTTCTGAGTCGATTTCGCCTTTAGCATAGCGCTCGTTCAGAATGGCCAGTGCACCGTCGATTGAACCGGTGCTGCCTGGGACAGCGCCGTTGATGTGAGGTGCCGGTTCTGTGCGCCTGAGTTTTGGCACGAGATAACGGATCACCAGGAAGATAATCAGGCCGAGAATCAGGAGCCTGAGAAGCCCAAAGCCCATCATCCACATTGGATTGATATCCCTGAATGACCCCATGCCGCCGAAGCCGTTATAGCCGCCTCTAAAGCTGCTGAACGCATTGAAGCAGGATGACAACATAATTATGCACCTCCTTTACTTACCCTAAGTATAAAGGAGGAATGTGTAGGAATTATGAAGAGGGCTGAAGCGGGAGCGTGACCGTAAAGGTTGTCCCTTCCCCGGCAGAGCTGCGAACCTCAATGCGCCCATGGTGAGCGTCCACGATCAATTTGACAATGGTCAGACCTATGCCGCTGCCGCCGGTCTCCCTGTGACGCGACACGTCCGCCCGGTAAAACCGGTCAAAGAGAAACGGAAGATCCTCGGGTGCAATGCCCGCCCCGCTGTTGAAGACCTTTAAAAACGCTTCGCTGCTGCCGATGGTTCCGGTCTCCACATGGATGCGGCCACCGTCCGGTGTGTATTTAACGGCGTTGGACAGAAGGTTGACAAGGACCTGTCTGAGGCGGTGGGCGTCACCGACCATCGGCAAAGAAGAAGCAAGGTCGGAGGTTAAGGTCTGAGCGCGGGTCATGGCATCCGCTTCAAAGAGGGTCAGGGCGTCGCGGGCAATGGCGCTGAGGTCAATATCATCATAGGTGAGTTCTACGGTGTCGTCCTCGAGGTCTGCAATCTCCCGGAGTCGTTCCACCAGCCCAATCAGGCGTTCAGTTTCACTGCGGGCGACGAGCAGTCGGTCGGGTGTCGCCTCAAAGATGCCCTCAAGAATGGCGTCCAGCTGGCCCTGAATGATAGTCAGGGGCGTCCTCAGTTCATGGGCGAGATCCGAGGTCAGGCGCTTTCTGATTTCACTCTGATGGGACAAGGTTTCGGCCAGATCGTTGACGGCACCGGACAGTTCGGTCAGCTCGCGGACGGATTGACGTTCTTCAGCGCGCCGTCCTAAATGACCGTTTCGGATGCTCTTTGTGACTTCAGTGAGGTTGACAATAGGTCGGGAGAGCAGTTTGGAGAGATAGGCGGACAGAAGTCCGGAAAGACCGAGGGCAATAGCCAGGGACATGAGCAGGGAGCGATTGACGCCGGAAGTAAAGTCCAGTTCGGCGGTATCGACAGAAAAGGTGGAAGGATAGACCAATTCAACAGTTCCTATGACTTTACCGTCTACGACTATGTCCTCGACGACGTCTGTACCGTCGTAGAACCTGGACTGAAAAAACATGGCATTTCTGCCCATGCGACGCATCATGTTCTGATGAAAACTGACTCGGTCCGCACGGAGCTGACTGTTCAGTACCATAAACGCCTGAGTGTCGTAGATCCTGAAACTGAATTCATCCGTACCCGGATAAGCCAGCAGTGTGGTCAGCGTTTTCCCTGTCCAGCCATCATTCAGCTGATAAACGCGAGAGGCGTATTCGGAAAAGTCGCTGGCGCTTTGAAGCTGGACGGCTTCCTTGTAATTGTAAAAAGTGCCGTAAAGAGCGGCGTTGGTGAGCAGCAGCGCGGTAAGGCCGCTGACCAGAGCAGAAGCCAGCAGGAATCGCGTCAGGCGTCCTCTTAGAGTATGCTTCACGATGAGCCCCCCTCAAAGCGGTAACCAAGGCCGTAGACCGTGCGGATGTATTTGTGCTGAGCGTCATCAATCTTCTGACGGATATTCTTGATATGGACGTCAATGGTCCGGTCGCTGCCGTCATAATCATAGCCTATGGCTCTCATGATGAGCTCATCCCGGGAAAAGAGCCGGCCGGGATGTCGGGCCATCAGTCCCAGAATTTCAAATTCCATGGGGGTCAGGGGCAGCGTCAGCCCGTGGCGGGAGGCCGTCTTTCGGTCGAGATCGACCTCGAGATGTCCTTCGCCAAAGATGAACTGTTCCGCGGGGATGGCCTGACTTGACTGACGTCTCAGCAAGGCTTTGATCCTGGCCACCAATATTTTGCCGTCAAAAGGCTTGGTGACATAGTCGTCCGCCCCAAGATTAAGGCCGTGGACAATGGAGTCACGGTCGACCTTGGCGGTCAGCATCAGGATAGGGGTGTTGTTTTTAAGGCGAATTTGCCGGCAGATCTCTTCGCCGGTGAGATCCGGCAGCATGAGGTCCAGGACCACCAATGCAATGTCTTCCTCCCGGAAAATATCCAGAGCTTCTTGACCTCGGGTGGCGCGGCGGGTCTGGTAGCCCTCTTTTTCAAGATAGGCGCAGACAATATCCAGGATTCTGGGCTCGTCGTCGACGACGAGGATAATTTCGGATTTCATTATGAATCGCCTCCAGGAATTGAGGGTTTGTTTAAATTATAGCACGAAATTATGAGTGAATTGTGAGGATTCGATTTGCCAATTTTTAGTCCCGGAAGTCTGGACAGATGCCGCTGGCAGGGGTAGAATAAAGGCAAAAGGAGGCGTAACGATGAGACCAAATGAAATCAACTGGAGTCAGCTTGGCTTTGGGTATATAAAAGCCGACTGGCGTTTTCGTTCATTTTGGAAAGACGGCAAATGGGATGAGGGTGGTTTGTTCGACAATGACAGAATCACCATCAGTGAAGCATCAACCTCTCTCCACTATGGACAGCAATGCTTTGAAGGTTTGAAAGCCTATACGTCCAAGGACGGCAGCATCCACCTTTTCAGACCGGACGAAAATGCGAAGCGGATGCAGGCGACCTGTGACCGCATACTTATGCCGCATTATGAAACTGAGAAATTTATTGAGGCCTGTAAAGAAGTCGTCAGAGCCAACCGCGAATGGGTACCGCCTTATGGCCATGGCGCAACTTTATACCTGCGTCCTTTCCTGATTGGCATTGGTGACAACATTGGCGTCAAACCAGCACCTGAATTTTTATTCAGCGTGTTCTGCATGCCGGTTGGCGCTTATTTCAAAGCCGGACTTGCGCCGGTTAAATTCATTGTCACGGATTATGACCGTGCGGCGCCAAACGGGACAGGTGCAGCCAAAGTCGGCGGCAACTACGCCGGCAGCCTGCTGCCTCATGAGATTGCGGCGAAGCAGGGCTATGCGGACTGCATTTACCTGGACCCTGCAACACATACGAAAATTGAGGAAGTCGGCGCAGCCAACTTCTTTGGCATCACCAAGGACGGTGTCTTCGTGACGCCTAAATCTCCATCCATACTTCCGAGCATTACCAAGCTCTCTCTGATACAAATCGCACGGGATTATCTCGGCATGAAGGTCGAAGAGCGCGACGTGCTGATCGACAATCTGGATGAGTTCGCTGAAGCCGGTGCTTGTGGGACTGCAGCAGTCATTACGCCAATTGCATCCATTACCCATAAAGGGAAAGAAAAGATCTTCTTCAGTGAGACAGAAGTTGGACCGGTAACGCGCAAACTTTATGACACGCTGACGGGCATCCAGTTTGGCGAAATTGAGGCCCCTAAAGGCTGGATTTATGAAGTTGAATAAGAAAAATTAATTGGATAACCCGTGAGCGGCTTCAGCTGCCCACGGGTTGTGTCTGTTTATCAACTGAAAGTTGGAGGCGTATGAAGATGTCAGAGAAGAGTCAACTGCACGCAGCATCTGCTGTGGATCAAGTTCTTGGCAAAGCCCTTGAGTCCTGGGAAGCCGAATACCCCAAAATTCGAAGCATCAGGGGCTATGACGAGGTATTCTGGTGCAATCAGAATCTGAAGCCTGTTGAGGACGCGATTCTTGAAACGGGGATTACCCTTGAGCAAATTCAGTCTGCGGAGCATAGGCTGAAGCGCTTCGCGCCCTTCTTCATGGAGGCGTTTCCTGAGACGCGAAGCACTCAAGGCCTTCTGGAATCGAAAATTCGCCGTGTCGAGTCATTTCAGGGCGAACTTGAGAAGACACCTTATGCAGTGCCTTTTGGCCGGTTGATGCTCAAACTCGACAGCCATCTGCCTATATCGGGATCGATCAAGGCCCGGGGCGGCATTTATGAAGTTCTGCAGCACGCAGAGCAGCTGGCGGTGGAAGCGGGACTACTGACCCCGGGCATGAGCTACGCTGCGTTCGCGGAACCGAAGTTCAAGAAATTTTTCTCTGACTATAGTGTCGCAGTTGGCTCTACCGGCAATCTGGGGCTCAGCATAGGCATCATCAGCGCCGCGCTGGGCTTTAAGGCCCAGGTGCACATGTCCTCGGACGCCAAGGCCTGGAAAAAAGCGCTGCTGCGCCAGAAGGGCGTGGAAGTGTTCGAGTACGATTCGGATTACAGCGTTGCGGTGGAGCAGGGCCGAAGAGAAGCAGAAAAGGATCCCAAAACCTATTTTGTGGATGATGAAAACTCCTTGAACCTGTTCCTGGGTTATTCGGTAGCCGCACTGCGTCTTAAAGCTCAGCTGGATCATCTGGGCTACACACCGTCCGAAGCATCGCCGCTGTTTGTGTATCTTCCCTGCGGTGTTGGCGGGGGTCCCGGAGGGGTCGCTTTTGGCCTTAAGATGCTCTTTGGCGAACACGTTCACTGCTACTTTGCTGAGCCGACCCATTCCCCCTGCATGCTTCTGGGCATGATGACCGACCAGCATGACGCTGTCAGTGTCCAGGATTTTGGCCTGGACAACAGGACAATTGCCGATGGTCTTGCCGTCGGACGCCCCTCCCTGTTCGTTGGGAAAGTCCTGAGGCATCTTTTGGATGGCGTCTTCAGCGTCACAGACGAACACATGCTGGCGGACCTGGCAATGATGGCGGATTTTGAATCCCTTCGTCTGGAGCCTTCCGCCCTCGCGGGCATCAGCGGACCGTCCTGGCTGAAGCGCGACAAGGCCGTCTATGAAGCGCTGCTTGAGCGGTATACGCCGGAGGCCCTCAGTCAGTCGATTCATCTCGCCTGGGCAACCGGCGGGAGCATGGTGCCGGAAGAGGTCATGGAAAAAGATATTGAGAATGGCAGGAAGTTGTATCAAAACAGCACTTGGTCGATCCAATCCAGTAATTTCAACTCCGGTACATCCCATGAAGCCCGATCCATGCAGATTGTATTGGATGAAGGTCTGGATACATCGGAAGAAGAGCAAACCAGAGACGAAGCTTTGATCAGTGAGAAGCTATGGCATTATAATCTTCAGAGCTGGCCAACCCAAGTTGAAAAATCCAGGATGCTCAGACTGTTTCTCAGAACTGCGGAAGGTGAGCTGTTGGGTGGATTGATCGGTAAAATCTATAGAAGCGCTTTGTTCGTGGATAAGCTTTTCGTTGAGGATGCGCTTAGGGGACAGGGATGGGGAGAACGTCTGCTGAGTCGCGCAGAATCGATCGCTAAAAAAGAAGGCGTGGTATTTGCCCATTTGGATACGTTCAGTTTTCAAGCACCGGACTTTTACGAAAAACTGGGCTACAAAGCGTTTGGAATTCTGGATGATTACCCGGATGGGCTGAAGCGCTATTTTTATAAGAAGACCTTGTAGCTTAAAACGCTCCGACTGTTTCGACGCAGAATAGAAGGGAGGGATTTGTGATGTCCCGTTGTCCTTGGTGCTTGTCTGACCCCATCTATATTGATTATCACGATCATGAATGGGGTGTTCCGGTTTATGATGATAGAATACATTTTGAATTTCTGGTGCTGGAATCCGCGCAGGCCGGTCTCAGCTGGCTGACCATTTTGAGAAAGCGAGACCACTACAGACGTCTTTATGAAGGCTTTGATCCGGTCAAAGCGGCGGCATTTGGGCCTGCTGACGTTGAGCGGATGATGCAGGATCCCGGCATAATACGGAATCGAAAAAAAATTGAAGCGTCCATTTTGAATGCTAAGATTTTTTTGGAGATTCAGCATGAGTTCGGCAGCTTTTCAAACTACCTGTGGCGTTATGTGGAAGGGAAGCCGCTGGTCCATTATCCCAAGACGCTGGAGGAGGTGCCATGCGAGAATGAGGTCTCTGATGCCGTCAGCCGGGATCTCAAGTCCAGGGGGATGAAATTCGTGGGCACTAAAATTATCTACGCCCACCTCCAGGCAACAGGGCTCATCAATGACCATTTGGTGTCCTGTGCCCGTCATGACATTGTTCAAAGGTTGTCCAAATGAGAGAACAGGATGGCAAGATTATCAAGGGGAAGGCGTTTGCTTCGACTGCAGCAGCTTCTGAAACGGATGGTGCTGGAGGGATTATACCGGATAAAGAAAAACCCAGGAAGCTCAGGCTTTTTATTGGTCTCGAATTGCCCCCGGCGGTAAAAGCTCGCATCCATAAAGCTGCCGGACCGGTGCTGTCACAGATTCAAAAGGGCAAACTGACAGAAGCGGACAATTATCATCTGACGGTATTCTTTATTGGAGAAGTCGCCGAGGAAGAGGTCCCAGCCTGGAAAGCGTGTGTGGCAGAGGCTGCCGCAGTCAGCGAAACCTTTGAGCTGATCCTTTGTCATACTGGTTTTTTCTCCAGGAAGAACCGAAAAATTCTTTGGTTTGGCTCTGAGGCTTCAGACCGCCTTGAAGCTTTATATAAGCATGTCATGTCTGCAGCTGATGACACCTTGTCTGCTCAGGGCAAGCCCGGCGCTTCGACTCAGCCTGGCGCCAACAGACCCTTCAGACCTCATGTCACCCTTGGGCGTGAAATTGTCGCAGAGGATGACGCAGCAGTCATCCACACAGAAAAGATCAAAGTTCGCATTGTGACTTTGACGCTGTTTGAAAGCAAGAAAATTACCGGACGGCTGGCTTATGTGCCTATTGCCAGAGGCCAGCTTCGGGAGCGCCTATGAGCTTTTTAGAGCAGATTCCAAATGAACTGTATGTTATAGCCATGTCCATGATGCCTGTCGTGGAGCTCAGAGGCGCGATTCCCCTTGGGGTATCCCTTGGCTTTTCGACGCTTCACAGCACCATCCTCGCAATCATAGGGAATTCAGTGATCGTGCCGGTTCTGCTGTTCATCATTGAGCCTTTGTTCGCGCACATGAAGCGTCTGGAACAGTTCAGGGGCTTTGTTGAACGCCTTGAAGTCCGGGCTGCGTCGAAGGTACAGAATTACAGGAAGTACAGACTTCTGGGGCTGTTTATTCTGGTGGCGATCCCCGTGCCCACCACGGGGGTATACACCGGCTGCATAGCGGCGGTGATCCTGAGGATTCGTCCCCGCAATGCGTCCTTGGCCATTATTGCCGGCGTTATTGCGGCTGGCGCTATAGTTTTTATGGTGACGGAGCACATCCTCTTTTGATAATTATACAAATACCTGAGTTTAGGACTTTAAAGTAAAAAAACCACTTCAAACGTTGAAATTTAGACG
>CAYQDM010000027.1:24727-30284 GCA_964416305.1 uncultured Acidaminobacter sp. | reverse complement strand
TACCAGCCCCCGTATCGGACTTTCACCGACGAGCGTGCGCCCATGCCGGGCGCACTAGAAAAAAGGCAACTGGCGCCTCCGCGCCAATTGCCCTTCATACCTTCACGCCTATTTTACTTTTCCGCCCGATGAGCCTCAGGCAGAAACAATGTGCCCAGATGCTCACCGGCCATAATTCTGTTGAGCACCTTATCCGTTGACCCGTTGGCTATGATCATGTAAGCGCCGCCCTCCAGGGCAATTTCCGCTGCTCTTAGCTTGGTCGCCATGCCGCCGGTGGCCAGATCCGAGCCTGCCCCTTTGGCGAGGGCCTTCAGATCATCATCTATGCGCGTCACCGTCTGGATGAGCGCAGCATCTTCATTGGCACGAGGATCGTCGTTATAGAGTCCATCAATGTCAGAGAGCAGAATCAGGAGATCCGCATCAATATTCCGACAAACGTAGGCTGACAAGGTATCGTTGTCCCCCACCCTGATCTCGTCGACGACGACGGCGTCGTTCTCGTTGACAATGGGGATCACCTGCATGCTGAGAAGCGTGTTGAAGGAGTTCCGGGCATGCTGTCTGTGGTTTTCATTCTGAAAGTCCACGTTGGTTACCAGGATCTGCCCAATGATCTTTCCATACTCACTGAAGAATTTCTCATAGAGGTGCATGAGCACCCCCTGGCCGACCGCCGCAGCCGCCTGCTTTTCAGGTATAGTCTTTGGTTTTTCCTTGAGGTTCAGCTTACCGACGCCTGCGCCAATGGCGCCCGAGGTCACGAGGATAACTTCATAACCCTGATTCTGCATATCCGCCAGCTGGCGCGTCAGCAAATCGATCTGATTGAAGTTCATATGTCCTGTAGGGTGTGTCAACGTCGAGGTGCCGACTTTGACGACCACGCGCTTTACTCTTTTTAACATTTCTTTTCTTTCCATAATTTCCACCTCTGCCTTTTTCACTTGGATGTCTGTGTCTTAGATAACTCAAATCGCAGCGGTTCAACGTGCATTGCCCTGTAAGGCCGCCTTTTCTCTCCCGCCCGGAGATGATAAAGTTTAGCGCGGTCTGTGAGATTCAAGACCATCGGCATCAAATCCCCTGCGGTAATCCTTAGGCCGCCCAGACCGCAGGCAACTTCATCAAAGGCGTTTCCCAGGTCACGGCGCGTCATAGTCCCCAGGAACACCACCGGCACGGACTCGCCGGAGTGAATCAAGGTCCCGCTGCTGGCGGTGCTGTGATCCCCCGTGACAATATACAGATAGTCGTCTCTGGCGTGCAGCTCCGCAAAAGCCTGATCCAGCGTTTCGAGGACACGGACTTTTTCTTCCGGTCTTTTGGTATGGGCCGCCGTATCCGGTGCCTTGGTATGGATGTGAATGTAATCGTAATCGAGCTGGTGGCCCAGCCGCACCGCCTCTTCGTAGTCCCCGCACTCAAAATAATCCATTTGCAGGGACGTCGCGACGCCTTTCAGAAGTTTGCTCGATGCTATAATCGCGCCGCGCATACCGTTTCTGAGGTGGAACCCTTCCGGCAGCTCAAGTTTTCCGGCCCATTTGGTGAGCATGAAGTTGCCGGGAAGCTGGCCGCACTCCGCCCTCGATTGGTTGAGCGCGCAGGCACTCAGACGCCTGTGAACCTCTATGAGGTACCGGTTGATCCAGCCGGCCAGCGCCGACGCTTTTTCGGAGGCCGTTTCGAAAGGCTTGCAGGCCATCACCCGCTGACCTTCATACAAGGGGTCCGTATCCGAGACCTGTGGATCGAAGTGGGCCGCGCAGTCTCTGAGAATCAGAAACCCATGGCTGTCGTGGGAAAAATGCCACTCCGCGCGAATGCCCTCAAATGTCTCAGGCAGCGTCGCAGCAAGGATTTGCGCAGCCTGTCGGTCGATCCCGGGTGTAAATCTTTCCTGAATGACAAAACAATTATACCCCTCACGGGGTGGCGTTTCCGCCTCAGAATGCACCGCAGCCCAGGAGGTCCTCAGAACAAGATCTTCAGGCGAGAGCACAAGGCCTTCGCCGATGGCATCTATAACCGCCCGCCCCGGATATTCCTCAGGCTGATAGCCAAAGAGCAAATAGTGGGCGTGATCTGTCCCCAGAGGGATTCCGGGCTGTAAAGGCACCATCAGGCCTGTTTCGCCCGCTTTGGCGATTCTGTCCAGATTAGGCAGCCGCGCCGCCTGCAGGGGCGTCAGCCCGCCCAGGGTTGGCTGACCCCGGTCGCCGACGCCGTCCAGCAAAAACATTATGGTTTTAATCATGGATTGAAAATCCCCTTCACGGCATCCTCGAGTTCTCGGTGGTCATAATCAAAGCCTGTGCCGAGGGCCTTGGCCACCAAGCGGTGCACAGGACCGAGGTAGTCCGTTAGAAATGTCGCGAGCTGAGCCGGGTCATACTCAACGCGGCCGTCTGCGAGTTTGTAGTTGCCGCTGAAGGTGCACTCCGGATGATTGACGCCTTCTTTCCACTGCCAGCCAATCATGGTCTCGACAGCATCTCCGGCAGTCAGTTTACGAATGGGTTGGAGGAGCTGCACGCCTTCACTTTTGATGGCATCGGCTAAAAAATCCAGCACTTCCGGAAGCTGATTCAGTTTGACGCGGCCATCATGACTCTCGCGTTCACCGGAGATGATGACTTTACCGAGGCGCTTCGCGAAGGGAAGTTTCAGCAAATGAAAATAGGCATGGCAGCCTATGCAGGGCGTATAAAAGCCAAACCGACGGGTGAGCTGCGCCACAAGGCGACCGTTGATCAGGCCCCAAAGAAAGGGATCGCTGTAAAAGATCAAATCGCCGATGGTTTTGGCGCCCCCATATCGGGCTTCAATTTCCGATCGCAGGTGTGCGTGATTATCCAGAAGGTCCCGGGTGTCGCCATATTCAGTACCCGCAAAACTGGCCACCGGCAGCACAAAGTCACAGGCCTCGTGTTCAAAAGCCGCAATGATGGCCGCGACGCTGTCTCGCCCGGAAAATTCGCCAACCCAGGCCTGGGCCGGCGCGGATTGAATTGCCATTTCAATGATTTCTGGTTTTGTGTTGAAGTAAATCACCGGGACCACCTCTTTCTATCCAACTATCATACCGCATTGAAGGCGCCTCGAAAATACTTTAATGCCTGAAAATTCAATTTTATGATGCGTCGGGGCATTTGAGGCTGCTGTCTTGCAGATTCAGGCGTTAAACATGACCCGCTCAGAATTGAACATTCTTCTTATGACCGCGACCATAATTGCCAGAAAAACAAGTGAAATCGCCGTGTTCAGGACCAGCATCTGCCAGGTCATCTCGTAGGACAGCGACATTTTCATCAGCATGATATTGCCGTAGATTGGAATGCCAAACACCCAAAGGTCTGGCTGACTGGTGCCAAAGGTCGTCAGCACGCCCAGCAGCATGACCAGCATGTAGACCGGCGTGATGTATGTCCCGGCTTCCTTGACATTTCGAGCATAGACACTGACAAGGCTGATCAGCGCCACATAGAGCATGGTCAGCACAATGGAGATAAACAGCAGGGCGGCAATATAGCCCGGCGAGATTATGAAGCCGGTAATGGCGTCGCCTTCGGCATTGGGATTGCTGAAGAGAAACGTCGCGAATGGTGCCGAGGCAATGATGCCAATCAAGGTTGAAATACTGCTGAGAAACGCTACCACGCCCAGACTGATGAGCTTTCCAAAAGCGATTGCCTCGCGGCGTACCGGTGTCACCAGCATGGTCGCCATGGTGCCGCGTTCCTTTTCACCTGCAATGGCGTCGAGCCCGACGCCCATGCCGCCTGCAAAGAGGAAAATGGAGAGGAGCAGCGGCAGTATGTTGCCTATCCCTTTCCCGGCGACTTTCTTGGGATCCGCCACGACCTCGTCCGCCGTCTCGAAGGCGGTCAGGTAACTCGCATCGCCGAAGCGGGCAGTCAGCACACCGGCCTCATAGTCCTTCAGGAGCCCGGTCATCAGCCTGCCCCGGGCGTCCACCGAGTAGTCCTCCGCGGCGTTGTAGTAGATTATAATCCCAGGCTGCTTTGACTCACGCTTATAGTTGATGAGCTGCGTGTCAAAATTTTTGTCGAAAGCTAAAATGGCGTCGAGCTCACCTGTGAAGAGGAGCCCTTTAAGTTCCGGCAGGCGTGTGGCTTCCACCGGCTGAAGGGTCATGTCCTCCTGTGGATGATTTTCAATGTAGGTGACGAAAGAAGCCGGCGCGTCGATCACGGCAATTTCTGTCTGGTGATCTTGTCGGTCTTCGACCATGCGCGTGATCATGACCCCCATGACGCCATACAACAGCGCGATGGTCAGCGCCGGCATGATAAAGGCAGAGATCACGAGTCTTCGGTCGGTGAAAACGCGAGCCAGTTCCTTTCGCAGGACAGTTAGAATTTCGCGGTTCATGAGATCACCCCATCGGCATGGTCTTCCTGTTCCTGGCGCAGATAAAAGCGGAAAAAGGCGTCCTCGAGGTCCAAGATCGTGGCCGGAGCCTCATCTTGGGTTTGAGGTCGGGTTTGAGGTTGGTTTCCGGCGGCTCGCAGAACATCCTCAAGCGTGCCCTGGGCAACGATCTTGCCGCCGAGGATTACAGCGAATCGATCACAAAGTTTTTCAGCGACGGACATAATGTGCGTCGACACAATAATTGTTTTTCCTTCCGCCTTTAGACTCATCAGATAATCCGTGACCGACCGGGCGGTGATAATATCAAGCCCGTTGGTGGGTTCGTCGAAGATGACGACTTCGGGATCGTGAATCAGACTCACTGCAATGGAGAGCTTCTGCTTCATCCCCGTAGAAAGGTCTTCGATCTTCGTGTCCTGGAAGCCCTCAATGCCAAAGGTTTTGAAAAGTGAGGCTGCCCGGGCTTCAATTTCTTCCGACGCCATATTGTAGAGGCTCCCAAAATAGCGTATCGTGTAGCGCGGTGTGAAATGGCCGTCCAGTTTCAATTCATTGGTGAGAAACGCGATGCGCTTTCTCACCTCGACACCCTGGCTGGTTGTTTCAAGACCGCAGACGCGGATACTGCCCTCAGTGGGAGAAAGCAGTGTCGAAATGCAGCGCAGCGTTGTGGTCTTCCCAGCGCCATTCGGACCCAGCAGCCCAAAGATTTCACCAGGTCTGGCCTTAAAAGTGATGCCGTCGACCGCGGTTTTGACGTTGTCTTTTTCCTTCCGCTGACGCATTTGTCGCTTCGTCAGCTTGTATATTTTCACGAGTCCATTGACCTCTATCATGTCGCGTCCTCCCATTTTTATAAGGATTGCTTGCATTTTTTGAATCTTCTAAGTCTATCATAGCCCCCTTGGCAGAGGATTTCAAGTTTGGGGACGCGGACAGGTTTTGAGTTGGGGGGCAGGTACTGAGATGAACTTGGTGTCAGACACCGAGATGAACTTGGGGTCAGGGGTGGTAACATTTCTGTAACATTGCGAGAGCACGCACTCCTCTTCGTATGGGGTAAGCTGCATCTCACACCAACCGACATGCACCTCGCTCCGCCTGCGCCTCGCTTCGCTCGGTCACAGGCTGCGCTTCGGTTATGGGCTGCGCC
>CAYQDM010000027.1:0-24627 GCA_964416305.1 uncultured Acidaminobacter sp. | reverse complement strand
ATGCCCCTCGCTACGCCTGCGCCTCGCTTCGCTCGGTCACAGGCTGCGCTTCGGTTATGGGCTGCGCCCTAATCAACCTACATCTCAAGCCAGCAGACATGCCCCTCGCTACGCCTGCGCCTCGCTTCGCTCGGTCACAGGCTGCGCTTCGGTCACGGGCTGCGCCCTATATAAATAAAGACAAAACCGCCCAATCGAGAGCAAGCTCTCAATCAGGCGGTTTTATCTTTATTTATGCATGTCTTTGCTTTCGCGGATTTTAATCCCCTGGTACGTACGGGTTCTCAATCTTTCCATCCTTGAGATCCTGAATCGTCGTTTCGATAGTGGCTTTCATCTCGTCCGTGACGCCATCTGTCCATTGAACGTCCAGAACTCCATCGGCCCAGCCAAGAGATTTGCCGGTCGCTGTCAGTTTGCCGTCAAGGAAATCTTGAACCGCAACTTTGAAGAGGCCCGGTGTGTTATAAGTGATACTTGAAATAACTGTGCCTGGAGCGACTTCATTTTGAGGTGAGATATAGCCAATCGCTTTGACGCCCTTAGTCTTGGCAGCATCAATAGAGCCGAGACCAACCTGGTTAGCCGAGCAGAACACGAGGTCCGAACCAGCTTCGATCATAGCAAGAGCAGTTTCCTTACCCTTTTGGATATCATCCCAGGAGTTGACATAAGTCTTGGTGACTTTGATCGCCGGATCCACTGCAATGGCAGCAGCTTCAAAAGCGTCAAGCGTCCCCTCGATGACAGGGAACGGGAATGAGCCAATCGCGCCCATTTGCTTGCTGGTGGTGTTCATAGCTGCGAGCGTACCGGCGACATAGCCGCCTTCCCACTCACGGATGCCAATACCGCCAACGTTCGGCTCAACGCCTTCTTCGGAGTTGATAACCATGAAGAACGTGTCCGGATACTGAGGGCCAATGGCTTTTGCCGCATCAAAGAATTGAGTGCCGTGTGCGAAGACAAGATCATAGCCTTTTTCGCCGTAATCTCTGAAGGTTGACTCAAAGTCAGCTTGCTGAACGCTCTCAACGTATTCCATGGTCACGCCGAGATCTTTTTCAACCAGTTTCAGGCCTTCGTAAGCTGTTGCGTTCCAACCTTGGTCATTGATCGGTCCAGGAAGGATCAGGACAATTTTTGGAGCCTCTTCTGCCGGTGTTTCTGCGCCCGGTGCTGGTTCTGCCGGCGCCGCTGGTTCAGCTTTCGGAGCACAGCCTGCGAGGCTGGCCATGACGAGCACTGCTACCATGAGCCAAACCAACCACTTCTTGTTCACCATTGCTTCATTCCCCCTTGAATTTTTTTGCGCTTTACGTGCACCCGTAAATACGCTATTTTGCATAGGCTTTTCCCAAAGCCTTTGGTGCCACTGTTTTGCCCACAATCCCCGTCAAAGCCACTACCGTCAGGAGATATGGGAACATCAGAAGAAACTGGTACGGAATCGCGATTCCGGCCGTTTGAAGCCGGATCTGCAGAGCATCCGCCACGCCAAAAATCAGAGAGGCGATCAGGATGCCTTTGGGATTCCATCGGCCAAAAATAACTGCAGCGACAGCGATAAAGCCGCGTCCGGAAATCATATTGTCGACGAACATATTGAACTGCCCCAGGGACAGAAACGCGCCGCCAAGACCGGCAAGAGCTCCGCTGGCCAGCACACACAGGGTGCGGACTCGGTTCACCGGAATACCCACTGTGTCCGCGGCGGTCGGATGCTCACCGACGGTGCGGATGCTCAGGCCCCAGGAGGTCTTATAAAGGATGAACCAGGACACCGGCACCAGCAGGAAGGCTATGTAGACCAGCGCAGTCTGGGAGAACAGGACCTCCCCCACGAACGGCAGCGTCGACAACCCCGGAAGCGACACCGGTGAAAAGGCGTTAACTGTTATAGGCGTTGTGGTAATACCGAACAGCGCCCGGAAGAAAAAGCTGGTCAAGCCAACCGCCAACAGGTTGATAGCAATGCCGCTGACGATCTGGTTAATCTGCACCTTCACCGTGATCAGCGCAAACAGCGCCGCGAGGGCAATGCCGCTCAGCATGGCCACTAAAGCACCCAGCCACTGGCTGCCGGTAAAATAGGAGCCTACCACACCGGCAAAAGCGCCAGTGAGCATGATTCCTTCCAGTCCAATATTGACGACCCCGGAACGCTCAGAAAACATACCTCCGAGAGCCGCGAACAGAATGGGGACAGAAAGTCTCAGCGCCGCAGACAGCAGTGCGACGAAAAAAGCTGCGTTCATGATGTCATTCATGCGTCGACCCCTCCCTCTTGGTGCTCCTTGTGTTCCTGGCGCTCTTCGCGTTTCTGGCGTTTGAGTTTCAATTTCATTTCAAGCTTTGGCCGCATCATGTTTCCGGCGAGCACCAAAATGATAATCAGCGCCTGGATGATACTGACAATGTTGGCCGGCACCCCGACCCCGCGCTGCATGGCGCTGGCGCCGGTCTGCAGCATCCCCAGCAGGATCGAGGACACGAAGACCCCACCCGGGGTCGCGCCGCCGAGAAGCGACGCCGCAATGCCGTCAAAGCCGACATTTCGCGAAAAGTTGTCCATCATCCGGTGATGGATGCCGTTGATTTCCGTAAAGCCCGCAACACCCGCCAAAGCACCGGAAATAACCATGGCCAGGATCATGTTGCGTCTTATGTTAATGCCGGCGTATTCCGCGCCGTCCGGATTGTAGCCCACCGCCCGAAGCCTGAAGCCCAGCGGCGTCTTCCAGAGGACGACATACACCAGAATGCTCAAAATTATGGCCACGATCAAACCAATATGCAGCCGTGTATTCTGAATCAGAAACGGCAGGAACGCGTTTTCGCCAATCATGTCTGTCTGCGGGTAAAAGCCCGCTGCCTCCCGCAAAGGTTTATCCACCAAAAAGCTCAGCAGATACACCGCCACGTAGTTGAACATGATGGTGACAATGATCTCACTGGACCCAAACACGCCCTTGAGCACCCCCGGGATGAAACCCCAGATCCCCCCGGCCACAATGGCCGCCGCAAGGCAGAGCCCAATAGTCACAAAGGGAGGCAGATGCCCCGTCTTCAGTCCCACGAAGACCGCCGCCATGGCGCCCGCGAACATCTGTCCCTCGCCGCCGATGTTGAAGAGTCCCGTCCGAAACGCGAAGGTAAATGCCAGGCCCGTGAGTGCAATTGGCGTCGCCTTGACCAGTACCTCCGCAATGTTATAGGTGTTGCTGAAATTGGAGAAGATCAGATACCAGTACGCCTCCAGCGGGTTGATGCCAATAAACAGCAGCAGCACGCTGCCCAGCATCAGCGCCAACAAAACAGAGACAATAGGCACCAGCAGCGAGTAGACGCTCCACCGCCGCGCGCCCGGTTTCAAAAAGGCGTCTTTAATGCGTTTGTCCAGCGCGCTCATGCGTTCACCTGCTCTTTCGTGGTTTCTGCGATTTGGGCGGACTCATGACCATCGGCTAAAACCTCACTTGCTCCAGCCCCCAGGTTCGTTCCCCGGGTTGCCGCCATAGCCTTCTCGTACGGCATCCCGGCCATCATAAGGCCAATCAGGCTCTCCTCGAAGGCATCATGCGCAATTTCCCCCATGATCTGCCCCTTGTAAATCACCGCGATCCGATCCGACAACTGGTTGATCTCCGACAGCTCCGTCGAAATCAGGAGCACCGCCGTGCCATTTTCCTTAGCCTTCAAAATCTGCTTATGAATGAATTCCGTTGCGCCAATGTCCACGCCCCGGGTCGGCTGCACCGCGATCAGCAGCTTCGGCCCCTTGTCCACTTCCCGGGCCACGACAATCTTCTGCTGGTTGCCCCCGGACAGCTTGCGCGCTTCGGATTCCCGCCCCGCCGCCGACGTCTTGATGGAGTACTTCTTAATCATGTCGTCCGCGTGGCCGTGAATCTTCCCGAAGTCGAACAGCCCGCCCTTCGTGAATGGCTTCTTATTATAATCCTTAAGGATCAGGTTTTCGCCGATGGTGAAGTCAAGCACCAATCCGCGCTTATGTCGATCCTCCGGAATATACCCAATGCCTTTGCCGATGATCTCGAGAATCGACTTCCCCGCAATTTCCTCGCCGCTGAGGAAGATACGCCCGTTTTTCACAGCACGCAGCCCAACGACAATCTCAGCGAGTTCCTTCTGTCCGTTTCCATCAACACCCGCGATCCCGAGAATCTCCCCTGCGCAAACAGAAAGAGACACATTGTCCAGGGTGTGGTTGCCCATTTCCCCTTCGCAGGTCACATGATCAAGCTCCAGGACCAGCTGATCCCCGCAGCAGCGGCCTTCCCGGCACGCCGGCGACAGCTCCCGCCCAATCATGAAGCGGGTCAGTTCATACTCGCTGGAGTCCTTGGTCATGACCGTATTGGTGACCTTGCCGTCCCTCAGTACGGTCACCCGGTTTGAGACCGACATGACCTCGTTCAGTTTATGCGTGATGAGGATGATGGACATGCCTTCATCCGACATGCGCCGGAGAGTTTTAAACAACTCTTCTGTTTCCTGAGGTGTCAGAACGGCGGTTGGCTCGTCCATGATCAGGAGTTTGGTACCCCGGAACAGCGCTTTGACTATTTCGACGCGCTGCTGCTCCCCTACCGACAGCTCTGCGACGAGAGCCCGGGGGTTGATTTCCATGCCGTAACGCGCCGCAATCTCGAGCACTTCTTTTTCCAGCTGGGCTTCCTTGACCAGAAACCCTTTCTCTTTGCCCATGCCCATGATGATGTTTTCAAGAACTGTATGTACCGGAACCAGCATAAAATGCTGATGGATCATGCCAATCCCCGACAGGATCGCATCCCGGGATGAAGCGAAGTGCCTCGTCTGCCCGTCAAACCAGATCTCGCCTTTGTCCGGCCTGTAAAGGCCGTAGAGCACATTCATTAAAGTCGACTTGCCCGCCCCGTTTTCACCCAAAAGCGCATGGATTTCACCGGGCAAAACATCAAAATCAACACCCTCATTAGCCGCGAAGGTGCCAAAGTACTTGCTGATGCCTGTCATTCTCAATATTGGATCCATGAAAGTCCCCCTGACACGATTAGGTACCACCCCTGGACGAATTGTCGAAATAGGTTGAAAATTCGTAGAGTTAAGATTCTACAAAACACGAACGTTCGCCTTTGTTAGTTTAGCATAAATTACATTGGTTTGATGCAACAAATAACATTGCATTTTTATATTTTTTTACTTAAAAAGGGTGCCTGATATCGATTTCCTGGTAGGAAATCGATATCAGGCACCCTCTTCTTACTTTACTTCAACACAATCCTGTGGTAAATCTTCTTGCCCTTGCGGATCATCAGCGCGCCGTCTTCAAAGCGCTCTGCCCCGACAACCAGCTCGTGACTCTCCACGACCTCGCCGCCAAGAGTGACACCCTTCTGGGCGATCAGCCTTCTGCCCTCACCCTTGGACGGGATCAGACCAGCTGCCAGCAGCAGATCCACAGTGTTCATGCCCTTGCCGTCGGCAAAATCAGCGGCTGCCATTTCCGTAGTCGGCATCTCCGCCAGATCCCCGGAATTGCCAAAGAGCGCCTGCGCCGCAGCCAACGCCTTGTCCGCCTCGTCCTTGCCATGGATGATATTGGTGATCTCGTAAGCCAGAATCTCCTTCGCCTTGTTGATCTCGGAACCTTCAACCCGCACGAGGGTGTCGATTTCCTCCAGCGGCAGGAAGGTCAGGAGCTTGAGGCAGTTCTCGACGTCCGCGTCCTCGACGTTTCTGAAGTACTGGAACAGCTCGTACGGCGACGTCTTCTCCGGATCGATCCAGATGGCGCCCGCTTCGGTTTTGCCCATTTTACGACCATCGGAAGTCGTCAGCAGTTTAAACGTCAGGCCGAACACCTCGCCCTGATCCGCCTTGCGCACGAGCTCGACGCCCGCCAGGATATTGGACCACTGGTCGTTGCCGCCCAGCTGCATCTTGCAGTTGTAGCGTCTGTAGAGCTCCAGGAAGTCGTAAGCCTGCATGATCATGTAGTTGAACTCGAGGAATGACAGGCCCCGCTCCAGGCGTGACTTGAAGCACTCCGCCGACAGCATGCGGTTGACCGAGAACTTCGAGCCCACGTCCCGCAGGAACTCAATGTAGTTCAGGTGGTCCAGCCACTTGGCGTTGTTGTCCATGAAGCCCGTCACGCCGTCAATGGTCAGGTGATTCTGAAGCTGGCGCTTGATTTTGGCCGCGTTCGCGTTGATCGTGTCATAGACCAGCATCTGCCGCATCTCCGTCTTGCCGGACGGGTCCCCGACCTTGACCGTGCCGTCGCCCACCAGGGCTATAGGCTTGTGGCCGTGGCGCTGCATGTGCATCATGACCATGATCTGGATGAAGTGACCAATGTGCAGGCTGTCCGCCGTTGGATCAAAACCAATGTAGAATGTGACCGATTCCTTGCCCAGAAGCTCCCTGAGCTCCTCTTCATGCGTGGCCTGCTCAATGAAGCCCCGCGCCTTCAATACATCAAAAACGTTTTGCATGTTAATGTGAACCTCCCTCACAAAATTGACTGATTTTCCAACCTGAAATTGCCTCAAAAACAACAAAAAACCCTCCCGTCCTGGTTAAGGACGAGAGGGCTCGTGGTACCACCTTAATTCATACCATTTGTCGCCAGGACTTAAAAACTAAAACCGCTGCCGATGGTATCTTGAAGGCGTCTTAACGCGCGCCCGCGCAGTCCGGCCTTGGCTCCACCCCTGTTTGACAGCGGCGGAAAAAACCGTTCTGAAGCTCGGAAAACCGTAATTCATCCCATACCTTCGTCAGGTCTTTCACCACCGACCTGCTCTCTGAATCCCGCGTACCGGACTACTTTGTTTCGTCTTAGCTCTTTGCCTTTTAGATTAACTATGTCCCTATCCTAGCCGTTTTGAAGCCGGCTGTCAAGATGTTACTCATAGTCATCTTCAAGAACAAGGGCCTGACGTGAGAGATGCTCCTCAATTTCGCGGATCAGCTCCTCAGGAATAAACTCGATCAGTACCCGGGTCTCATAACCCATGGCAGTCTGCCGCACGCTGACAACCTTGGCAACGACGCTGTGCACGTCCTTGTCCAAAATCATTTCAAATCCAATCACAGATCTGGGCTCTGCGCGCCTGGAGAGCACCACAGTCACAAAATTATCAAACAATGACGTCATATCGATATAAACGGGTCGTTCCACATCTGCCATCTGGCCGTTGTAGAAAATCTTCCGCGCGCCGTCACTATAAATTTCAGGAGCCTGGGACTTTTTGCCTTGTAATGTCATATCAATCCCACCTTTTCGTCGTTTCTGATATTTATTTACCCAGACGAAGGCGAATCACGCAGGGAAATTTGAAGGAAGGACGTTAACGAGGAAGGGCGAGGTCAGCAAACATCCGCTGCAGACACCTGCCATCCACCTCTGACAGAAGGCGGGTGTCTGCGGCTTCCGCCTATTGCCCCCGCCCGCTACCACGCTTTTAAAAAACCCCCGCCGGCGAGTCTTGCCTGCAGGGGTTCAAAAACGTCTTCCAACCAACACCTATGATTTTCGCCCTGCACCGCTGAGCGCCTTAAGCAAAATGACCACACCCACAAGAATCAGCACCACAGGCAGTCCGTAGATCGCCAGTGCTTCGCGGGAGATCCAGTGATTCTCTGCTACAAAGGTCAACGCCGCAATGGCCAGCAGAATGGCGCCGACCAAAAGCGCCCAGTGTGCTGTTTTCGGGCCGAGAACTGAACTGACCACATAAATCACCACAAAAGACAGGCCAATAAAAACAAGAGGCGCCATACTTTCGAGCGATCTTGGCAGCAGATTCAGCGACTCCACTAAATCATTGAACCCGAGAAACAGCAGAATAGAACCCGGAATCAAAAATCCAATGTTGCGGCTGCCATTTTTCTGAACCCCAAAATAAGCTGCCAGAAACAATCCGCCAAGTACAAACAGCGTCACATCGAAATCAAAGCTGAACACGTTCTTTAACAGCAGCAGCGCGCCTATGACAATGAGCGCCACGCCCATCCATTTGCCTTTCATGGATTAATGCACCTCACAGTTTTTTTAAGATCTTGCGCATTTTTAAAATTTCCTTATCCTTTCGAAGCAAGGCAATCCCCACATAGGACAAAGCAAGAAATACAAAGCCGGTCAGGATGCCCACCAGCTCAGGATTCAGCGGCACAAATCCGGCGAATACCTGCATGCCCAGGACGACACCCAGAATAAATACCACCAGCGGCAATGTATACATAATCATTGTCGACTGAATGATAGCATGCTCCGGCGCTTCGAGGACTACAAAGTCCCCCTGTTTTGCCTGCAGCGCGTTATCCACCTCAACGACAAGGGGCGGTTTGCTGCAGCCGCCTGAACAGGTCGAGCATTTGTCCCCGCAGCTAGACATACGTGCAATTTCTATGACAGCCTTACTCCCTCGGAGTCCGACAACAAGTCCATTTTTTTCCATTTCAAAGCCTCCTGATTCAGGTTGTTTGTTCCAGAACCCCCTACGTATGGGGTTCTATTCAAATTATACCCCTTTTCAGGAAAAAGTGCGACTTTTTTTGAGATCTATTATCAATGCGCCTTTCACCTTTCACTCACCAACAAACGATACAGCCGCTGCCTCAACTCGTAAAGTGCCGTATCAAACATGGATCTGCCTACCTTTCCAAGCGGCACCTCCATAACCTCAACAATCCTAAGAGGCGGCCCACTAACCACAACAATTGTGTCCGCCGTCAGAAGTGCCTCGTCAAGATCATGGGTGACCAAAATGGCTGTCATCTCTGATTGTGACATAATGGTCCCGAAGTCCTCCATCAGCTCAAGCTTGAGCTCCAGGTCGAGCCCTTTGAAAGGTTCATCCAGCAGCATCAGCCGTCGGCCGGTCGCCAACGCACGCGCCAGATCTATCCGACTCGCCTGGCCGCCGCTGAGGGCGTTTGGCAGACGCCGCCTGAGAG
Organism: uncultured Acidaminobacter sp.; assembly: GCA_964416305.1. Classification (GTDB taxonomy): domain Bacteria; phylum Bacillota; class Clostridia; order Peptostreptococcales; family Acidaminobacteraceae; genus Acidaminobacter. The sequence continues at coordinate 15,654 of CAYQDM010000027.1, read as the reverse complement.
ATGTCAGGCGTGTCAGCTTCAAGCTCTCTTCAATCGCCTTCTCTCGTTGTTCTTCAGTCCAATCCTCCGGCAAAGCAAACGCCACGTTCTCCTCTACATTCAGCCAAGGGATGACACGGTGATCCTGGAAGACAAAGGCAGGCCCCGTTTCAGGAAGACCCTCCATTTGGCCTTGATCCGGCAGATCCATTCCCGCCAGCAGTCTCAGCAGCGTTGTCTTTCCGCTGCCTGAAGGCCCAAGAAGTGCCGTGACTTGCTCCGACCGGATCCCAAGGGAAAAGCCGTCCAATATAACGGTTCCGCCCTTTTGCTTCCTCAATTGCTCAATCCGGATCATACCGGTTCCCTCCTCTTCCAGCGCCGCTTTAAGAGATATTTCAGCCATACCTCAAAAAGAAGGCTCAGCAGCAGGATCACCACAGTCCAGGCATAGGCCGCTTCTGATTCCAAGACCAGCTTGCTGACATACATCTGATACCCTATGGCGTACTTGGGACTCGTCAGAACCTCCGCCGCCACCGTTACCTTGAAGCCAAGGCCCAGGCATGTAAAGAGCGCTGCATTCAGATAGGGCCAGACCGACCGCAGGTAGAGCTGCTTCCAGACCCTCTTGCGGCCAACACCATAAAGCGACGCCATCTCCACCAATCGTTCATCCACTGCGCCCAGTCCCTGAAGGACATTGCCCCAGACCACAGGCAGGCACATCAGCAGCGAAATCAACACCGGCAAATAGTCCGAGGTGGTCCAAAGCATCGCCAGCACAATGAACGACACCACCGGCGCGCTTCGAATGGCCAGCATCGCTGGTGAAATCAGTCTGCGAAGAAGTGGTGACACAAAAGACAGCGCCCCCAGGACCACCCCCAGTCCCACAGCAATAAACAGGCTCAGGATCACTCTGTAGACGGACCAGGCCACCGACATCGCAAAGTCCCTCTCAAAGACTAACTCCGAAAGCCTTGAAAACACCGCGAGAGGCGACGGCAATGCAAACGACGAATCCACCAAAATGGCGCCAAGCTGCCAGAATCCAAGCCAAAACACCGCCACTCCAAATCCGCCCGCGATCCGGCCTAGACGTTTGCCGGCCGACATGTTTACTTCACCGTTGAAAGATCAGCAGGCGCAAACAACGCGTCATCCGGCATTGCCCCGCCGATGGTCTTGGGATCATACGCCATCATAATCTCAAAGAAGGACATCAGAAACGACTTTGAATCCTCTGCGTTGATAAAAACAATATTGGACATTGGAATTGCCTTCTCCGCAATGGCTGCCTTTGGCAGAATCCCGAACTGTTCCACCAGCAGCGACGCCGCTTTAGGATCCGCATTGACCCGCTCAACCGAAGCCGCATAGTCCGTCAAAAAGCGCTGTACCGCCTCTGGGTGCGCCTCAAGATAGTCCGTTCTTACGATCATGCCGCCGGTAGGGAGCACCGCTTCCTTGCCTTCCACTTCCGTCCAGGCTGCCGTCAGGTCTATGGCAATCTTAATCTTTTCGTTCGCCATCATGGCTGTCGTTACGAAAGGCTGCGGCAGAACTGCAATGTCGACCTTGCCCGCTGTCAGCATTGTCGCCAGGTCTGCGTGCTGGAGGGAAAAGTCCAGGGTGACATCTTTTTCCGGGTCAATGCCGTTTTCGGTGAGAAGGTGTCTGAAAACGAACTCTGCCGTAGTGCCCAGACCGCTTATGCCGATGGTCTTGCCCCTCAGCGCCTCAAAGCTGTCAATAGCCGGATCCGTGGTGAGTACGTAGTTGACGCCCAGGGTATTCGTGGCGATATAGCGCACGCCGCCTTCCGTCTTTTGGTATAAAGTCGCCGCGAGGTTGGTCGGCACCGCCGCCATATCGACTTCACCGCTGACAATTTTGCCGACGAGCTCATCCGGCGCACCGAACAGGCTGAATTCATAAGGTCTGGACTCATCCGGTCCGCCCATGAGGTAAACGAGACCCATGCCCGTTGGACCTCTCAGCGCCGCTACCTTGATTGGCGTTTCAATAGCTGCCGGTTCTGCAGGCGCAGGCGTCGGAGCCGGGGCCGCTTCCGGAGTTTCAGCTTTAGGCGCGCAGCCGGTAAGCAAGCCCAATGTCAGAATTAAGACCAATAATAGAATGAACAAGCTAAGTGTTCCTTTAAACTGTTTGTGAATGGGTTTTGATGTCATAATGCACCGCCTTATAATATTTGCCCTACAGGGCTTTTCTTACAGAAAAAACGCCGCGCAGGCACGTGCAGGGCGTTTGTCTGGCAGAAGCAACTTGAGTTTGTTTCACTTTTTATTCGGCCGGCTTCAAGTAAAAGGCCGCGAGGACTCCCGGTCCGGTGTGGGCGCCTATGACCGCGCCGACCTCACCAATGACGAAAGAATCCACCCCATAGGCTTCCCGAATCAGTTCCTGCAGCTTCTGGGCCGCTTCCAGGTCGTCGCCATGATAAACGAACACCGTCTGCCCTTTGAGGTTGCCGCCCGTCCGCTCACCCATCAGCTCGGAGATCCGCTTGATGGATTTAAGCCGTCCGCGGGTTTTTTCAAGAGGTGTCAATTTGCCGTCTGCCACCGTCAGGATTGGCTTTATGTTCAGAAGCCCGCCTATGAGGGCGGAGGAACGCGACAATCGGCCACCCCTGAAGAGATACTCCAGATCTTCAACCGTAAACAGGTGCTCGACCCGTGGAATCAACGACTGCGCGTATGCCACGAGGTCTTCGAAGTCAGCGCCTTTCTTGGCGCGTTTCGCGACTTCATAGACGATCAGGCCAAAGCCGCCCGAAGCCGCCTGAGTGTCCAGGATCTCAATTCTTGCCTTGCCACCCTCTTCTTTGTAGAGGTCGCGGGCGATCAGGCCGGAATTGTAGGTACCTGACAAGCCTGAGGAAAAAGCCAGATATAGAACTTCGTCCTCGTCTGAAAAAGACTTGAAAATCTCCAGGAAGGATTCCGGCGTGGCCTGGGAGGTCTTGAAGCTCTGCCCCCCTCTCATGCGGTCGTAAACCGTTTTGGGCTGAATGTCCACCGCGTCCCTGAACTGGCGCTCGTCGTCATGGACCAGCAGCGGCGCGACGCTGAGATTATATTCCGCGATCAGGTCATGGGACAGGTCGGAAGCACTGTCCGTTACGAGTCGAATCATGTGATCGTCTCCTCTCAATTATAAGTTTTAGCCGATGGTCATCTCACCCTCACCTCTTAAGCGAAGGCTTCATTTCTCCATTTCAAGGTATTACAAAACCATCATCACCTTCCATGTTAACCATTTGTCAGGTTTTTTTCAATATCTGACAGACAGGTTTAAAGGATTAAGTTTTTGAACCGCTCCACTTTGGGTAAGAATTAACAAAAGACAAAAGGAGGCAATATCATGATGAACTCTGTAAAATATAGCGTGCAAACGGACAAAACTCCCGCTGAAGCCATAGAAGCCCTCAAGGAAGAGCTTGCAAAACAAAGCTTTGGGGTTCTTTGGGAACTGGACTTCAAAGAAAAATTGAAAGAAAAAGGCGTAGAAGCGGACATTGAGTTCCACCTTCTCGAGGTCTGCAATCCTAAAAAAGCAAAAGTGGCGCTGGAAGAAGATATTGAAACCGGCTATTTCCTGCCTTGCCGCGCGGTGGTCTATGTCAAGGAGGGCAAGACCCGGATGGGGCTTCTCAAACCGACGATTCTTCTTATGGAAGCTGCCACCCCGGCTCTGATGGCTGTGGCCCACGAAGTCGAAGCTGTGCTTGAAGACGCTCTGGTAAAGGCAAGATAAAAAAAATAAAATATTTTATAATAAACCGTTGACACTTCGCCCGTTTTGCTTTAACATTAGTTTTGTTCTGATTTGCGGGCGAGAGTGGCGAAACTGGCAGACGCACTATCTTGAGGGGGTAGCGGGCTAATGCTCGTGCGGGTTCAAATCCCGCCTCTCGCACCAAACTGAGAAAATGGAAAAGCGATCCTGAGGGGTCGCTTTTTTATTTGGAAAACTAAAAACACCAAGAGAGGTGCCCGTAAACTGGCGCCTCTCTTCCTTTTTGATTTATTTGTTTTACTAAAGCGCTGCACTCTCCGCCGCCAGAATCATGTCTGCGTCTCGTTCGCCGAGACCCAGTCTTCTGAGCTGCCAGTAGATGCCCTGTTGCTCCAGCAGTTCATCTTCGGTGCCCTCTTCCGCTATTTTGCCCTGATCCAGTACAATGATGCGATCAGAACTTCGCAAGGTCGATAGACGGTGGGCAATGATGATGGCGGTGCGACCATCGGCTAAAGCCTCTAAGGAGCGCTGGACAATGGCTTCATTCTCGTTATCCAGGGCGCTGGTGGCCTCGTCGAGGATCAGAATCTCGGGATTCTTCAGGAACAGGCGGGCAATGGAAAGGCGCTGTTTCTGGCCGCCGGAGAGCATGATGCCGCGCTCACCCACAATAGTCTCATACCCCTTGTCCAGGGAGAGGATGAAATTGTGGATGTTGGCGCGCCTGGCGGCCTCGAAAACCTCGTCGTCCGTGGCGCTGGGGCGGCCATACAGGATGTTCTCCCTGATGGTGCCGTAAAAAATCAGGACGTCCTGACTGACTATGCCAATCTTGTCCCGCAGGGCGCTGAGCTTTATTTTTCGGATATCCTTGCCGTCCAGGCGGATCGCGCCTTCCTGAATCTCGTAAAATCTAGGGACGAGTTGGGCAATGGTCGTCTTACCCATCCCCGAAGCTCCCACCAGGGCCACTTTCTCGCCGGGCTTGATCTTCAGGGTGAAGTCCTTCAGGACGTCGCTGTCATCCTGGTTATAGCGGAAGGAGACGTTGTCGAATTCGATCTCGCCTTTGATGTCGGTTAGGTCGACGGCATCAGGCGCGTCGACGATCTCAGGGTCGGTGTCCATGATTTCAGCAAAGCGCTCAAGACCCGAAAGTCCAAGCTGCAGCTGCTGGGTGAATTCCATCAGTCGGCGGACCGGCTTGAGCATGAAGCTGACGTAAAGGATATAGGCCAGGAGATCCCCCAAGTTAATCCAGCTCATGAAGACAAAGTAGCCGCCCACTGCGATCACAGCCAGGTTGAGGAGGTCGGTGAGGAAGCCGTTGACCATCATGAAAATGCTCATTTGAAAGAAGGATTGACCCTTGGACTCGTAGTACTGGCGGTTGTAGTATTCAAACCGGTCTTGCTCGTAGCCTTCGTTGGAGAAGGCTTTGGCCAGGCGAATGCCGGTGACGCTGTTCTCGAGCTTGGAGTTGAGGTCGGCGTGCCGGGCCTTTTGGGCGCGGAAGGCCTTCAGCATGGCGACGCGGCGCCAGAGGGTGAAGATGATGAGGATTGCTATGAAGGAAAAGACAATCAGGGTCAGCGGCACATTGATGGTGAGCAGGATGAAAAAGCTGCCCAGCAGCATGACGGCGGAAATGAACAGATCCTCCGGGCCGTGGTGGGCCAGCTCCGCAACTTCAAACAGATCCCCGGTGAAGCGGTTCATGATCTGGCCGGTCCGGTTCCTATCAAAGAATTTGTGGTGGAGCTTCTGCATGTGGGTGAAGAGGTCCCGCTTCATGTCGACCTCGATTCTGGCGCCCATGATGTGGCCCCAGTAGCCTACGACATAAGAGCTGAACATCCGAATTACGAAGAGACCCAGGGCGATCAGCGAGTAGTTTATCAGCATAGCCAAATTTTGGTTGGGAATAAAGTCGTTGATGATCTGACGGGACAGGACCGGGAAAACCAGATCAATGCCCGCGATCAGAAACGCGAAGAACATGTCGAGAGCGAATAAATGGAGGTGCGGCCGGAAGTACCCGGCAAACCGTTTGATCATGGAAGTGTCTCCTTATATTACAGAATTATTACTATATCTGGCCCCGACTTAAACTTGGGGCCAGGTACAGAAACGAACTCTGTACCTGGCCCCAAATAAAATTCACATCCTCAAAGCCGCCATAACAGTTGGAATCAGCCCATAAAAGCTGACGAACAGTTTGAGGCCAAAGTAAATCACTATGGCACCGCAGACCAGGTTCACTATTTTGAGGACCTTGAGGTCGATCAGCTTATTGAAGTGGTTTGTAACCAGGGAAAGCCCTGTAAACCAAATCAGGGACGCCGCGCAGACACCAAGGAGAAACAGGTTCCCCTGGGCTGCCGTCAGAGTGGCCTTCATGCCGCCGAGGAGCAATGATCCGTCTATCAGCGCCTGAGGGTTCATCCAGGTAACCACAAAGCAGGTCAGAGCAATCGCTTGGATCGTCTTTGGAGTCCGGTCCGTCTCCAGCTTTGGAGTAGACCGCATGATGCTCACGCCAATACTGACAACCATAATGCCGCCCACGAGAAGAAAGGCCGCGCGGATCAGGTCATTGGCTCCAACGAGGGTGCCCACGCCCAGAAAGCAAACCACCGCCAGGGAAATGTCAAAGAGGACGGTGATCCAAGCTACCATGAGCGCCCGCCATCGATCCATAGTCAGGGCGGAATTGATGACATTGAGATTCTGCATGCCAATTGGCGCCACGTAGGCAAGCCCCAGCAGGAAACCCTGAACTGCGCTACTCATCCAGATCACCTCCCACGTCAATTATCGTCTCGTCTTCGGACGCGCTGCTCATTGCTGTATCCGCTTCCAGCCAACTCTTTGGCATCCTCTCCTCATAGGCGTCCAGGAAAGAATGCTTCGCGCCATCCTTGCGCCAGCCCAGGACCATCCCCATATCCACGTTTTCCGCCGCGTGGAAGAGGCACTTCTCCACGTCAGGGTTCATGGCCTTCAGGGTCTCCAGAAGCGCTTTCAGCTCGTAGCGGCGGTTGGAAGTCCGCTTGGCAGCTACCATGCAGGCGCAGTTCAGCGGCCAGATGCCGGAGGACTGGGTGAACCGCAGGATATCCTTTTCTCGGATGTAGTACATGGGCCTGATCAGCTCTATGCCGGGATAATTGGTGGATTTCAGCTTGGGCATCATAGTCCCGAAGGTCCCTTGGAAGAACAGATTCAGCAGGGTCGTCTCAATGACGTCGTCGTGGTGATGTCCCAGCGCCACTTTGTTGCATCCCAGTTCCCGGGCTTTTTTGTACAGAATCCCCCGGCGCATTTTGGCGCAAAGGTAGCAGGGATAGTCCGACGCGAGCTTTTCAATGGATTCAAAAACCTTCTTATCAAAAATGTCCAGCTGGATCCCCAGGTGCCGGCAATTTTCCTCCATGAGTTTGCGAATTTCCGGATGGTACCCCGGATCCATGGAGATGAACGCCACCTCAAAGGGGAACTTCTGATGCCGCTTCAGCTCCTGAAACAGCTTCGCCATCAGCATGCTGTCCTTTCCTCCGGAAATGGCCACCGCCACCTTGTCTCCGGGCCTGAGCATGTCATAGTCGTTGATGGCCTGCACAAACTTGGACCAAAGATCCTTCTTGTAGGTCTTGGTCAGACTGCGTTCGATTTCCCGCAGCGACTTCAGAGGCCCTTCCGGCTCAATGATCTCACAGCCCGGCCCGGACAGCCCTGGACCCGCGATGCCAGGTCCGGCAAATCCAGCATCCGCCTCGTTTGATAGGTCGGTGTCTGACACTGAGTTTGTTTCGGTGTCTGACACCGAGTTTACTTCGGTGTCTGACACCGTGTTTATTTCAGGGACTGACCCCGCTTTTCCATTTAGTTCGATTTCCTTCAACCTCTTCACCTCATAAAAATACCATAGTTCACGACGCCAAGACGCGGCGCAGGACTCAAAGATTGGCCCGGCACCGCGCGGCAGTAAAAACACTTCTCATCTTTTCAATGTTACCCGATCTCGCGCCCAAGATCAAATGCTTTCAGGTTAAGCGCCAGCGTCTTTTCCGGCACGTGGGCCTCTATGGCTTTGTGCCAGCAGTCTTCCGGTATGTCCTCCAGTACCGCGGAGAGCATGCCGATGGTCACCATATTCACCACTTTCAAATTTCCCAGCTTCCTGGCCTCTTCCAGCGCATTGACCGCCCTGACCTCCACCGCTCTCTGACTATCCCCTGCAATCAGCCCTTCGATCTCCTCCGGATATGCCGCCTTCTCCGTAATCACCGGCACCGGCGGAATCTTCGCTGTATTCAGGATCACGACGCCCCCCGACTTCACAAAACCGCTCCACCGCAGGCCTTCCAGCGCCTCCAGAGCCAACAGAACATCCGCGTGGCCAGGCGCAATGTTCGGCGAAAAGACCTCTTCCCCATAGCGCACACTGCCCCAGACCTTGCCGCCCCGCTGAGACAGCCCAATTACATCGTTCGTCTTGACGTCGAATCCCGCCAGGAAGGCAGCCTCGCTGATAATGGCCGTCGTCATGACGAGCCCCTGCCCGCCGACACCGCCCAGCATAATGTTTCTAACCATCAACGCTTCCCCCCTTCTTCCAGAGACTGGTCCACCGACGTGGCTTCGTCCGGTATTGAAGCGTTGTCCTTTTTCCGGTTTTTGTCCCCAACCCGTGAAATCGCACTGACAGGGCAGACTTGTGAACACACCGAGCAGCCCACGCAGAGGTCCGGATCAATGGAAGACTTGAGCTTCTCGATGCCTTCGTAGGATTTCATGACTATCGGCGGGCAATTGGTTTTGACGCAGCTGCGGCAGCCAATACAAATCTGCGGATCCACCACGAAATACGGCTCGCGGATCTTGAAATTGAGGGCGCACGGACGTGTGGTCATCACGAGTGACAGCCCCTCGAACTTCAGCTCTTCCTCAATGGCCGCCTTGGCCGCCTTGTAGTCAAACTGGTCCACGACCCTGACCCTTGGGAAGCCCATGGCCTTCAGCAGCTCAGGAATGGAGGCGTTCATGTCCCAGTCCTTCGTATAGCTGCCGGAAGCAGCCGTCATCTGGCCGCCCGTCATGGCCGTAGTGCCGTTGTTCAGGATGATCAGCGTCAGGTTGGCTGACGGATCCAGCTGGTGCAGCAGGTTCAGCGCCCCCGTCATGCCCGAGTGGAAAAACGTGCCGTCCCCAATCACGCTGACCAGAGGCTCCGCCTTGCCGCTCAGGGAAAGGGCCTTGCTCATGCCCTTCATTATGCCGATGGTCGCCCCCATACTAATAATGGTATTCAGCATGTGCAGCGGCTCCAGCACCGCCAGGGAATAGCAGCCAATATCGCCAATCACGCTGATTTTGTTCTTCTTTAGAATGTCAAATACCGGCCGGTGCGGACACCCCGCGCAGAACATGGAAATCCGGGCAACTGTGTCCACTTCTCCGGCGGTCTCGTACTTCGCTGCCTGAAGGACACCGGCCTTCACCAGGCCTGCCTCAATCAGCTCAGTATGAAGCTCTCCGGTAAAACCGAAGTACGCCTTCCCTTCACAAGCAATGCCGTGGATCTTGAGCTCGTTCTCGATGAACGGCGTCAGCTCCTCCAATACCAGAACCTGCTCGTAATCCTCCACCAGAGACCGCAGCGCTTCTATTGGCAGCGGATACACCATGCCCAGCTTGTATATGTCGACAGGCGCCTCCAACTCTTTCAGGTTGTAGTACAGGAGTCCAGAGGTAATCACCAAAGTTTTGGATGGGGAGTGTGTGTCATTAGACGCAGGCCCCTGAGCCGAGTTGCTCTCACCTCCCTCCCAAACCTCCAGGAAGTTGATGTCCCAGCCGGAAGCATCCTCAGTCAAGCGCTCTATGCGCTTTTTCATCTCAAACTGCTTGGGAAACGTGTTGGGCGGCACCATGCCAAAATCCTCCGGGATCTTGGAAAATCCTGTGATTTCCCGAGCCTCCCGCTGGAGTTCTTCAACCGGCCCCCGACTGTGGCAGACCCGGCTCGTCATTCGGAGCATGACCGGCAGACCATAGTCCTCGCTGAGAGAAAACCCGAGCATGGCAAAATCCTTGGCCTCCTGGGAAGAGCCCGGATCCAAAATCGCCATATTGGCGAATTTCCCGATCACCCGGTTATCCTGCTCATTCTGGGAAGATGCCATTCCGGGGTCTTCCCCGGATACCAGCAAGAACCCACCCTGAATGGGCGTTTGCGTAAACGTCATGAGCGGATCCATGGCAATGTTGACCCCCACGTGCTTCATGGACACCATAGCCCTGGCCCCCGTAAAGGACGCGCCAATCCCGACCTCCAGCGCCACCTTCTCATTGACGGAAAACTCTGCGTAGACCTCCGGCGCGTAGGCCCGGACCGCCTCCAGCAGTTCCACCGTTGGTGAGCCCGGATAGCTTGACGCCACCAGACCGCCGGCCTCGTAAAACCCTCGAGCCACCGCCTCATTCCCTGTCATCAGCTTGACTTCCAAGAAGATCCCTCCCTCAAAGACTATTGCCTTAAGTTCCCTATCACGCCTGCTCAAGCACAAGAAATTTCAAATTAGATTACTCTGTCTTCCAAGTCAGATTTCGCATCTAACACAGCCAACAAACCCGCTTACCCTCTGTCAAAATAAGGACTCTTCCCTTTGACGGACAGCGGAATCCCATACGCAATTTTGACCTCAGACTCAAAGAACCCCAGCTCGACTGCCGCTTTCCCAATAGAAAACATCACCCGGTTGTCCACCCGCCGATCCGCCGCCAGAGACACCGCCGATCCCACTGCTATGCCCAGGTCCGTCACGTCAAAGGTGCAGATCCCGCCCGCTGACTTGCTTGCTGCGCAGTCCTTATAGCCGCACATCCCACAGAGTGGCACGCCCCGCTGGGACAGGGCTGTTCCTATGAGCACCACTGCCTCCGAGTTCAGAACGTTGGCCGCATCCCGGACAAAAAACGCCGCGCCGCCCTCTTCCCCAATCGCCTTCATGCGCTCAGCCAGAGGCTCCAAAACCTCTGCCCCTGACAAAACCACCGTTTCGATATGGTCCACACCGCGTCCCTTCGGCGCTGTCTTAGCCGCCACACACATGTCCTGAGCCGTTCTCAATACCGCATCATGATAGACACTGCTGTTTTTCACTGTTAACCCTCCCTCGATTTTCGAAAGCCGACCCCATGGTCTGCCCAACCTATTCACTTCAAAGATTCAGCCGATGGTCACCTAACCCAGCCACCCGCAAAATTCACATCTCGCCAAGTCCTACAGCCCATAGAAAAACGGCACCAGCACCGGCACCAGGGAAGACAGCACCACCCCGCTGAAAAACGCCATGATGGCCGCCTCCGGATCCGTGTACCTCGAAATCACCGGCAGCGTCGAGTCCATGGCCGTCGCCCCCGCCGGGGCAATTGCCGAATAGTGGTTCAAATACTTTGCCAGGAACGGCACGCTGATGATTGTCATGAGTTCCCTGAAGATATTGGTCATAAACGCCACCGCTCCGGTCTGCGCGCCGTCCAGCGTCGTCAGCAGGATCCCGGACAGGCTGTACCATCCGTATCCCGCCGCTATGGCGAGCCCAGTAGACGCCGGCTGTCCAAATATCAGACTCGACACAAAGCCCCCGAGGGCGCTGCCGGCAATGATTCCCAGGGGAATCGCCACCAGCATGGTCCCGTGCTTTCGGATCTCCTTAAACACCGAGAGGTTCTGCCCCACTTCAATGCCAATCATCAGAATCAAAAAATTCAGCGCCCACAGGGTGAGTTCTCCAATCAGACCTCCCGCCTCGGGCGGCAGGGCGACGTATCCCACTCCAATCCCCGCTGCAATTGCGCCAATCAGCATCCAAATCATTTGTGGCGCACCTCCCGCACGAGCACCAGGCTGAGTCCGTAGACCACCAGGATGCTGAATACGCTGGTCAGCGCCGCGTAGGTAAACGCCTGCATCCCAAGTGCACGAAGGTTCCCCAGAATCTCCTCATTGAGGCCTATGGAGAGCCCCATGGAAAACAGCAGCAGGACGACCCCAACTTGCTGAAGCCTCCCAACCCATTTCTTCTGCCGTTCCCCAAACTTAACTACTGCGCCGATGGTCACGCCCACCGCCAAAAACACCAAAATTCGCCACATGTCTAACGTTCTCCCTATAGTTGAATTCATACTTCTATTCTACACGAAAATTTGAACAGCGGCTTTGGAAATTTGAAGGATTTTACAACCATCGGCAGAGTCTTTGAAAAGTCTTTGAAAAGTCTTTTAAAACGAGGTTCAAAACGGGGCTTCCGCGCTTAAATCACCAGTTGACAGCCGCCGGAAGTCGTATATAATTTTAAAGGATGCTACTTAAGAGAAAATTTCCTTCGTGCGAATGTCGCGGCGGGGGTGTGCTGCGAGAGCCTGTGCTCTCAATTATAAAGGAGTTTGAGTATGAGTATTTTGAATGTCAGAAACCTGAGTCATGGATTTGGCGACCGCGCCATCTTCCAGGATGTCTCGTTCCGCCTGCTGAAGGGCGATCACATTGGACTGATTGGGGCCAACGGTGAGGGCAAATCCACGTTTATGAACATCATCACGAATAAGCTGATGCCAGACGAGGGCAATATTGAATGGTCCAAGCGTGTGCGCGTCGGTTATCTGGACCAGCACACATCCCTAAGCCCGGATCTGACCATCCGGGACGTGCTGAACAAGGCATTCCAGTATCTCTTCGACCTGGAAGCGGAGATGCACAGCCTTTTTGAGGCCATGGCAGATGTGGAGCCGGACGAGCTCGAGGACATCCTCGAGGATACCGGGACTATTCAGGATCTGCTGGATCACAATGACTTTTACAACATCGACTCCAAGGTGGAGGAAGTTGCCCGAGCACTGGGGCTGACAGAGATCGGTCTCGAAAAAAGTGTTGCGGACCTCAGCGGCGGTCAGCGGACCAAGGTCCTGCTTGCGAAGCTATTGCTGGAGAAGCCGGACATCCTGCTCCTGGACGAGCCGACGAACTACCTGGACGAGCCGCACATCGAATGGCTCAAGCGTTACCTGAACAACTATGAAAATGCGTTTATCCTGATCACCCACGACATTCCGTTCCTGAACTCGGTGGTCAACCTGATCTATCATATGGAAAATCAGAAGCTGGATCGTTACGTGGGCCAATATGACGACTTCATGGCGGTTTACGAGATGAAGAAGAGCCAGCTGGAGTCCGCCTACAAGCGCCAACAGCAGGAAATTTCCGAGCTCGAGGACTTCGTCCAGCGGAACAAGGCCCGCGTGGCGACCCGCAACATGGCTATGTCCCGTCAGAAAAAGCTGGATAAGATCGACCGGATCGAGCTGGCCAAGGACAAGCCAAAGCCGGAGTTCAATTTCAAAGAAGCCAGGGCATCCGCCAAGGTCGTGTTCAAGACCACGGATCTGGTAATCGGTTATGACACGCCGCTGTCTAGACCTCTGAACCTTCAGCTGGAACGGGGACAGAAAGTGGCCCTGACCGGTGCCAACGGCCTGGGCAAGACGACGCTGCTAAGAAGTATTTTAGGGTTGATCCCGTCCATCAGCGGTTCAGTGGAGCTGGGGGATTATCTGTCAATTGGGTATTTCGAGCAGGAGATCAAGGAAGCCAACTACAACACCTGTATTGAGGAAATCTGGCAGACTTTCCCGTCCTACAATCAGTTTGAAGTGCGTTCCGCCCTTGCCAAATGCGGCCTGACCACCAAGCACATTGAGAGCAAGGTGCTGGTGCTCAGCGGTGGAGAGCAGGCCAAGGTCCGACTGTGCAAGCTGATCAACCGCGAATCCAACCTCCTCGTCCTGGACGAGCCGACCAACCACCTGGATGTGGACGCTAAGGAAGAGCTCAAGCGGGCCCTCAAAGCCTACAAGGGCAGCGTCCTCCTCATCAGCCACGAACCGGAGTTTTATCGCGACGTCGCTACCGAGGTTTGGAATTGTGAGGATTGGACTACGAAGATTTTTTAATTGTTATTATTTTAACTTGGTGACGCGGACAAAAACATAACTGGTGACGCGGACGGATTTCAATTTGGGGCCAGAGCTTAGTGTAAATTTACACTTCCATCGGTTAATTGCTGTTTTTCAGGTCACTGGCAATACCCTAAAGCCAAAAAGCTACTTCCTGCACGAGCGCCTTGCCATGGCGCATCTTGAGGAAGTAGCTTTTTTAAGGATCAGAGGTGGTGCCGGTCTAGACACTTACTAAACGGCACCATACATCTCCGTCACTGATTATGCTTATAAAAATTTCCCGAATACTGTTTTACTGGATGTCATTTGTCCAAACTCGCTGATACTCTTGACTGACCACCAGGTATACCGCATCCAGATCCTCGAAGGCCAAGCTTCGAAAATCGTTAAAGTTAAACCTGGCGCAGACGCCGCAGCTGGAGCTGATCGTTCTCGGCACAGGCAGAAGCTTGCACGCCTCATTCAAGGCTTTGAGCCTCCGCTCAAACTTCAGTGCCCCAGCGTGGGTGTGAAAGGTGGCCACAAAATAGGTTCCCGCCATTGTCAGACCGCCTATTTGCTCGCGCGAATCAGCGTATCTTCGCCATTTGGGCTGGCATCCACAGTCTTGAAGCCCGCGCTTTTCAGAAAGCGCGTCACATTGCCCAGCGCAGCCGCATTGTCCACGAGGACTTCCACTGTTGAAGAAGACACAGAACCCGCCACAGCTTTTTTCGTCATGAGTACAGGCTGAGGGCAGGACATGCCGCGGGTATCGATGACCGCCATACTACATCGCCTCCTTGAGTTCTTTGGCTTTTTCTGTGACCATCGGCAAATTCATGACGGAAATAACAGCCACCACAATCAAAAGCAAAATCACGGACATTTGGCCATTTGCCGTCACGCCCTTGGCGCTGGAAGCCAGACCAAAGTTGTGGGAAATCGCCGCGCCAACGATCAGACCAAACACCGTCACCGCTGAATCGGAGTTGCCCTCACCGGAGAGGATCAGCTGGCGAAGCGGGCACCCGCCAAGCAGCACGCTGCCCCAACCTGTCAGGAACAGTCCAAGGAAGTTCCAAAGACCATCCGTATGGGCAATAGGCTGGCTCTCGAAGCCAAGGACAAAAGTCCCCATCGCCAGATTTCCAATAAAGGCTGTCACAAGAATAGCGCCAACGCCCATCAGAAGGTAGAAGTCCTTGAACAGGATTGCGTCCCGGATCCCCCCCATGGTGCAAAGCCGTGTCCGCTGCGCCGCTATACCGGCTATAATGCCAGCGCCAAGTGAAATCAGCAGCGGCGCGTGCAGAGATCCGGGACCCTCAGTGCTGAAGAAAACAAATGCCGGCGCTATGACGAGCAACCCTAAAAGCCCCACCATCACCACAGGCAGCAGACTGCCCTCCAAGGCGTTTTGCTTATAATTCCGTTTCAGGGAAAAGCCCTTGTTCAGGAAGACAATTCCCACGCCAATGCCGCCCGCAAAGCCGGCGAGGCCCACCAGCGCGTTCAGATCCCCGGCAGAAAGGCGAAGGATCATTCGCAGCGGACATCCCAAAAACACCAAAGCACCAATCATGACCGCAATGGCCAAGACAAATCGCGTCAGCGGCGACGATCCACCGCGCGCAGAAAACTCTTTGAAATACAGGGCTGACCCCATGGATCCAACAACAATGCCAATAACTTCAGGACGGATGTACTGCACCACTTCCGCCCTATGTAATCCCAGCGCCCCGGCTGTGTCCCTCAGAAAACAGGCAATACACAAGCCCATATTGGCAGGGTTCCCGAACTTGACCAGCGCCACTGACATAAGTCCGATCAGCGCTCCGGCCACAATAATACTGCTTTTTTTCATGACTTCGCAACTCCTCTCCATTACCTAAATTTGTTATG
>CAYQDM010000026.1:0-34121 GCA_964416305.1 uncultured Acidaminobacter sp. | reverse complement strand
ATTCCATCGGCACAAAAGTTCTGCCTTCTCTGAGTTCAGGCGCAGCACCTAGCGACTGCGGGGCCATTCTCGCGAAAGCATAAGCATCCTTGCCAATGACCAGCGAAGCTTTGCCGACCATGACTGTTTGAGACTCTTCCAGCCAAGTGACCTCGTAACCCAAAGCCTCTGCAGTAGCTCTGAGCGGCACCATAACGGTTTTGTCTTCCTTAACGAAGGAGGAAAGGGCATGCACTACCTTGCCATTAACCGAGACCGGGATTTCACCGGCAGGGGTCAGCCATTTCTGATCCTCAATGACATAGATGGATTCGGGTACGGTCTGTGCCGGGATACTGCGCGTTGAAAATTTATAGTTCACGAGAAGGTGTTTCCCTGAAAGACTTTCCGTGTATGGCTTACCTTCGCTGTCCCACAGTTTTAGGCTGTTTTCCTGCTGCAGATTGAGCTTCAGCATGCCGTCTGCGCTGGTCAGGGTCTCATCAAAATAGTCGACTTTTTGTGTGGTGCCTTCTGAAGGCATTGTCACCAGTTCGACATTATACTGCGGCGGGTAGATCAGGATCATAGGCTTTCGGGCATCATACCAGCCAGTAATGGTCTTTCCAATTTCGATCTGGACGTCGTCAGCGAGGACAGTATCCTTTGTCAGGACAAAATCTGCGATAGATTCTCCATCCCCATGGACGCGGATCATTTTTGCGTCCGATATGCTGTGGTGAGGTTCAATGCTTTCGATGGTCCCTTTGAAAAAACCGTAATGGGCAAATTTAATCTGAGTCTCCCAAATCTCGTCTCCGTAAGGCATTGCTGTCTGGTCGACACTATCTGCCAGTGAGGCAAGCGGCGACCCTCCTATGGCCAGGGTTGTGATCAGTAGTCCTGTGGTAAGGTTTTTCATAGTGTTCTTTTTCATCTTCTTATGCAGCATCATGATGCTCCTTTCAATTTAGGTTCTGGCAGTAAGACGCGTCACCTCTTGAAAAGGTTGCACAAACAAGCATTAAGAAAGCGTAACAAAGGGTTTAAGGGTTGGTAACGCGTAAGGGTTGGTGACGCGGACAGGTTTCGTTTTGGTGACGCGGACAACTCTCAACTTGGGGACAATAGGCCACAAGCCGCGCGGACGGTAACCAATCTGTAACTTAAGGCGTGCACCTCGCTTCGCCCTTAAACACGGGGTGCGCTTCGGTTGAGGGCTGCGCCCTATACAAACAATGATGATCCCGTGGGTCAGAAAGTAAGCTCTCTGTGGCGCAGGTGTCCTAAGTTACACCCTAACAGTCGTGCCAACCTCGCTTCGCCTCAAACCACGCTGCGCGTGTTTCAAGGCTGCGCTTCGGTTGAGGGCTGCGCCCTATACAAACAACGATGAAACCGCGGGTCGGAAAGTGAACTTTCCGACCCGCGGTTTCATCATTGTTTGTGCACGGCTGTTAGCTTTAACAACTCTCCAGCGGCCCTGTCGCATTCAACACGAACATGAACTCTTCACCAGTCATAGTTTCCTTTTCTAACAGACATTTTGTCAGTTCATGGAGCTTCGCTTTATTCTCTACAAGAATACTTTTCGCGTTTTGATAGGCTGTGTCCAAAATCTTCATGATCTCTTTATCAATTAATGCTGCTGTCTCCGGAGACACCATCAGGGTTGTGTCCGTTCCCAAATAAGGATTGTTGACCGTTTCAAGCGCCATCATTCCAAAGGTCTCACTCATTCCAAAGCGCGTCACCATAGATCTGGCGATTCGGGTAGCTTGTTCAATGTCATTGGAAGCCCCTGTGGTAACACTTTCAAATATCAGTTCTTCAGCCGCACGTCCGCCCATAAAGGTCGATATTTTATCCAGCGCTTGCTCTTTGGTCATCAAAATTTGCTCGGTTTCTTCAACCTGCATGGTGTAACCCAGCGCACCGGAGGTCCTTGGCACAATTGTGATCTTTGTTACAGGCGCCGAATGAGTCTGTTTCGCCGCCACCAGCGCGTGACCAATTTCGTGATAGGCAATCGTCAGCTTGTCCTTCATGGAAATAACCGCATTTTTCCTTTGATATCCTGCTATGACCACTTCCACAGATTCTTCGAGATCGCTTTGAACGACCTGTTTGCGACCCATCTTAACCGCCCGCAGCGCAGCCTCATTGATGATATTTGCCAGATCCGCACCGGATGCGCCAGAAGTCGCTCGAGCAATAGCATTGAAGTTGATGGCAGGTCCAAGCTTAACTTTCTTCGCATGGACCACAAGAATTGCTTCGCGCCCTGCGAGGTCAGGCAGCTCCACAGGGATGCGGCGGTCGAAACGGCCCGGTCTCAGCAGCGCTTTATCCAGGGTCTCAGGACGGTTGGTCGCCGCCAGAATGACGACACCTTTGTCTGCATCGAACCCATCCATTTCTGACAGGAGCTGGTTCAGCGTCTGCTCCCGCTCATCATTACCGCCCAGTCCACCGGAATTTCTGCTTTTGCCAATAGTATCAATCTCATCAATAAACACTATACAAGGCGCCTTTTCCTGGGCCTGCTTGAACAGATCCCGAACTCTGGCCGCACCCATACCTACGAACATCTCGACGAACTCTGAACCGGAAATCGAGAAAAACGGCACTTTGGATTCGCCGGCAACGGCTTTCGCCAGCAAGGTTTTACCGGTTCCCGGAGGGCCTACAAGCAGCGCGCCTTTAGGGATGTTGGCGCCAATTTCTTTATATTTTCCAGGATCGTGAAGAAAATCGACGATCTCCTGGAGGGCTTCCTTGGCTTCTTCCTGACCCGCGACGTCTTCAAAGGATTTGCCGGTCTGCGCCTCGACGTAAACCTTTGCTTTGCTGTTGCCAAAAGACATGGCGTTGCCGCCCATTTTGCCCATCATCTTCTTCATGAGGAACTGGCCGAGGGCTATGAAAATGACCATCGGCAAAATCCAGCCCAGAATGGAGGCAAGAATCGGAGAGCTTTCTGCAGGTATGATTTTATTGAACTCGACACCAGCCGCATAAAGCCGGTCCACGAGCTGGGGATCTTCAATGCGTCCGGTGATGAAGTAACTGTCCTTGCCCTCCGCGTCCTTCTGAACATAGACGACCTGCTTGTCATCCACCTCGACTTTGGTGACCGTGCCGGCTTCCACCTGTGCCAGGAAGGTGCCGTAGTCAACCTGAGTCACCTTAGGTTTATTCATAAGCGGAAAAACAAAAGCATTCAGCAACATGACCACCAGAAGCACAATCATGTAATAGTAGTAAATGGGGCGTTTATTATTCTCGTTGAATTTCATCTTAGTCGCGCTCCTTCGCACTGTTGTTGGATTCTGGTGCCGCCGGATCCTTTTGCGGCATTCCGTTCAGCGACGTGTTCAGACTGAGCAGATCACTGAACTTCTTCAGGCCGGTGAGCATGGCCTTGAGCTCTGCTTCGTCCACAACTTCCATCATGCGGTTGATTTTTTTATCGAAAACCTTATTGATTTCTTTCATTTCTTCCTCGCCCATTGAGGTGAGGACAACCATGACGACGCGTTCGTCCGCTTCACTGCGCCGGCGGCTGACCAGGCCACGGGTCTCAAGTTTTTTGCACATGGTCGAGACATTGGTACCGGCCTGACCCAATTGGGACGCGACCTCTCCAATTGTCATGGCGCCGTCATTATACAGTTCCATCAGGAGTCTCAGCTGCATGGCGGTAAGTCCATGACGTACCGCTTCCTGATTCAGCAGTGTGTTCGTGCAGTCGTTGATCTTTTTGGAATAGTCGAGCAGGCTGCGCTTGAACGCCTCCATGACCATCATCTCGTCACCTCCGGATCTGGCTTTGTGATTACGCTATATTTACATTAAGATATATATACATTATATATATTATGAATCATATTTATTATTAAAAAAGAATTAAACTTAACAGACAAAGCCGACTAATTGCGCTGAGGCCGAGTGTCTGACATTCCGTTGAACTCGGTATCTGACACTCCGCTCCGCTGCGCTTCGGTCACGCCCTTGCTTCGCTCGGTTATGGCTGCGCCCTATATAAATAAAAACGGCACCTCACATCCGAGAGCTAGCTCTTACTTAGACAAATCTTCTTCGGGCATCTCACACACTAACAGACGTGCACCTCGCTACGCCCCAAACCACGCTGCGCGTGATTTAGGGCTGCGCTTCGGTCACGGGCTGCGCCCTATATAAATAGAAGTGGCCCGACATTTTCGAGAGCTTGCTCTCGAAAACGCGGGGCCACTTCTATTTATGCACGTCTGTTAGCTTTCGCGTATGCACTTCTGTTAGCCTTCGCGGAACCTATTTCACCAGCGACGTCATTGCGCCCGCAACTAGGACGGATACAATGGTGACACAGACGAAGCCTGCGATCAGCATTGTAGGCAGCAACGCGTCGAAAATCTTTTCCTCTTCCTCAACGGATTCAGAAACCGCCATAGCCGCTTCCTTTGTGATCAGATAATTCAAAGGGAATCCAAGGAAGCAGTTAAACCCGACGGCCATCGAGAGCCGCGCGGAGTAGCCAATCCGCTTACCGACGAGGACACTGAGGATCGCAATTGCCGCAGTCGCCAGGACAAAAGCAATGAGAAGCGGCACAATCAGCGCCTTAATCGTCTCAACCTTTGCGCCCACCAGGAACGTCATGATAAACGCATAGAAACTGAGATTCAAAATGCCTTCAGAATTCGTCTTGGTCATAACACCCTTATCCAAAATGCCAAGGTTGCCAAGGACGACGCCAATTATCAGGGACACAATGGACTTATCCAGGACAAGCTTGACGTAAGGAATGTTGACTATGACATTGTTATAGAGCGTTATATTAAGCACATACAAGATCGCGAGAATCAGAAAATAGAAAGCCGGCGTTCTGAACTTCTGAGGTACCTTGTCAATCCATTTGGTCTTGGCCACAGCTTGCGCTTCACCTTTGTGCGAGAGTATTTCCTGGCCGCCCCTGAGCTTCTTCGCAAGATCCGACGCCTCACCCCGCAGCATATAAGCCACCACCGGCATCCCAATAAAGCCTTGAAGCGTGATCAGAAGAATTGGCCACACCGCCAAATCTGTTTGTCCAATGTTTGTCAGCGCCTGACTCATGAGAATGGCTGCGATCATGCCGCCCGCCAAAGGCGCAATAGCAGTGATTGCCATGTTGGCACTGGGGAGAACGAATCTGCCGAGAATCAGGAACACCAGCACCACACCAGCCACTGCCGCAAGAGCGGTCACAACTGTTCTCCACTCGCGCTTTAGCTGGTCGATTTCAAGCAGCGTACCCATGTGGATCAAAATGATCATCATGGTGATATCCTTGACGGCCACCATGCCCGAAACCGGCACCACATCCAGCGGTAAAATTGTCCAGTAACCAATCAGTGTAATGACGGTCATCAAGAACAGTCCCGGAACCTTGCCTTTCGTCAAGCTTGAAATTGTCTCAGAGAAAAAAATGATGCCAATAACAGTTATAAATGCCAGTTCAAATCCGTATTGCATGTACTTGCGCCTCCTTGGAGTCATGATTTTGACCCGACCGCAGCCACCCGAAGAAAGTAAACCTTATGTAATCCTCATCCGACTGCGAATCTGCCATGCACATGTAATACGCAATTTTATTGCCAATTTACGAATTTTCTAAAACTTTCTTTAAACTTTTTATAAACCATTGATAACACTTGGTTTTAGCCGATGGTTTCTTCAGCGGCCTTTCCGCTCAACACCAGCCGCTTTTCGAATGTAAAATTAGTTTTACTCATGTAAAAAACATACTCCCGAATGTAAAAACCAACCGAAATTTATTCGACGCCCTCAAGTTCCGCTTCAAAGATATATCCCACACCCCGAACGGACTTAATGTATGCCTGGTCATCGTCTCCCAACCTGATCTTTTGCCTCAGCCGTTTGATATAAGCGGTCACCGTATTCTCATCATAATGCTCGCTTTCCCACACTTCGGCCAAGAGCGTTTTTCGCGTGAACACCACGTTGGGGTGGTCAATCAAAAAACTCAAGAGTCTGAACTCGGTGGATGACAGCACAAGCTCCTGATCCCCTTATAAGAGGCGATGCGCGCTTTTGTTAAAGATAAAGTCACCAAACTTCACCTGGCTGCCCACTCGAACCGTCTCGTTATAGACTTGATGTCTTCTTAATTGTGCCTGAATTCGGGCGATCAGCTCCATGGGATCAAAAGGTTTTGTGATGTAGTCGTCAGCGCCATATCCAAGACCAAGGATTTTATCCGATGATGATGTGTTCGCACTCAGAAACAAAATAGGCACTTTGTAGCGCTGTCGAATCCACTGGCACGTTTCCATGCCTCCCATCTCACTCATATTGACATCCAGGAGCACCAAGTCGACGCGTTCATCCATCAGCGCAATGGCATCCTTGCCATCATAGGCGGTGATGACGCTCATATTGTTGAGCAGGAGAAATTGTTCGACCATTTTGACGATCCGCCTATCATCATCTACAACCAATATTTTTGGCATGACATCACCTTCTTCCTTCAAAATCGTTTAATTCATACCCTTTGGTGACAAATTGGTGACAAAGCAATGATGCTTTCATGACTTTTTAAGAAAATTCGATTTTTCGGTGTATATTAACCCTATCTTATCACAGTTATCAAACTTCATACTCAAGGGAGGCCCCATCATGGAAAAAAGCGTTATCCAGCAGCAGTCAAGCATTACACCGCTCAATCTCATGAAATTGGTCGTTTACAGCGCTATCGGCATTTTTATGTTTTTTATTCCAATCACCATCGGCGAAAAAACCACCATCCCTCTCGATCATTTAGTCACCTACATCACGGCAGCTCTGGGAAGCAGCGCAAAGTTCTATGCGCTCGCTGTCATCATTATGGGGGGCCTTCGTCCATTTATCGTCAAAACCTGGAACAAGGATGCAGTCACCCTGGTGTTCTCCATTTTCAAGCTCATTGGCATAGGCGTCGCGTTTATGGCGGTGTTCAACTTCGGACCGGCGTTTATGTTCGAACCCGACATGGTGCCGTTCCTGCTCAACAAGCTGGTCATCCCGGTTGGCTTGATCGTGCCAATTGGTTCGGTATTCCTCGCGTTTCTGGTAGGCTATGGTCTTCTCGAATTCATTGGTGTCATAGTCAGACCCGTCATGCGCCCGATCTGGAAAACCCCGGGCCGTTCCGCGGTCGACGCCGTCGCTTCCTTCGTGGGCAGCTACTCCATTGGCCTCCTGATCACCAACCGCGTTTTCAAAGAAGGCAAATATACTATTAAAGAAGCGTCTATTATTGCCACCGGTTTCTCAACGGTCTCTGCGACCTTCATGATTATCGTCGCCAAAACTTTGGGCATCATGGACTACTGGAATACTTACTTCTGGGCGACCCTGGTCATCACTTTTATTGTTACTGCCATCACTGTGCGCATTTACCCGCTCAACAAAAAGAGTGATGAGTACATCACTGAAGTTGGCGATCCGGAGCCGGAACTTCATGGCAACCTTGTGAAAAACGCGGTTTCTGAAGGACTCAAAGCGACAAGCCATTCCGTGCCAATAGGCAAAAACATAGTGGACAACCTCAAGGACGGTTTCATCATGGCCATGGGCATTCTGCCAACGATCCTCTCTGTAGGTTTATTCGGGCTGATCCTTGCGAAGTATACGCCGATTTTCGATATCATCGGCTACATCTTCTATCCTTTTACCTGGGCACTTCAAATTCCTGAGCCGATGCTTGCAGCAAAAGCCTCCGCCCTCGAAATCGCCGAAATGTTTCTCCCGGCGCTCCTTGTGGTCGATGCACCAATTATCACCAAGTTTATCATTGCCATTGTGTCCGTTTCATCAATTCTCTTCTTCTCCGCGTCGATCCCCTGCATTCTTTCCACGGAAATCCCACTGTCGCTGAAGGACATTCTCATCATCTGGTTCGAAAGAACGGTATTGACGCTGATCCTGGCAACGCCGGTCGCGTTCCTGTTGTTTTAAAGCCTCAGGCAGACTAAGCTCGATCACAAATCAAGCAATTTCGCCTGTACGGTCATGGAACCAATTCAATAAATTCAGATTTGTTGCTTTGTGATACAATATAAGTGTCTGGAGCTGCGGGTACGACCGCAGTCCAGACACTTTTTCCATTTGAAAAAGATCATCTGCAAAGTGAGGGGTCCCTATGAGCTTGAAGCGTCGACTTGCGCTGATCTTATGCGCGTTGATCATCTTTTTGATGCTCTCCGTCAGTTACTTTTTATACCATAAATCCGCCGCCATCATCAATCAGGACGCAAAACATTACATGGCGGCCCAGCTCGAAAGGACCAAGGAGAATATCGATCTATTACTGGAAATCACACAGCTGGAAACTGAAAATCTTGCAAATGACCTCCAGGTGCGGGGATTTTTAAAAGGAACCCTGTCCAGCGCAGAAATAAATGCTTATCTGTACGACCTGATGGTGCAGCGCGATCCTGCTCACGTGCAGTATATGGATCTGTTTATACTCGATCTCAGCGGACACATTTCAGCCGCGACCAGGGCGGAATTCATGAATCTGGATCTTTCAAGCCGGGACTATTATTTGAACTCAAGACGTACCGGAACCACAGTGACCAGCGATATTTTAATTGCCAGATCAGACGGCTCACTCGTCGTCAATACCGTCAGCCCAATCTATGATGAGAACGGCACGCTGCTGGCCCACGCAGGTATTGCGATTTATGCGAAATACCTTTCAAATGTGGTCAAAACCTTCGAAATGGGACAGAACGGGTATTATATAATTCTAGATTCGGAAAACAGGATCCTCTCACATCCGGATGTCAGTCTCATTGCAACCGAAGCAGACTTTGAGCTTCCTGAGAAATTGCGTACAGACGACCTTGAAAACGATGCGGCTTCCGCTTCTGACCTCCCGGTCATGAAATCCGCCGAGGGTGACAGCAATCTGATGATGTTTAAGCGTATGGCCAGCAATCAATGGATTTTGATCGCAGTGCTGCCCGAAACCGAGCTCCTTGGCAAATCTATCAGCCTGCTTTCCGACGTCATCTTAATTGGACTGATTACGACACTCCTCGCAGTTCTGGCTGCTTTTTATATTTCCGGAAAAATTACCGCGCCCATAGTCGCCATCACCGAGTCCATAGACTCTGCGGCTAGGAGCAGCCAGCGTTTGACTCAGTCCGTCGCCAGTGCCGCTCAACATCTGGGATCCTCTGAAAAGCTCTTCGACTCGGAGGGTTCTGCAAGGATTTCAAATTCCGAAGCCGCTTCGAGTGAAATCAGAAATTTATCCGGTGCCTATTTGAATTTTAAAGCCACACTGAGTGCCATGATCAAGAACTTCAGCCTGGAAAATGAACAGTTGTTAAAGCAGACCCAGTCCTTAACTTCCGCAATTGAAAAACGCAATGATCAAACCGCCCAGTTTGTTTCTGTCCTATCCCACGATTTGAGAACGACGCTGACGCTGATCAAAGGCTACAGCAAGGCGCTGACTTCAGGCCTCAGTGTGGATGAAGACATTCGCCAAAAGTTTTTGCTCGAGATCGTCGAAGGTGCCGAAGATCTGGAGCGCATCACCTCAGATATCCTGGACTCCGCCTATGAGGCGCAGGCCGAGCCAAGGCTTCACGTCATAGAAGTCGACGCTGCTCAGTATGCAGCAAGGATTTTTGAGAACTCCAAACGCTATATCGAGGAGGCTGGGCTGATATTCGAAGGTGTCTGCGAGAACACCGAGGGACTACTTTCCATAGATCCGGTCAAAATCTCGCGGGTTTGGAATAATTTAATGAGCAACGCGGTCAAATACTCCGAAGCCGGCGGTGTCATCCGCATCAAGCTGTACGGCTCAGACAGCCACGTGGTTTTCAGTATCGAGGATCACGGAATCGGTATCCCCGAAGAGGATCAGGCAAAAATATTCGACATGTTTTTCTCCGGGCAGCACAACCGAAAACAAGGCTACGGGCTGGGTCTCTTTATCGCAAGATCATTTTTGCAGGCCCATGGCTCAACCCTTCAGTTTATTTCTGAGAAGAAAAAAGGCACGACCTTTTGGTTTGAGCTGCCGCTAAAGGGATCCGAATAGAAAAGAATAGAATAGAAAAAAGCGGGATGAAATGAAAGTCGACACGAAGCTTAGTTAAGCTTCCGTGGTCATTCATTTCAGATCCCGCTTTTTTTATTCGGCATTCAAAAGCAAATTCTTGTTTTGACACAAGGTGTTCACCACGGTAAAAATAATGACCTTAGCCAGACTCGCAGTGATGTTGTCCTTGTCGAACCGCGGCGATACTTCTGCAATATCAAAGCTGATGACTTTTCCGGATCTGATGAGACGCTTCAAAATCTTCAGCGCAAGCTCCGGATCCAGACCAAGGGGCTGCGGTGCGCTGACCCCGGGTGCAAAGGCAGATGAAAAAACATCAGTGCATACCGTCACATACAAGTGGTCTGTCTGACTTACAAAAGCACCTATAGACTCACTCAGCTGCCAGTGATCCTCCTGAATGAGGTCTTTGGCCAGCTTGTATTTGACGCCCAGCGCATCAGCCGTTCTGAACAGTTCAATGGTATTGCTGCAGCGCTGAACACCAGCGCAATAATACAGAAAAGGCAATCCGCTGGCGGCGTTCAGATCCGCGATCTGCCGGAACATAGTCCCGGAGTTTCCGCCGCTTGGGTAGGGTCTCAGATCAAAGTGGGCATCGAAATTGAAAATGCCTATCCCAGGGCGCGATTCTCCGGATGTCAGAAATTTCTGCAGCCCTTGGTAATGCCCATAAGCGATCTCGTGTCCGCCGCCCAGGAGAATGGGAAACAGATTCAGCCTGAGGAGTCGCTCGACCATCATACCCAGCTGTCTCTGACTTTCCTCCAGATTCCCGTCCTCACATACCACGTCCCCCGCATCAAGCAGCGTAACCGACGGATCGAAATAACACGGCAAATTCGCCAGTTCATGGCGAATACTCTCCGGTCCGTTGACCGCGCCGCCCCGCCCTTTGTTTCTGCGGATGCCCTCGTCAGATTTGAATCCAAGAAAGGCTATGCCAAGGGCACCGTCGCAGGCTCTAACAGTGTCGTCATTCAGATCCAGAAGCCTCACACACTGATGCCATCTGAAGGCGTAATAGTTGTCCTCGCTGTCCACTCTGCCGTGCCACTGATCAAGGTTTTCGAGTGGCTTGTATCGATTCAGCCCCTTGTACATTTACAGTTTCCTCCAGTCTATGTGAAGATAATCCTTTGGAGATACTCTAACAGACAGCTGTCAACAATTCGTCAAAAGATAAATTGGGATGGTGGCAGTTCGCTGACTTTGGGTTGACTATAGGTGACGCGGACAGGTTTTACATTGGTGACGCGGACAGGTTTTAGCTTGGTGACGCGGACAGGTTTTACTTTGGTGACGCGGACAACTTCAAATTTGGTTCCAGAGCATGCGATAACGATTCTCACATTGTAAAGAATAACGATCCATTCGCGCCCGGCACGGGCGCACTTCAAAAAAGGGAAATGGCGCGATAGGCCGAAGTTTACGGAGGCCGCAGCGCCATTTCCCTTCCTTTTTCCACAATTAAAAGCTGTGAAGCAGGCGCCGCAAGGAAAGTCATGCCCATACGACCCCAGCGCCCGCTTCACAGTCTCATTACTTCAAAAAACCTACTTATAAGAAACCACCTTAACCCCACACCGCTCAACCAATGCCTTGAGCGCTTCCATCAGTGCCTCACCAGGTGTCTCAAACACATAAAGCCAGGGTCCGAGATTCAGCGCCTCATATTTATAGCTGCCATAAGCATGGTAAGGCAGCAGCTCAATAGCCGCCCGCGGGAACACTTCACTGACGAACAAAGCCGTCGCCTCAATATTGGCCTCATCTTCATTCACCCCTGAAACGACGGGAATCCTGACCACCACATCGACCCCCAGCGTCGCCAAACGTCTGAAATTCTCCAGGATCCGCCCGTTGTCCTGTCCGGTCATTTCCAGATGCCTTGAGCTATCCATCAGTTTCAGGTCATAGAAAATGTGGTCCATGAGCGCCAGGCTCTCCACAACCTCATCCCATTCAAAGAAACCGGAAGTCTCCAAGGCCAGATGTATCCCGAGGTCGTAAAATTCCCGGACCAGCGCATTGAAAAAGTCCACCTGGCTTGTGGCTTCGCCGCCCGAAAAGGTGACCCCGCCGCCAGACGCCCGGAAAAAGATGTTGTTTCGCATTACTTTCCCGACGACCTCTGACACCGACATTTCCCCGCCCATCATGCTTTTGGCTGCCGATGGGCACACCGACACACACCTTCCGCACAGTGTACACCGCGCAGGATTGGCATGATGGGGCGCGACCAAATCCAGGGCCCCTTCCGCCGGACACACATGAAGACAGCGTCCGCAGTCTGTGCAGCGGCTTGCATGCGAAGCCACCACCGGCTTGACCCCCCAGGTTTCTGGGTTGGAACACCATCGGCAGCGAAGAGGACATCCGGAAAGGAAAATCGTGGTGCGGATGCCATCCCCGTCATGTACCGAAAAATCTTGAATCTGTGACACCACGCCGTTCATGGCCTTCCGCCCCCTTTCTTCCGGATCTGTAAGCACTCAGCCGGCTTAACTGTCTTCTGTCCTGAACCGTCACCTACTTCAAACATACCTAGATGAGCGCATGGGCATTCCGCGCAATGATCGCTTCCTGAACCTCAGGCGACAAATTGACAAACTGCGTGCTGTAACCCGCGACGCGAACCAAAAGGTCCCTGTAGTCCTGTGGTCGGTCCTGGGCTTTTCTGAGTACCTCATTGGACACCGTGTTGAACTGTACGTGGAAGGCCCCGAGGGAGAAGTAAGCCCGAATCATGGATTTCAGGTTGTTGACCCCTCGGCGCGTTTCCAGGAAGTCGGACATCAGTCGCAGGTTCAGCAGTGTCCCGCCCGTGTGGACGTCGTGATTCATCTTGGCAGCAGAGCGCATGGCGGCCAGCGGCGTTGAGGTGTCAGAACCGACAAACGGCGAAACGCCCTCCGTGAGCGGCTGACGGGCCTTCCGGCCACAAGGCGTCGCGCCCACGACCTTGCCCGCAGGAATATAGTTCGAAATCCCCATAAAGGCCGTATTGAAATGCGAGCCAAAGATGTCCTTGTATTTGCGTGTTTCATGATAATAATAGTTGGCAATGGACTGGGCAATCCTGTCCACTTCTTCTTGATCATTGCCGTATTTCTCCACATTCACAGCCCGGCGCTGCAGGTCCTCGTAACCCACCCAGTCCGCCGCCATAGCCTCAGCGAATTCCTGCAGGGTCGCAGACCCCTCTTCGAACACCAGCTTCTTGATGGCCATCAATGAGTTGGCCACAACTCCCAGGCCAATCCCCGTCAGCACCGGCCCCACGTTGTAGCGGGCGCCGCCCCGGCTGAGGTCCTTGCCTTTCTCGAAGCAGCCATCCACACAGGTGGAGAGGAACGGCCTCGGCACCATCTCCGAATGAAGCTGCTGGGCAATGACCGTACCTATAACAGAGTGATGAACCAGGTATTGAAGCTGTGCTTCAAAGGCCGCCTTGATCTCCTCAAAACTGGTAAAGTCCGCCAGGGGCTTCACCGGAATCCCAAGAGTCTCCCCGCGCAGCCGGCTGTTCCCCTCATTCAGGGCATATTCCAGAGCAGCGCCAAAGTTGACGTTGACCGCCGCAGTCCACTGTCCCGTCTTTCTGAAATGCGGCACGACACAGCCGCAGTTGTTCCAGTCCCGGGCATCTTCCGGCTCATACCCCGCCTGGAGGAGCATTCTGGAGCCCGCGTCGTCATTATGGATCGCCGGGAAACCGGTCCCCGTCTTCACCAGGTCCACCACGGCGTTCATGAAGGTCTCAGGGCAATCCGCATGAATCCGCACGCTGAGCCCAGGTTGGTGGGTCTTGACCCGCTTCGTGGCCTCAAGACACATATAGGTAATGTCGTTGGTGGCATCCGAGCCGTCGCGCTTCCGTCCGCCCACCGTCAGGTTCTGAAACTGATTATACCCAGCGAAAAAGTCCGCCGTGTTGGCTGAAATCGTCCAAACCCACTCGGAAAGCTTGATCCAAAGGGCCTCGATCAGTTCCTGGGCTTCCGCCGGCGTTAGGCGTCCCGCCGCCAGGTCCTCAGCATAGAACGGATGCATATATTGGTCAAAGCGTCCCGGATTCAGCGCCAGAGGGTTCTCGGAAATGACGCCGCCCAGCTGCACGAACCACACGAACTGGATCGCTTCCCGGAACGTCTCCGGTGGCTTTGCCGGCACTTTGCGACAGACTCTGGCGATTTCCAGGAGCTCCTCCCGGCGCTGCTTCAGTGGCACGGCCCACTCTTTGTCACCGTTCTCAATGGCTTTATCAGCCGATGGTCCCGCCGCCCCAGCCACTGCCATTTCCGACGCTATATCCCTCGCCATCTCCTCCGCTTTGTCCGCATAACGATTGGCATAAGTGACAATGGCCTGCGCCGCAATAGCTATAGAAGTATAAAATTGAATTTTCTCAATATTCTCCCTGCTGACCGGCTCAAGTTCTGCGAGCTTTGCCT
Source organism: uncultured Acidaminobacter sp. (assembly GCA_964416305.1). Taxonomy (GTDB): domain Bacteria; phylum Bacillota; class Clostridia; order Peptostreptococcales; family Acidaminobacteraceae; genus Acidaminobacter. Next base: position 19,559 of record CAYQDM010000026.1, on the reverse strand, counting down.
GCGCTTCCTCGCGAATGCGATCATAGCCTTTTGGGAATAGCGTCTCCGGATAATCCGGCGTCACTTCCCCAATTGCCTGACGCCACTTGGAGTCGTTATCGATGATCCCCGTGTCTATCAGAATTCTGGCGGTGCTTTCCGGCACGCGGTTGAGGAAAGCCTCTTCCAGGGACTTCCCCTTCCAGTAGGGGAAAATATTCTCGCGGACATAAGCGCGCTGCTCGTCGGTCATCACATAAGGATCCTGGGGCCGCGTCTCAAAGGTGTCCATTTCCTTGTCCACCCATTTCCATGAGAATTCCGGTGTCAGAATTCCGGTTCGTCGAAAGCGGCCCGCTGTGCCCACCAAAAGTTCGTCCTCAAAAATCTGAACCGGGAGCTCGCTGCAGGCTTTCAAGAACGCTTTGGCACGTCTGATTTCAATAGGTTCGCCTTCCGTCTCCTGATGGGACCGGGTCCACAGATCCGCACGATCATAGCAAATCATAGGCTTAGAGTTGACGTAAGATTGTCTGAACTTTTCAATTCTCTTGGTGACATTCATGATTTTGACCTCCTGGTATACAGCATTTCCAGCGCCTAGAGCACCCCGACCCCGAACATTTTATTTTATATTTTATAATATATAATCTTGACTACATTATAATAGCCATTTCATTTTCAGTCAATCTCGAGGGCCGCTCCGCACACCACAAATTCAAAATTTATCACCACTTACGCCTTACAGCTTGAATACACTAAAGCTCTTCCCGTTTCAGCGCGTCGATCAGCGAGGTCATGGCCATACGCATGTGCTGTTCCAGATCAAAACAGGCCTGATCAATATTTTTTTCCTCAGCTGCCTTGAGAATCCGTCGGTGAAATTCCTGGGAGAGGTCATTGTTGAGATGCTCTATCAAATAGCGGCGCATGTACCGCTCTACCTGATAGTGCAGCGTTTCGATCAGCTCCAGCAAAAAGGAATTGCCGCAGCGACCGTAGAGCACGTTGTGAAGTTCCAGATTGAGCCTGCTTAGGGCCTTCCCTGTCTCTGCCCGATCCAGTTGGTCAATGAGCTGGGCTGCCGCTTTAAAATCCTTTTTAGTCAGCTTTGGAATCGACATGGCCAGGGCGCCCTTTTCTATTAAAATTCGGGTCTCAAAGACCTCTCTGGCCCGCTCGCTCGAAAGCTCGCTGACAAAAGCCCCCTTATTGGGGTAAAAAGTGACCAGTCCCTCCGTCTCCAGGTTTCTCAGTGCTTCCCGCACGGGAATCAGACTGCTGTCGAAACGTCTGGCGATCTCTTCCTGTTTCATCTGAGCGCCTGCTTCAATTTCACCATTCAGGATGGATTCCCTCAACTCCTCGGCTATGATCGCCGGCAAATTTTGATAGATCTTGCCTTTTTTCTTCAGATCGAGTGCCATGTCAACAACCCTTTCAGCGGACTAATCTAGCTATCAGCTTTTTCCATGCCCAAAGCCAAGCCGTGACCCATGCTTTTTGTTTTAAGTATACCAGAAATGCCTCTCGCAAGAAGCCCCATTTACGCGCAGAAAAGAACGTGGTAACATTATGAGCAAATCACCAGCTTAACCAAGGAGGCACTTATACTTGAAAAAAAACATAAAAGAATTTATCCTGATTAACCTTGGCTTAGCCATGGTTGCAGCCGGCATCTATTTCTTCCTGGTGCCCAACAACGTCGCCGCCGGCGGCGTCAGCGGACTGGCTATGGTCATCAATTACTACCTGCCTATGATCCCAATTGGCGCCTTTATGATGATGATGAATGTCATCCTGTTTATCATTGGGATTATTTTTATTGGCAAGGACTTTGGCGTTCGAACCATATACTCCAGCCTGATGCTTTCAGGCATGATCTGGCTGTTTGAATCCCTCTTCCCCCTCACCGAACCGCTGACCGGCGACATCCTGCTGGAAATGATCTATGGGATCATGCTGGCAGGCGGCGGCATGGGCATTGTCTTTCTCAACAACGCTTCAACGGGTGGGACGGACATCATTGCCAAGATCCTTAATAAGTATTTTCAGATCGCCATCGGCAAAGGTCTTCTCATGGCGGACTTTCTTATTGTGTCTGCCGCAGGCGTCACTTTTGGCATTCAGAGCGGCCTCTATGCGCTGCTGGCGGTCATCATCAACGGTTTTGTGATCGACTCGGTCATTGAGGGCCTGGAGACCAACAAACAGGTGATGATCATTGCCACCGAGGTGGATCAGATTACGCGGTTCATCATGGACGACCTGGGGCGCGGCGCGACGCTGTATCAGGCCAGAGGCGCCTATACCAACGAGTCAAGAGAGATCATCATGACTATTGTGGACAGAAAGGAATTTATCAGGCTCAGAAGTTACATCAAGTCGGTGGATCAGCGGGCGTTTATTTCCGTCAGTAAAATTCACGAGACTTTGGGAGAGGGCTTTAAGAGTTTATTGCATTAGCGCCCTGTGAACGCGAGCACTGGATAATTTTTACTAAATCCATTGAGTCGAGAGGACTGAGGCAAATGAGGACTAAACTGCTGGTCGTTGGCAGTCTTAATATGGATCTGGTGGCCACGGTGGATCAGCTGCCCCGGATTGGGGAGACCGTAATGGGAAAGCGCTTTGACACTTATCCCGGCGGCAAGGGCGCCAATCAGGCGGTGGCTGCAGCGCGGATGGGGGCTTCCGTGGCCATGGTCGGTGCTGTGGGGCGGGATGATTATGGCCAGCGTCTCCTGGATGGACTGACCCGGGATGGGGTTGACGTTCAGGGTGTCCAAACGCTCTCCGGCCTTCCAACCGGCGTCGCATTGATCACTGTTTCTGCCGATGGTCACAATACCATCACCGTCATCCCCGGCGCCAACGGGGGTGTCCAGCCCTCTGACCTCGACCTGGCGGCGGACGCGTTCTCAGCTTGTGACCTGGTGGTCCTCCAGCTCGAGCTGCCTATGGACACCGTGATTCACGCCGCGGCGCTCGCTCATGCCTACGGAAAAAAAGTCATCCTCAATCCGGCACCCTTTCATCCGCTGCCCGAGTCGTTGATTCAACTTGTCGACGTGCTGGTGGTCAACGAGATTGAAGGCCTTCAGCTCACTGGGCTCGCCCCTGATTTTCACAGGTCGGGTGAAGTCAGCGGCGCACCTGCTTCGGAGTTGACTGGTATGGTTTTATCACCTGGCGACGTTATGAAAGCTTTAGCCGAGTTGGGCTTTCCTATTGTTCTTATGACTATGGGGGCTGACGGGGTTTATTACAGCGGCGAGGGTCGATTCGGCCACATTCCCGCTGTTAAGGTCACGGCAGTGGATACGACTGCGGCGGGAGATACGTTCGCTGGTGCCTTTGCGGCATTTTGGCGGTCATTTGGTCTGGAGGAGGCGGTCGCATTGGCGGTCGAAGCTGCCGGCATTGCCGTCACTCGCCCGGGTGCGCAGTCTTCAATCCCGTTCGAACGGGAATTAAAGGGCAAGTAAAATAGTCTAAAGTGGTCAGGAGGACTTTCAGATGTCCGTGAAAAAGTTGATTGAAGTTTACAAAGATTACACCATTGCCATGCGCAGGGAATTCCATCAGCATCCGGAGCCCAGTATGAAGGAAGTGCGAACACAAAAGCGCATCCTAGAGGAGCTCTCTTCTATGGGCATTGAATGTCAGGAAGTCGGCGGCACTGGTGTTATTGGCTGGATTCGAGGCGCCCGGCCAGGAAAGACTGTAGCGCTGCGCGCTGATATGGATGCTCTGGAGCTTCAGGAAGATAATAATGTCCCATACAAATCTCAAACGGATGGCCTCATGCACGGCTGCGGCCACGACGGCCACACCGCCAGCCTGCTCGGCGCCGCCCAGATCCTCAAGGATCTTAAAAGTGATTTTGAAGGCACGGTAAAATTAATCTTCCAACCTGGTGAGGAAACTGCCAGAGGAGCCCTCGCCATGATTGATGCCGGGGCTTTGGTGGACGTAGATGCCATCTTTGGCATTCACTTGTGGAATGACGCGGAAGTAGGCAAGATTTCCGTAGAGTCTGGTCCCAGAATGGCTTCTGCAGGGATCTTCAAGATTCACGTCACCGGCAAGGGCGGCCATGGGGCTATGCCGCATCAGACAGTGGATGCTGCAGTTGTCGGGGCTTCCATCCTTTTGAATCTGCAGACTATTGTCAGCAGGGAGATCAATCCGCTGGATCCGGCGGTGGTGACCATCGGCAAAATCACTGCAGGGTCTCGGTTTAATGTCATTGCTGCCGAAGCGCTCCTCGAAGGGACGACGCGCTGTTTCAGCTATGAGGTCAGCGATGCTTTTGAGGGGCAGATTCGGCGGATTTCGGAGAGCATCGCGCAATCTTTTCGGGCTGAGGCTAAACTGGATTATGAGCAGCTGGTCATTCCTACGATCAACGACCCGTTCTTGTCTCAGATCGCTGCCCAGTCTGTGGATGCCCTGTTTGGTCAGGAAGCGCGGCAAAGTGTGCCTCAGAATACCGGGGGTGAGGACTTTTCCTTTTATGCCAAATATGCGCCTGCTATGTTCGCCTTTGTGGGCTCGCAGAATACTAAGAAGCTCGAGTATTATCCGCACCATCATCCGAAATTTGATATTGACGAGGATGCCCTGGGCATTTCCGCCGGGCTGTATGCGCAGTTTGCGCTGGACTATTTAAAGGCTTAACAGGTTTAGTGGCTTAATAGCTTTACGGATTAGTTGAGCAAAACTAAAGCCACCACAGATGACTCCCTTTTGAAACAAGGGCATCTGTGGTGGCTTATTATTTTTGGGTTCAAAAATCTTTAGTCGGCCGGCTGCTCGTTTTCGATTATTTTCAGCATAAGCAAGTGTATGCTCACCGCGACACCTATAAAGACGAGTAAAAGTCTGATGTGAAAGTGATCCACCAGGATCATGGAGATGCTGAGGGTCAGCCACAGCATGGTTAAAGCCGCTGTTCTGACCTTTCGCCTGACGCCTCTGTACGTGATGTAGTCATAGAGGTAAGGACCCAGAATTTTATGGTTCATCAGCCAGTCGTACAGGTGTTTGGAACTTCGCATGTAACAATAGGAGGCCAGAAGCAAAAAGGGGGTCGTAGGCAGGACGGGTAGTATGACGCCAATGATTCCAAGAATCAGGGCAAGACTGCCGGCTGCGATCAGTAAATGTTTTTTTAGTCTGCTCGACACCTATTCACCTCCAAAATGTGGATTAGACGCTTTTTGACTGTTTCAGACATTTCGGGCAAACACCTTTAAAATAGACATTCTTGTCGTCAATGACGAAGCCCTTTAACTCTTCCGATACAATTGCATCATCACTGACACGGAAGTTGAAGATATTGCCGCAGGCGTTGCATTTGAAGTGCCCGTGGAAGTCGGTAAGGATATCATACCGCGCTTCATTTTCTGCAAGATTCAGCACTTTGACGAGCCCCGCTTTTAAAAACAGATTCAAGGTGTTGTAAACGGTAGCCCTAGACAGCGTTGGCACTTTAATCAGCAATTCGTTATAGATCATGTCCACCGAAGGATGATTGTGGTGGGTCAGCAAATATTCCAGAATCATGAGCCGCTGCTGTGATGGGCGGACTTTGTGGACTGATAACATAATGGTGAGCTGCTGGACGGTTGGGGGTTCATGCGCGTTGCCATCTGTTTGCTTTTTCGTGGCTTTCATTGGATTCCCAGCTTTCTCTTAGGATGATCTTCCCCTTGAACCCTTAGCCTATCGAAAGAAAACGCTATCCTGAACCGGTGCAGATATTTTCTATTTTTATCATAATTATAAAGTCATTGTACTCTCATTCGAAATGAGCGTCAAGATTGGCGAAATGGACGGTTAAGGTGGGGGACGCGGACGATTTCAATCTTGGGGACGCGGACGACTTTAACTTTGGGGACGCGGACAGAAATGAAAATTGTACCAGAGCTTGTGATAACAATTTTCACTAAAGTAAAAATGAACACTTGTATTACAATCCCGTTTCTGTTCGCGTCCCCAACCCAAAACCTGTCCGCGTCACCAAAACCCACTTCGTCCGCGTCCCCTTCCATTTAAAAAGCCATGCCCGGCGCTTGCCGGGCATGGCTTCATCTCAACTTACATTCCGTTTAACAACACATCAAACCCTAACTCACGACCGCGCTGACACGCCTTGCCTTTACTTTCTGAATTAGAATCAATGCAATTAAGATTCCAAATCCAACCGCATCCTGATAAACGTTTTCGGTAATCAGCATCACGGCGCCAACAAGGGCCAGCCCTCTGAACAAAATGTTGAGCTTTGCCAACAGGAAGCCTTCCGCCGCAATACCTATCAGGAAAACGCCAATGACTGCAGTTAAAGTGACGCGAAGTGCCACCAGCGGCGATGTATCAATCAACAGTAAAGCCGTATTGAAAACGAACATGTATGGGACTATGAATCCCGCTAAGGAAAGTTTGACTGACTGCAGCCCGGTCTTCATTGGATCTCCGCCGGAAATGCCGGCTGCCGCAAAAGACGCAAGCGCCACCGGAGGCGTGATATTTGCGAACATAGCGAAATAGAAAACAAACATGTGCGCAGCGAGGTCAGGCACACCAAGCTGAACCAGAGCCGGCGCAGCCATTGTAGCCGTAATCAGGTAGGCAGGAATGGACGGGAGTCCCATGCCCAGAATCATGCAGGTCACCATAGTCAATACCAGCGTTGCCAGAAGATTTGTGCTGCCAAGCTGGATAATGGCATTCGCCATATTTAAGCCAAAGCCAGTCAAGCTCACAACCGCAATAATTATGCCTACGACCGCACAAGCGACTGCAACGGAGACTACAGAACGCGTGCCCTCTTCAAAGGCGTCAAGAATATCTTTGACACTCATCCTGGTTTCAGGTCGGAACATGCTGACCACAATGGTGACGACTATAGTGCAGAATGCTCCAAAGATGACGGTTGTCCCACTAAAGAGAAGCATATAGAGGAGGAACACTATTGGGAGCAGCAAGTGACCACGGACCTTCATGACGTCTTTCACTCTCGGCAGATCCGCTTTTGGGATCCCCATCAACTGATCCTTTGAAGCCCGGAGCTGCACCTGAACGAGTATGCCAAGGTAGTATAAGAGCGCCGGAATTGCGGCACTGACTACAATAACGCTGTATCGGACACCCAGCATTTCGGCCATAATGAACGCAGCCGCACCCATGATTGGCGGCAAAAGCTGTCCGCCTACAGACGAAGACGCTTCAACTGCGCCTGCAAATTCCTTTGTATAGCCGGTTTTCTTCATAAGCGGAATTGTAAACGCACCCGTCGTAACGACATTGGCCACAGCGGATCCGTTGATACTTCCCAGAAAACCGCTGGCAATAACCGCTACTTTTGCAGGACCACCTTTTGTATGCCCGGCAAGTGCAAGGGCTATGTCATTGAAAAACTGGCCCATGCCGGATTTGTTCATAATGGCGCCAAAGAGAATAAACAGGAATATGTAGCTCGCTGCGACATTGACAGAAGTGCCGTAAATGCCTTCGGTGTTAATGAACGCATGATTGACCAGATTTGCCCAGGTATAACCGCGATGCATAAAGATGCTTGGCATGGATTGCCCAAACAAGCCGTAGGCCAGAAACAGACCGCTCAAAATGACCAGCGGCAGCCCGGAAATCCGTCTGGAAGCCTCCATGACCAGAAGTATAAGCATGGTCCCCATGATGACATCCATGGTGTTCGGCATACCCATTCGGTTTATAAAGCCGGCATAGTCGGTCCAAATATAAACCACTACCGCCATGGACAAAACAGAAAACACATAATCATACCAGGCCATCTTTGATCTGCTGGATTTTTTCGTAGCCGGATACAGCACAAAGGCCATGACCAACATCATGCCCACGTGGAGCGAACGGTGCAGGTGCGTCGCAGGATAACCTATGAACGAAGTAATAAAATGATAAAGTGCTATGCCGATGGCGACCCAATACACTAATTTCTCAAAGGACTTATTTCCAAACTTTCTTGTTTTCGACTCTTTGTCAAATTTCTCGAGCAAATTTGTTTGAAGTTCCTCTACTTGACCATCTATATGAGTCAGCGATTCACTAGCCATGTATTCAACCTCCTTTTTACTTCCAGTTTTAAGGGTTGATGATGGGGCAAATCCGGCCCGGATGCGACCTTTTGCCCATTCAAAACAATCGAGGATAGTGCGGTGTTGGAATGGATCCAAGAAATGTATTCAAACCGTTCGTCAAGATCACGCATGACTACGATCCCATTTTCGACAGAGGTAATCCCTTTATTCTCCGGTATACCGGCCCCAAAGCCGGCTACATGAATTTCAACCAACAAGAGCCCGTGATCTGCTTGAATCCTGTAACGCTCATTCCACGGAATGTGTTCAAAGGAATGAATCCAGTTATACTCAAGCACATCACCCGCTTCCACAGGGAGTGTTGCAAATTTTTCGCCTGTCTGCTGGTTATATATGATGAGTACAGGCTGATTGAGATAGAGTAAGGCTCCAATCAAAAGCAGCAGTGAGACTATCGCACCAAGGATGATCAAGCCCTTGCGATGCAAGGAAGTCAGGTGTGACTTCCCTGCATCGGACTCGATCGACCATACTATTGCATTACTTGATTCCTTGTTCTTCATAATATTTCAGCGCTCCCGGGTGGAAAGGAATATCGACGCCGATGTGTGAGTTTTCAAGGGAGATATGTTCCGCAGCGGTTGCGTGAGAAGCCTTGATATCATCAATATTTTCAAAGATGCCTTTTGTCAGATCGTAGATCACTTCATCCGGAAGATCCTTTGACACCAGCATGATGTTGCGCACGGTTGCTGTTGTGACGTCAGAAGACGTTCCGTAAACATCGGCAGGTATTGTCGCTTCGACAAAGAACGGATATTTTTCAATCAGATTTTTAAGGCCTTCGCCTTCAATAGGAACGACGACGATATTAGCCGCAGTGCCCAGCTCCATAACGGTTGCATTCGGAATGCCGCTGGTGACAAAGACAGCATCCACTTGATTGTTCTTCATTTGATCAATGGCTTCGCCATAGTTTAAGTAATCCACTTTGCTGTCTTCATAAGTCATGCCATGAGCTTCATACATCATTCTTGCGTTGAGTTCAACGCCTGAGTTTGGCGCGCCAACACCGACACGCTTTCCTTTCAGGTCTTCGAACTTCGTAATACCGGTCTTATCGGTTGTGATCAGCTGAACGTAGTTTGGATAAAGTCCCATCAGGCATCTGAGGTCTTCCGCGGCAGGCTTGCCTTCAAAAGCGCCAAACGCGCCATAGGCTTGGGCTACAGAGTCTGACATAGTAATCGCGAGCTCTGCGCCGCCGGTCAATATTAAGTTAATATTTTCAACCGATGCCCCAGTGGACTGTACAGAGGACTTGTACTCCAGCTTGTTTTGGAAGACGCTTGAAAACGCGCCGCCAATTGGATAATACAATCCGCTGGTTGGGCCAGTCGCAACTGTGACGAAATATTGACTGCGGTCGAGTTCAGTGGTTTCGGCAGCAGGCTGCTCTGTTGTCGCCGGAGCTGCAGCCTCGTTGCCGCTGCATCCAGCCAGGAGTGAAGCAGAAAGAAGAACAAGGGATAAGATCAAAGACCATTTTTTCATTGACATTCAATACGCCTCCCAATTTTCTTGATGCACTCTTAATTCGCAAGTGTCATGCCAAGTGCTTGCGTTCAAAATAATAAAATCAATTCTTCACTATTTTTTCCAGAATCCTTGCCCTGCAATACTTTCAATGATTTCAAAGCAATGTCAAGTTTAAAAGAATCTTATGAAGCTTATGAATAAGGCAATAATTGCACTAAAAGCCATCAAAAAAAGCGGCAAAAAATGCCGCATGGTATTTTTTGCCGCTCTTTCAACGGCTAAGAATCATTCTTTATCGTTCAATCCATAATCATTGATTTTATTTCTGAGTCCGCGTTCACTGATCCCGAGCATCGCTGCAGTTGCTTTTTTATGCCCTTTGTTTAAAACAAGTGCCGCGCTGATCAGTTTTCGTTCCGCTTCCTGGAGCGTCAGCCCCACCAGGCTTTCTGTGCCCAGACGCGCTCCGAGCGCCAGGTCCAGGGTGTCTGTGACGTCGAGTTTGTTGGATCTGACTTCAATCGGCAGATTTTCCACCTCTATGACCTCTTCTCTGGCCAGCAGGACAGCGCATTCAATGATATTGGACAGTTCCCTGACGTTTCCGGGATAATCATAATTCAACAGGCAGGTTTCGGCCTCCTTGGAAAATCCCCTGACCGTCTTCCCCATTTCCGAATTGTACTGTCTCAGGAAATGCCGGAATAGCAGCGGCAGATCCTGTCTTCGTTCCCTGAGGGGCGGCAGGTTGATCTCAATGACATTCAGCCTGAAATACAGGTCCTGCCTGAACCTGCCGGATTCCACCATTTTCTTGAGGTCCTGATGTGTCGCTGCAATGACCCGAATGTTTAATTTTACCTTCTGATGCCCGCCCAGTGGCGTGTATTCCTTCTGCTGAAGCACGCGCAACAGTTTGGCCTGTAAAGAGAACGGCATGTCGCCTATTTCGTCCAAAAAAATTGTACCTTGGTTGGCGTATTCGAATTTTCCCGTTTTATCAGCCACCGCGCCCGTAAAGGTACCTTTTTTGTGTCCAAAAAGCTCCTCTTCCAGCAGCGTCTCAGGAATCGCGGCGCAGTTGATTTCCACAAAGTTGCCCTGCCGGCGCTTCCCGGCGTCATGGATGGCTTTCGCCACGAGCTCCTTGCCCGTACCGCTTTCTCCGCTGATCACCACGCTGGAGTCCACGTCCTTCAGTTTATCGATCAGTTCAAATACTCTCTTCATGGCAGAACTTTGGCCGATGATTCCCTGATACACAAACCGAGCATCCGGCGCTCCGCCATAATCGACAGTCTCTCGTGATTTGCGAAACTCAAGGGCCTGAACAACGGATTCCTCCAGCACATCCAAATTGAGCGGCTTGGTCAGATAGGTAAAGGCGCCTTTTTTGATGGCATCCACCGAAGAGACAATCGAACCGAAGGCCGTCATAATAATGACCTGAATGGATGCGTCAATTTTTTTGATCTCGTTCAGGACGTCAATCCCGTCAACCAAGCCAATTTTCAGGTCCAGCAGGACCACATGAAAGCTCTCCCGCTGAATCATCGAGAGACCGAGGGCAGGGTTTACAGTGGATTTGACTTCATACTTGTCCTCCAATAAGAAACACAGCGATGAGCAGATGTCCGCTTCGTCATCAATGATCAGGATCTTCTCTTTCAACTCGCATCACTCCCAAATTCAAGCGCTATGGTGGTTCCCACATGTTTTGTGCTCACAATCTGAATGGTGCCCCGATTGTCTTCGATAATCTGTTTCGAGAGTGGAAGTCCAATGCCGCTGCCTTTTGTCTTTGTCGTATAGAAGAGTTCGTAAACGTTTTCCAGTTCATCAGGTGACATGCCAATGCCGTTATCCTCGATTGAGATTTTTACGTGACCGACGCCGTTTGTGGCGTGGAGTCGGATCCAGTGACCATCGGCCGCCTGAGTTTTTTCACGCTTCTCGTTAATGGCGTCAATAGCGTTGAGGAGCAGGTTGATGATCACTTGCTTGATCTGGTCCTTGTCCACGTGAATATAGAGGTTTGCGTCCGCGCTCATGTCGAAATCGATCCCCTTGCTCGTCGCCGTATGACGAAACAGGAGCATGCAGGATTCCAGGAGCTCGTGGACCTGGACGCGCTGCGGGTTGCGACTTTTTGGCCTGACGTAGTCGATCAGGTTTTCGATCAGCCTGCTGACGCGCTCCACTTCATTGGGGACCACCTGGACGAGCTGCTTCTGGAACGCTTCGTTGTCCTTTTTTCTGGGCAGCAGATCGACGTAGGCCTTTATGGACGTCAACGGGTTTCGGATCTCGTGGGCAATGCCTGAAATCATCTGGATCAGCGCTCTGTTTTTCTCTTCTTCGGCAATCTGCTCGCGAAGGATTTTTTCCTGGGTGTAATCCTCGATGGTGAGGATCGCGCCGCGCAGCTGCTGCTCATCATCCTTCAGCGGATAGATGAAATAGCGCAGTGCCCAGCGTCTGCCTGCGGCGGAATAGTCCATTTCCTTGCCCATCAGGCTTTCGCCTTCGTTCAGGACGTTTTCCAGGTTGCCTTCGAGCATTTTGTCGAAGGGCGTCAGGGTGAAGACCTTCTCTCCTACGGGAATCTGGCTCAGGCCGCAGAGCGCCAATGCGGGCTCATTCATTGTCGATATGCGGCCGTCCCTGTCCACAATAGTGATGCTGCGGGGGCTGCTCTCAAACATAAGGTCTTTCAATTCGGTGGCGTTTCGGATTTCGATGATCTTGCGCTCAAGCGCCTCGTTGGCGCTGCTGAGTTCGCGGGTTTTGTCATTGACTTTTCTTTTGAGTTGGATGCTGATATAACCGGCTGCGGCAGCGATAAAGAACACTGAGACTATGAGCAGGGCCATAATCAATAGGTTTCTTTCAATGCGTCTCTGGTTTTCGATTGCTTTGTCATTAATCCAGGCATTATAAATTTCTTCATAGGCGCCGCTCAGTTTGAGATCCCTCAGTGAAGCGTTGAGTTTTTGCAGGACGCTTCTCTTGGAGGCATCCATTCCTAAATAAAAGTCCACCGGCGTTTCAAAGCTGTTGCTGATGGTATACAGGTGCTCAATGTTGTATTTGTCCAGCATGTACTCAGCGACATGGCGCACGCCAATCATCATGTCTGCTCGATTCATGATCAGAAGCTCAAAGACGGCCTGCTGGCTGAAGGCTTGGTTGAAATTGGCCTTCTTGACGTTTTTGACAAATTCAAACTCCACTGAATCTCGTTCCACAGCGATCAGCACTGGCTCGATGCCGAGTGCGGTCTTGTATTGCTCAATTTTTTCGTCCAGGGCAATAATGGATATGGTTGAATTGACAAGGCTATCACTGAACTCCATTTGCTCTTCAAATTGGCTGGAGTAGCGGATCCCCAGGATTCCGTCAATTTCTTTTAGTTTAAATCTTTCAACGCTTTCGTTATAGGGCATTGGAATCAGGTCGATCTTGAGTTCGGCATTCTCAGACAGAGTCTGGATTAAGTCGAGATTGAAGCCTTTGTAGACCCCCTCTTCGAAAAATTGATAAGGCGGCAGACTGGGATCGAAGGCTATTCTGATTCTGTCTGAGGCATTATCATCTGCGGACAGCGCTGCATCTGATCTGGTCCCGGGGGTTATGAGAATAAATATAATAAGCACGAGAACTATGCATAACCTCTTCAAGCCCATACCCTCCAATCTTTGAGATGACAGTCTCATTGACGTCTTGTTGAGAAATCTCCCACAGCCCTTATTATATGATAGTTTTTGGGGTTTTAATAAGGCTTCGCTGAAATTTTGTTGAATTTATGGATGAGAACCATTCTCGCAAGCTCTGGCACTGATTTCAAAGTTGTCCGCGTCACCAACTCTAAAGTTGTCTGCGTCACCAACTTTAAAGTTGTCCGCGTCACCAACTCTGAAGTTGTCCGCGTCACCAAAAAAAACTACAAAACAAAAAATTCCCTTTGTCATAATTCCATAAGGCGAAACCACTCTTTGTTAAATTAGAATCAAAAAAACTCAAATTAAATGATCTTTAATCACCGCCTGTCAAGAAGTGTTGATCCGCTTTCAATCCCCTTCAATTAGCGCTTCAATTATTATATAATGGCGTTGGAATACCAATCCGTTAGTAGGTTTTACAAAAATGATTGAAATTTTTTTGATACTTTTTGTGAATCTATTAACAACTTTAGGAGGTTGTTATGAACTTCTCTTTGTCAAAAGAACACGAAATGCTTCGCGAACTGTATCGCAGCTTCACAGTTCAGGAAGTCAAACCTCTCGCAGAGGAAATCGACGAGGAAGAGCGTTTTCCGGTTGAAACCGTCGAGAAACTCGCGCGCTACGGCTTCATGGGGATCCCTTTTCCGAAGGAATTCGGCGGCAGCGGCGCGGGAAACCTGGCTTATGCCATGGCCGTCGAAGAGCTCTCAAAAGCCTGCGGCACCACCGGCGTTATAGTCAGCGCCCATACAAGTCTCTGCGCAGCGCCTATTTATGAGTTCGGCACCGAAGCGCAGAAGCAAAAGTACCTTCCACCTCTCGCAAGAGGAGAGAAAATTGGCGCCTTTGGTCTCACTGAAGCCAACGCCGGCACAGATGCCAGCGCACAGCAGACCAAAGCGGTTCTCCAGGGTGACCACTACGTCCTGAACGGCAGCAAAATCTTCATCACAAACGCCGGACATGCGGATACCTATATTGTCATGGCCATGACGGACAAAGCCGCCGGCACCAGAGGGATCTCAGCCTTCATTGTGGAGCGTGGTTTCCCGGGCTTCAGCATCGGTAAAAAAGAGAAAAAGATGGGCATCCGCGGTTCCTCTACCTGCGAGCTCATCTTCGAAAACTGCATTGTGCCAAAAGAGAATTTACTCGGCAAAGAAGGCCAGGGTTTCAAAATTGCCATGAAGACGCTGGATGGCGGCCGTATAGGCATCGCTGCCCAAGCCCTTGGCATTGCTCAAGGCGCCATTGACGAGACTGTCAAATATGTGAAAGAACGCAAGCAGTTCAACAGACCAATTTCAGCCTTCCAAAACACCCAGTTCGAGCTCGCCGGCATGCAGACGAAAGTCGACGCCGCCCGGCTCCTGGTCTACCGCGCCGCCACCTTGAAAGAAGCGGGCGCGTCTTATGCCACTGAAGCCGCTATGGCCAAACTGTATGCTTCAGAAGTCGCCATGGAAGTCACCACCAAAGCGGTCCAGCTGCACGGCGGTTATGGCTACACCCGGGAATACGGCATAGAGCGCATGATGCGCGACGCGAAGATCACTGAAATCTACGAAGGCACCTCGGAGGTCCAGAAAATGGTCATTTCGAGCGCAATGCTGAAATAGGAGGCCCTTCCATGAAAATAATCGTATGCATGAAACAAGTTCCGGATACCAATGAGGTCAAGCTTGATCCCGTCACCGGGACGCTGATTCGTGACGGTATTCCGTCTATCATCAACCACGACGACAAAGCCGGTCTCGAAGCCGCGCTTTGTCTTAAAGATCAGTTTGGCGCTCACGTCACCGTCCTCACCATGGGCCCACCGCAAGCCGACAAGGCTCTCCGCGAAGCCCTGGCTATGGGCGCGGACCGCGCTATTCTCCTGACGGACCGCCGATTCGCCGGCGCAGATACCTGGGCGACCTCCCTGACTCTCGCCAGTGCCATCCGCAAGATGGATTATGATCTCATCATCGCCGGACGCCAGGCCATCGATGGCGACACGGCACAAGTCGGTCCGCAAATTGCGGAAAAACTTAACATTCCTCAGGTCAGCTATGTGGAGGACCTCGAGGTCGAAGCGGGCCAATCTTCCATCATCGTCAAGCGCATTTTCGAGGAAGGCTATCACCGCATCCGCGTCAAATTCCCTTGCCTGATCACGACCTTGGCAGAAATGAACACGCCGCGCTACATGTCCGTTGGGGGCATTATGGCCGCTTATAATGAAAAGCAAGTCGAAACATGGACCCTGGACCACCTGGACATGAATCCGGACCACGCCGGTCTCAAGGGCTCACCAACCAAGGTCAGAAAGTCCTTCACCAAGGCGCCGAAGGCTCCGGGCAAGAAATTCAACACTGAGCCGGACGCAGCAGCCAGGCTCATTCTGGACGCCCTCAAAGAACGCTTTATCGTAGAATAACGCTGATTCGATCAGGAGGTATAGCATGGAAATCCAAAATTATTCTGATGTCATGGTCTTTGTCGAACAGCGTGAAGGCCACGTCCAAAAGGTGTCCCTCGAACTCATTTCCAAAGGCAGGGAGATTGCCGATGAGCTCGGAGTCCGCCTAAAAGCCGCCGTTCTCACAGCGGGTCTGACCCACCCTGTTCATTCGCTCATCGAACTGGGCTGCGATGAGGTCATCCTCGTCGAGCACCCCATCCTGGAACCTTACACCACGGAGCCTTATACGAAAGGGCTCACGGAAGTCATTCGTACCCATAAGCCCGAAATTGTTCTGTTTGGGGCGACGACCATCGGCAGAGACCTGGCACCCAGGGTTTCTTCGCGGTTGGATACAGGCCTCACCGCGGACTGCACGAAGCTGGAAGTCGACCTTGAAAACCGAAATCTCCTGATGACCCGGCCGGCGTTTGGCGGCAACATCATGGCGACAATCATTTGTCCGAACCACCGTCCGCAAATGTCGACGGTGCGGCCCGGCGTCATGCAGATGGCGGAGCCGGTGATTGGGCGAATGGGGGTCTGCAGCAACTTTGAGGTCGCTTTCTCACCGGAGGATCAGCACGTGGAGGTGCTGGAGGTCGTTAAGGCGAGCAAGAAAAAGGTCAATATTGAAGATGCGACGATCCTGATCTCCGGCGGCCGCGGCATTGGCTCTCCGGAAGCGTTCCCGATTCTGGAGTCTCTCGCGGACAAACTGGGCGGCACTGTATCTGCTTCAAGGGCTGCGGTGGATGCCGGATGGATCGATCGAAATCACCAGGTCGGTCAGACCGGAAAGACGGTGCGTCCTGACCTGTACATTGCCTGTGGAATTTCAGGTGCTATTCAGCACCTTGCAGGCATGGAGGAATCTGAGTTTATCGTGGCCATCAACAAGGATGAAGGCGCGCCTATTTTTGACGCAGCGGATCTGAGCATTGTTGGGGATGTCCATAAAATCGTCCCTGAGTTGATCCGGATTTTGCCGGAACTTGGGAATAGAAACGCCCAGTAGGGATTACAGGGATTAAAAGGTAAGGCGTCAGGAAAACGGTTTCCATCAAACCATTTTCCTGACGCCTTTTTAATTGAAGTGTCGTTCAACTTACCGTGTCGATTTCATGGCCAAATCCGGCAATTCTTCAATCCATGTCTTGAAAGTTTCGAAGTTGCCCTGTCTGTGATGGGAAAGATCTTCCCCCCCTTTGTGAATCAGGTGATCTGTCAACAGAAAAGTGTCCATACCGAGATCCGCAACGCACAGGTCTTCCTTGGCATCATTCCCAACCATCAGGCAATCCTGCGGTTCCTTTTTAAGGGCTTTTAAGACGTCTCTGTAATAATCCAGGTTTGGCTTACAGTGGCTGCAATTCTCGTAGGTGGTCACCAGCGAAAAGTCCTCAGGTTTTAAGCCCGCCCACTGAATTCTAAAATGCGTTGCTATGGCAGGAAAAAGTGGATTGGTTGTCAGAGCCAGGGTATAGCCTTTTCCTTTTAGAAGGTCTACGCATTCGCGGGCCAAAGGATTTTGACTGGCGACTGCTTTGGCTTTATCGAATTCCGTCATATAGAATTCTTCAAGAAGAGGTCTTAGGGCTTTGGCATCACCCTCGTAGACATTGTCGAACACACGCCAGAACTTTTCCTCATTGGTCATGAGACCGTCGTTTCTGACCATGGCTTCCGTTCCGGTCCAGATCGCTTTGAATAGCGGTTTGGGCTCTATGCCCCTGGATGTCATCATCTTACCCATTAATCCAAAATAAGTTTCCAGAAATTGATCCTGATCCAAGGGAAGCAAAGTCCCGTCCAAATCGAATAATACGGTATTCATAACGCCATAACCCCATTTCTCAAGCGCTTGTGTTTAGGTGGAAAGTTTACTTTTCAAAGTTTACCATATTCATGCTGAAAAAGGTAGTTAAGGCGTGGTGACAACATGGAAATTGCAGAAAATTGACTCTGTCCCTGAGTTCAGTTCGGTGTCTGACACCGAGTTCAGTTCGGTGTCTGACACCGAGTTCAACCTGGTGCCAGAGCTTCACACAATTCACTGCAATTTGCTGTTTACTTCTCAGCCGCTTGAAGCAGCGCGTCTTCGATTGCCTTCAAAATCACCTTGCTGCTGTAGGTAGCGCCCGCTACCAAGTCGACGTTGAGGGTCTGAGCCTGTACGACAATCTCCGGCAAAATTTCGGCATTTGCCCCTTGGCCGTGTTTGTGTTCAATCAACTCAATAGAAACAATTCTATGATTTTCAAGCTCAACTTGAACTTCGGCTTCCACCGGAACGGCAGAATAGCTTCCTGTATAGACGCCATCCTCTGTCTGATCCAAATCGATCTCTGCCATCTCCAGCGCCATGAGCGCACTTAAATTGCTCTCAATTTTTTTCATAGCCACCTGCGCAGCCAGGAAAATCAAAACAAGCACAATCAAAATCCACATAAGCAGTTTTTTCTTTTTTGACACTCAATCCCTCTCCTTTACAACAAATGATCCACAATTTTCTCCAAATCTTGATAAGCCTGATCTTCGGTCATATCCCCAGCGCTTGAAAAGCGTAAGGTCAGCAGACCCTGTACAGAATAAATCATCAGTTTTGCGACTACCTCAATGTCTTCCGGCCTCAGTATGCCATTTTCAACAAAAGCGCCAAAGGTTTCCGACCACATAGATGTAAAATCCGGATCATTGTTTTGATCTTCCGAAGCGTCATGAGATTCAACTTCAGGTTTGGCCAAAGGATAAAAATAAAAAAATCTGAAGACTTCAGGATGTTCAAAGAAATAACCCATATAGTGTTTGAACACTTTCTTGATATCTTCTTTATCTTTAACCGGCGCAGACATCTTTGACTTAACGGCTTCAATGAGCTCCTGAATCATGAGCTGCCGCGTCTCCCACAACAACGCATTCAGATCTTTGAAATAATTGTAGATTGTCGCATAGGAATAACCCGCCGCGTCAGCGACTTTTCGAACTGTCAGGTGATCAGCACCCTCATTTTTTACAGCTGCAATTGCGGCTTCCAGGAAGTAGTTCTTCATACGCTGCTTCTTAATTTCTTGTCGTTCCTCAGGATGCAAGTGATTTCATCTCCTCCACGGGCAATTATTTACAATGCCGTTCGAAAATTCGAACTTGAAGTAAACAACAGTATGTAATATTAACATTGTTAATTATATGGACAAAAAATCGAGTTGTCAAGTTGAATGCAAGCTGCAGTCCTTGATCTACCGTGACTGAAGAGGGGCTCACATGAGTTAACGCCTGCCAAAATTATAAGCTTCCCTCAGCCAACCCAGGAGTTCTTCATCCAGGTCTTCCTGAGTGGAGAGGATGAGGTGATGCATCCATCGGCCGGGGTAAGGCTCTGCAGTTTCAACGATTCGCGGGCTCACAATCCGCTGAGGCTGACTGAAACTCAGGACAATATAATGCTCCGGGCGGCCCTTGACTTTGTGAATCGGCAGCCAGACATAAGCAAAGCCCTTGCCTGAGGAAAATGAGATTTGGGTCTTTTGAACCTTGCGCGTCACATCACCCAAATCATAAAGGATGGGCTCCAGTGCCCGATAGAGGGGAATGACGCATGGATCTTCAGAAAAGAACGCCTCAACCTCCTGAGTTGCTTGTGCTGCTTGATTTGTCCTGTTCGCTTTCAACTTTTTTCCTCCTCGCACGGCACCATAAGTCTGAGACTTTTCATTTATACCCACAAGCATCGGAATCAAAACTACCCGCTTAGCGGGTAGTTTGCTCAGCCCTATAAGGGCTTGTTAC
>CAYQDM010000025.1:0-34185 GCA_964416305.1 uncultured Acidaminobacter sp. | reverse complement strand
GTACGGTGGTGTGAGAGGACGGCTACTCAACTAATGGGTAGCCTCCTACTCGATTGGTTTAAGAATTTACATGGGACTTGGTGCTATGCCTGACAAGCCTCTTCATACTCAGAGACGAGCTCATCCATGACGATCTGTACTGTCGAGATCTTATCGAGTTTGAAGGCGTTGTGCCCGGCAAAAACCAGACCTTTATCGACTTCACCCGTCACTGCTTCAATCAGTTTTTTGGTGATACAGAATGGCGTTGTGCCGGGATCGCAGTGGCTGAGGCAGCGGGTGCAAGCGGTTACCGGAATGCGCCCGGCTTCAAGGCTGCGCGTCATGTCATTGCGGATCGCGCGGCCGGGGAGTCCCACGGGACTCTGAATAATCACCACGTCTTCTTCCGTAGCGTCCAGATACATCTGCTTAAAGGCGTCGTCTGCGTCACATTCTTCCGTGGCGACGAATCGTGTGGAGATCTGAACGCCGGCAGCGCCCATATCCAAGGCTTTTTTGATGTCAGCGCCACTGAAAATGCCGCCTGCGGCGATGACCGGAATAGGTTTTTGATAACGGTCCGCAAAAGATTTTACGGCTGCCAATACTTCGTCAACCAAGGTGTAGAGGTCTTTTGCGGTGCCTTCCAATTCTTCGCGGGAGAAGCCGAGGTGACCGCCGGCGAGAGGGCCTTCCACAATAATGGCGTCCGGAACGACCTGATAGCGTCGGTCCCATAACTTAAGCAGCGTTTCTGCAGCTTTGCCGGAAGAGACAATTGGTGCGAATTTGGTCTTTGTGCCCTGAACGAATTCGGGGAGGTTCTTAGGCAGACCCGCGCCGGAAATAACGAGATCGATGCCTTCTTTGACGGCTTCCTTAACAAACTCTGTATACTCTCGGGTCGCTGTCAGGAAGTTGATGCCGATAATCCCATTGGGGCTCAGTTCTCTTGCTTTTCTGATTTCGTTGCGAATCCCTCTAAGGTTAGCTTCCAAAGGGCTGGTCCAGAAATCAGGCTCTTTGAACCCGGGCTGAGCACCGGAAATAACGCCGACGCCTCCGGCGTTCGCTACGGCAGCCGCCAGTCTGGACATGGAAACGCCAATGCCCATACCGCCCTGAATGACAGGCAGGCGTGCTTCGAGATCCCCAATTTTCAGGGTTGGCAGATTCAATACAATCACACTCCTTATAAAAAAAGGACCAGCGGTTGCCGACCCTACATGTAGACGATTTCAGTTTCCAACTCTAAATATAGGTTAAAAGTCGTTAAAAGTCAATGATAGATATTAGTATCTGGTATCAAATCTTAAAATAAAAACCCGCGGGACCCTTTAATGATCAAGGTCTCCACGGGTGATTCCGCCATATTCTTTGCAGTTTCAGGTCGTTTTTCTCCGGCGAGCATAAGTTCTGACATATTTCCCTACGGTTGAGGAGACAATGAGTCCGCTGGCGATAGCGACCGCAATCATGAACGACTCTGAGCCTTTGGAAACCGCTTCGGTAAAATTCTGCAGCATGATCGACTCCATGGTATAGAAAATCCCGTACCCGGGCACGAACGGGATGATGCCCGGAATGATGAATATTGTGGCGGGTTTTCGGAAATGGTTTGCGAGGAGTTCACCGATCAGACCAACGGTGACGGCGCCTGCGAAGTTTGCAAAAATGGTGGTGCCCCCAAGCTGAATGATCAGTGTATAGAGCATCCAGCCCAGCGCTCCGTTTAAGCTGGCTGTGATCAGGTGCCGCCTCGGAATATTGAAGATGACCGCGAAGCCCAAGGTGGCCAGGAAGGAGGTCAAACCGCTGGTGAACAGAGTCATGGCATCAACCCCCCAAGCAGTAATCTCGCGCCGTTTAGCGTGACGGCGACACCCAGGACCAGAGCGACCGAAATGACAATGGCCTCGGAGGTTCGTGACATCCCTGAAACGTAATCACCGGAAATGGAATCTCTGACGGCGTTTGTGATAGCGACACCAGGCACCATGGTCATGATGGCACCTATGATTATGATGTTCATATCCACCTGGATCCCCAGGAGGACGCATAATACGGAAAAAGCTATAGACGCGGCTGCTGCAACCACGCCGCCGAAGATATTGCGCATAAACAGGCTTGCGTCGAGGGCGAAAAGGAACTCTGTGACCGCGGTGGTGATGACAGAAGCGATCATGGCGCCTCCAAACTCCACGAAACCGCCATTATACATCAGAGTGAAAAAGCTGCTGCCCACCCCGGCGAACAAAAGTCGGGTCCACAAATTATACTGTGAGGATTTCTTAATGTCGTTCAGCTTGATTTTAGCCTCGGCAACACTCATGTCGCTGGCCGAGAACTCCCGGCTTAGATCATTCACCCTGGTGATTCTCATCAGGTCAATTCCAATGCGTTTATTCCTTTCAATGTGGCTAAACAGCTCATTCTCATATTCGATAGATAAAAAAATGGCCGTAGGAATCACAAAGGCCTGAATATTGCTGACACCCCTTGAACTGAGAATATGCTCAACGGTACTTTCAGCCCGGTAGGTTTCCGCACCGTTCTCCAGCAGGACTCGACCCGCCAGAGAAGCAAAGAGAAGCAACTCGTTTATTTCGTAGCGTTCCAGAGCGGGCACCTCCTCAGAAATTTTTTTGATATGTTCGTGTTTTGGCGCCGCCTCTTTTGAAACTTCTGAGATGCATTGTTTGAGGCGCTGCGCCAGTATGTAACAGGGTTCGAAGTGTGATAAACTGTAGTCATCAGATCGACACCCGGAAGGCCCGCATGACAGACTCCAAACACCACTGCGTTAACCCCATTATGTCATGATTGGTTTAGCGGATGCAATAGTCAGTTAACAGCATAAGTCATTTCAAGAAAGAGGGTTTGGCCGATGGTTCCCAATCCGCCAACAAAGCATAAGCGCATCTTTGGACTTGAAAGAAACATCTTTTTTATTGGACTCACCAGCTTTCTCACGGATACAACAACCAAGATGATCTATGCGGTCATGCCGCTCTTCTTGATGTCCTTGGGTGCCACCAAAACCGAATTGTCGCTTATTGAAGGGATCGCAGAGAGCACTGCGTCGGTTCTGAAAGCGCTTTCAGGCTGGTGGAGTGACAAAATCAGAAAAAACAAACCCTTTATGCTTGTGGGGTATTTGTTCACTGCGATCTTATCCCCGCTGTTCGCTTTCGCGGCTTCGCCATTTCAAGTGCTGGGCATCCGGTTTGCCGAACGGGTTGGAAAGGGCATTCGCACTGCCCCCAGAGACAGCCTGATCGCTGCCTCCACAGAAGAAGGCGAGAGGGGAAAGGGCTTTGGCTTTCACAAAGCCATGGATAACAGCGGCGCGATCCTCGGTCCGCTACTTGCGGCAGGGGTACTGCTTCTGTATCCAGGGGATTATCGCAAAGTCTTCATATTCGCTGGAATTCCTGCAGCTTTCGGTGTTGTCTCCATTCTGGCCTTCGTCAAGGAGAGAAGGCAGACAGAAGCGCATAAGCTTGGAAAGATCCAACTTCGGGATTTTTCGGGTCGCTATTACGCGTTTTTGGGGATTGTGTTTCTATTCACCCTCGGAAATTCAACGGATGCCCTGCTTCTCGTCAAAGCGGGCGATCTGGGGGTGCGGGCGCAGTGGATCCCAATGCTCTATCTGGTCTTTAACAGCGTCTCGGTGCTCTTTTCGGTACCGGCCGGGATGCTCTCAGACCGGATCGGCAGAGAGCGATTGATCATTGCCGGTTATCTGCTTTATGCAGGGATTTATTTTGGGTTTGGCCAAGTGGTCAAACTTCCTTCGGTCGTATTGCTTTTTGCGCTCTACGGACTGTATAGCGCCTTAACGGACGGGACACAAAAGGCGCTGGTTTCAGATCTTGTCAGACGAGACGTACGCGGGACTGGCCTGGGACTTTACAACAGTCTGGTTGGGATCACGCTGCTGCCGGCCGGTCTGATCGCGGGTCTTCTCTATGACCGCGTGGACAATCAGGCACCGTTTTATTTTGGCGCAGGTATGGCACTGCTGGCAGCGCTGCTCATGATAGGGTTTTACGTGTGGTTCAGCCCTGAGAAGAACAGGAGAAACGCGGTTTAAATCTCAAGTTGTCTTTGCGGCGGTCATTTGTAGGGTAAACGTCGACTTAGAAAAAACTTTACATTCGAAATTTCTGTGATAAAATTTCCTTGGATGGCAGCCCTCGTGCGCCATACCCTTTGTGAACAAACAGAAATTCTGGGAAAGACCTCAAAACTGCTCAGAGCCAGCGCGGCCAGAGACAGACATCGTGATTCAATCGCCTTTTTTGGCGTGCGGCTCGTCCTGTTCTGGGGCGGGTCATTTTTGTGTTTTTGGGTAAGAATGATTCAAAGAAGGAAATTGGTGTCAGCGGCCTTTGGCCTGTCGACCCCCAGTTTCACTTTTATGAAAGGATGAGTGCTCCATGAGGATCGGGATCATAGGTGCAGGCAAGGTTGGAACGTCCTTTGGTCTTTTTTTGAAGGATCGGGGCGAGACCATCACAGGATACGCCAGCAGGACTTACGGTTCTGCCTGTGCAGCCGCTGCGCTGACGGACAGCAAGGCTTTTCTGGATCCTTTGGAACTGATCCGGGACTCGGAGCTCATTTTTCTCACGGTGGTGGATGATCAAATAGAACCACTGGCAGCGGAATTGGCAGAAAGACTTGCCAAAAGCAGCCCGCGACGCGATCCTGGGGCTTCATACCACCCTATCTTCGTCCATATGAGCGGTGCCCATAGCGTTTTAGCACTCGACACGCTGGCGGCCGCCGGTTTTGAAACGGCAACGCTGCACCCGCTGCAATCGGTGTCGGAAATTGAGCGAGCCAGAAACGCCTTCGGGGAGTCGCTGTTTTCAGCGGAAGTGATGCCGGGAGGCGGCTTTGAGGGTTGGCTGGCGACCATCGGCATAAGCTTTGTAAGGATTGAGGCGGAGAACAAAGCGCTGTACCACGCCGGGGCGGTATTTGCCTCAAATTTCGTCGTGACCTTGCTGGATGCAGCGATTCAATTGTTTGAACAGGTTGGTTTTACCGAGGAAGAGGCCAGACGAGGGCTGATGCCGCTGGTATACGGGAGCGTGGACAATGTGGCGCGCTCAGGGGCGGAGAAGGCACTGACGGGGCCGGTCGCCAGAGGAGATGTCGCCACGGTGGCAAAGCATCTTGAGGCGCTGGAGGCTCTCGATGCCATGGATGTTCTGAACACCGGAACCTTACCTGAAACAGCGGTGCTTTACAAGTCCCTTTCCGAGGCAACGCTGTCGCTGGCAATGAGATGCAAATTGACCAAGGATCCGGGGGCAGCGGCCGAGCTCAAGGCCTTGCTCGCGAAGGAGGATGCCAAGCATGAAAGATAAAAAATTTACAGTCCGAGATTTCAAGGCATTTAAGGCGCGCGGCGAGAAAATCGCCATGCTGACCGCCTATGATTACAGCATGGCCAAACTGCTGGATGATGCCGGCGTAGACAGCTTGTTGGTCGGAGACTCCCTGGGCATGACCATGCTGGGCTATGAAAATACCCTGCAAGTGACTATGGAGGACATGATCCATCACACCAAGGCCGTGCGCAGAGGAACGAAAAACGCCTTTCTCATTGCGGACATGCCATTTCTCTCGTATCACATCACGGTTGAAGAGGCAGTACGAAATGCCGGGCGCTTCGTTCGGGAGGCGCTGGTGGACGCGGTGAAAATCGAGGGCGGGGTCGAGATGGCGGAGACCATCAGGACCATTGTCAGGGCACAGATTCCGGTCGTTGCACACATTGGGCTGACACCGCAGTCGGTGAATGTGTTTGGTGGTTTCAAAGTGCAGGGCAAAAGCCTGGATCAGGCGAAAAAGCTGATTGAGGATGCGCTGGCGGTTCAGGAAGCCGGGGCGTGCGCGATTGTACTTGAATGCATCCCTGCGAAGCTGGCAAAGGTGATCAGTGAAAAACTTGAAATTCCGACCATTGGCATTGGCGCCGGCGCGGACTGTGACGGTCAGGTGCTGGTCATCCAGGACATGATAGGCATGTTCAAATCCTTTACGCCGAAATTTGTGAAGCAGTTCGCCAGTGTCGGTGAGCAGATTGAGGCGGCGGCTGAGGCCTATGTCCGCGAGATCAACAGCGGCGCGTTTCCGGGGCCGGAGCACACCTTCGGCATAGAGGACGAGGTGCTCGAGAAGCTCTACTAGCAGAGCCAAAGGCTTTTTTGCCGATGGTGCCGGTTCTTCAAAAGTTGAAGCAAACTGAAATTCAGGCCTGATAGGCCCCTTAAATTGGAGGAATACCAACATGGAAGTGGTTAAAAACCCCCGCGCCTTGACACAAACGCTGAAGGCGTTGAAAAAAGAAGGAAAATCTGTAGGTCTGGTGCCTACTATGGGCTACCTGCACGAAGGCCATTTGTCCCTGGTGAGGGAGGCGCGCCGGAATAATGACATCGTCGTCGTCAGCATTTTTGTGAATCCGACACAATTTGGACCCAATGAGGATCTGGCCAGCTATCCCCGTGATTTTGAGCGGGATGCGGCGCTGCTGGATCTCGAAGGTGTGGATTTCATCTTCGCGCCTGAGGCGGAAGACATGTATCCGTCCGGTTACGCCACCTACGTGGACGTGGAGGGCGAATTGACCGGCAGACTCTGCGGTGCCAGCAGACCGGGACATTTTCGCGGCGTCGCGACGGTGGTCAGCAAATTGTTTAATATTGTCGCCCCGGAACGCGCCTATTTTGGAATAAAGGATGCCCAGCAGGTCGCTGTTATCCGGCGCATGGCCATGGATCTCAATTTCGATCTTGAAATTGTGGCGTGCCCAATTGTGAGAGAAACCGACGGTCTTGCACTCAGCTCCCGAAATGTCTACCTGAGCGAGACCAAACGGACGGACGCGTTGGTGCTGTCACAAAGTCTCTTCATGGCCAAGGCTCTGATTGAGGCAGGAGAGCGCAGCGCGGAGGCTGTTCGCAGGGCTATAGCGGAGCGCATAGGTGCTGTGTCTTCTGCTGTGATTGACTACATTGAGATTGTGGATGCTATGACCTTGGCACCGGTAGAAGTCTTGTCAGGGAAAATCCTGATCGCGCTGGCGGTCAAAGTGGGAAAACCAAGGTTGATTGACAACCTTCAGATTGAGGTGAATTAAGATGATGCTCAATATGTTCAAAGCAAAAATTCACAGGGCAACGGTCACGGAGGCCAACCTGAATTATGTTGGCAGTATTACCATAGACAAGTTGTTGCTCGAGGCTTCCGGTATTTTGCCAGGTGAGCGGGTACAAATTGTCAATAACAATAATGGTGCGCGCCTGGAGACTTATGTCATTGAGGGTGAGGCTGGTTCCGGCGTCATTTGTCTGAATGGCGCCGCTGCAAGACATGTCCATGTAGGCGATAACGTTATCATCATTGCCTATTGCTGGATAGACGCGGAAGAGGCGAAGACCTTCAAGCCATCTGTCGTCTTCGTCAATGATAAAAATGCCATCAGCGAAATTACAGATCATGAGACCCATGGAGAGATTATGTAAAGCTGTGACGTGCACAAACAAAAGTGTTCCCGCCCTTCGGAGAGCTTGCTCTCAGGAGGGTGGGAACACTTTTGTTTGTATAGGGCGCAGCCCGATACCGAAGTGCAGCCTGCGGCCGCGCGCAGCGAGGCTGTGGGCGAAGCGAGGTGCACGTCGGTTGTGTGAGAAAGTGTATTACAAAAAAAGGCGCAGCCCGATACCGAAGTGCAGCCTGGCGAAACTCGGTGCCAGACACCGAGTTTCTTCCAAAAAATGAAAAAGGGCCTAATCTGGCCCTTTCTATCATTAGTGCGGGTGTTTAATTTCCTGGTGTTCATGAGGGTGCTCGTGACTGTGTTCATGTTTGTCTTCATGATCCCGATCCCTGGCGCAATCACGGGCAGTGCCCACCAGGATGTCGAGAGCGTGCTCCAGGGACTGCAGCAGGACCTCGAGATTTTCCGCGACGGCCTTTGGGCTTCCTGGAAGGTTTACAATCAGCGTTCTGCCCCTGATTCCGGCTGCGGCGCGCGAGAGCATGCCGCGGGGCGTGATCTCCATGCTGCGTCGGCGCATGGCCTCAGGGATGCCTGGGACTTCCCTGTCAATAACATCTTTTGTTGCCTCAGGCGTAAAATCTCTCGGAGAAAAGCCCGTGCCGCCGGTGGTCAGAATGAGGTCAATCTCCCCTGAGTCACTGAGGCGTCTTAAATGCGCCGCGATTTCATCCCGTTCATCCGCCACGAGGACTGATTCGGCGATCTCGTAGCCTTCTGACTGCATTGTGGCTCGGATCAGGTCGCCGCTGGCGTCTTCGCGTTCGCCCTTGGCGCCTTTATCACTGGCGGTCAAAACGGCTATGCGATATGCGGTTTTTGTAGACATAAAAAGCCCCCTTAAAAGTAGAATAGCTTGATTGACCGAAAGTGTGGCATGTGAAACCTATAAACTTTATTATATTATACCTCATGGGTGCGGTATTTTGGGCGTTTTAATATGATCATAATGAGCTCTGAAATTGACGGAATTGAGGCGGTCAATAAAATTTTGTCATCTATTGACAATAATTCGCTATGTTTTTTAGAGAATAACGCCTTTACATTCAAGGCAACCTATAATAAAATTCTATTAATGACAAAGGTGTCATAGTAAAAGATGATGCAGACGAGGGGAGTCGGCGTCATCAGGCTTAAGCCGCTGACACTGAGTTCCGTCCTAATCATTCAAGGAGGTCCGCCCATGAAGCCCATTCGTCCGCTGATCGAAATAGATGAGGCTAAGGCCATCATACGCAATTGTTTTTCTGAGCGTCCGGTCAAAACAGAACGCGTGACCCTGTTTGAGGCGTTGGGCAGGTATCTCGCAAGCGATTTGGTGGCGGATCAGGATATGCCGCCATTTGATAAATCTACAGTGGATGGCTACGCAGTAAAAACCGCAGTGATCGCAAAGCAGCTTGAAGCCCCACAGACCCTTATTGAAGGCATGCCAACTCTCAAGTTGATTGGCGAAGTTCTGATGGGTGCTGAAGCGGCGCTGCCTGAAAGTACTAACGAAGATAATTGCGTCTACATCCCGACGGGAGGTTTTTTGCCCGATGGTTATGACGCCGTAATCAAAATTGAAGAGACCGTACTAAACGGTGATCAAATTCTATTCAAAAACTTGGCTAAAACAGATCTTTCACCTACGTTCGATATCCTTCCTCTTCAGCCCGGCAGCAACATCATCCGAAAAGGAGAAGATGTAAGGGCAGGCGAAAAAATCATCAAACGCGGCAGACGTCTGACCCGCTATGATCTTGGTGTACTTGGCATGCTGGGATTTAATGAAGTTGAGGTCATCGTGCCGCCGAGTCTGTCAATCGCCACAACCGGTGATGAGCTGGTGGACATTGATGCCCCTCTCAGCCCTGGAAAAATCAGGGACATCAACGGCACGGTACTCGCAGGCATAGCCCGGGAGTGGGGGCTTGGACCGGTGAAGCTGACGCGCCTCGAAGATACCTATGAAGCGGTTGAAAATTACATCAAAAGCGAAATCGATCAATGTGATCTTCTGATCACCTCCGGTGG
This sequence comes from uncultured Acidaminobacter sp., assembly GCA_964416305.1. Classification (GTDB taxonomy): domain Bacteria; phylum Bacillota; class Clostridia; order Peptostreptococcales; family Acidaminobacteraceae; genus Acidaminobacter. Next base: position 24,602 of record CAYQDM010000025.1, on the reverse strand, counting down.
CAGCAGCGTCGGTAAGAAGGACTACATACCGGCAGTTGTTGAAAGTTTGTCGGATGAGGGACTGCTCTTTCACGGCATGAACATCAAGCCCGGAAAACCTATTGGCGTCGCCGCCATGAATGGGAAGCCGATCGTCTTGCTGCCCGGCAATCCCGTTTCAACGGTCGTCGGATTCACTGTGCTTGTCAGTGAATTGATCAACCATTTTGGCTTTGACATTCAGCATCCCTTTTGCTACGCTGAGCTGAAGGAAACCATCGGCCCGGAAGATGGGCGGACGACCTTTCACATGGTCAGACTCACCGAAGGTGAGGGCGCAATGACGGCCATGCCGCTCAGGGGTAAATCCGGCCTGATCACTTACATTGCGAACGCGGACGGCTATGTCGTAGCGCCGCTTGAAGGCGGTTCGGTTGAGGCTGGCGAGCAGGTCAAGGTGTTCTTGCTTTAATGGCTTTGGACCGGGCAAATTTGACTGCTTGAGCACCGGAGTAATGAGATGGGAGGTGTCCTGTGCAGGACGCTTATGGAAGAACTATACGCTATTTGAGAATATCGGTGACAGACCGCTGCAATTTGCGCTGTCGTTATTGCATGCCTCCATCAGGGATGCCCACGAAGCTGGATCATGACAAAATTTTAAGAAACGAGGAAATTGTCGAAGTAGCCCGCGTAGCCGCAAGCCTGGGCATTGACAAAATCCGCTTGACGGGCGGGGAACCTCTGGTCAGAAAGGGCATCGTCGAGCTGGTGGCGGAGCTCGCGGCCATACCAGGCATCAAGGACCTGGCCATGACGACTAACGCCGTGATGCTGGACACCCTGGCAGAACCGCTGAAGGCGGCGGGACTGAGGCGCATCAACGTGTCGCTGGACACCCTGAATCCGGAGCGCTTCAAGGAAATGACACGGGGCGGAGACCTCAGCCGGGTGATGAAAGGTCTCGAAGAGGCTGAGCGCGTAGGCATATGGCCTATCCGCGTCAACAGTGTTCTGATTGGCGGGGAGAACGAGTCTGAGATTCGGGAAATGGCGGAGCTCACGCGAAGCAAAGGTTATGATGTTCGGTTTATTGAGCTGATGCCTATAGGCGAGGCCGCAGCCTGGACGGAAGAGCATTTTATTTCCACGGACCGGGTTCTGGAGATCCTCCCTGAATTGGTACCGGACATAGCAAAGGCCCATGACGGACCGGCGCGCTATTTCAGATTACCGGGGGCAAGTGGCCGGATTGGCCTGATTCAGCCTATTTCCTGCAACTTTTGCGCGGATTGTGACCGCATCCGTTTGACGGCAGACGGCAAAATTAAGCCTTGCCTGCATTCTGACAAAGAGATTGATTTGCTCGCAGCCCTGCGTGCCGGTGAGGACCTTGCTCCTATCATCCGAGAGGCCGTCGGGTTGAAACCGGAAAAGCACCACATGGAAGAAAGCGATTATGTGCCAATAGTTCGCGGCATGTACAAAATAGGAGGATAACATGGCAAAAATCAGATCCGTCAACATCAGCGAAAAGAAGGGCACAATCAAAACGCCCATTGAATCCGGACGTTTCGAGCTCAACCTGGGACTGGTGGGCGACGCGCACAGCGGTTCATGGCACAGAATGGTCAGTCTTCTGGCTGAAGAGAGCATTGAAAAGGTCCGCCAGATGGGTCTTCCGGAGCTTAAAGCCGGCGATTTCGCCGAAAATCTGACGACAGAGGGGATAGTCCTCCATACCCTTCCTATTGGTACCCAGCTGCGGATTGGTCAGACGCTTATGGAGGTCACCCAGATTGGCAAGGAATGCCACGCAGGGTGCGAGATCCGCAATAAGGTTGGAGACTGTGTCATGCCGCGGGAGGGGATCTTCTGCAGGGTGCTTGAGGCAGGGGACGTTACAGCGGGCGACGACATAGTGGTAGAGACCGAGGGATTAAAAAGACTTTAACGGAAAGAGGAAAATGGGGTTATTGGAAGATGGAAACCGACTTCCGCCCACATTCTCCTCTTTTCTTTTATTGGCGTACCCGGCTCAACCTATGGTAAAATTAAACCGGCAAAATCATCTCTTTAAATCTGGAGGTCAACATGACTGAATATAATATGAATTTTGAGTACTACGAAAACCGTGCCGCAGAAGTGACCGGCAAGCTGTTGGAAAAACTGGGTGCTCAAGAGGTCAGAACCATGGCACCGCTGTGTGAGCTTACGAGCTTTAAAATTGGCGGACCTGCCGATTTGTTGATAGAACCCGCTTCAGTGGAACATGTCGCCGCTGCACTGGGGCTGCTTAGAGCTAATACATACCCCTTCATGGTCATTGGCAACGGAAGCAATCTCCTGTTCTCGGACAAAGGGTATCGGGGAGCTATTCTGAGAATTGCGGACAACCTGACGCGTGTTGAGATCGAGGAGACACAGGTGACAGCTGAGGCAGGCATTTTGTTGTCAAAACTGGCGAGCCAGTTCCTGGAAAGTGAACTCGCCGGCTTCGAATTTGCTTCCGGCATACCGGGCACTTTAGGTGGCGCAGTCTACATGAACGCCGGCGCCTATGACGGTGAAATGAAAGATGTTGTGGATTGGGCAGAAGTGCTGATGCCTGATGGGAAGGTCGAAAGGCTGACCAACGCTGAACTGGGTTTTTCCTACCGTCACAGCCGGATCATGGAGGCTGGCGGAATTGTCCTTCGTGTTGGTCTTCAGCTGAACCGGGGTATGTATAAGGATATCAAGGCGAAGACAGACGACCTGACCGAAAAACGGACCTCAAAGCAGCCACTTGAAAAAGCCAGTGCCGGCAGTACTTTTAAACGACCGGCGGGGTATTTCGCGGGGAAACTCATTGAGGACGCCGGTCTGAGAGGACTTTCATATGGAAAGGCTCAGGTGAGTCCAAAGCACTGCGGGTTTATTGTCAATAACGGTGGCGCTACGGCAGAGGAAGTGCTCCATCTCATTAATGTCGTCCGGAAAACGGTGCGGGATACCTTTGGGGTCGAACTTGAGCCTGAGGTACGCATTATTCCGGAGATTCCTGAGACTCTGGCTTAGGGTGAGTGGTGGACTGTGGAACCATCGGCAAAATTCTTTTGAAAAGCCGGGAAACCGCATTGTCGCCTCATGAGGAGGGACTGAACGTGATCAGAATTTACGCAGATTATCATACACACACGACTTACAGCGACGGCAAGGGGTCCATTGAGGACAACGTGCGGGCGGCTGTGTCCAGGGGCCTGAAAATCCTGGCCATCAGCGACCACGGGCCGCAGCATTTGACTTACGGCATCAAGCGGAAAAAATACGCGGAGATGCGTGGGATCATTGACGAAATGAACGCCAAGTATCCCATGATTCAGACGCTTCTGGGCCTTGAGGCCAATGTCATGGATGCGGACGGGCGGCTGGACGTGGACGAGGGCATGCTGCGCATGGCGGACGTGCTGCTCGCGGGTTACCATTTTGGAAGCCTCAGCGGAGATCTTAAGGGCACCAGTGCTCTTCACAGGCTGAACTTTGAGGGACGGCTGTCCAGGAAAGCGGCGGAGAGGGCCAAGGAACTGAATACCAAGGCTATGATTAAGGCCATGCATAACTACGACATCAAGATCCTGACCCACCCGGGTGCCAAAGGGGCCATTGAGATCATGCCTGTAGCGGAGGCGGCCATTGCGACCCACACGGCGCTGGAAATCAACGCGAACCGACACGGCCATTTGACTTTTGAAGATCTGTTGATGCTGCGAAACAGCGCTTGTCTTTTTGCGATCAATTCGGATGCCCACCGCCCTGAAATGATCGGGCGATTTGAGCCGGCCATAGAGCGGGCGCTCAGGGCGAAGATTCCATGCAATAGAATTATAAATTGCCTCAAGTCGGAAGAAGAAGCCGAGACGGCAGAGGGTGTCAAAGTACCTGAAAAGGCGGGTGAGGTCTAATGGCAGTGAATCCGGGCGTGGTTATGCGCTACGTCATAGTCACCGGCTTGTCAGGTGCTGGCCGCAGCCAGGCCATGAAAGCCTTTGAGGACATGGGCTGGTATTGCGTTGACAATATGCCGCCTGCGCTGATCCCGCAGTTTGCGGAGTTGGTGAAGAACCAGTCGGAGCCTATTGAGCGGGCAGCCCTGGTCGCGGACATACGGGGCGGGCGCTTTTTTGACGACCTCGAAAACGGGATTGAGAGCCTCAGACAGAAGGGTGCGTCCGTACAGATCCTGTTTCTCGAGGCCTCGACGGCGGAGCTGATCAAGCGGTTCAAGGAAACCCGGCGCACGCATCCCATCAATCCAACGGGGAGCATCGAGGCCGGCATAGAAATGGAGAGAGAGCGCCTGGAGGCGATTCGCGCCAGTGCGGATAAGATCATCGATACGACGCAGAAGACTATTGGTCAATTCAGGACTGAGATTCAGAAGGCGTTTGAGCCGGAGGAGATCGAGGACAGCATGAGCATCTCGATCCAGACTTTTGGCTTCAAACGGGGGGTTCCCCTGGACGCCGACTTGGTCTTCGACGTGCGGATGCTGCCGAATCCCTTTTATATTGCGGAGCTCCGGAATCTGACGGGCAATGATGTCGAGGTTCAGGACTACGTCATGAAATTTCAGGACAGTCTGTCCTATTATGAACGGCTTCTCGACATGGTGGAGTTCCTTATTCCGCTGTGCATCAAGGAAAAGCGGGCTCAGCTCGTGGTGGCGATAGGCTGTACGGGTGGCCAGCACCGCTCGGTGACCTTTGGAAACCTACTTGCGCATACCCTTAAAGAGCGCGGCAGAACGGTGGCAGTTTACCACCGGGAGCTGAGCAGTCAATGATCAGGGCGTCAGAGTTTAAAAAACTTGAGCCGATGGTGCCTCGATCAGACCTCAAAATCGTGGCGATCGGCGGCGGCAGCGGACTTTCGATTCTGCTGCGGGGACTGAAGCAGGTGACGCGGGACGTTGTGGCGGTCGTCGCCATGTCGGATGACGGCGGCGGATCCGGCGTCCTTCGTGAGGACTTGGGCATGCTGCCTCCGGGGGATATACGAAGCTGCATTGTCGCGCTGGCGAATCAGGAGCCGGTGCTGCTGGATCTGCTCAATTACCGCTTCAAAGACGGCAACCTCAGCGGTCAGAATCTTGGAAACTTGATGATCGCAGCTTTAAGCGATATTTCCAACAGTTTTGAGGAGGCAATTCGTCTTATTCATGAGATCTTCGCGGTAACGGGCCGTGTCCTGCCGGTGACGCTGGAGGATGTGCGTTTGAAGGCGATGTTGTCCGACGGCTCAGTGGTGGAAGGGGAGTCAAAGATTCCGATTCAGTCCGCTGCGGCAGGACTCAGGATTGAGCGCGTTTCCATGGTGCCTGAGAAGCCGAAGGCTCTGGATGAGGTGCTTTCAAGCATCGCTGAGGCTGATGTCATAGTGATGGGGCCGGGCAGTCTATATACCAGTATTTTGCCAAATCTGTTGGTGGACGGCGTCGCTGAAGCAATTCGAAGATCCTATGCGCCCAAAGTTTTTGTGGTCAACCTCATGTCACAGAGGGGTGAGACAGACGGATATGGACTTTCGGATTATTACAAAGCGCTTGAAGCCCACGCCGGACCGGGTCTGGTGACACACGTGCTGTTCAACAATGCCATCATTGATGAGTCCATAGTCGCGCGTTATGAAGCGGAGCGGGCTTCTCCGGTGCAAATGACCGCCGCGGACAGGGACTATTATAAACTGCATGGAATTGAGCTCTTGCTGGATGATTTTGTCGAAGTGGTCAAGGGTTACATACGCCACGACGCGCTTAAAGTCGCACAGCGTTTGGAAGCTCTGGTGGATATTAAGATTTATCATCACGGGGAATAATTAAAGTGATTGGTTGAATAAGGAAGTCGGTGCCGGCAGTTGCGGGCGCCGGCTTTTTTTAAAATAATGAAGAGAAAGCTGGAAACGGGTGTCTGCGGCTTCGCCTGTTGTCCCGGCTTCCGGCCTCCTCTTCCACTTTCTCTCATTGATACGGCCTCAGCCACCATACGCATAAATGATTCGAATAAGTTCCTGTGGGGTATGCAATCATTATCACAAAGTGTTTTTATGCAAGGATTAATTTTATGGGATTACAACCTTTATTGTAGGTGAGGCTGTATCATTTTAACGTATAAAATCAGACAAGGAGGATTGTTTATGCATGTAGGACTTTTGTATACGCCCGCTGATGTGGCGAAAAAAAGGGATAGTTCCATTGACCCTCACGGTTCCGAACAAATGGATCTGACTGTCAAGGCCATAGAAAAAGCCCTGATGGACAATGGTCACGAGGTGACGCGTATTCCTGCGACGCTGGACCTTCTCAATGATATTAAAGCGATTGAAGGCATGGAAATAATCTTCAATGCCTGTACAGGCATCACCAACAAAATGCAGCAGGCCAATGTAGTAGGGATGCTGGAATTGATGGAAGTGCCTTTTGTAGGTTCAAGTCTTTCCACGCACATCCTCGGGCTTCACAAACATATCAGCAAGCGGCTGTTCCAGAGTGTTGGCGTCCCAACAGCGAACTTTCAGGTTTTTTACACCGGCAAAGAGCCTGTTGATCCTTCGCTCAAGTATCCGCTGATCATCAAACCGGAGCATGAAGGTTCAAGTCTGGGGATTACTGAGGACAGCGTTGTTCATGATGAAGAAGCACTCAGAAAAGGTCTTAAAAAAGTCTTTCAACTCTTTAGCCAACCTGCTTTAGTCGAGGAGTTTATCACGGGCAGAGAATTCACTGTAGGCGTGCTCGGGAATGATGATCCGGAGGTGCTGCCAATCCAGGAAATCATCTATGATACGACTGATGGCAAGGGGTTCATGACAGTGGACATTAAAGCAAGAGATGCTGTGGGTGTCAAATGTCCGGCTGATCTGGATGAGGCGGTAGCGGCAAGGATTAAAGACTATGCCGCAAAAGCCTATAAAGCCCTTGGCTGTGATGAATACGCGCGCATTGACGTGCGCCTGGACGCAGAAGGGACCCCGTATTTCCTGGAAATCAATACTCTGCCGGGTATGCAGCCGGAATACAGCGATTTTCCAAGAGTGGCGAAGGCTGCAGGCTATACCTATGAGTCTTTGATTCAAAAAATGGTGGTCATGGCGTTCACGAAAAACAAGGAGAAATAATTGTCGCTTTAAGGCACGAGGAGGGGTTTAATGAGCGGTTTACCTGTTGAGTTAATGTATCTCCTGGCGTTGCTCGGGACGATTATCGTGTTTTTCGTGCTGCTGAGACGACCAATCTATGAAGCTATGTTCATTGGGTTTGTCGTTATGCTCGGAATCCTGGGCAAGCTCGATCAATTTTCAGCGTATTTAATCAGACCTTCTACAAACACACTGTTTTATGCCATTGTCGCGTTTCTGTCCCTCGCGTATATCTTTGGTCAGACCAATGTCGTCTCAAATATTATCGATTTCATATTGTCCATTGTTGGCCGATTCCGGGGAGGTGCCGGCTATGTTTCTCTGCTCTCCAGCACGTTTATGGCAGCCCTCTCCGGAACAGGCCCTGGCAACGTTGCTGCCACGGGGGTCTTTACCATACCGGCCATGATCAAAACCAAATTTCCGCCTGCGCTCGCCGCTACAGTCGAAATGTCTGCAAGTTCACTGGGACCTATGATTCCGCCATCCGGCACAATTTTATTAGCCTTTGGCGTCTTGGATACCATTTACCCTGGAACCTATACCATGTCGGGTTTTTGGATGACCGTATGGGGCATTGGCCTTTGGTTTATTTTACAGCGTGTTGTAACCCTCTTTTTATTCTGCAGGTACTACAAGGTATCGCCAGTGCCATCCGAGGAAATCCCTAAAACAATGGATACCTTGAAGAAGGGCTGGAAAGCTTTATTGGTCCCGGTCATTATCTTTCTGCCGCTGTTCATTGATTTCAAGTTTGGTCCAACGTGGATTACCGACAGAATTGGCAAGGAAGGCGCCAGTGCGTTTTCAAGCTCGGTAATTCTGTTTACGCCAGGTGTGGCGGCCATTTATACCTTGCTGATCAGTATGAATGAAACCAAAGAAAGGCTGTCGCTGAGTCATCTGTTTCAAATGTTCAGAAAAGCCATGCTGCGTATTGCCCCTGTAGCCGCAACAGTTTATTTTGCCTACTGCATTTCCTACGTTTTCGGTGATGCCAAGGTAGGCGCAGCACTCGGGGAGTACATACACCAGATGGAATTGACACGTTTTCAGCTCGTGATATTCATTCCAATAATGACCATGTTTCTTGGCATGTTTCTTCCTGGGTCTTCGCAGATCGCAATTTTCGGTGCGGCGATTGTGGGCGGCCTGGTTGCTGTCGGCGTCAACCCGCTGTTGGCAGCGGCGATTTTGCCGGCAATAACCGGTGCTATGGAAGGGATGACGCCGCCGCTTGCCCTTGCCATGTATGCAGCTATGGGGATTGCGCAGTCGAGAATGCGGGAAACGTCGATTCTGGCATTAGTTTGGATCGCGGTGCATCTTACGGTCTCCATTTTGGTTCTGGGCGGACTATTGCCGATTTTCTTTTTATAGTCACACGAGGAGGTCCATTGATGAGAACAAAAATTGAGAAGGTTGTCAGCGCCATTTTCAGCATCTCTATTTTGATTGCGATTATGGGCGGCGGGATCGTTTTTCTCATGTTTGCGGCGGCGCTGATTGTAGGTGGAGACACTGGGGTCGGCATTGCTGTCAGCGCTAAGAATACAGTTATGCCTTATTTTATTCGCGCCGCGACCATCGGCACACTGGCGGGTTTGGTTTCTTTTTACTTGACGGGGCTGCACGCGCTGTTCATTGAGAAGAAAATTAAACGGTCACATTAAGCGTTTTAGATTATAAAGGATCCGCCAAAATAAAAGGCCTCTGATTGGAGGTCTTTTTGCTGCGTTCATTTGTCGAATCGAGCAAAGTGAGTCAAAATCAACTTGGTTTTTTCACATCAAAGTTCAATTCGACAGAATTAAAAGCTTTCAAAAGATGATTATTAGTGGTGTTGGCGTTTGGGCTCAACAGTCAAATGTTCTCAATTTATAAAAATGAGTTAAAAATAACTCGCTTTAATTCAAAATGCTGCTAAACTTTGGATTTGCAAGCGGCGCAGATAAAGTTTGGCGAGTCGAAACTGACTTGTCGCTTTTGGCGCACGACTCGTTTTAATCCAAATAGAGCAATAAACCGTCTTCGAATTGGTTGTTTCATTGCAATTTCAGTTCTAAATCTGGAGATTGTTTTAAATAATTGTTTCAAATTATGGCATAAGAATTGCGTATTACTATGTCAAGCAGCCAGATGCCACATAAAATAGCGCATTTGACAGTTACTCGAGGAGGAAGCCAGATGAAAAATAACGCAGCACCCATAAAACTTGAACGCACTATAGGCTTTGTCGGATTTCTGGGAATGGGGATTGGCTGTGTCTTTGGTTCCTCATGGCTCTTGATGACGGGGATCTGGATGACAGCATCCGGTGGTCCTTTCAATGCGCTGCTGGCCTTTGTCCTTGGATTGGCGATGCTTCTGGTCATGGCTTCATCCTATACCCGGATCATGCCTATGTTTCCGGAAGGTGGGGGAGAGATGCATTACGCCGGTCGTGCTTTTGGCAAGCGCGCAGCGCTCGTCGCGGGATGGTGTGGGTTTCTGGTCAACGGCGTGATCTGTGCCTGGCAGACACTGGCCATAGTCAAAATGCTCTACGTTCTCTTTCCGGTACTTGAAGGTCGAAATATCCTATATTCCGTTGACGGACAGCCGGTGACACTCTGGGCTGTCCTGATCGGGATCGCGCTTATCTTCGGCATTGCCCGGCTGCAGTACAGAGGCACAAAATTCTTTTCAAAGGTTCAAGTCGTCCTTATGGCGATTGTCATCACCATGGTAGTTGGGGCGTTTATAGCTGGCATGCTCTTCTTTGATCCTGAAAATTTATCACCATTTGCAGTCAAGTCGACTTTTGACGGCACGATCTCTCTGCTGGTGCTCCTTCCCTTCTCCATTGCCGGCTGGGAAAACATCTCCAAAGGCGTGGAAGAAGCCAGTGCGAGCCTCAGCGTCAAGCGGATCGGGCAGGCAATGATGCTGTCCATCCTCATTTCCACCGTGTTGTACGGTGCGCTGCTGTTTCTCCAGGCAGGTCTGATGCCTTGGCAGGAAATGGCGTCGACATCCATACCTTTTTCGGACAGCCTGGTTCGACTTACCGGTGTGCCTGCGTTCAGAGGCATCCTGCTGTCAGCCGCTGTGATCAATATTATAGGCGTTTTTAACGGCATGTTCTTTGGTGCAGTACGATCCTTGTACGCCCTTGGGAAGGCGGGTCTGATTCCCCGGTGTTTTGCCGCGGTTCATCCGGTCTACAAGACCCCGGGCAATGCAATCCTGTTTGTTGCTCTAGTCATTGGCATCACCCCTTTTGTAGGAAGTGCGGTGTTTGCCGCTCTCGTCAACTTAGCTGCGTTTTTCTACATCCTTTTATGGGGGTCAACTGTGTTTTCCGCCTATCGCCTCAGAAAGCGATCTGCCGATGGTCGGCCACAGTCCTTCCACGCACGCGCCCTCGACCTCATGGGGATTGGCGTGGTTCTCTTCCTCACACTTGCCATGCTGCTGCCCTCCAGTCCAGGCGCCTTGCATTGGCCTGCGGAATATGCGCTGCTGGCTCTTTTGATTGGATCAGGATTTTTGTTTTATGCAGTACGTCCAAAAGCTGAGAGCATTGAGGGCAAGGAGGCTGCAGACAGTTATTGAGTATTTGGCCTGAAATTAGGGAAGAGGAAGCAGGGTGTATTTGGCCCTTCTTCCTCTTCCTTTATTCTTCAGGAGTCTTATTCGGTATGCTTTCTGTATAGCCTGCTTGCCTTGCTTTGCGAAATGTGAAGTGCTTTCGCGGCTTTGTAGGAGCTTCCGAAATGTTCAAAAGCTTTCAAGATCAATGTTTTTTCAATCTCTTCGAGAGCGATGTCCAGCGAAGGCAGCTCTGACTGCGTCGGGTCCAGCGGCACGAGTGCATCGCGGAATAAGTGCATTGGGAGATCGTGTGGCTCAATGACCTTTCCGGGAACTGTGACGACAAGTTGTTCTATGACGTGCTGGAGTTCTCTGACGTTTCCCGGCCAGCGATAATTCCGGAGGACCTCCATGCAGTCTTTGGACATTTCACGATTCAGTTTGTACTCCCTGTTGTATTTATTCAGGAAGAGGCTAGCCATTTCGTTTAGGTCCTCTTTTCTGTCCCTAAGTGGCGGGATTTGAAGGTCCACGACTTTAAGCCGGTAGTAGAGATCTTCGCGAAAATTTTTGGATTTGACAAGGGTCATCAGATCTGCGTTTGTGGCAGAAATGATTCGGATGTCAATGGATTTTGACTTGGTGGATCCCACGGGAATGAACCGCTTATCCTGTATGAGCTCAAGGAATTTTGCCTGCAGCGGCAGCGGCACTTCACCAATTTCGTCCAGGAAGAGCGTACCGCCGCTCGCCAGTTCTACCAAGCCGACTTTCCCTTTTTTGTCTGCGCCGGTAAAAGCGCCTGCGACATAGCCGAAGAGCTCTGATTCCAATAAGTTGGGCGGAATGGCGGCGCAGTTGATGGTGATGAAAGGGCCGTCTTTTCGCGTGCTCTTGGAATGGATGTACTTTGCCAGGATGCTCTTTCCGGTGCCGGACTCTCCCGAGATCAGAATCGTGGAGTGAATGGATGACAGGCGGTCGATCATGTCTACAATCGATTTCATCCTGGGATTGTTGACAATGAGGTTCTCCGTTTCTCTCAACTCGTTGCGTCTGAGTTCGTCGATTTCATTTTTATAGCGGATCATCTGCTCTTTAGTGTGCTCAAGATCAGCCTTGATGGCTTCCATTTCAGTGACATCCCTGCAGTTTTCAACGATTAAGTTTATATTCCCGTTTTCGTCAAAGGATGGCGTTGCAGTGATCAGGAGGGTTTTGCCCATTTTCGTCTTCTGGCGGATACTGATCTCTTTTTTTTGTTCAATAACCATCGGCAAAGGGGATTGGTCGCAGTATTGATTGTCAAGGAGGAAGCTGATGTGCTTGCCCATGATTTCTTCGCGTTTCAGACCATAGTTGGATTCGAAGGTTTTATTGCAATAGACGGCAAAACCGTCGCCGTCCGTGACATAAATTTCGTCATGGGAGGCTTCAAGGATTGCGATATAAAAGTTGGCGTCAAACTGATTCACAAGAATCACTCCAGTTGTGGATGAGATGAATGCTTTTATGACATTAGTTTATCATAGAGGGGGTGCAAGTTGTAAGGGGTGGCTAAATTAGATGGAGTCAAGGAATGGCTCGGAAATCAATAATGAACACGGATTGTTTTTTGTGTTTCGTAATCATTACGGTGTCTGACCCCAAACTCGCCTGAGTGTCAGACACCAAACTCAACTCGGTGACTGGCACTGTAATAATTTTTGTACCAGACACCGGACTCTAAATCCAATTGAGCCGCATGGGGCACTACATTTTGTGGTATACTAAAGGATGATTATGTGTTTAACCACTGTGGGACAAATCCAGACCGGAAGCATTCGTTATTGTCCCGTTCTTCTCCTCTCAACTCTAATTCCTGATATTGACCATAAGGGCGTGAAACCTTTGAAATATGTGACGAGCGCAGGCGGAGTCGTCTTTCATGGACGGCGGGTTCTGATTCTAAAAAAAATGAATGGCGATTGGGTGCTGCCTAAAGGCAAAGTCGAACCCAAAGAGTCCCCGGAGAATGCTGCAGCCCGTGAGGTCTCCGAGGAGACAGGCGTCACAGCGCAGGTTCTGGGATATCTTGACGAGACCGGATATCGGTTTAGAAACATCTGGAGTCAACAGGAACTGATCATCAAGCGCGTTCACTGGTATGCCATGATCGCCATGACCACAGAAATTATTCCCCTTGAAGAAGAGGGCTTTATCGACGGTCGCTTTGTAGACGTTGGGGAGATTGACAATTTCCTTCGCTACAATGACGAGCGGGAGATGGTGCGCAAGGGAAAAGCTGTACTCGGACTGGAAGACAACATCGAAAAAGATTAAGTATAATAGCACAAGGACCTAAAAGACAGGTGAGACTATGTCATTTTCATCCACAACCAAAAATGAGCTCTGCCAGATCCGGGGCGAGGATCGCTGCTGCCAGATTGCAGAGCTTTCTGCATTAATCAAGGTCAGCGGCTCTATCGGCTACGCCCGGGGCAAAGGTCTCAGCCTGACGCTGACGACCGAGAACCCGGCCATAGCCAGACGGATTTTCTCCGGATTTAAGCGCATCTTCGGGCTGAGCGCAGAGATCCTGATCAAACAAAATCCAATGCTGAAAAAAAACAATACCTATCTGATCGTCGTGCAGGGCGCTGAGGAAATCCTGATAGCTCTCAAAATCATTGACCACAGTGATGGCACCTATAAATTTGAGGACGGCATTCCGGAGGGCATCGCAACTAAGGAATGCTGTGTGAGGGCCTATTTAAGAGGCGTTTTTTTAGGCGGCGGCAGTCTCAGCGACCCTGAAAAAGGGTATCACCTGGAGTTCGTCACCAATGACGAGCCATATGCGGAAGCCCTCAGCCAACTGATGGAACGGTATGACCTGGTGCCCAAAATCATTCAGCGAAAAAACCACTGGATCGTCTACATCAAGGAAGGCGATCAAATTGTAGATTTCCTGAATATAATCGGAGCCCATACCATCCTGCTGGAATTTGAAAACATCAGAATCGTGAAGCAGATGCGCAATGATGTCAACCGACTGGTCAACTGCGAAACAGCCAACCTCAACAAGACCGTGGATGCGTCCTACAGACAGATTGAGGACATCGAATTCATCATGGAGCGCGTGGGACTTGACTATCTCGGAGCAAATTTAAGAGAAGCCGCAGAAATGAGACTGGAAAATCGAGAAGCGACCCTGAAGGAAATTGGGGAAATGATGGATCCGCCAGTTGGCAAGTCGGGCATCAACCATCGCTTCAGAAAAATAGAGAAGATCGCAGCTGACCTCAGGGTCAAGCTGAATGTCACTTAAGCAGCAAACCATACCATAGGCAGACAAACACCACCAGAACAGATTCCGCTGGAAAGGCGCGTTGATTGATGAGTAAATTTGTCCATTTACATCTGCATACTGAGTACAGCCTGCTGGATGGATTTACGGTCATTGACCGTCTATTCGAACGGGTGAAAGAACAGGGCATGGACGCGGTAGCCATAACGGACCACGGTGTCATGTTTGGCGTGGTGGATTTTTACAAGGCTGCCAAAGCCGCAGGGGTCAAGCCTATTATAGGCTGTGAAGTCTATATGGCCAGCCGGTCCATGCACGACAAAGACGCATCCATGGACAAGAACCGGGGGCACCTGGTGCTTCTGGTGGAAAATGCGAAAGGCTATGAGAACCTCATCCACCTGGTTTCCAGGGGATTCATTGACGGCTATTACTATAAACCCAGAATAGACATGGACCTGCTCTCTAAACACAGCGACGGCCTGATCTGCCTCAGCGCCTGCCTGGCGGGAGACGTTCAAGCCCTGATCGCAGAAGATCGATACGGTGAAGCCAAGGCGCTGGCACAAAAATTCCAGGACATCTTCGGATCGGACCGCTACTATCTTGAGCTTCAGGATCACAGCATGGAACTGCAGAAGAAAGTCAACCTTCAACTGATACGATTGTCCAAGGAAACCGGCATTCCCCTGGTTGCGACCAATGATGTCCATTATATTGAACCTGGAGATCATGAGGTTCACGACGTGCTGCTGTGCATCCAGACTGGCAAGACCCTGGCAGACAAAGACCGGATGTCCTTTCCGACCAGAGAGTTTTACCTGAAATCGCCTGACGAGATGCAGCGTCTCTTTCCTTACGCACCTGAGGCTTTGGCCAATACGGTCAAGATCGCGCAGCGTTGTCACTTTGACTTCGACTTCAGCAGTCTGCACCTGCCTGAGTTTGACCTGCCCAAAGACATGACTGCCCAGGTTTACCTGAGGCAGCTCTGTTATGACGGCCTTCACAAGCGCTATCATGTGACGCCGGAGCATATCCGTCGCCTGGAATTTGAACTTGGCACCATCCACGACATGGGCTACGAGGATTACTTCCTCATAGTGTGGGACTTCATCAAATTTGCCAAGGAGCAAGGCATCCTCGTGGGGCCGGGGCGCGGAAGCGTCGGAGGCTCTCTCGTAGCGTACTGCCTCGAAATCACAGACGTAGATCCTTTGGCCTATGATCTTATTTTCGAACGCTTCCTGAATCCTGAGCGCGTCACCATGCCGGATATAGATATCGATTTCCAGGACGACCGGCGTCAGGAGGTCATCGATTACGTCGTCCGCAAGTACGGCAAGGAGCACGTGGCGCAGATTATCACCTTCGGCACCATGGCGGCCAGGGCTGCGATCAGAGATGTGGGCAGGGCCCTAAACCAGCCCTACGCGGACGTGGACAAGATTGCCAAAGAGATTCCGACGATCCTTGGCATGACTATTCATAAAGCACTGGAAATGAACGCCAAGCTAAAGGGTTATTACGATACAGACGCTGAGGCCCGGCGCCTGATCGATTTCGCCCAAAAGGTGGAGGGGCTGCCGCGGCATTCGTCGACTCACGCAGCGGGCGTCGTGATTTCAAAAGCGCCTGTAGACCATTATGTGCCGCTGACGGTTCAGGACGGCAACGTGACGACGCAGTTCGGCATGCTGCTGCTCGAGGAGCTGGGGCTGCTCAAAATGGATTTCCTGGGGCTGCGCACCCTGACGGTGATTCAGCGGGCCATAGAGTTGATCAAGGAAAATTACGACCTCGACATAGATTTTTCGAAGATTTCTACGGACGACCCCAAGAGCTACGTCGGGATTGGCAACGGCCAGACCCTGGGGATTTTTCAGCTGGAGAGCGCCGGTATGACGCGGTTCATGCGGGAACTGAAGCCGACTTGCCTGGAGGACATCATCGCGGGCATTTCCCTTTACAGGCCGGGGCCAATGGATTCGATCCCCAGATATGTCAAAAGCAAAAACAATCCGCAGCTGATCACCTATTCTGATCCGAAGCTGAGGGACATCCTGGGCGTGACCTACGGCTGCCTGGTCTACCAGGAACAGGTCATGCAGATCGTCCGCGAGCTGGGGGGCTATTCCTTTGGCCGAAGCGACCTGGTGCGCCGGGCCATGTCCAAGAAAAAAATGTCGGTTATGGAAGAGGAACGCCGCTATTTCATCCATGGAAAATTAGATGACGAAGGCAACGTGGAAATCCCTGGCTGCCTGCGAAACGGCGTCTCCAAAGAAGCAGCGGACGCCATCTTCGACGACATGATCGACTTTGCCAAATACGCCTTCAATAAAAGTCACGCCGCCGGTTACGCCCTGGTCAGCTTCCAGACGGCCTGGCTGAAGGCCCATTATCCCATAGAATTTATGGCAGCCCTCATGTCCAGCGTCATGGGCAGCCAAACCAAGCTGGCGGTCTATATAGTCGAATGCCAGCGCATGAACCTCAAAGTCCTGGCGCCAAGCGTCAACCACAGCCTCGAACAGTTTTCCGTGGAGGGCAGCGCCATTCGCTACGGCCTTCTCGGCATCAAAAATGTGGGCAGCGGCATCATCAAGGCCCTGGTCGAGGAGCGCGAACTGCACGGTCCATACCGGAATTTTACGGAGTTCTGCGACCGGATGCCTGCCGGGGAACTCAACAAAAAGGCCGTGGAAAGCCTGATCAAAGCTGGTGCTTTTGACGGCATGGGCGCTCGGCGTTCCCAGCTGCTGGCCTCCTATGAGCGGATTGTCGACAGCGCCCACCGCGAGAAGCGCAATAACGCGGCCGGCCAGGTCAGCCTGTTTTCAGGCCTGGGCATGGCTATGGCAGCGGGTGCCAATTCCGGTACCAGTACAAGTACTTTAGCCGATGGTCACGCAACCCCAGCCCCAGCCCCAACCGGCATGACCAGCCTGGATACCGCACCGCCCGAACTGCTGCCTGACGTGCCGGAGTTTGACGTACGGACGCTGTTGGCCTTCGAAAAAGAAGTTCTGGGCATCTACTTCAGCGGGCACCCTTTGTCAGCCTACAAAGACGACGTAGACAACATTTCCAGCCTGAGGCTCAGCGATTTGTATGAAAGCTGGGAAGAGGGCACCGGTGCCTTCGCGGACGGCGAGCGTGTCGTCCTCGCTGGGCTCATAGCCAAGCGCACTGACAAGATCACCAGAAACAATTCCAGAATGTGCTTCCTGAGTCTGGAGGACCTCTACGCCGCCATTGAGGTGCTGGTCTTCCCCATGATCATGACGCGCTACGAACTGCATCTGAACGAAGACAGCTTCATCATAGTTGAGGGCAGACTGAGCCTGCGGGAGGATGAGCCCCCAAAACTCGTGGCGGATGCCATATACCCGCTGTCTCAGGAGACCATCAGACGCTTCAAGAAAGTACCGGATCCAAAGCTCTTTTTAAAGATGGAACACCTGGAAGCCCCGCTATGGGAGCGGGTCAAAAAGATCCTCCAGAATTATGCAGGGGAGACAGAGGTCGTTCTATACTTGGAGAAGGAAAAGAAGACGATCCGAACCCAGCAAAAGCTATGGGTGAAACCCGCGGAACGACTGCTGACGGAGCTCAGGGTCGAACTGGGCCACGACGCCGTCAAATTGAAGTGAGACTAAGTTGGGTACGCGCTGAATAGAACAGATAACTAACCGAGAATGAGGTGATGTGCATGAGGGATCCAGAAATGAACGACGTCTCTATGGGGGCATTCAGACCAAAGATCAAGCGGATTGGCGTGCTCACCAGCGGCGGGGACGCGCCCGGCATGAACGCGGCGATCCGTGCCACGGTGAGAATTGCCCTTTATAATGGATTGAAGGTTTCCGGCATCCGCCGGGGCTATCAGGGCCTGATTGAAGCAGACATTGACAACATGGAGCTGGCGGATGTTGGTGATATCATCAACCGCGGCGGGACCAAACTGCTGACGGCCAGGTCGGAGGAATTCATGACTGAAGCGGGACAGAAGCGGGCACTGGATGTGCTGCGGATGTTCGATATCGACGGCTTGGTGGTCATAGGCGGGGACGGTTCCTTTAAAGGTGCCAAGCGCTTGTGGGATATGGGATTTCCGACCATCGGCATACCTGGCACTATTGATAACGACCTTGCGTATACGGATCTGACGCTGGGCTTT
Organism: uncultured Acidaminobacter sp.; assembly: GCA_964416305.1. Taxonomy (GTDB): domain Bacteria; phylum Bacillota; class Clostridia; order Peptostreptococcales; family Acidaminobacteraceae; genus Acidaminobacter. Next base: position 6,399 of record CAYQDM010000025.1, on the reverse strand, counting down.
GACACGGCGGTCAGTACGGTGGTGTCGGCCATCAACAACCTTAGGGACACGTCGTCTTCTCATGGTCGGGTCAGCATAGTGGAGGTCATGGGGCGCCACTGTGGGGATATTGCGCTGTTTGCAGGGCTTGCAGGCGGCGTTGAGGACATTCTGATTCCGGAGCGAAAGTTCGATCTGGATGAAGTGGCGCGCAAAATCCTGCAGGGCAGGCGACGGGGCAAGCTGCACAGCATAATCCTTGTCGCGGAGGGTGTTGGAAAATCCTATGAAATCGCTGAGCACCTTGAAGCGCTTATTCACCAGGAGGTACGAGTGACAGTGCTCGGCTATCTGCAGCGGGGCGGAACGCCTTCCGTAACGGATCGGATCCTGGGCGCTGAGTTTGGACAAAGGGCAGTGGAGCTGCTGCTTGAGAACAAGTTTGGACGCGTCGTCGGGATTCGCGGCAACAAGATCATAGATCAGGACCTGGCTGAGGCATTGAATGAGATAAAGCGGTTCGATCAGGCCAAGTATGATCTTGTGGAGATTTTATCGCTTTAGCTGTAAGCTTTGTACTGCGAAGTCTGTTGAAGTTAACATGGAGATAATGTTTTTATGATAACATTGAGAAATGACGGCGCTATTTGGCCGACTACCGGAAAGCAGGCCGCCGCCGGACCTTCGAGTCTGGACAGAATGGCAGATCAGCCTGTTCACAGCCTATAATCAGGCCACACCTTTAGGAGAGATGATGCAATGAAAAAAACTAAAATAGTATGTACCATAGGACCAGCCAGCGAAAATCCGGAAGTTTTCAAGACTTTGGTAGAAAGCGGCTTGGATGTCGCCCGGCTCAACTTTTCCCACGGCAGCCACGAGGAGCACCTCGCACGCATTCTGATGATCAAAAAAGTTCGCGCGGAGCTGGAAAAGCCTGTGGCGATCCTGCTGGACACCAAAGGTCCTGAGATCCGAACGGGGAAATTTGCTCAGGATGTGGAGCTTGTGGAAGGACAGACCTTTACGCTGACCACCCTTGAGTATCTGGGTGACCAGGAGAAGTGTCAGGTATCCTATGTGGGACTGCCCCAGGACGTGTCTGCAGGCACCATCATTCTGATCGATGACGGCCTGGTGGGCATGGAAGTCGTTTCTGTCACCGAGACGGACATTGTCTGCCGAGTGCTCAACGGCGGTACCGTCAAGAGCAACAAGGGCGTCAACGTACCGGGCGTCAGCATTCAGCTGCCGGCAATTACGGAAAAAGACATCAGCGACATTATCTTTGGCATCGACAATGGAATAGATTTTATCGCAGCTTCCTTTATCAGAAAGCCTGCGGACGTTCTCGAGATCCGCAAGGTCCTGGAGGAGAACAGCGGCCACCACGTCCACATCATCTCCAAGATTGAGAATCAGGAAGGCGTGGACAACATGCGCGAGATTCTTGAAGTTTCTGACGGCATTATGGTCGCCCGGGGCGATCTGGGTGTCGAGATTCCGACGGAGCGCATCCCGCTGGTTCAGAAAGAGCTCATCAAGCTGTGCAACCACGCGGGCAAGCCGGTCATCACTGCCACACAAATGCTGGACTCAATGATCCGCAACCCGCGTCCGACCCGGGCAGAGACCACAGATGTGGCCAACGCCATTTTTGACGGCACGGATGCCATCATGCTGTCTGGTGAAACCGCTGCAGGCAAGTATCCGATTGAGGCCGTCAGAACTATGGCGGTCATCGCGAAAGCGACTGAGGAAAGCCTGGATTATGAAGCGCTTCTTCGAAGCGTGCACAAGTCAGATGAGGACGACAACGTTACCTTTGCAGTGAGCCACGCGACCTGCCTGACGGCGCTTGAACTTGAAGCCAGCGCCATTATGACGGCGACGTCCTCCGGCTTTACTGCCCGCAAAGTTTCAAAGTTCCGACCTAAGGCGCCAATCATTGCCGCGACCACCTCGGAGCAGGTGCGCCGCAAGCTGTCGCTGGTCTGGGGTGTCGAGTCCATCTCACTCGGCAAAGCGGATTCCACAGACGAAATCATGGATAAATCCCTGAAGAGCGCTCAGGAAGAGGGCCTCGTTGAGCAGGGGGATCTGGTCATCCTGACAGCGGGTATTCCTGTTGGCGTCGCTGGTGCGACGAATATGATGAAAGTTCACCTGGTGGGTGAAGTCTTGATCAAAGGCACAGGCATAGGCAAGGGCATGGCTGCAGGTGCTTTCTGCATAGCGAACACGCCGGAAGAGGCTCAGGCCAGCTTCAAAGATGGGGACATTCTGGTATCCGGTACAACAGACCGCGACATGATGCCATTTATCACCAAAGCCAGCGGTATGATTGTCGAGGAGGGCGGCTACACCAGCCACGCAGCTATAGTCGCACTGTCACTTGGCATCCCGACGGTAGTCGGCGCAGCAGATGCGGTTAAACTGTTGAAGGGTGCGCCAAATGTTACAGTGGATGCCACCAAAGGCATTGTCTACGCCGGCCGCACCAGGATGCTCTAAAGCTTATGAACTATTATGATTTCGAGATCCGCCCCCGATATGAAGAAACCGATCAGATGGGCGTGGTCTATCATGGCAATTACTATCGCTACTTCGAGGTCGGGCGCTGCGAGTATCTGCGATCACTGGGCTACTCCTATCGCGGCCTCGAAGAGGCCGGCATCATCCTGCCCGTCGTCGAGAGCAGCTGCCGTTACCGCGTACCCATTCTCTATGATCAGGAAATAATTATACGCACCTTTATTGAAACCTTTAAAGGCGTCAAGATTGCGTTTCTGTACCAGCTTCTGGATAAGGAGACCGGTCAGCTCCTCGCTGAGGGGCAGACCCTTCACGCCTTCGTCGACAAAGCCATGCGTCCGCTGCGCGTCAGCCGCCTCGATGAGGCTTTCGTCAAAGCCATTGAGGATGCCATGGAAGGCAAAGCATCACAAAAAATAAAGGAATAAAAATGTGGCCGATGGTTTTTTCTCCGCCACAGGATCACAAAAAGCATGGCAAAGGAGTTGCATCCATGAGAAAACGTCTCTTGGGCAAGACAGGACTGATGGTCAGCGAGGTAGGCTTTGGCGGCATACCCATCCAGCGCGTCGACGCGCCAGCTGTCAAAACCATTCTGATGGAATGTTTGCGGCGTGAAGTTACCTTCATTGATACTGCAAGAGGCTATACGACCAGCGAAGAAATGATTGGTGCAGCCATAGATGGCCACCGCGACAGTTTCGTCCTCGCTTCCAAGACCATGGCGAAGAGCTATGAGGATATGAAACGCGACATTGGCATCAGCCTGATCAACTTGAGAACGAATCATATTGAGTTATACCAGTCACACTTTGTCCGAAATCAGGAGGCCTATGACGCCCTGATTCAACAAGGCGGCTACGAAGCCATGCTGGAGGCCAAACGCGAAGGGCTGATCGGACACATTGGCATCACAAGTCATGACCACAAGCTCCTCGAAAAGATCATTGAGGAAGGACGTTTTGAGACCATTCAATTCCCTTACAATCTTGTGGAGCATCAGGGTGAGCGGCTTTTCCAGCGCGCCCACGAACTTGGTATAGGCGTTATTGCCATGAAGCCGCTGGCAGGGGGGGCCATCTCCAATGGTCCTCTCAGTCTTAAATACATTTTGAATAACCCCCACATTTCTGTGGCGATCCCTGGCATGGACAGCCCGCAGCAAGTCTCAGAGAATGCAGTCATGGGCAGCGCGGATCTCAACTACACTGAAGAAGACCTGAGGAACATGGAGATCGTACGCCAGGAAATGGGCGAGCATTTTTGCCGGCGCTGCGGATACTGTCTCCCGTGCCCTCAAGGGCTTGACATTCCGACTTTGTTCCTCATGGAGGGTTATCTGAAGCGTTATGGCCTCAAGGCCTGGGCAGAAGAGCGGTATGGCTCCATGGCTTTCAAAGCTGCGGATTGTGTTGAATGCGGTATTTGTGAGACGCGGTGCCCTTATGACTTGCCTATTCGCAATATGCTCAAGAAAGTGGATGAGAGTTTTAGATAGGCAGGTGTTGGAATTGAACCCGCTAAGGCAGGACGCACATAAAATAATCGAAGTGTCTATTGAGGCCGTTTTGCCGGATGCCGCAGTTAAATCCGCGTTGAAAGATAAAGACTTCAGCAAAGCCGTTACGGTCATAGCCATTGGGAAAGCTGCCTGGAGAATGGCTCAGGCGTCATGTTCAGTTCTGGGTGATCAGATTCGACAAGGATTGATCGTCACTAAGTACGGTCACTCTCAGGGTGCCTTGCCAAATTTCGAGATCGTCGAAGCCGGTCATCCAATTCCGGATGAAAATTCAGTTTTGGGCGCAGTAAAAGCGATTGAAATGGTCTCGATTACTGACCCCAAAGAGGATTTAATCTTATTTTTAGTCTCCGGTGGGGGATCCGCGTTGTTCGAATTGCCTCAGCCAGGCTTGAATCTCAGAGAGATTATGGCTATTACAGATCAGCTCTTATCACGAGGCGCGAACATCTCTGAGATGAATACAGTCCGTAAGCATCTGTCCAGAGTCAAGGGCGGCAGGTTTGCAGAGGCTTGTGGCCAAACGGAACTTTTTGCGGTTGTTCTGTCAGATGTCATTGGTGATCCACTGGAGGTCATCGCGTCAGGGCCTGCATTTGCGGATTCTTCTACATCGGCAGAGGCTTTTAACGTACTCGATAAATTTAATATTACCTATAGTGATCAGGTTAAAGCCGCAATAGACAGGGAGACGCCCAAATCACTCCCTTTCAGCGAAAGCATCATAACCGGAAGTGTCGCAAAGTTTTGCGATGCCGCTGCTGCAGCCTGCGAAGCATTGGGTTATCTTCCGATAATACTTTCAACAGAGATGACAGGTGAGGCTTCAGAGCTAGGTCAAACGTTGGCGTCATTAGCCCGGGAGGCCCTGCTTGGCAAGGGAAGTCCTTATAAGCTGCGTCCGCCATGCGCGATCATCTTGGGTGGTGAAACGGTCGTTCACCTCAGTGGAAAAGGCAAAGGCGGCCGTAATCAGGAAACTGCATTAGCAGCTGCATTTGGCATTCAGGACTTGGATCACGTCGTGATATTCTCAGTGGGCTCTGATGGGACAGATGGTCCTACAGATGCTGCCGGCGGTATAGTCGATGGTCACACCCTGGAGCGGATTCGAAGTGCGGGTCTGAATCCATGTGAACTTCTCGCTGAAAACGATTCCTACCACGCCCTTCAGGTCAGTGGAGATTTGATTATGACCGGTCCAACCGGAACCAACGTCAACGATTTGATGGTGGTTTTAATTGGGGAAGGCAATAAATGATTCAGATTCCAAAGTGGTATATTGAAAAGACGTCCAGTTCCAGATGCGAATGGACGTCTTTTTTCTTTTTGAATTCCTGAAAGAGGACACCAAGGAAAATGTGTGATGTGAATCACGGCTCGAACCACTGCCATCGGCCAACAAAAATCTTTGAAAGGAAGGTCGCAGGGTATCTAATAGGCAAACGCCATTTTAGTGAGGTGAAACCCATGGACCCATTGCTCAACTGGCTGATGTCGGGCGACGTGAGCCTGCAGTATCTGACCAGCAAATATCTCCTGCATAAGCCAGAGAATGAGCTCGCCGCGCTCAGAAAAAAGATTGCTGCCGATGGTTGGGGAAAGGCCTTCCAAGGCGCCCGGAAGCCGTCAGGCCACTGGGGTCGTGATTTCTACCAGGTCAAGTGGATCAGCTCTCACTACACACTGCTGGATCTCAGACACCTTGAGATAGAGCCGACAGAACCAATTCTGGAAACCTTAAACCTGATTCTACGAACCTGCAAATCAGCAGATGGCAGCATCAACGAATCGCATACCTTGCCATCCGGCGACCTCTGTGTGAACGGCATGTTTCTGAATTATGCTTCGTTCTTTGGAATCCCCGAGTCCGAATTGAAGTCTGTCGTCGATTTTATCCTCGACAACATCATGCCGGATGGAGGGTTTAATTGCAATTGGAAGAGGGGTGGTGCTGTTCACGGCTCCATGCATACCACAATTTCTGTGCTTGAGGGGCTTTGGGAGTTTCAGAAGGCTGGGTATGACTATCGAAAAGAAGAGATTGAACAGACAAGGAAACACGCGGAAAGCTTTTTGCTGAAACACAAATTGTTCAAGTCGGACAAGACCGGAGAGGTCATAGACAAAAGGTGGTGTATGTTGTCCTTTCCTTCCAGGTGGCGCTACGATATTCTCAGGGCACTGGTCTATTTCGCTGATGCTGGGAGACCCCACGATCCGAGGATGGAAGAAGCACTCAGACTTCTTCAAAATAAAAGAAGAAAAGACGGCACATGGCCGGTGCAGATGAAGCACCCAGGGCTAGTGTAAAGAACGGTGCTAAAATACTCAATATAAACGGTTGAAAATTCCCCACTAAT